>CANPYY010000028.1 GCA_947588675.1 uncultured Lachnospiraceae bacterium | reverse complement strand
CACAGAAGCCGAATCTGGCTGAACCATATGAAGTAGACCTCAGTAAGGTAAGCACTGTTACTGACGGAGTACCGGGAGGCGAGCCTGCTAAGGTAACATACAACGAAGAAACCAAATCCCTTGACGCTGCAATGCCGGGCATGCAGGGATTTATAGTCCGCAGCCCTATAACCGAAAGTAAAGATGATTACAAATATGTTGAGATAACATACACTCAGGACGGTGAGGATGTAGGCATATTTGCAGGACAGTATGATGCGGGAACCGGACAGGGGGCTACAGGCTGGTCGCCTGATACGAATATAACAAAGCTTGATAAAGATAAGGAAACGACATTGCTTTTAAGCTCTGATGATTATTTGGAGGGCGCGCCTCTTGGCTCAATTAAGATATTTAACTATGGCGGCGCTGCGAATATATCCATAAAATCTATTACCTTTTATAAGGACGGAGCCAAGAGCGAGTAGATTACTGACCTTAATGCTTGCAATAAATACGGATACATCAGAAACCGTAAAATATTAAGTAAGATGAAATAATAATGCAAACTCCCTGAAGGATACATATCATCCGGATATAATATCCGTCAGGGAGTTTTTGTACAGTGGAAAGTGCCGAATCAATTGTAACTCTACACATTTTTTTGGAAAATATTAAAAAAATGCTTGCAATAAACAGGAAACAGGTGTATAATCTGAAATGCTGTGTGACATTGATAGCTGTGAAGCGAAGGTTGCCACGACGCAAATACTGTTGTTTAGTGGGTTTTTCGTGGAGCGAATGTCAGGAAATGCAGATTGATTAATCTGCTAAAAGATTGGCGACAAGTCACTGTACGTATTATGTTTCTGCCTGTGAGCAGATAAACGTGTTAAATGTGTATATTGTATTTAATTTTTTTTAGGACAAAACACGACACACACGGATAAGTGTACAGTCACCACTTGTCGTACTGTAGCTAAAGTGCGAAAAGGAGGCGGCTATTTTTATGGCAAATCAAAAAGTAATGAGAATTACACTCAAGGCGTATGATCACAAGTTAGTTGATTATGCAGCAGGAAAAATTATTGAAACTGTAAAGAAAAGCGGAGCAAAGGTGAGCGGTCCGGTACCACTGCCTACTAAAAAGGAAGTTGTTACTATATTAAGGGCTGTTCATAAGTATAAGGATTCCAGAGAGCAGTTTGAGCAGAGAACTCATAAAAGGCTCATTGATGTAATCGGACCGTCGCAGAAGACTGTAGACGCTCTTGCAAAGCTGGAAATGCCTGCAGGTGTTAAGATTACTATCAAGATGAAAGAAAACAAACCGGCAAAGTCTGCTAAATAACAGTTGAATATCAATTAGATATTGCCGGAAAGTTATAAAGTTAAAAGCGGAAGTTATTCTAGAATGATTGCATGTTTTGTGAATAGAATCACCAAACGGTTTGATTGTTCATTATGTAATCCGCTGTAGATTAATCAGGAGGTGCGAAAGCATGAAGAAAGGAATTTTAGCTAAGAAAATCGGTATGACGCAGATTTTCGACGAAAATGGTCTTTTGATTCCTGTTACGGTACTTGAGGCTGGTCCTTGTTTTGTAACACAGGTTAAGACCGTTGAAAACGATGGCTACGAAGCAGTTCAGGTTGGCTTCGGAGATATTCGTGAAAAGCTTGTCAATAAGCCTGATAAAGGTCATTTGACAAAAGCAGGAACCCCAAACCTGAGATTTATCAAAGAATTTAAGTTTGATAATTCAACTGAGTATGAGCCCGGACAGGAAATTAAGGCAGACATCTTTGAAGTCGGTGATAAGATTGACGTTACCGGCAAGTCAAAGGGTAAAGGCTTCCAGGGCGCAATCAAAAGGCATGGACAGTCAAGAGGTCCTATGGCTCACGGCTCAAAATATCATAGACATGCAGGTTCAAACGGTGCATGTTCTGACCCAAGCAAGGTATTCAAAGGAAAGAAGATGCCTGGACAGATGGGTGCTGTAAAAGTAACCGTACAGAATCTGGAAATTGTAAGAATTGATACAGAGGACAATATTATTCTGGTTAAAGGTGCCGTACCGGGACCTAAGAAAGCCACGGTAGTATTAAAAGAATCTGTAAAGGCTATCTAAACTTTCAGGAAGGAGGAATACACAGATGGCAAACGTATCTGTTTACAATATGGAAGGCAAAGAAGTAGATACTATGGAGATTAGTGATTCAGTATTTGCCGTTCCGGTAAATGAACATTTGGTTCATATGGCTGTACAATTACAGCTTGCAAATAAACGTCAGGGAACTCAGAAAGCAAAAACCCGTTCAGAAGTAAGAGGTGGAGGAAGAAAACCATGGCGTCAGAAGGGTACGGGACATGCAAGACAGGGTTCGATAAGGGCTCCTCAGTGGACAGGCGGCGGCGTTGTATTTGCACCGGTACCAAGGGATTATTCATTCAAAATGAATAAGAAAGAAAAAGCGGCTGCAATGAAGTCGGTTCTCAGTTCAAAAGTAAGCGAAAATAAATTTATAGTAGTAGATGAGATTGCAGTTGATGAGTATAAGACTAAGAAGATTATTTCAATGCTTGATGCTCTTAATACAAAGAAAGCGCTTATAGTACTTGATGACGCTGATGAAAAGGTAATTAAGTCAGCGGGAAATATACAGGGCGTTAAGACCGCATTTATTAAAAAGGATGAAGTATCTGTTTCTGCAACTATAAGCGTATATGATATCCTTAAATATGATACTGTGGTTATAGCTAAGAAAGCAGTTGAAAACATCGAGGAGGTGTACGCATAATGGCAGACCTTAAATATTATGATATAATCCTCGCTCCGATTATTACCGAGAAATCAATGGCAGCTATGGAACAGAAAAAGTATACTTTCTCTGTCCATACTGATGCAACCAAGAACCAGATAAAAGAAGCGGTGGAAAAGATGTTTGCAGGTACAAAGGTTGTTAATGTTAATACAATGAACCTGGGCGGTAAGAACCGCAGGCGTGGAATGACAACCGGTAAGACAGCAAAGACAAAAAAAGCGATAGTTACTTTATCACCAGACAGCGCTGATATCGAGATTTTTGAAGGATTATAATTAATTTTGGATAGGACAGCGGAAAGGAGCAAGAAAAATGGGAATTAAAAAGTTTAACCCATACACACCGTCAAGAAGGCATATGACAGGTTCTGATTTTGCGGAAATCACGGCAAGTAAGCCTGAGAAATCACTTGTAGTGTCACTCAGGAAGAACTCAGGACGTAATAACCAGGGTAAAATTACCGTAAGGCACCGTGGCGGTGGTTCAAGAAGAAAATATAGAATTATTGATTTTAAGAGAAAGAAAGACGGAATACCTGCAGTAGTAAAGACTATTGAGTATGACCCGAACCGTACGGCAAATATTGCGCTTATAGCATATGCCGATGGAGAAAAGGCATATATACTTGCGCCTGTCGGACTCAAGGTAGGACAGCAGGTTATGAACGGAGCCGAAGCAGAAATCCGTGTAGGTAACTGCCTGCCGCTTCAGAATATTCCGGTAGGTACACAGATTCATAACATTGAGCTGTATCCGGGAAAAGGCGGACAGCTTGTACGTGCAGCAGGAAACAGCGCTCAGCTTATGGCTAAAGAAGGAAAGTATGCGACGCTCAGACTTCCTTCAGGCGAAATGAGACTGGTTCCGCTTATATGTCGCGCAACAATCGGACAGGTCGGAAATGTTGACCATGAACTTATCAATATCGGTAAGGCAGGACGTAAAAGGAATATGGGTATCCGCCCTACAGTACGTGGTTCTGTCATGAACCCTAACGACCATCCGCACGGCGGTGGTGAAGGTAAGACCGGTATAGGACGTCCGGGTCCTGTTACTCCTTGGGGCAAGCCGGCACTTGGCCTTAAAACAAGAAAGAAAAACAAGCAGTCTAATAAATATATCGTCAGAAGACGAGATGGTAAAGCGTTATCTAAGTAAAAGGAGGGTACACAATGGCACGTTCATTAAAAAAGGGACCGTTTGCAGACGAACATCTGCTTAAAAAAGTCGAAGCAATGAATGAGTCCGGTGACAAGCAGGTTATTAAGACATGGTCACGCCGTTCTACAATTTTTCCGCAGATGGTTGGACATACAATTGCGGTTCATGACGGCAGAAAGCATGTGCCTGTATATATCACAGAGGACATGGTAGGCCACAAACTTGGTGAGTTCGTTATGACGAGAACTTACAGAGGACACGGAAAAGACGAAAAGAAGGGTAAAAGATAAATCCAGACGGATATTGAAAGGAGGCCTAATCTATGGCAAAGGGACATAGATCTCAGATAAAGAGAAACAGAAATGATGAAACAAGAGATACAAGACCATCTGCGAAACTTTCATATGCAAGAATATCCGTGCAGAAGGCATGTTTCGTCTTAGATGCCATAAGAGGTAAAGATGTAGAAACTGCACTTGGAATATTGGCTTATAGTCCAAGATATGGTGCAAGTATTATTGAAAAGCTTTTAAAATCAGCGATTGCAAATGCTGAAAACAATAATGGTATGAATCCGGATAACCTTTATATTGAAGAATGTTATGCAAATAAAGGACCGACAATGAAAAGAATCAGACCAAGAGCACGTGGAACGGCTTATCGCATTGAAAAGAGAATGAGCCATATCACGATTGTATTGAATGAAAGGTAAGGAGGGCTATCATGGGACAAAAAGTTAATCCTCACGGTTTAAGAGTCGGTATTATTAAAGACTGGGACTCAAGATGGTATGCAGAAGATGATTTTGCAGACAATCTCGCTGAAGATTATAATATCAGAAAATTTTTAAAGAAAAAATTATACAATGCAGGTATCGCAAAGATAGAGATTGAAAGGTCCTCAGACCGTATCAAGATTATAATTCATACTGCTAAGCCAGGTGTGGTTATTGGAAAAGGCGGTGCCGAAATTGAAAAGCTTAAAAAAGAGATTGCAAAACTTACAACAAGAAAAGTTATAGTTGATATCAAAGAAGTTAAAAGACCTGATAAAGATGCACAGCTCGTAGCTGAGAATATTGCGCTTCAGCTTGAAAAGCGTATATCCTTCAGAAGGGCTATGAAACAGGCTATGGGAAGAACCATGAAAAACGGCGCAAAAGGAATAAAGACCGCAGTTTCAGGACGTCTTGGCGGAGCAGATATGGCTCGTACCGAGTATTACAGTGAAGGAACAATTCCACTTCAGACACTTCGTGCAGATATTGATTATGGTTTTGCGGAAGCAGACACAACATATGGTAAAATTGGTGTTAAAGTATGGATTTACCATGGTGAAGTTCTTCCGGCTAAGAAAGAAAGCAAAACGGAAGGGAGCGATAAATAATGTTAATGCCAAAAAGAGTTAAACGTCGCAAGCAGTTCCGTGGCAGTATGACCGGTAAAGCAACAAGAGGAAATAAGATTACTTATGGCGAATATGGTATCGTAGCGCTTGAACCGGCATGGATTAAATCAAATCAGATAGAAGCAGCCCGTATTGCCATGACGCGTTATATTAAGCGTGGTGGTAAAGTATGGATAAAGATATTCCCTGACAAACCGGTTACAGCAAAGCCTGCTGAAACACGAATGGGTTCAGGAAAAGGCGCCCTTGAATATTGGGTAGCAGTAGTAAAGCCGGGCCGTGTATTATTTGAGATTTCCGGAGTAGCAGAGGAAACCGCAAAGGAAGCGTTAAGGCTTGCAACACATAAGTTGCCTGTTAAATGTAAAATCGTTTCCCGTGCAGACTTAGAAGGAGGTGCGGGCAGTGAAGACTAAGGAATTATTAAGCGGACTTAGAGGAAAGACAGTTCAGGAGCTGAATGAGGATTTAGTAGCTGCTAAAAAGGAGTTATTTAACTTGAGATTCCAGAACGCAACTAACCAGTTGGATAATACGAGCAGAATTAAAGAGGTAAGAAAGCAGATTGCAAGAATACAGACGATTATCTCTGAGAAATCTGCTGACTGATCTGGAAGAAAGGAGGAGTTCTTGAATGGAAGAAAGAAATCTTAGAAAAGTTCGTACAGGTAAGGTAATCAGCAATAAGATGGACAAAACTATTGTTGTTGCAGTAGTTGATAATGTAAAGCATCCACTTTACAACAAAATTGTAAAGAGAACCTATAAATTGAAGGCTCATGACGAGAATAACGAATGTGGTATTGGTGACAGAGTCAGAGTTATGGAAACCAGGCCTTTATCGAAAGATAAAAGGTGGAGGCTGGTAGAAATCATTGAGAAGGCTAAGTAATTAGCGAATAAGATGGAGGTTAGATTATGATACAGCAGGAATCAAGACTTAAAGTAGCAGATAACACTGGTGCAAAAGAACTTCTCTGTATACGTGTCTTAGGCGGTTCAACCAGAAGATATGCACAGGTTGGCGATGTTATTGTTGCTTCGGTTAAAGATGCAACACCTGGCGGCGTGGTAAAGAAAGGTGACGTTGTAAAGGCAGTTGTCGTGCGTACGGTAAAAGGTACAAAGCGTCCGGATGGTTCATACATCAGGTTTGATGAAAATGCTGCAGTTATTATAAGAGATGATAAAAATCCAAGAGGAACACGTATATTTGGACCGGTAGCCAGAGAGTTGAGAGAAAAACAGTTTATGAAGATTATCTCATTAGCACCGGAAGTATTATAGGAGGTGCATCAGGATGGCAATGAATAAGATTAAAAAAGGTGATACAGTAGTTGTTATTACCGGAAAAGATAAGGGTAAAGAAGGAAAAGTTATTTCTGTCAGGAACGGAAAAGCTATTGTTGAAGGCGTTAATATGGTAACAAAGCATACAAAGCCGAGCCAGAGCAATCCTAAGGGCGGAATTGTCCATCAGGAAGCAGCAATTGATGTATCCAACGTAATGTATGTAAGCAAAGGAAAGCCAACCAGAGTTGGATTCAAATTTGTTGATGGCAAAAAAGTGCGTTATGCAAAAACAACAGGCGATGTTATTGACTAAATAATGAGAGGAGGTACTAAGAGTGTCAAGATTAAAAGAGAAGTATTTGAATGATATAGTTGCTTCAATGACAAAGAAATTTAATTATAAAAATGTTATGCAGGTACCAAAGCTTGAGAAGATTGTAATTAATATGGGCGTTGGCGAAGCAAAGGAGAATTCCAAGATTCTTGATTCTGCAATGAGCGACCTTGAGATTATTTCAGGACAGAAGCCTGTGGTAACAAGAGCAAAGAATTCAGTTGCTAACTTTAAGATAAGAGAAGGGATGCCTATCGGATGTAAGGTTACACTTCGTGGTGAAAAGATGTATGATTTTGCTGACAGACTTATCAATCTTGCCCTTCCACGTGTACGTGACTTCCGCGGAGTAAACCCGGATGCGTTTGACGGAAGGGGAAATTATGCTTTAGGTATTAAGGAACAGCTTATTTTCCCTGAAATCGAGTATGATAAGATTGACAAAGTAAGAGGTATGGATGTTATATTTGTAACTACTGCTAAAACAGACCAAGAGGCACGTGAACTCCTTACTGAGTTCGGTATGCCGTTCAGAAAATAGTGAGGAGGGAAATTCATGGCTAAAAAGTCTATGAAAGTAAAGCAGCAGCGCCCTGCTAAATTCTCAACAAGGCAGTACAGCCGTTGCAGGATTTGTGGTCGCCCACATGCTTATTTAAGAAAGTACGGAATATGCAGAATATGTTTCCGTGAATTGGCATACAAGGGACAGATTCCTGGCGTTAAGAAAGCAAGCTGGTAAGAAAGTTCGGAAGGAGGCAAATGAAATGACGATGAGTGATCCTATTGCAGATATGCTTACAAGAATACGTAACGCAAATACTGCAAAGCATGATACAGTTGATGTACCTGCTTCAAAAATGAAGATTTCAATAGCTGAAATACTTCTTAAAGAAGGCTATATTAAAGATTTTGAATTGGTAGATGTGGATGGTTTTAAATCGATTCATATTACATTAAAATATGGTGCGGATAAAAATGAAAAGGTTATATCAGGATTAAAGAGAATATCAAAGCCTGGACTCAGGGTATATGCAAATACAGAGGAGCTTCCTAAAGTATTGGGAGGATACGGTATTGCAATTATTTCCACTAATAAAGGCGTTATGACTGACAAACAGGCTAGAAAAGAAAATGTAGGCGGAGAAGTATTAGCATTTATATGGTAATACTGTTATAATTAAGAATTGGAGGTAAGGCGAAATGTCACGTATCGGAAGAATGCCTATCGTGATACCTGCAGGAGTAACTGTAGATATTGCAGAAAATAATAAAGTGACAGTAAAGGGACCTAAGGGTACTCTTGAAAGAGTTCTTCCATCTGAAATGTCAATTGATAAAGATGGAGATACTATTACTGTAAACAGACCCAATGATTTGAAAAAAATGAAATCATTACATGGTTTGACAAGAACTTTGCTTAATAATATGGTAATCGGCGTTACTGAAGGTTATCAGAAAGTTCTTGAAATCAATGGTGTTGGTTACAGAGCTGTAAAACAGGGAAATAAGTTAGTTCTTTCACTGGGATATTCCCATCCGGTTGAAATGACAGACCCTGAAGGATTGGAAATTGTGGTTGAAGACCAGAATAAAATAATCGTTAAGGGTATTGACAAGGAAAAAGTTGGACAGTATGCGGCTGAGATTCGTGAAAAGAGAGCTCCGGAGCCATATAAGGGCAAAGGAATCAAGTATGCTGACGAAGTGATTAGACGTAAGGTTGGTAAGACCGGTAAAAAATAATTAAAGGAGTGAAAAAACGATGGTAAGTAAGAAAACAAGATCTGAAGTACGTGTAAAGAAACACAACAGACTTCGTAATCGTTTTGCAGGAACTGCACAAAGACCACGTTTGGCAGTATTCAGAAGCAACAATCATATGTATGCTCAGATTATTGATGATTCAGTTGGTAATACTTTAGTTGCAGCATCTACTCTTTCAGCTGATGTAAAGTCACAGCTTGAGAAAACTAACAATGTTGAGGCAGCAGCTAAATTAGGTGAAATTATTGCTAAAAAAGCATTAGATAAAGGAATCACAAACGTTGTATTTGATAGAGGAGGATTCATCTATCATGGTAAAGTTCAGGCGTTGGCTGAGGCAGCCAGGGAAGCCGGACTGAATTTCTAAGCGAGGAGGAGAATTCATGAAGCGTACAATTATTGATACGAAGGATATGGAGTTAGAAGATCACGTTGTTGTCATCAAACGTGTAACAAAGGTTGTAAAAGGTGGACGTAATATGCGTTTTACAGCACTTGTCGTAGTTGGTGATAAAGATGGTCATGTGGGCGCCGGACTTGGAAAAGCTACCGAAATTCCTGAAGCAATCCGTAAAGGTAAAGAGGATGCTATCAAGAAGATGATAGAGGTTCCGCTTAATGAAGACGGAAGTGTACCACATGATTACACAGGTAATTACGGAGGAGCGTCAGTGCTGCTCAAGAAGTCTCCGGAAGGTACCGGAATCATTGCAGGCGGTCCTGCCCGTGCAGTACTTGAGCTTGCAGGTTATAAAAATATACGTACCAAGTCATTAGGTTCAAACAATAAGCAGAATGTTGTTCTTGCAACGCTTGAGGGTCTTGGTCATCTGAAGACGCCTGAGGAAGTAGCAAGGCTTCGCGGAATATCTGTTGAAGAAGTATTGAACTGATTACAGTACGATTTGGAGGTGTTATCATTGGCTGGTAAATTAAAAATAACATTGGTTAAATCAACAATCGGTGCTATACCAAAGCATAGAAAAACTGTTTGTGCATTAGGTCTTCGTAAACTTAATAAGACAGTAGAAATGCCGGACAACGAATGCGTAAGAGGTATGGTTAAGCAGGTACAGCACCTGGTAAAAGTAGAAGAAATATAATACGTGATAACAGTGAGGAGGTGCATCAATGAATTTATCAGAATTAAAACCGGCAGCAGGTTCTAAGCATGGCGACAGGTTTAGGAGAGGACGAGGACACGGCTCAGGAAACGGAAAGACTGCAGGTAAAGGACACAAAGGACAGAAGGCACGTTCAGGAGCAACAAGACCGGGTTTTGAAGGCGGTCAGCTGCCATTATATATGCGTTTACCAAAGAGAGGATTTAAGTGTATCAATTCCAAAACTATTGTTGGTATTAATGTAGACCGTCTTAATGTGTTTAATGACGGAGATGAAGTTACTGTTGATACATTAATTGAAACAGGTATCGTAAGAAATCCTAAAGATGGTGTTAAGATACTTGGAAATGGAGAATTAACCAGGAAGCTTGATGTAAAGGCTAATGCTTTCAGCAGTTCAGCCGTAGAAAAGATACAGGCTCTTGGTGGAAAAGCTGAGGTGATTTAAGTGCTTGAAACAATCCGTAATGCTTTTAAAGTAGCTGATATAAGAAAACGTTTGTTGTATACATTTGTAATTCTTGTTATTGTCAGAATAGGAAGCCAGCTTCCTATACCCGGTGTAAGCAGGGACTATTTTTCGGAATGGTTTAACCAGCAGACAAGTGCACTGAATTTCTTTAATGCGATGACAGGTGGTTCTTTTACTAAGATGTCAATATTTGCGCTTAGTATTACGCCATATATCACGGCCTCGATTATTATGCAGCTTCTTACAATTGCAATTCCTAAACTTGAGGAAATGCAGAAAGAAGGAGAGGACGGAAGAAAGAAGATTGTTGAGTTTACCCGTTATCTTACGATAGGACTTTCAATTATTGAAAGTGTAGCTATGGCAATAGGATTTGGTAATCAGCAGCTTCTTCAGAACGGAATCGGATTTACAAGTGTTACCGTAATGGTCGTATCGCTTACGGCAGGTTCAGCTTTGCTTATGTGGTTGGGTGAGCAGATTACTGAAAAAGGTGTGGGAAACGGTATTTCCATTATCCTTATGTTCAATATAGTATCAGGTATGCCTGAGGATTTTGGAAATCTTTATACTACATTTGTTAAAAGTGCATCAAGTACCACAAACGGGCTTATTGCTGCAATAATAATTATTGCAATAGTAGTTGCGATGGTAGTATTTATAATTGTTCTTCAGGATGCTACGAGAAAGATTCCTGTACAGTATGCAAAGAAACTTCAGGGAAGGAAGATGGTCGGAGGACAGACGTCAAATATTCCTCTTAAAGTGAATACCGCCGGAGTTATTCCTGTCATCTTCGCAAGTTCACTGCTTTCACTTCCTATAGTAATATCACAGTTTGCAGGAATACAGCCGGCATCAGGAAAAGGCGCCACATTATGGCAGAAAATATTGAAAATATGCAGCCAGGGTGACTGGTGCAATTTCAAAAACCCTGCAGAGTTTAAGTATACTCTTGGATTAATTATATATATTGTATTGGTAATATTCTTTGCATATTTCTATACTAATATAACTTTTAATCCTGTAGAAGTATCTTCAAACCTTAAAAAGGCAGGAGGATTTATACCGGGTATACGTCCCGGAAAACCTACGACCGAGTATCTTACAAAAGTGCTTAATAACATAATATTTATCGGAGCTGTCGGACTTACAATAATTGCAGTAGTTCCAATATTCTGTTCAGGTGCGTTTGGAGCCAATGTAGGATTTGGCGGAACATCGCTTATAATCGTAGTTGGTGTTGTACTTGAAACGATTAAGCAGATTGAATCACAGATGCTGGTTCGTAATTATAAGGGATTTTTGAATGATTAGATAAAAATTAAATATACAGTCAGATGAGTAGCGTGACGATTTGCGGCAGGCTACTTATCTGATTTTTGAAAGGATGACATTTGCATGAAGATAATAATGCTTGGTGCACCGGGCGCGGGTAAAGGAACCCAGGCGCTGATGATTGCAAAAAAATATAATATACCGCATATTTCCACAGGAGATATTTTCAGGGCTAATATTAAAGAAGGTACTGAACTTGGGAAAAAAGCAAAGAGCTATATGGATAAAGGAGAACTCGTTCCGGATGAGCTTGTTGTAGACCTGATTGTTGACAGGCTTGATAAAAAAGATGCCGCTGAAGGCTATGTGCTTGATGGATTCCCAAGGACGATACCACAGGCGGAAGCGCTTGATAAAGCACTTGCCGGCGCAGGCGACGCGATTGATTATGCAATAGATATTGATGTTCCGGATGAGAATATCATAAGCAGGATGTCAGGAAGAAGGGCGTGTGTATCCTGCGGAGGTACATATCATATAGTAAATATACCGCCTAAAAAAGAAGGAATATGTGATGTGTGCGGAGGAAAGCTTATTCTTCGTGATGATGATAAGGAAGAAACTGTTAAAAACAGGCTTTCGGTATACCATAAGCAGACTCAGCCTCTTATAGATTATTACCGGAGCAGGGGAATCTTAAAAACCGTTGATGGAACATGTGAGATGGAGCAGGTATTTAAAAGCATAACAGATATACTTGGATAGCATGTATAATATTCGGAATGGAGATGTCATAGTTGGCAGTTACAATAAAATCGAAACATGAGATAGAACTTATGAGGGAAGCAGGCCATATACTTGCTACCGTACATGAGGAACTTAAAAAGCTTATAGAACCGGGTATATCTACAATGGAATTAAACAGATATGCCGATAAGCTTATAAGGCAGTATGGATGTATTCCATCGTTTCTTAATTATAATGGTTATCCTGCATCTTTGTGCGTATCTGTTAATGATGAAGTTGTTCATGGTATTCCAAATAAAAAAAGGATTCTTAAAGATGGAGATATAGTAAGCTTAGATTGCGGAGTGATATATAAAGAGTATCAGTCAGACTCGGCCCGTACTTATGCGGTAGGAAATATTTCAGACGAGGCGCAGAGGCTTATAGATGTAACAAAACAGAGCTTTTTTGAAGGAATAAAATATGCCAAGCCGGGAAATCACCTCTATGAAATATCGGCGGCAATTCAGAAATATGTAGAGAGCAACGGTTTTTCGGTTGTAAGGGATTTGGTAGGACACGGAATAGGAAGAAAGATGCATGAGGAACCGCAGATACCGAATTTTAAGCAGCTTGGCAGAGGAATAAAACTAAAACCCGGAATGACGCTTGCTATTGAACCGATGGTTAATATGGGAGATTATGATGTGTGGTTTTTAGATGATGACTGGACAGTGGTTTCAAGGGACGGAAGTTATTCTGCACATTATGAAAATACTATACTTATTACTGATGATGAACCCAAAATTCTTTCGGTGAAACATGGTACAACTATTGAAGATGAAATGAATAACTGATGATTTATAATTATGGAGGTATGATAATGTCAAAAGCAGATGTTGTTGAAATTAAGGGAACAGTTGTAGAAAAACTTCCTAATGCAATGTTTCAGGTTGAACTTGAGAATGGCCACAGGGTGTTAGCGCATATAAGCGGAAAGCTCAGGATGAATTACATTAAAATTCTTCCGGGTGATAATGTTATTTTGGAACTGTCACCATATGATTTGACAAAAGGCAGAATTATATGGCGTGACAAATAAAATGTGAAATATTAAGTTAGTATAAAGTCCTTGCTATAATTTTCAAATTATGATAGACTAAATGTCGGACTTTTTGAAAGGAGGGATTACTGTGAAGGTAAGAGCATCAGTAAAACCTATTTGCGAAAAATGCAAAGTTATAAAAAGAAAGGGTAAAATCAGAGTAATCTGTGAGAACCCAAGACACAAACAGGTACAGGGATAAATGTTATATTGCATGGATGCAACACTTTATCGTGCTTTTTGTGTTACAGTTGAAGATGAATAATCTTCAATATGTGATATCATAGGCAGAGTGATTAACTGCTTCAGTAAAACAGTCCATTAGTTTTACTGGTAATAACCGGATGGTTCTCTCCCATCAAGGGGTTATTATTATGGTTTAAAGCGGCTGGGATAATATGGATAATCAGGTTTGGACAACCGAGGCATTGCCGGTTATGCATATTATATAATCAAACATTTATTAATTATATCGGAGGTGTAAAACACACATGGCTCGTATCAGTGGTGTAGATTTACCAAGAGAAAAACGTGTAGAAATAGGTCTTACCTATATTTATGGAATTGGTAGAACCAGTTCACGTCGTATCCTTGAGAAGGCAGGCGTTAATCCGGACATTCGCTGTAAAGATTTGTCTGACGAAGATGTTGCCAAAATTCGTGAAATTATTGACGACACGATGGTTGTTGAAGGTGATTTGCGTAGAGAAGTGGCGCTTAACATTAAAAGATTACAGGAGATCGGATGCTACAGAGGAATCCGTCACAGAAGGGGTCTTCCTGTAAGAGGACAGAAAACAAAGACGAATGCAAGAACCCGTAAGGGACCAAAGCGTACTGTTGCAAATAAGAAGAAATAGGAGGATATGTCATCATGGCTAAGAAAGTAGTAGCAAAGAAGACGTCTAAAAGACGTGTCAAAAAGAATATTGACCGTGGACAGGCGCATATTCACGCATCTTTTAATAATACAATTGTAACTCTGACTGACACTGAGGGCAATGCAATATCATGGGCTAGTGCAGGTGGACTTGGATTTAAAGGTTCAAAGAAATCTACACCGTACGCTGCGCAGATGGCAGCAGAAACAGCAGCTCAGGCAGCAGTTCCTCATGGACTTAAATCCGTAGATGTTATGGTAAAAGGTCCCGGTGCAGGAAGGGAAGCTGCAATCCGTGCGCTTCAGGCATGTGGAATAGAAGTAACAAGTATTAAGGACGTTACAGCAGTGCCGCACAACGGATGCAGACCGCCTAAGAGAAGACGAGTATAATTGATTAAATAAGATGATAGGAGGATATATAAATGGCAAGAGATATGACACCGGTTCTCAAAAGATGCAGGTCATTGGGACTTGAGCCGACTTATTTGGGAATTGATAAGAAGTCAAATAGAAATGTTAGAGAAGGAAGAAAGCCAAGCGAGTATTCCTTACAGCTTAAAGAAAAGCAGAAAGCTAAATTTATATACGGAGTTTTAGAGAAACCTTTCCGTAATAATTACGAAAAAGCACAGAAGCTTAAATATGGAACAACCGGTGAGAATCTTATGATTCTTTTGGAACTCAGGCTGGATAATGTTTTGTTCCGTCTTGGTTATGGAAGAACAAGGAAGGAAGCAAGGCAGATAGTAGGTCATAAGCATGTACTTGTTAATGGAAAACGTGTTAATATTCCATCATATCAGGTAAAAGTTGGTGACGTTATTGAGATTGCTGAGAAATATAAGAGCGCACAAAGATATAAGGATATTCTTGAAGTAACAGACGGAAGGATTGTTCCGGAATGGCTGGAAGCTGACCATGAAAATCTTTCGGGTGTAGTGAAAGAGATTCCTACAAGAGAACAGATAGATGTTCCGGTTAATGAGGTGCTTATCGTCGAGTTGTATTCTAAGTAATTAGAGTTGCTCATTATTAAACCCAAAAGGAGGGTCCGAAATTGTTTGATTTTGAAAAGCCAAAGATTGAAATTGCAGAAATCTCTGAGGATAAGAAATATGGACGTTTTGTAGTAGAACCTTTGGAAAGAGGTTACGGTACAACTTTGGGTAATTCACTGAGAAGAATCATGCTTTCATCATTGCCGGGCTCAGCAGTGAGTCAGGTAAAGATTGACGGTGTTGTTCATGAATTCTGTGCAATCCCCGGTGTTAAAGAAGATGTTACAGAGATTATAATGAACATTAAAAATCTTGCAGTGAAGAACAATAGCGATGTCAATGAAGTGAAAACTGCTTATATTGAAGCCGAAGGAGAATGTGTTGTAACTGCAAAGGATATTCAGGTTGACCAGGATATTGAAATTATCAATCCCGATCAGGTTATCGCAACGTTAAGCGGTGGTCCGGACTGCAGATTGTTTATTGAAATGACAATTACAAACGGACGTGGATATGTTGGAGCAGATAAGAATAAGACAGAAGATATGCCAATAGATATGATATCTATCGATTCAATATATACACCTGTAGAGCGTGTGAATCTTACTGTTGAAAATACACGTGTCGGACAGATCACGGACTTTGATAAGCTTACACTTGATGTATATACCAATGGTACGCTTGCGCCGGATGAGGCTGTAAGCCTTGCTGCAAAGGTACTTAGCGAGCATCTGAATTCATTTATTGATTTATCTGAAAATGCCAAGACGGTTGATGTCATGGTAGATAAGGTGAATAATGAAAAAGAAAAGGTTCTTGAGATGAATATTGATGAGCTTGAGTTATCAGTACGTTCATACAATTGTTTAAAACGTGCAGGCATCAACACTGTTGAGGAACTGTGCAACAAGACTTCCGAGGATATGATGAAAGTTCGTAACCTTGGACGCAAATCGTTAGATGAAGTGCTTACAAAACTGAAGGAACTGGGCTTATCACTGAACCTTGGTGATGAGAATTAGATTATTATAGGAGGTCAGTAAAATGGCAGGTTATAGAAAACTTGGAAGAACATCCAGCCAGAGAAAGGCTCTGCTTCGTGGTCAGGTAACAAGCCTTCTTTATCATGGAAAGATTGTTACAACTGAAGCTAAGGCTAAGGAAATTCGTAAAATTGCCGAGGGCTTAATTGCTATGGCAGTTCGTGAAAAAGATAATTTTGAGGAAGTTACAGTTACCGGTAAGGTTGCAAGAAAAGATAAAGATGGCAAGAGAGTAAAAGAAGTTGTAGACGGAAAGAAAGTTACCGTATACGATGAAGTTGAGAAAACTATTAAAAAGGATAGTCCGTCACGTCTTCATGCAAGAAAGAAAATGCACAGAATACTTTACGGTGTAACTGAGGTTCCTGCAGAAACAGCAGGACGCAAGAAGAATACCAAAAAAGTTGATGTTGCACAGAAACTTTTTGATGATATCGCACCTAAGTATGCAGGAAGAAATGGTGGTTATACCCGTATAGTTAAAATTGGTCCGCGTAAGGGCGATGCTGCTATGCAGGTTATCATTGAACTTGTTTAATGTAGGATTTTAAATGATAGTATATGGAGCGTTGTCTGACAGGAAATAATCCTCAGATTAATGCTCCATTTTTATATGTTGGAGGATGATATCGCACTGTGATTAAATCAGAAAATCTTGTATACGAATATAAAAGAAATATTTCTGATAATAAAGAAGACCGGATAAGGGTGCTTGATGGATTAAATATAGATATAGAAGACGGGCAGTTTATTTCCATAGTCGGTCATAACGGTTCCGGTAAATCAACGCTTGCACGACACCTTAACGCCCTTCTTATGCCGACAGGAGGTACGTTATGGGTAAACGGAATGGATACGTCAGATGAGAATAATACGCTTTCTATACGGCAGAATACAGGAATGGTATTTCAGAATCCCGATAATCAGATAGTTGCAAGCGTTGTAGAGGAAGACGTTGCATTTGCTCTTGAAAATATCGGCGTGCCTACAGATGATATATGGAGGCGTGTGGAAAAAAGCCTTGCAACGGTCGGAATGATTAAGTATCGTGAAGATGCTCCAAATCATCTTTCCGGTGGACAAAAGCAACGTATAGCTATTGCCGGTATACTGGCAATGAAACCCAGATGTATAGTTTTGGATGAATCAACAGCGATGCTTGATCCAGGAGGAAGGAAAGAAGTCATAGATGCCGTTCGTGAACTTAACAGTAAGGAGCATATAAATATTATACTTATAACGCATTATATGGAGGAAACAATATATTCGGACAGAATATTTGTGATGAACAGAGGCAGGATTGTTATGGATGGACCTCCCGAACATATATTTTCGGATATTTCAATGCTTAAAAAGTATAATCTGGAAGCTCCCCAGGCCGTATATATTGCAGATAGGCTGCGAAAAGAGGGATTTGTAATAAATAAGCCTGTGCTTAGCATGGATGATTTGGTTTCTGTATTTGCGGATTATAAAATAGGAGTAGGCAATGTCGATAGAGGTAAGAAATCTTAATTATATATATAATGAGGGGACTGTTTTTGAAAAACAGGGTCTTAGAAATATCAACCTTACTATTGAAGACGGAGAATTTATAGGTATTATAGGACATACGGGTTCGGGGAAATCAACTCTTATACAGCATTTTAACGGATTGAATAAACCGTCGTCGGGAACGGTGCTGTATAATGGAGATGATATATATAAAAAAGGCTTTTCAAAAAAACAGCTTAGAAGTAAAGTAGGTCTTGTATTTCAATATCCCGAATATCAGCTTTTTGAAACAACGGTGCTTAATGATGTAAAGTTTGGTCCTAAGAATATTGGATTATCTGAGGAAGATATAGATAACAATGCAAGGGATGCTCTGGAAATGGCAGGTATACCAAAAGAAATGTATAATGTATCTCCGCTTGAACTCTCGGGCGGGGAGAAAAGACGAGTTGCAATTGCAGGGGTTCTTGCAATGAAACCGAAATTTCTTATTTTAGACGAACCGACGGCGGGACTTGACCCGGGAGGAAAAAATGAAATCCTGTCGCTTATAGATAATCTGCATAAAAAAGACGGCGTGACAATAGTGCTTGTATCCCACAGCATGGAAGATGTTGCAAAATACGCTACACGTCTGGTGGTTATGAATGACGGAGAAATATTTATTTCAGGAACTCCGGGAGAGGTTTTTAAAAAATACAGGGAACTTGAAAAAATAGGACTTTCGGCGCCGCAAACGGTATATTTTCTTAAAGAACTTAAAAACCTTGGTTATGATGTGAACACCGACATAATAACGCCGGATGAGGCGGTACGGGAAATCGTTAAGAAAATACATGTGAAAAGGATATAAACGGAAGGAATATAGCGAATGCTGCGAGATATTACGATAGGACAATATTACCCTACAGGTTCAATAATACATAAGCTTGATCCAAGAGTAAAACTTGCCGGAACATTTTTATTTATTATTTCAATATTTACATTTGAAAATTTCCTCGGATATGTAGTTTCATTAATATATCTTGGTACTGTTATATTTATTTCGGGAGTGCCGCTAAAATATATATTAAAAGGCGTTAAACCAATAATTTTTCTGATTGTGTTTACGGCGGCAATTCATTTGTTTTTTACATCCGGTGATGATGTATTGTGGAAATTTTATGCTTTAAAAATCACCTTTACGGGTCTGAAAAAAGCTGCTTTTATGGTTATCAGGCTGTTGTTTCTTATTACGGGCTCATCTATAATGACATATACGACAACGCCCAACAGATTGACGGAGGGTATTGAAAAATCTTTCGGACCTCTTAAAAAACTGCATATTCCCGTGCATGAATTTGCTCTTATGATGTCGCTTGCTTTAAGGTTTATACCTATACTTATGGAGGAAGCCGATAAAATTATTAAAGCGCAGTCGTCAAGGGGCGCAGATTTTGAAGAAGGAAATATATTTAAAAAGATATCGGTAGTGGTATCAATTCTTATTCCGTTACTTGTGTCGGCAATGGAGCGCGCCAGGGATTTGGCGCTTGCGATGGATGCAAGATGTTATCATGGCGGGGAAGGCAGGACTAAAATGAAGCCGTTAAGGTATACGGAAAAGGATTATATAAGTTATTGTATTATATTTGTATATATGGTATCTTCTGTTGCAATAGGACGTTTTATATAAGATAGGATATTTAATTATGAAAAGAGTATTGCTGGTAATCGCTTATGACGGCACTAATTATCACGGCTGGCAGGTTCAGCCAAATGCCATAACAATTGAACAGATAATAAATGAAAGCCTTACTAAGCTTCTTAATGAGAATATAGAAGTAATTGGTGCGAGCAGGACCGATGCAGGAGTACATGCGTATGGCAATGTTGCGGTTTTTGATACGGATACAAGTATCCCTGCAGAGAAAATAAGTTATGCTTTAAACAGGATGCTTCCTGACGATATAGTAATTCAGGAATCATATGAAGTAGAACCTGATTTTCATCCAAGGAAATGCGAGAGTATTAAAACATATGTATACAGGATTCTTAACAGAAATTTTGATAATCCGGTAAAAAGCAGAAACGCCCTGCATGTATATAAAAAACTTGACATAGAACTTATGCGTGAAGCTGCAGCTTATTTTGTAGGCAGGCATGATTTCAGAAATTTCTGTTCTCTGCATACCCAGGCGCATTCTACAGTAAGAATTATATATTCGCTTGATATTGAGCGCGAGGATGATGAAATAACTATAGAAGTAAGCGGAAATGGTTTCCTATATAATATGGTGCGGATGATAGCAGGAACGCTTATAGACGTGGGCTGCGGAAAGATGAAACCTGAAAGGATAGCTGAAATACTTGTATCGGAAAAGCGCGATTTTGCAATTAATACTGCGCCGGCAAAAGGACTTACGCTTGAAATGATTGAATATGTGTAAAAAGCACTTGACACACATTTTCTTATATAATATAATATTCAAATGTGGCGTGCCATACTCTAATTAACCATAGCCCCGGTAAGATTAATGTATGTACGCAGTTGATAAGTTAAGATAAGTTATAGACTTTAGGAGGTTATAAAGATGAGGAGTTTTATGGCTAGTCCGTCCGTTATTGAAAGAAAATGGTATATAGTTGATGCAACGGACCAGACATTAGGTCGTCTGTCAACAGAGATTGCTAATGTTTTAAGAGGTAAGAAGAAACCTATTTTCACACCACATATTGATACAGGCGATTATGTAATTGTTATTAATGCTGATAAAGTAAAAGTTACAGGTAAAAAGTTAGATCAGAAGATATATTACAGACATTCTGAGTATGTTGGAGGCATGAAAGAAACCAGATTGAAAGAGATGCTGCAGAAGAAGCCTGAATATGTTATCAGTCATGCTGTAAAGGGAATGCTTCCAAAGGGACCTCTCGGAAGACAGATGATGACAAAGCTTCATGTGTATGCAGGACCGGAACACCCACATGCAGCGCAGAAGCCTGAAGTATTAGATATTGCTAAAAGGTATTAATGAGAGGTTGAAAGGAGGAACATACATTGGCTACAGTTAAATTCTATGGAACCGGAAGAAGAAAAAGCAGTGTTGCAAGAGTATATCTTATACCTGGTTCAGGAAAGATTACAATTAATAAAAGAGATATTGATGAATATTTTGGTCTTGAAACATTGAAACTGATAGTTCGCCAGCCGCTTGAGCTGATTGGAGCTACAGATAAGTATGATGTTATTACAACAGTTAAAGGCGGAGGATTTACAGGTCAGGCAGGAGCTATCCGACATGGTATTTCAAGAGCTCTGCTTGAGGCAGATGCTGAAAACCGTCCTGCACTTAAAAAAGCAGGTTTCCTTACAAGAGATCCACGTATGAAGGAAAGAAAGAAGTATGGTTTGAAAGCAGCAAGGCGCGCTCCGCAGTTCTCCAAGCGATAATCTTTTAGAAACGAGAATATCAAAGATATGTATAGGACATTTTCAGAGAAATTTGGGAATGTCCTTTTTTTGTATATTTTTACAAGTTATGCAAGCTGCAAATGACCGCTTGGAACTAAATTCGTTTAACCTCATCTAAAAGCAATTGATTTTCTGACTTTTCAGGGCATTTAAGAACGGTCACATTTTATTATAAAAATAAGTACTAATAAAGGCAAAATTAAGAGGAAGAAAAATAGTAAAACAATATAATATATTTGTTATAAAAATAGTTATATGATATAATTTTATCATTGCAGAAGTGAACATTTTTCTAAAACATATACACAAAAACTGCTATCTTTTATATAAGAGCAGGAAAATAATTTCAAACACGTATTACACAGAAAGGAATTGCTATGTCTGAACAACCAAACTATCGCAAGACGCTTTTGGCCTGTTATCTTGGCTTTATTACACAGGCTATTTCCGCAAACTTTGCACCACTCTTGTTTCTGGTATTTAAAAGTAATTATGGGATTCCGTTGGAAAAGATAGCGCTAATTCCGATGGTATTCTATCTGACACAGCTTTTGATAGATATTGCTGCTACAAAATTTGTAGACAGGATAGGTTACCGGATATGCGTGGTAGTTTCTCAAGTGGTGTCTGCAGTTGGACTTATGTTGTTGGCATTCCTTCCGGAACTGCTTCCCAGTCCCTTTACAGGGATTCTGATTGCAGTAATATTTTATGCTATGGGCAGTGGTCTGATTGAAGTTTTGGTAAGTCCTATTGTTGAGGCATGTCCTTTTGAAAACAAGGATGGCATGATGAGCCTGTTGCACTCTTTCTACTGTTGGGGAGCTGTAGGAGTAATCTTTGGTTCTACACTGTTCTTTACTGCATTTGGTGTGGCTAACTGGCGGATACTTACGCTGATTTGGGCATTGGTGCCACTATATAATACGTTCAATTTTATTGTTTGTCCTATAGAACCATTGGTAGAAGATGGCAAAGGTATGCGCATAAGTAATCTGTTTCGTTTGCCATTGTTTTGGCTGATGGTACTGTTGATGGTATGTTCCGGTGCGTCTGAAACATCCATGGCTCAGTGGGCATCTGCATTCACCGAGTCGGCAATGGGCGTTTCTAAAACTGTCGGTGACCTTGACGGACCATGTTTGTTTGCGGTTCTTATGGGTATATCCCGTGTGTTATATGGCAAAATGAGTGAAAAACTTGATTTGACAAAAACCATGTTGGTGTGTGGCGTATTGTGTATAATCTGCTATCTGCTGGCTTCCTTGTCATCTTTGCCAATTATAGGGCTGGCAGGTTGTGCGTTATGCGGAATTTCGGTAGGCATCATGTGGCCGGGGACTATTAGCATCTCTGCGCAAAGGTGTCCTATGGGAGGCACTGCCATGTTTGCATTTTTGGCTTTGGCCGGTGATTTGGGAGCTACAATAGGACCTTCAATGGTAGGACGCTTTTCCGGTATGGCAGGCGGCAATCTTAAAATTGGTCTGCTTTCTGCGACTGCGTTTCCGGTAGTGTTAATTTTTGTATTATTTGTTTTGAAAAGAATGGTAAAAAGAGAGAAGTATTATAATAACAAATCATTATTTACAAAGGTGTAAGATATGAAAAAGTATTTACTGCCGGCGGTACTGCTGGCGATATTTGAAATAGTTGCTGTTTTTCTTTGGCTGACGAAAGATAATATGTTTTATTTAATTAATTTCAGCTATATCGGTATATCTATTGCCTTGGGGATTTGCCTATACATACGGAAATATAAATATGCCCGCCGTGTGACGCAGTTGCTGGTTGGCTCATATATGCTGGTCTATCTTGGTCTTATATGCAGTGAAAATATGCAGATAGAGGGATTTTGGTATTACCTTTTTACGGGAGTTTTTGAGGCGGCAACAATACATTACGCTGTAGCAAAAATATTCGGACCATTGTTTTTTGGCAGAGGCTGGTGCGGTTATGCCTGTTGGACTGCAATGATTCTGGATTTTTTTCCCTATAAGCAGTCCGGGCAGCCTAGGAAAAAATTGGGATGGATACGTTATATTACTTTCTCAGCATCGCTGATATTTGTTGCAGCTTTGTTTCTGGCCCATGTGGGAAATATGGAGAGGATAATGTTCTGGTCGTTTATTATCGGAAATTTACTTTACTACGTTACCGGTATCACGCTCGCATTTTATTTTAAAGATAACCGCGCTTTCTGCAAATACGTCTGTCCTGTTACAGTGTTTTTGAAGCCTATGAGTTATTTTTCCATGCTAAGGATAAAGTGCGATAAAGATAAGTGTGTTTCCTGCGGCAGGTGCAGGCAGGTATGTCCTATGAACGTGGATATGACTGACAATTCCAGAAAACGGGCTAATGGAACGGAGTGTATTCTCTGTCTGGAATGTGTGAAAAGCTGTCCAAAGAAAGCACTGTAAAATTTAATATGACGTTAGCAGAAAAATTGTTTTAACAGTTTATTTTATGAAGTAGTTGTGGGGTGATTATTTTGAATTTACAAATGGATGGAAGAATTGCAGAACGGTATTCCAGTAATGCACAGAAAATACGGATAATAACAGAAACATGGGTAGGTGGAAATGTGTTTTGTCCGTATTGCGGCAATCAGTACATAGACCATTTTGAAAATAATAGACCTGTTGCTGATTTCTTTTGTCCAATTTGTGAAGAGGAGTATGAATTAAAGAGTAAAGGTTCATCCATTACAAATAAAGTAAATGACGGAGCATATAGTACAATGATGGAACGGATTAGTTCAGTAAATAATCCTAACTTCTTTTTTATGCAGTATAACAAAAGAAATTTAAATGTAGAAAATTTTGTTATAGTTCCAAAACATTTCTTTTCTTATGATATTATTGAGAAAAGAAAGCCATTGGCAGAAACAGCGAGGCGGGCAGGATGGGTAGGTTGTAATATTTTATTAAATCAGATACCGGTCGAAGGAAGGATTTTCATAGTAAGAGATGGGAAAGAGGTTCCGTTAGGACAAGTAATATCAAGAGTTCAAAGAACAGTTTTTATGCGGCAGTATAAGTTAAATATGCGTGGATGGATAATTGATATACTGAATTGTGTTAATAGGATTGGAGATAAAGTATTTACACTTGAGCAGATGTATGATTTTGAGGATGTACTTGCTGTAAAATATCCGGAAAATCATCATATTAAAGACAAAATCAGGCAACAGCTTCAGATTTTAAGAGATAATGGAATTATTGAATTTTTGGGTAAAGGTCGTTACCGACGGCTTATGTGAGGTTATAGTATGGCAAAAATAATAGCAGTCTGCGGAAAGATATGCAGCGGAAAGACGTATTATTCAAATCAGATAAAAAGTAAAGAAAATGCAGTTATTTTATCATGTGACGAACTGACTAAAGACTTGTTTAATAATAATCTGGGTGATAAGCATGATGAGATGGCTGTAAGGATTCGCAATTACTTTAAAAAGAAATCTGCGGAACTTGTGAATACAGGCTGTAATGTAATATTGGACTGGGGATTCTGGAGTGCAGATGACAGAAAAAATCTTACTGAATTTTATAATAACAAAAATATAATTTGTGAGTGGCATTACATAGATGTGGATGATATAACATGGCGAAAAAATATCGGGGAAAGAAACGAAAAAGTACTAAGTAATTCGGATTGTTCAGATTATTATCTGGATGAAGGACTTATGGAAAAATTATTATCCAAATGGGAGACACCGGCAGAAGATGAGATAGATGTCTGGTTTTATAATAAAAGATAGTGTGTGGATAAAGGATAAGGAAGGAAAAATACAATGATAATTGCATTTGTTATTTGGAGTGTCGCTGCGTTATTGTTTTTTGGCATAAGCATTAGTGTACGGAAATCGAAAGAAGCTGTTGGATTTTTTACATTCGCAAAACCACCGGAAGTTACTGATGTACGCAGATATAATCATTCAGTGTCCATGCTTTGGATTGTTGCTGCTGTTATTTTTGAGATAATAGGGATACCGTTTTTGTTTATGGAACAAAATTCTCCGATGGTTATTGTTGAGATATTAGGTGTGATAGTATGGGCTATTGGCATTATGCTTGGGTATCTTAGGATTGAAGCGAAATACAGAAGATAGGGTAGTCTGAATTACTAGATTTTGGGAGATAATATATGAAAAGATTTTGCTCTGGAATTAAAAAAATATCAGTTATATTTTTGGGTTTTCTTTGGGGAGCCATAAGTTTCTTTTGGTTATTTTACAGCATTTTATTTTTGGGAAATTTTATGGAAGAACCGGGTTCGTATGAATATGCTGAAGGCGAATCAATGCGTATATATGGATTAATAGGATGCATTATATATTTTATTGTATTTGCGGGAATATTGTTTTACATACCTAAAAGGAAACGATGCTTATTTATGTTTTTATTATCGATGATTTTAGGCGTGATGGTTTCGGGTGCTTATATATTTGTATTTAAGTCTTTGTAATTAAGGTAATTCATAAATTTTTTTACTGCCAGTGAAGCTGTTTCTTTGTTTTTAAGTGCAAATCCGATATCTCTGTAAGCGGGAATTTCTAAAGGTTTTGCTATAATATTGTAAGGGATTTTTTTCAGTATAAGATTTGGTAATATTGCAATTCCCAGGCCCTGTTCCACCATAGACATTATGGCATAGTCGTCCCAGGTGGTGAAGTGTATCCTGGGATGCAGGTTATGTTTTTCGAATATGGCGGATATTTCTGCTTTTGCTCCTCTTTCTAAAAGCATAAAAGGTTCTTTTTCAAGTGCGTCTAAGGGAAAACTTTCTGCATTTTCATAAACGTGTCCTTTAGGTATGATTGCCATAAGTTCATCTTTATGCAGACTGACCGTATCAAAATCATGCGCAGCCGGTAAGCTTAAAAATCCACAGTCAACCCTGCCATCCATAATCCAGTTTTCTATTTCTGAATAATCTCCAAGCAGTAATTCGTAATCAATCCCCGGATAATCTTTTTGAAATTGTTTTATTATCCCCGGAAGCCAGTGAGTGGTTACGCTTGAAAATGTCCCAATTCGGATAAGACCTGATTCAAATCCCTGAAGGTCTTTTGCATGGTTTTGAAGTTTTTCAAATTCAGCGCATAAGTTTTTAATATATGGCAGTAATGATTTTCCGTCGGATGTTAATTGAATACCATGTTTATTTCTTTCAAGTAGAGTCATGTTCCATTCTTTTTCAAGGTCGGCAATCATTTTGCTTATGGCAGATTGAGTATATCCAGATTTTTCAGCGGCTTTGGTGAAACTGTTGTATTCAACGGCTGAGATAAATGCTAAATATTTCTGAATATTTGTTTCCATTTTAATCATTCCTTTTTGTAATTATATATATGAAAAATATTCGTTTTTGTAATATATGTATATATGATACCCTTTAAACTGTAAATTTGCAATAGAAGGAAGATGTAATAATGAAAAAATACTATGTAAGATATATTACTGCGTTGCTTTTATTTGGTTCAAACGGAATAGTGGCAAGCCATATTGCTCTGAACAGTTATGAGATTGTATGCCTTAGAACATTTATCGGAAGCGTTCTTTTAATAAGCATATTTTTGCTTGCCGGTAATAGATTTACATTTTATAAATCAGTAAAAAGTTTTATGTTTCTTACAATATCGGGGATTGCCATGGGACTAAGCTGGATGTTTCTGTATGAGGCGTATAATCGGATGGGCGTAAGCGTAGCGTCACTGTGCTATTATTGCGGACCTGTTATTGTTATGGTTCTTGCCCCTGTTTTATTTAAAGAAAAACTGACGTTTATTAAAATAAGCGGATTTATATCTGTGCTTATTGGAATCTGCCTGATTAACAGTCAGTCGATTACTGGAGGAGGTAATATATTTGGTGTTGCATGCGGACTTATATCGGCGGTCATGTATGCTCTTATGGTTATATTTAACAAAAAAGCAGATAAAATTACAGGTATGGAAAATTCTGTGATTCAGCTTATGGTAAGTTTTTTGACAGTTGCGGTATTCGTTTTGTTTAAACAGGGACTTATTATCAATCTTTCCCGGGAAAGTATTCCGTGGATTCTTTTTCTTGGTATAGCAAATACGGGAATTGGATGTCTTTTATACTTTTCATCTATTGGTAATCTGCCGGTACAGACAGTTGCAGTTACAGGTTATCTGGAACCGTTGTCGGCAGTTATATTTTCGGTGCTGTTTCTTCATGAATATATGGGAATAATACAGATTGCCGGTGCAATATGTATTATTGGCGGAGCTGTGTGGAGTGAGGGAATAGTTCATATATCATCCTAACTTAAAAGAATAAGAATGCCGCAACAATCGAAATCGCATTTGCAATAATATGCGAAAGGGTGCTGATAACGCAATTGCCGGATTTACGATAAACCATGGAAAAAATCAAGCTGTCTATGAATACGGCGGCGACATCATAAAGTACAACTCCTATGCTTCCCGCAGAAATATGTCCTGCCGCAAAAGTAAGAGATGAAACAACCGCGCAGAGCCAAAACGGGAATATTTTCATGCCTTTCCCAAGGAAGAAACCCCGATATGCAATTTCCTCGCCAAATGCCGCAATTATAACCTGAATTATCAACAGTAAGGTTTTATCAAAAGACAGGATAGAACCCGTCCGTCCCATTACATGAGCAACAAATTCTCCGTGGAAAATCAGATTTCCGGCGACAGACGTTACAATACCGCTCACGCTTGGCAGCAGCGCCCAAGCAATCACATTCGGCTTTTTAATATCCTCCAAAACAGTATTAAAGCGCAATCCCGATTCGGAGTCTTTTTCTTTGCCGACAGCTTCAGTAATAAAGAAAAATGCGATTCCCACAAATACGGAGTAACCCGCAATATTCGAGGAGGGCACAGCTTTTGTTACCGTCAATAATATCATTATTGCCATACCTATAATCGTAAGGACAACACTCTGTTTGTTATTTTCAATAACTTGTTGATTTTTCATTTCATTTTCTCCTGTACTGCTAATACTGCACCTCTATATGCCCGCTCCAAATGGGATTTTATAAGCTCCTCGTCGTATTCCAATGAATTGTTAGCGATGATACTCGCATATCCATGAGCAAATAAAAAAATTGTTATAAAGATTTCTTTTACTTGCTCTATACTTCCTCCAACTGCTTCCTGCATTGTTAAAAGAACAGGAGCAAGTTCTTTATCATCTATCATTTCAAGCAAAGTCGTTCCGGTAAAAAAGTTTGATTGAAAAAGGAAACGGAACAAATACGGTTCTTCAATCGCAAAACGGATATAATTCAACCCAATTTCGAGCATAACGCCTCCCTGCGGGCTTTCAATATTCATTAGGTACTCAGAATGATATAGGTCTGCTTTTGCATAGGCAGCTTTTTTCAATTCTTCAATAGTTGCAAAGTGGTACATAACAGGCTGAGTAGAACATTTTAACTTTTTTGCGACTGTTCTTGCGTTAATATTTTCCGCGCCTGTTTCACGAGCAACCTCAAAGGCAGCGTCAATGAC
>CANPYY010000027.1 GCA_947588675.1 uncultured Lachnospiraceae bacterium | reverse complement strand
AAATATTTAGATGTTTTTAGTCCATCAACTGCCTGAAGGCCAATAGCTGTATGCCAGGCATAACCTTTATCTCTTTTGTTTGGTTCTGATTGTTTTATATACTCCTTAAAAGGATCTTTATTCATCAAATTGCCTCCATTTATTTTTACCAAATAAAAATGCTTTACTGTTTAGCAAGTTCACTTCTGGGAACAGTTTCGAGCATATAGATGTCTTTTTTCAGGGAATGCATATGGTAATTTCTTTATGTTAGTTCCTCTTTTATAGCCATTTTACCTCTGGCTATTGGAAAGTAATACCCCCCCCTATTTCCAATAAGTATTCTCCTACAACATATATCTTTTAAATACCAACATTAATACAAAGATACATGCGAATTTTAATTCATAATTTACATTATCGGAAGTTTGTGTTCAAACAATTTACAGCCTCTTATAATACTTCTGTATCAACGCTGCCATCATTTTACGTCTCTCAGCTAAAAATTCATCATAGTTTTCAACTGTCATATTCATAATACCTCGTGGAATACAGTTCTCCTCAAGGTTTGTTGCAAGCAAATCTTTGTCTGTAATATTTCCAAGCATGATATTTCCGCCTTCGCACTGATTCAAAACCTTTTCAAAATATACATTCGGTGCATCGTCACTAATTGCTTTATTTACCTGTGTATCAAGGTATATGTAGTTCGCAACTTGGTTATATTTCGTCTTGTTATCCACACCATTATTTTTCAGATAACTGCGAGGGAATATATGATGCACATCTCCGGAAATATTTATCAAATCTGACACTTTCGTACCGTTCATCAACATTGAGTTACAATTCATATTAATCTGTGCTGCTAAAAATGTATTGAACGCCGGACTGTTAACCGATGATGTTTCTAAATTCTGAGGCAAGGTAACTATCCAGAAAGTTTCTGAAAGTTCCGAAGCTTCTACATCTGATAAAAATGTCAGGAAGCCTTTCTCGCCAATAGTTCTCATATCACGGTCCATCTGGGTTTCCGGTGAACCAATATATCTTGAAGTCAATGTTGAAAGAACAAACCATTTCTGCACATATCTCTTTATCTGTGCATTTGGAATTGCCGGGTCATCTAACAACATCAAATACAATGTATATGCAAAGTCTAATGTCATACTTGAATTTAGGAGTTTGCTTGATACATATCCTGCACCCTTAATCGCCATAACAAACTGAGAAAAATTATATTGGTTAATAAAATTCATAATACCAGTGTCCAATTTCCCGTAGGATTCTTCAATAATATCTTCTCTGAATTCCTTAGTAACGAAATCACGTCCTGAAAGCAAACTAACCAAATCTGCCAATTTGCCTCTTCTAAACTGATGCATAAACGATACTCTAAGCATATCGCCGTAATCCGGATCGTAGATATCATCATAATCTTTTGCCAACCATTTTATTTTATCTGCATACTTAGATGCTTGAAATTCTGCATCATGCGTTAATTGTGAATAAAAATCTGGTTTTACAGCCAAATGGCAGAAGTAATCCACCGTCTTTCTCATAAGACTACCTGAATGAATTGTATCTGCTGCCATTTTGGACATTACGAAGTCTGACTGACTAAGTGCTGTACCTTTAGAATTGATACGAATAAATATTTCGGTAACTTCATCAATATCCAACGCCGCGTCCAACTCTATAACACCTATCTGACGATTAGCAATTCCCTTTAATGCAGTTACAGCCTTATTCACTTCATTCGGTTTTATACCCTCATTCAATTCGCAATATTTCATCGCAAAATCAAAAGAATCAAACTCTGTATCAAAGACAACTGAAATATCCGGTATCCAGCGCTTATCCTTTAAATGAGACGCATCCTGTACCGCAAATCTTTTTGTCTCATCTCCCACCAATGGATTGAAAGCTATCTTTATTCTGTCCCTGTTAAAATCAGCATCCAATACTTCTTTTCTGGCAATAGCAGCCATTAATGCTGTAACTCGTTGCTGACCATCAATCAACACTTTCTTTCCGTTTGCTTTTCTTCCATCCTTTGTCTTAACATCAGGATTTTTCCATGTGATAATATATCCGGTTGGATAGCCGTTATACAATGAATCTATCAGATCTCTTACCTGACTTCTCTTCCACACGAATGGTCTCTGAATCTCTGGAATGACAAAATCCTCTGCATCAATCAGACCAAGGATTGCGCTAACTGAGTATTGCATCAATGTAAACTTTTCACCTGTCATATTTATAACCTCGATTCTTTCTATTTCTAAACATCTTTAAAATATTTCTTATTTATTTTTATTATATCAAACCCACTTGTCCCAACACATCTATTATCGCCTTACTCTTTGCCGCTGTCAAATCCATCTAATCTAGGTTTAGTTCTATCTCAATATGCTGTTGGACAAAAGACATACTGTTTCCACATGCCCTGACATCCCAAACATATCACATGCCCTTACTTTCCTAATCTTATATCCACCCTCTGTAAGAATTTTTATATCCCTCGCCAAAGTTGCCGGATCACAGCTCACATACACAATACGCTCCGGGTTCACTTTAAGTATTGTATCTAACAGTTTTGTATCACAGCCTTTTCTCGGCGGGTCAACAATAATCACATCAGGTTTTGCAAGATATGAATACTCCTCATCTAAGCATATGCTTTCCGCAAGTTCCTCCGCTGCCCCGCAAATAAATGTCACGTTATGTATACCATTAATTTCTGCATTCTTCTTTGCGTCTTCTATAGCCTGCGGCACAATCTCCACTCCAAGCACAGCCTTCGCCCTGCCTGCAACAAAAAGGCTTATCGTGCCAATTCCGCAATACATATCCCAAACAATCTCTTTGCCTGTAAGTTCTGCATAATCCAGGGCTGTATTGTAAAGCTTCTGCGTCTGAACGGGATTAACCTGATAAAATGACAGAGGCGATATTCTAAAAAGTATATCCCCTATTCTATCTTCTATATAATTTTTCCCATACAGGGTAATAATTTCCGTTCCCATTATCCTGTTAGTTTTTTCACTGTTTATGTTAAGACATATACCTGTCATGCCGGAAACGTTTACAAGCTTTTCTATAAGCAGCTCCGTGTTCCTGATATTTTTATGTGTCACAACCAGACATACCATTACCTGCCCTGTCGTATGCCCGTTCCTTATAATGATATGCCTTATGTCGCCTTCCCCGGTCAACTCATTATAGGGTTTATTGCGGCTTTTTATAATCCATTCCCTGATTATTCCGATTATATGGTTCGATATTTCAGATTGAATATAGCAGAACGACGTGTTGATAATATTGTGTGTCCTTCCTGCAAAAAAACCAATTAAAACTTCCCCGTTTCTGCCTGTGCCAACAGGAAATTGCGCTTTATTTCTATAATTATACGGATTATCCATTCCAATAACCGGCTGCATAATACTGTCAAGATAATCTCTGTCAATACCGCCTATCCTTACAAGGCAATTTTTGACTTTGCTTTCCTTATATTCCAACTGCTTTTCATATTTAAGATGCTGAAGCGTGCAGCCACCGCATTTATCGGCATTTTTACACACCGGCTCAGTACGGTATTCAGACGGCGATATAATATTTATTAATTTTGCATATCCGTAATTTTTATTTGCTTTAATCACCTTTGCCCTGATATAATCTCCCGGCACCACTCCATTGATAAAAAATGTATATCCGTCTATATGACCTATACCTTCGCCATTTGCGCCTATATCATCAATATTTATTTTTATTTCTTCATTTTTTGAAAAAGGGCAGCCGCTGCTGCCCTTTTTATTGTAATGAACCTTCGCCATTTAATTCTTCTCCTTACAAAAAGTTACCCGTTATGCTTTGTACCATACGTCTGTCGTATATTTGAGTCTAACATCCTGTTAAAACCAAGCCAATCCATCTTTCCGTCAGAGGCATCAAAAACTTCCGTAAATATCTGTATTTTTGCATCCGTATTATCAGCCATATTTAATACATATGCTTCAATAATTGCCGGCTTCTTTGGCGAACCAAATTCCAATTCCCCATGATGCGCCAATATGCAATGTTTAAGTTCCGAAGCGAGCTTTGCGGGAAACGAAGGTATTCTACGCGTTGCCGCACCTACCAGCTCAGCCCCTATAAATATATGTCCAAGCAATTGTCCTTCATCGGTATAATCGCTTGCCGGGAACTCTGCAAGTTCAGTCATTTTACCCACGTCATGGAACAGAGCCGCCGTCATAAGAAGTTCCTTATCAATTATCGGATAACAGTCACTCAGATAATTACATATCCTGACTACTCCAAGAGTATGCTGCAGAAGACCGCCGATAAAACCATGGTGAACGCTTTTTGCCGCCGAATGTTTCTTAAACCTTTCAATAAACTCTTTATTCTGAACAAAAAACATATCTATAAGCTGCCTTAAATATATATTTTTTATGCAGGTCATCATATTCATAAGTTCAGCATACATCTCATCCCTATTATACTTTGAAGTTATCATATAATCTTCGATATTATATTCGCCCTCACTGCATTTCCTTATACGGGCAAGCTTCCATTGTATATTTCCCTGGAAACTTGATACCTGCCCCGTAACATCTATATAATCCATGGCATCAAATTCTTCAATCCCACTGTTTATATCAAAAACCTTGGCGTCCACAGTACCGGTCTTATCCTGAAGTATAAGGGAATAATACGTTTTTCCTGTCTTTGCGGTAAGTACCTGCTTAGTCCTGCAGAGATATACCCCCCTGCAGTAATCTCCTTCCCTGTAATCGTGTATATATTTCATAGTCAAATCCTCCCGGAAAGTTCAATAGTGATTAAATCATACCATATTTATGAATCTTTTCCAAGTTCAACAGTAATCGTCTTATATTTATCCTCATCCTGAACATGTTCCCTGTATATATCAATTGAAATCTCCTCACCTACGTTTAAGTTTTCCAGAATAGCTGTGTATTCCTCCACGCTTTTAATTTTCTTTTCATTGACAGATATTATTATATCTCCTACTGACAAACCTGCCTGCAATACTTCCGATTCACTGTTTATATCCTGTATATAGACTCCGTTTTCCAGTCCGTGCATATCCAGATACTCTTTTGTAATATCCTGCAGTATAATGCCTGCGGCAGCCCTGTCTTTGCCGCTTATTAACTGATTAATCAGTCCCTGTAAAGATGTGATTCCAAGAAAACATCCTGTTTCCGAATCTGATTCAAAGAAACTGTTGGATATAATTCCTATAACTTCTTTATCCGAGTTCATAATATATCCTGTAGCATTTGATTTAAAATGTACATTTGTATTAAAAATTGACACGCTCCTGTCAGGCAGATATTTTTTAACCATATCAGAACATATATAACCATATGCTATTGAATACATATCTCCTTGTGGAGCGCCTACTGCAAATATAGCATCTCCTTTTTTTAAACTCGAAGATTTTCCTATCTTTGCAGTCTGTATTCCCTTTTTTTTGTCCTGTGCCATATCAGATATATCCGCCGAAAGCACCATAAGTCCGGTAGAGGTATCAGACGCCCGGTATACTGCGTCAAGCATGGTTTTATCATTTAATGTAATCTTATAATCAAACTGTCTGCCCGCAGCGTTTCCCTGTGTCAGAACATATATATTTTTATCGTCCTTACTGATTATAATACCGCTGTATGAATTGACATTCTCTACATTATTTTCAAAATAATTTATACCGTCTTCTATTTCCGAAACCATAACGAGCATGTTATTCTGCTCCGCACAAAATTCTGCAATATTTTTATATTTCCTTTCATAAGCGGCTATCCTGTCATTATCCTCTTTCTGTCTAGGTTTATCGGTCGGCGCAGTTGTATAAACCGTTGAGTCTGAATCCCGGTTCTCTGCCGTATATGTCGGCATAGGCACTTTGTTCTCGTCCTTTGTTACTATCCCATATACATAATAAAAAGACAACGCAGAAATGGCACCAAACAATGCTGCCATTATTACGGTAATACCAAGCCTTTTTATGCTTTGTACTATTTTCTTCGATTTTTTATTATTTACCTGTTCTTCAATAAATGTAAATTCGTCCTCTTTCATATATTCCTCCCAATATACACCCTATATATATCACAAAATATACTATAATCTCTACATATGAATATTTCGTGAATGTTTTGTAAAAAATAGAGTGAAATTTCATTGCAACATCGGCGCATATTTAATATAATATAGTAAAATTGGGGGTTATATACAATGAATAAAAAAGTTTTACGTACACTTGAATATGACAAAATTATTAAACAGCTTACCGGTCTTTCGGTATCCCCCTCCGGCAAGGAGCTTTGCCGGAACACAAAACCGATGACTGCCATTTCAGATATAGAAACGGCGCAGGAGCAGACAACGGACGCCCTGACAAGAATTTACCGTAAAGGAGCTCCTTCTTTTTCAGGAATTGCCGATATGCATTCTTCCTTTCTAAGACTTGAAGCCGGAGCAGTCCTTGGCACAGGTGAACTCCTTAATATCAGCATACTTCTTGAATGTGCCGAAAAATGCGTGTCATATAATGGAGAAACCTCAGATTCACTGACCGGACTTTTCTTACAGCTCACCCCGCTTACAGCATTACAGCGTGAAATTTCCCGGTGCATAATTTCCGAAGAAGAAATCAGCGATGATGCAAGTTCAGGTTTAAAACAGGTAAGACGCAGCATGAATAATATTAACGAACGCATACATGAACAGCTCAATTCCATACTTAACTCCTCAAGGAACCTTCTTCAGGAAGCCATTATTACAACAAGGAACGGCCGTTACTGCCTCCCTGTACGTGCTGACAGCAGGGCAGGTTTTGCAGGAATGATTCATGACCAGTCGGCAACAGGCGCAACATTATTTATTGAACCTATGGTAATCGTCAAACTAAATAATGAATTAAAAGAACTTGAAGCTAAAGAAAATGAAGAAATAGAAAAGATACTCGCCGCATTAAGCGCTGCCGTTGCAGAAGACGTTTCTTCAATTAAAACTGATTATAAAATACTAACCGAACTCGATTATATATTTGCCAGAGGCAAACTTGCAAGGCAAATGAAAGCAACAAAACCCGTCCTTAATACCATAGGCAGAATTAACCTGAAAAAAGCAAGGCACCCGTTAATTGCCTCCGAACATATCGTTCCAATTGACATATATACAGGCGACAATTTCAGGCATCTTATAATAACGGGACCAAATACAGGCGGAAAAACCGTATCTCTCAAAACGGTAGGTCTTTTTACACTGCTTGGACAGTCAGGCCTTCATATACCCGCCATGGAAAATTCAGAACTTTCCGTTTTTAAGGAAGTATATGCCGACATAGGTGATGAGCAAAGTATTGAACAGAGCCTGAGCACCTTTTCATCTCATATGACAAATATTGTATCCATACTGAAAAAAGCCGATTCTTCATCACTTGTCTTATTTGATGAACTATGCACAGGTACCGACCCCGAGGAAGGCGCTGTGCTTGCGATATCCATTTTAGAGGATCTTCTGAAAAGAAACGTAACGGTATTTGCCACAACCCATTACAGTGAACTTAAACTTTATGCCCTCGCAACAAAGGGCGTGGAAAATGCATCCTGTGAATTTAATGTACAAACTCTTGCACCTACTTACAGACTTCTAATCGGAGTACCCGGCAAAAGCAACGCCTTTGCCATTTCATCACGCCTTGGGCTTCCTGACAGGATTATTAAAAATGCGGGCGAACGCATTAAAAAAGACAACCTGAACTTTGAAGACGTACTTGGCGATATTGAAGAAAGCAGACTGAGCATTGAAAAACAGAACCGCGAAATCAAAGCGGCAAAGGAAGAAATAGATAAACTTAGAAAAAGACTCCGGGACAAAAATGATAAAATAGATAAGGCAAAAGATAAAATAATACGCCGTGCAAACGAGGAAGCCAAAAACATTCTGGAAGAAGCAAAAACCCTTGCAGACAATTCACTGAAAAAATATAATGAAATCATACAGAATGCAGGCAAAATACAGGAGCTTGAAAAAGAACGGGCGTCGTTACGCTCATACATTGATAAAAAGGATGCCGCGCTTGCCGTTAAAACCAAAGCGAAGCCACACAAAAAGCTTTCTGCAGATAATATCAAAACCGGCGACAGCGTTCACGTTATATCAATGGGACTTGACGGCACGGTCATGTCGCTTCCAAATGCAAAAAATATGGTTGACGTACAGATGGGAATGTTTACTTCATCCGTAAATATTAATGACCTTGAACTTAATGAAAATAAAAAAGAAGAACCTGAGGTAAGCCGTAAAATAAATTCAAGTTACGGTCTTTCAAAATCAGCAAACATAAGTACCGAAATTAATCTGATTGGAAAAACGGTAGACGAAGCTATTTTTGCCTTGGATAAATATCTTGACGACGCATACCTTTCACATCTTACAAAGGTTACCGTTATACACGGCAGAGGTACCGGGGCGTTACGCAGGGCGGTACACTCGCATTTAAAAAATGTAAGTTATGTTTCTTCCTACAGAACAGGTGAATTTGGAGAAGGCGACCACGGCGTTACAATAGTAGAGTTTAAAAGTTAAGGGGGCTATATATATGACAGATAAACAACGTATTTTAATTGTAGACGATGATGAAAGCATTGCCGAACTTATATCTCTTTATCTTACAAAAGAATGCTTTGATACAAAAACGGTGAAAAACGGAGAAGAAGCCATACGGGAATTTTCGGGTTATCAGCCTGACCTTATACTTCTTGACCTTATGCTGCCCGGAATGGACGGTTATGACGTATGCCGCGAAATAAGAAAAAACTCCCGTACTCCCATTATTATGCTGTCTGCAAAAAGCGAAGTATTTGACAGGGTACTCGGACTTGAACTTGGCGCAGACGACTATATTACAAAACCTTTCGATTCAAAAGAGCTTGTTGCGCGCGTAAAAGCTGTATTAAGGCGATTTTCTCCGGCAGTTAAGGAACAGCCTGTATACGCCAATTCATCAGATAAATGCGTGGAATATCCCGATATTATAATAAATCTCTCCAATTATTCCGTAATATATTATGGAAAAAGCGTCGATATGCCTCCAAAAGAACTGGAACTGCTTTATTTTCTTGCGGTACATCCAAATCAGGTATTTAACCGCGAACAACTGCTTGACCATATATGGGGATATGAATACGTGGTAGATACGCGTACAGTTGACGTACATATAAAAAGGCTTCGTGAAAAAATCAAAGACCATGAATACTGGGGTATTACAACCGTATGGGGAATAGGTTATAAGTTTGAAATCAAAAAAACAATCTGACAATTGAGGTGTTCGGATGTCATTAAAACTTTTCTTTTGCTATATAATTACAATGCTGTTCCTGCTATTTGGATGGACGATACTCGGTCCAAAGATTATATCACATAACCTGCTTAATGAACAGGAAAACTATCTGTACAACGAAGCAAGGCAGATTGCCGGTAATTATGTATCCGGTTATTACGCTTCGCTCTCAAATCCTGCATTTACAAAAGAAATATCCTCCCTTGCGGAGTATACAGACGTACGTATTCTTATTGTACGAAAAGACGGAGAAATAATGTACGATACATCATCTGAAAAGACAAATATCAATCTTTTCGATTTTGAAGATAATATTCTTTCCGAAATGATTTCCCATAACGTAACCCTTTCGGGATTTATAGACGAACCTATTATATCAGCGTCCTATCCTGTCAGTTACAATATGGAAGCTCACGGTTACATAGTAGCCCTAACATACATGAAAACTATATATGAAAAAGCCGACGACATTAACCGTTCATACTGGATATATGTCATAGCTCTGGGTATTCTTATAACCATAATATACAGTTTCATTTACAAAATGGTTCCAGTGCCTCTAAAACGCACGCTTACAGCCGCAAGGCAGCTTAGCAACCGTAACTATTCATATGATTATAAAATATCTTCTAAGGATGAATTTAAAGGAATCCATGACGCCCTCACCTGTATAGGAGACGACCTTAATAAAACGCAGAAATACCAAAAAGATTTTATTGCCAATATTTCACATGATTTCCGTTCCCCGCTTACTTCTATAAGAGGTTATACAGAGGCGATAATGGACGGTACGATTCCGCCCGAAATGTATGAGAAATATCTTAGTATTATTCAGTTTGAAACAGACCGGCTCACCAAACTTACCGAAAATCTGCTTGAACTTACCCGCTTCGATAACAATGCAATAATGCTTATGCCGTCTACATTCGATATAAACAAAGTAATCAAACAGACTGCAGCAAGCTTTGAAGGAACCTGCAGGAAAAAACATATTAAAATCTCTCTTATATTCGACCAGCCGGACACTAATGTTTACGCTGACATGAGCAAAATCCAACAGGTCCTTTATAATCTTTTGGATAATGCAATCAAATTCAGCCCTAATAAATCAGTTGTCCGCATATCAACCTATATAAGAAACGATAAGGTATTTGTTTCCGTCAAGGATAACGGCATAGGCATACCAAAAGAAAGCCTTGGGAAAATATGGAATCGTTTCTATAAAACAGATTTATCAAGAGGAAAAGACAAAACCGGAACGGGACTCGGTCTTTCCATCGTAAAAGAAATAATAACTGCCCACAATGAGCATATAAATGTTGTCAGTACTATTGATACAGGTACGGAATTTTCGTTCTCACTTCCAATGGAGCCGGTGTAATTCCCCTATTTTCCTCATACTGTCAAAGTTATTCTGTCTTAATGCCTCATATAATACTATGGCAACAGAATTACTGAGATTTAACGAACGCGTATCACCTGCCATGGGAATCCTTATACAGTTTTCTCTGTTTTCAATAAGAAGTTCTTCAGGAATACCTGCGCTTTCTTTACCAAACATAATAAAACAGTCTTTATCATATTCTACATCCGTATATATTTTTTCCGCCTTGGTAGTCGCCATATATATTTTAATATCCGGATTCTTTTCCATAAAATCCCTGTATGATATGTAGGTCTTTAATTTAAGCTTTGGCCAGTAATCAAGTCCGGCTTTTTTAACCGCCTTTTCATTTATCTGAAACCCCATGGGACCAATAAGATGCAGACACGTATCTGTTGCAACACATGTACGTCCAATATTTCCTGTATTCTGCGGTATTTCCGGTTCAAGAAGTACAATATTCATGTAACTCACCCACCAATGTATCTTTAATATCCGCTGCGTATTAAGGGTTCTGTAAAATTGCGCAGACTTTCGCATACCATACGCAGCGGGGCAGCGAAAGCGCGCCTTGTATTGGTACGTGAAAGTCTGCGCAATCAGTTACAGCCTATCCCTGATTTCACAGCGACTTTATAAACTCCTCTATCCTGCCAAGCGCAACTTTCAAATCTTCAATAGAATACGCATACGATATCCTGAGGAAGCCTTCGCCGCATGCTCCAAAAGCAGTACCCGGAACAACGGCCACTTTTTGCTCTTTTAAAAGTCTTTCTGCAAATTCATCAGACGTCATGTTAAACTTTTTGATGCTTGGAAATGCATAGAAAGCTCCATACGGCGTAAAGCAGTCCAAACCTATCCTTTTAAGTTCGTTAAGAAGAAATCTCCTTCTTTTATCATAAGATTCCTTCATCTTCTTAACATCAGCGTCACCTTTGCGTAGTGCCTCAAGAGCGGCATACTGGCTTGTAGTAGGCGCGCACATTATCGCAAACTGGTGAATCTTTATCATCTGTTCAATAATTACACGCGGCGCTGCCGCATATCCAAGTCTCCATCCGGTCATCGCATATGCTTTGGAAAATCCGTTTATAAGTATCGTTCTTTCCTGCATCCCCGGAAGCGAAGCTATTGAAATATGTTTACCCGAATATGTAAGTTCCGAATATATTTCATCTGAGATAACAAAAAGGTCTTTTTCAATTATAACCTCTGCAATTTCTTCAAGGTCCTTTTTCTCCATTATTGCGCCTGTCGGATTGTTCGGAAACGGAAGCACAAGTATCTTGGTTTTTTCCGTAACAGCCTCCAAAAGCTCCTCTTTTGTTAGTCTGAAATCATTTTCTTCTTTAAGCTGTATTATGACCGGTTTACCGTTTGCAAGCAAAGTACACGGTTCATATGAAACATAACTCGGCTGTGGTATAAGAACCTCGTCGCCCGGGTCCAGCATAGCTCTGAGGGCAATATCTATAGCCTCGCTGCCTCCAACCGTAACAAGAATGTCTTCCGCAGGATACTGTATACCCTGCGACCGTTTAAGATATCTGCTTATCTCCTCTTTAAGTTCTTTAAGACCTGCATTGGAAGTATAAAAAGTTCTCCCCTGCTCAAGAGAATATATTCCTTCTTCCCTTATATGCCAGGGAGTATCAAAATCAGGTTCACCGACGCCAAGCGATATGGCATCCTCCATTTCACTTACTATATCAAAAAATTTTCTTATGCCGGAGGGCGGTATCGTTTTAATCATTTTCGATAATGGTTCTCTCATGGCGTAATCATCATCCTTCCCGGTTTCTTTGGTTCGCTTACAAGCGTTACTCCATGTTCTTTGTACTTCTTTAACACGAAATGTGTAGACGTACTTATTACTGACTCAAGAGGCGCCAGCTTTTCATGTACAAATATCGCTACTTCTTTTATTGTTCTGCCTTCAATCGTAACTCCAAGGTCAAATCCTCCGCTCATAAGCGATACGCTTTCAACTTCATCAAACTTATATATACGTTCTGCAATCTTATCAAATCCAAGCCCTCTCTGCGGGGCGACTTTAACCTCTATAAATGCAGATACCTTTTCGTTATCTGTTTTATCCCAGTTAATCATTGTGGTATAACCGCAGATAATCCCCTCTTTTTCCATCGCCGCTATCTCTTTTTTAATTTCCTGCTCTGAACAGCCAAGCATTACAGCCATATCCGCGGCCGATATTTTACTGTTACCGTATAACATATCCAATATTTTTTCTCTCATAAATATTCACTTTCCTTTTTATAAATTCAGAGATTAAGCCTGAAAAGCTCGTCTTTGATACGTGACTGTATATAACTTTTTATATCACCATTTATAACTACCCTGCCGTTGCCTTTACATGTATATCCTATAATACCTGCCTTTACACCCGACTTATTAAGCTTCCTTACAAGCATATTTCCTTTTTCAGATATAATAAGCAGACTTCCCTCACTGTTAAGCATATATGGATTCAAATCAAAATATTCACATATTTCTATTGTTTCCTGCCTTATACTAATCTGTGAAAGGTATACTTCCATGCCTTCGTTTATATCCATCGGTATATCCCTGAGAGCTTTATATATTCCTCCTTCGGAAACCCGAAAATACCGCGCTCCAAATGTATCCGCCGTTCTCTCCGCCAGTTTGATATCACAATCCCCCGCCAGTATTTTTACCCTGTCTATAACGGACTTCGGAAGCTTACTCGTAAGACTATCATAATATTTATCTGCAAGTATAGCTGAACCATTCAATCCTGCCCAGCCCGTCATTATTATATCTTTTCCGATATCCATATCCGTAAACTCCCTGATTTGACGTTTATGTTTATTGGGCCTCGCCTTCTGCGGCACCGTCCTGTGCAGGTTCTTCCTGCGCAGGCGCCTCTGTAGGCGTCTGTGGCGCTTCCGTAGCCTGAGGCGGGTCTGTAGGCGTTACGGCTTTGGTATCGGTGTTATTATTTTTCTCTGTCTGATTTTTATCTTTGTTCTTGTCTTTATTTTTATCTTTATTTTTCTTGTCGCTTTCTTCCTTTTTAGTTCCCACAATTACATGCCTGGGTTCGGCGTTATATTTGCTGTAATTAATTTTTTCGCGCGACTGCTCCACACCGTTTTCATATATGATTTTATAAAGATTGGCAACATATCCGACATGCGCCTGCTGGGTTACTTTTTCATATCCTTCCGGCTGGTTCTTATCTTCCGTTACGATGTCCTTGCCCGGCTGTATTGTTTCCACCTTTTCTGATTTAAATGAAATACTCCTGTTAGAAGGCCTTGTTTCATTACCATACACGGTAAATGTAATAACCCCTCCGGTTGCAACTCCCTGTATATATATAGGGGTATCCGTGTTATTGGAAAATTTGAGGTCTTTATAATCTCCTGCTATCGCCGCATCCATCGATGGTTCAACATATGTTACCACCATTGAATGCGGAGAACGTTCCACTATCGAAAGTTCCGCCCGAAGAACCGCATTATATAAAGTTGTCGATACCTGACACACTCCGCCGCCAAGGCTTTCAACAACCTCTCCGTCTGCATATGACGGCGCTTCCTCATAACCGTTGTCCTCGCTAAGCGGATATATTGTATCCGCTACTGAAAACGTATCCCCCGGATACACAATACTTCCATCTATAAATCCTACCGCATTTCTCAGATTATGCGACCTTTGTGTTTCGCCCTCGTTAAAAGTTGTTGAAAACTTACCGAGAACGTCTTTGCACTTTGCCATATCATCTGAGGTATATTCCGGCGTTACATCCTTTATCAATGCGCTTATACTTAACGAATATGCATCGGCTGCAGACGTTGACACCGTACTCATAATAAGGCTTGCGGTTCCCTCCTCGTCAACCTGCTTTCCGTTTTTTGATTTTGTAATGACAAACTCTCCGTTTTTCCGTTTAAGTCCTGCATTTTTTGCCTTTATATTAAAATCAGCGCATTTATTCCTCACAAATTTGTCAACCTTCTCACTGTCGAGGTCAAAAGTAAGGCTTATGCTTTCATTTTCATTAAGCCCAAACGCTTCCTTTACATATTTTTCCGTATCGCATGAAAGACCCAGTTTGCCTAAAGTTGTAGACACTTTATTTCCATTTACGTCTACAGTAAGTTCTTTCGATGAAAGCGATTCCACATAGTCGGAAACAGCCTGTACAGTTTCAGTATAATTTTTCCCGCCTGCTGCCACAGCCTGTATGAAAACCCCATCCGCTATTTTTTCATCATCTTCTATCTCATCCACAGCCGTAATGTCCGCATTGCCGTTATTTTTACTTCCCATACCTGCACGTACTACACAGATAATTATTATTAGCGCTATAAGAAATACCGCACACGCCGATATAATAATCAGCCTGCGCCTTCTGCGTAATTTACGCTCCTTACTCCGCCTTCTATAACTATATTCCGTAGACATATACATAACTCCTTATCAATTACCTGTTAATTACAGTGATACTATCCTTATTAAAATACCGATGTCATTGAAATTAAAAGAGGCACAACCATTGCAAGCACAAGTATAATACATATGACGGAAGCTATTATCTTTTTTGTCTTTCTATCAAATCTCATATTTTTTCCTCCTGAAAATACTATTACATAATATAATCTATTTTACCCATTAGTGCAAGGCTTTTCCCCACTTTTACATAAATCGCTCAGAAAACATTCCGCGCATTTCGGACGTCTCGCAATACATATATTTCTTCCATGCGTAATAATCTGCATGTTATATCTTATCCAATGCTCTTTTGGCAGAATTTCCATAAGCTCATATTCTATTTTTACAGGGTCCGTTTCCTTAGTAAAACCCAGCTTTCCCGAAATTCTTTTTACATGCGTATCTACTACAATGCTTGGTTCTCCAAAAATATTACCTCTTATGACATTGGCTGTTTTTCTCCCTACCCCCGCAAGACTTGTAAGCTCATCAATACCTCTCGGCACCTCTCTGCCAAATTCCGTTACTATTCTTTCTGCGCATGCTTTTATATTGCGCGCCTTAGTTGTATAAAACCCGACGGAATGTATACACTGTTCCAGTTCCTTTATATCTGCCTTTGCAAGCTCCTCTATCGAAGTGTATTTTTTAAATAAATCTTTTGTCACTATATTCACCCTGTCATCCGTACACTGCGCACTGAGTATCGTTGCGATAAGAAGCTGCCATGCGTTGTCATGGTTTAAATAGCACCTTACTTCTTTTGTATAGTATTCATCAAGTCTTTTTAACACTTCGCATATTCGCTCTTTTTCTTTTTTGCTTATCTTTCGTTTCTCTCCCATCTTTCAATCTCTCCCATCTGACATAAAATCCTGTACATTTCATTATATCCGCATCCCGATTTATCCGCCGCCTCTTTTACCGAATCAGCTTCAGGATAAACCCTTTTAGTGCCATTTATGTGGCATATTTTATATTTTATCTCTCCATATACAGTATTTTTACATAAAATTTTTCTTTCCATTTCCGTTCTCCGGCAATAATTTCTTCTTACGCCTATTGTGGTCGTATTTTTAAAAATAACGTCCTCAAGCGTCTTTATTTTGTCTTCCCTGCATATTACACCAAGCATATACGCCGGTCGGTTCTTTTTCATATAAACCGGCTGGAAATATACGTCAAGAGCGCCTTTTTCTAAAAGTTTATCCATTGTATACCCCATAGCTTCACCTGTAATATCATCTATATTGGCGCGTAACTCCCATACTCCTTCTTCTTCCTCAATAATCATAACCCTAAGCACATTCGGATGTTCAAAATCTTTTGTTCCTGCTCCTATCCCTTCCGCCAGTATTTTAAAATCATGCAGGTCCTTTTTTTCCGTTTTAAGAGCCGCGGCTATAGCCGCTCCGGTAGGCGTTATCATTTCGCCCTCCGTTTCGGTATGCCTTATACTAAGGCCATGCTCCCGCACTATATTTAAAACTGCAGGCACCGGTACCGGAAGTTTCCCATGCGCGCAATTTACATAACCCTTACCTTCCGACAAAGGAGATATGACAGCCTCGCTTATTCCGATATTATCTATACATACAGCTGCAGATATTATATCTACTATCGAATCAATTGCCCCTACTTCATGAAAGTGCACTTCATTTATATCTGTTCCGTGCGCTTCGGCTTCTGCCTGCGCAACAATTAAAAATATTTTTCGCGCAAGTTCTTTTGCCCCGTCCGTCATAACCGCATCGTCTATTATTTTATATATATCGCTAAGATGTCTGTGTACATGCCCCTCCCCGGCAATAACGTCAAATTTCTTAGCGCTTATTCCCGACTTTTTTATCTGGCGGATATTTATTTCAAACTCACCCGGGGTAACGCTTAAAAGAACGTCCCTTAACACCTTTTCATCCGCTCCAAGGCTAAGAAGCGCAGCAACAGTCATATCTCCGCTTATTCCCGAGTCACACATAAAATAAAGTTTTTTCATATCATCACTGCCCTTTTGCATTAATTAATTTATTGATATTATCCGCCGCATACGCAGCCCCGTAACCATTATCTATATTAACAACCGTAACGCCGTTTGCGCATGAGTTCAACATCGTAAGCAGCGCGGAAAGCCCTCCAAAATTAGAGCCATATCCCACAGACGTCGGAACCGCAATAACCGGCTTGTCCGTAAGCCCGGCAACAATTCCCGGCAGTGCCCCTTCCATTCCTGCTACTGCAATAATACATGACGCCTCATTAATAATATCGATGTTGGCAAACAGCCTGTGTATTCCGGCAATTCCTATGTCATAAACTCTTGTAACCCTGCTTCCGAAAAATTCGGCAGTCTGAGCCGCCTCCTCCGCTACCGGCATGTCAGAAGTCCCCGCAGAACATACTGCAATATTTCCTATAAGTTCGATATCTTCGCAGGTATACGTTATAAGCCGTGTACTCTCATCATACGCCGCATCCGGAATATATTCTTTTACATATAGATACTGCTCCTTTGAAGCTCTTGTTCCAAGCACTCTCTTATTTTCCTTTGCAAGCGCCTTAAATATTTCAGCAAGATATTCATTTTTCTTTCCTTCGCAGTATATTACTTCCGAATGTCCCTGTCTTAGCCTGCGGTGATGGTCAATCTTTGCAAATCCCATATCTTCATACGGCAATTTTTTCAGCATTCTTTCCGCTTCATCTACGGCAAGCTCCTTATTTTTTACTTTATCCAGCAATTCTGCAATATCCATATCTGCCTCCTACAATTCCGACGGTCCCCCGCCCGGAAGTACAGTATAAAAATCCGCCTTATAACCTACGGCCTTTTCATATTCGCTGCCGACCAGTAAGACAACCTCATCTGCCCTGTCAGAATCAATTATACTTACTGCGCATCCGCCAAAGCCGCCGCCGGTCATTCTTATTCCATATACTCCTTTATGTTTAAGTCCTTCTGAAACCATTATATCAAGCTCCCTGCATGATACCTCATAATCATCGCGTAACGATTCATGTGATTGCACCATAAGCCGCCCAAAGGCTTCTATATCATCTTTTATAAGGGCGTTATATGCTTTTATCGTCCTCTGGTTTTCATACACTGCATGTTTCGCCCGTTTTCGTTGTACCGGATTATCAATAAGTCCTTTATATTCTTCAAACTGCTCCCCGCTCATATCCCCGAGCGACTTTATCGGAAGTTTTGTCTGTAACGCCTTTAACGCCGCCTCGCTTTCACGTCTTCTTTCATTATATTTTGACGTACCCAGGTTATGTCTTTTATTTGTATTCATTATAACAATTTTTTTATTATTCAGTTTCACCGGCGCGTATTTATATTCAAGTTTTGCAGTATCCAGAAATATCGCATGTCCCTCTTTTCCCATTGCAGAAGCAAACTGGTCCATGATTCCGCAGTTCATGCCGTTATAATTATTCTCCGAATACTGGCACATAAGCGCAATATCCACATTATTCATCTCATAACCGTATAAATTCCGTAACATATACGCCGTAAGCACTTCTATTGATGCGGAAGAAGAAAGTCCCGCTCCCGCAGGAATATTACCATAATATACAACGTCAAACCCACTATCAATATGTATTCCTTTTTGTGCAAGCGCCCATACAACTCCGTAAGGATAATTGCTCCAGTTATTTTTATTTATTATGGAAAAATCACCATATTCCCTTTCTATTACGCTTCCCTTTGTAATATTTTTTGAATACATCCTTATCTTATTATCATTCCGCCTTCTTACCGCTGCATATGTACCGAGAGTAAGCGCGCACGGAAAAACATGCCCGCCGTTATAATCGGTATGTTCTCCTATAAGATTAACCCTGCCGGGAGCAAAAAATACTCTTACGCCCATATTATCGCCATATATCTGTTTAAATAAATCAAGCATATACTCTTTCACGTATTAATGCCCTCCCATTTTGCAAATCATTATCTGCCTATCCGTTTCTTCTTTTATTATACTGGCTTATACTATTTTTGTAAATTAAAACAACATTTTAAATTTAAGATAACTTAAACTAAAATGTTGTTTTATATTTTATCATTCCGATTACTTATACCTATAGAAATTCAAGTAGTTCATCCATAAATTCCCGCTCTATTTTAATAAGCTTTTTTGTAAGGTCTACAATATTTTCATCCGCGCTGCGGTATTTGTGAAGATATTCGCTTAATGATTTAATTCCCATCACGCAGCCATCTATAAGAAGGTCTGCTATTTTATGTGTAGTATTTTCCATTTTAAGTTTAATATCCGTACCCATTTCCGCAAACATTGCTGAAATTTTTGACGGGTCTTTTTCATCCTCGTTATTTTCATTAAGAAGCTTATGGCATTCATCACCGACTTTAATATGTTTATCATTATATTTGTCAATAAGTGCCGCAAGTTTTTCATTTTTCACATATCCGAGTACCTGTTCCATACTGTTGGTCGCTGACTTACAACCGGAATTACATTCTTTAAGAAGGCTTATCGTATCTTCATTCATATGGCAATCTCCTTTTTATATAAAATATAAGGTGTTCGAGAAATTAAAGTTTATACTATAATTAATCTCGCTATCATATGCTATATAATATTTGCAAAATAAGCCTTTTTATTCATTTTAAAGCATATCGACCTGTTTTATAAGCAAAAGTTTCTGTCCCGGCGCCACCTCGTCTGTTTCAATATCATTCATTTCCTTTATTGAATCCATAGTCGTAGAAAATTTCTTTGCTATGCTCCACAGGCTGTCATCTTTCTGTACAATATACCCGGTAAGTCCCGGAATATCCCAGAAGGTTTCCATATTTTTTTCCGAAACCTGGTATTGGGTAATTACTGACTGCGTAAACCTGTTAAATACTATCGCATCTATTCCTATGACCGCCTTAATTTCAGTTTCACTGCCGTCAATAACCATTACATGTATCTGTTCAACCATAGGATTTATCTCATAAATACAATCCTCATTTATTCCCCTAGCTTCAATGAGGTGCGTAAAAGGTATAGCTCCCATATATGAACCTATCGGGCATCCTTCGCCTTCCGTAAAGTACATAAGCTGTACTTCTATTACTCCCGAAACCTCTATTCCTCCGTTTACAATCTCCTCATCATCAATTCTTACCGCTCCCTGCGCACTGCATATCTGCATTATAGGCGGATTATCAGAATCGATATTAATCCTGTCATTAATCCTTACTTTACTGTTATTTCTCATAACTACATTTTCAAGCGTAACATCTTTAAAAACAGGCGTCACTTCATTTGAAGTTGAATATAAATCAGCAAGCAGGCTGACAGGTTCTTCTTTATATACTTTTATATCAAGCGCTGCCACGGCTTCTATATCAATTATTCTGTCTTCTCCGTCATCATCAGCCTTAATCTGTATATCTTTATCCTGTATTACCATTTCCACATATGAAATCATGTTTTCATCACACCCGCCGCACTGTACTTCATCGGCAAATGTAATTTTCGACTCAAAATCGCATATTCCTTCGTCTTCCGTCCCTTTATATAATATAAATACCCTTAACGTTCCTTTTATACTTAGTTTATCCTGCATAAGCCTCATTTCAACTTCCTCCGGTATAAGTTCCTCATATATAATTTCTCTTATGCTGTCACGCCCCGAAGGAAGTATAATCTCATCCTTAATCCTGCATACGTCTTTATTGCTTAATGCAAGTTCTGAAATCATTTTATCCGAATACAGTTTTTCTATGTACGGCTCATCGATTATATCGACCGCTGCTTCCTCGTCCATAAGTTCTTCTGCCACGGCCGTAAGTTTGAGAATTGCCTTAATATTAATTTTTCTGGAATTAATTATTTCTGCGCTTAGTCCCTCAAGTTCCCATTTAACATGAACATTATCTTCTCCGCATGTATTATCCATATTTACTACTTCGTCAAACGGTATCTGTCCATCCATATGTTGTATACAGCTTTCGCTGTCCGTATCTTCATATAAAATATTAAATATCAGGATACCTTTTAATAAAACCTTTCCATTGGCAGGTTTTATTTCCTGAATTTTTATTTCTCCGCTTTCACGTATAATCATATTAATATCCGGCTTTGCGTCGGGAACATTAACATCATTATCTATTGTCATCTGCATACTGCTTTTACATTTTATCATGTTCATATGTATATTTCTCTTAATCAGCTCCAAAAAAACACTCCTTTCGTGCCTAAAATATTCTTCATATTATTTATATATTACTTCATAGTCAAGATATTCCATTTTTACAACAATATACGGATATGTCATAAAATTTTGTATACTTTGTTCCTCCTGCGGGCCTTTGAGCGTAGTAGCAAAAACTATTGTATTATCAGTAGCATAAAGTTCATCAACAACAATACTGTATCCTCCGGTAGGCTGTTCGCCATAACCCGCCACCAGATACAGGTCATTATTATCTGCATAACTTAATTTAAAAGCATTTTTTTTCTTTTCCTCTATTGCATTTTTCAGCGTTTCAGGAATATCCTCGTCATTTACCACCGTAAATTCAATATCCCGGACTTTTTCCTCCGAAGTCTTTTTCATACCGCATGATGATGATAAAAGCGTAACTATAGCTATAACGATAATGGTACATCTCTTAAACAAACGCAAAATAAAAGCACCTCCTCACATATATAATCATTCTATGTAAGAAGATGCCTGTTTTATGAATTAACATTCTCCTAATATATCTATTAATTTTTCCGATATCCTGCTCTTTACCAAATCGCAAATCTCTACTGCCTTCATATTACAATATTCCATATATTCAATCGGTTTTAAAAAATGTACATATGTTGTTACGGCTTTTAAAGAATTTTCGCCAAACGGTTTCCATGAATCAATCAGGCATATTGGTACAATCGGGCACTTTGCCTTTATCGCAGACCTGAAACATCCTGCCCTAAACTCCTGAAGGTGATTATGATTCGTATCATATCTTCCTTCCGGAAAAATAAGATATCGCCTTCCAGCATTTACTTCTCTGGCAATATCGTCAAGCACGCTTATCTGTTGTCTGGGGTCATCCATCTTAATCCTTTTCCCACCGATTGCATCAATAAACTGTGACGTTAATATACATTTTGATTTCTTATACTCCATAAGTACAGACATGGGTTTATTATGCCCATACATTATACCAAGCGCATCATATTTTCCCTGATGATTGGAATACATTATATATCCGCCTTCATCCGGCAAATTATCCTCACCTGAAATAATCGTCGATATTTTTCCTTTTTTCTTGAGGCGGTTAATAAACTTAACCGCTTCACCATAGCGCTGTTCTTCACTATACCTGTCATGTGAAGCTACATAAGCAAGCCTTATTATCGCTATTCCTGCAAGAATAAGGCTTGTAGCTATTACGTATACAAAACGCAGCAAAATTATTCCTCCGATTGTAAATACTTACTTTTTTTTACTTATATCTAAAGCATGTTTAATATACAATAATGCGTTGACTATAAATCTGGCATGGTCAAAAGCTATATTTTTGCTATGCACGATTTCATATTTTCTTTCTTTTAAAAGCCCATATAAATTTTCCCTGATACATACGCACGCCTCACACTTTTGCGTCATTTCTTTATTGGTTAACTCTATATTATATGTGCTTTTTACAATCTCTCCGTCACTTTCATATACAATTTCACTCGAAAGTTTCCTGAAATCAACATCAAACCATATCGCTTCAGACGCATCATCCCCGGCTATCGGTTCATGTACTGATTCGTCCACAAGCGCGACAAATGCAGTAGTTATAATCCTGTCCCTCGGATCACGCCACGCCTCTCCCCATGTATGAATCTGGGTTATTGGTATTCCCGTAAGCGAAGTTTCCTCAAAAAGTTCTCTTTTTGCCGCTATTTCCAGATCCTCTCCGATATTGCAAAAGCCTCCGGGCAGAGCCCAATATCCTATGCATGGATGATTTTTCCTCTTTATCATAAGCAGAGATAAATCATCATCTACAGACTGCAGTTCCTTATAATATCTGAAAACAAGAACATCTGCCGTTACACTCGGGTTACGGTATTGTTCCGGGTCGTAATTCGCTAAAAATTCATCTAAGGTTTCCCCTTTTTCATTAAGGCTGCCGTCACCTTTAAATGATGAATAATTTTCTAAAAATGCGGGCATAATCTCCTCCAAAATCAATCATCAATTACTATTTCGTCAAGAAGCGATGACATTGATGTCGATGCTTCTTCTCCCGATACATATTCTTCTTCGGGTTTATCAGGAGCATCCTGTTTCTCCATAATATCTTCGAGAGCTTTCATGCTAAGACTTATCTTACCATCTTTTATCTCCGTTACTTTAACATCAACTTCCTGTCCCTGTTTTACTACTTCACCGGGAGTCTTAATCCTCTTATTTGCAATCTGTGATATATGAACAAGACCCGAAAGCCCGTTTCCTATATCGACGAAGCATCCGTAAGGTTTAATGGATTCCACAATTCCTTTTGTAACCATGCCTTCATGTATTTCCGCAAGCTTTTCGTTTCTCTCCTCTGCCGCTTTTCTTTCCTCTGCCTCGCGTGCAGAAAGTATAAGTTTTCTCTTACCGGCATCCGCCTCTACAATAATTACTGAAATATTTTTTCCTACAAGCGCCTCTTTCGCAGCGTCGTCCATACGCGCTACGGACAATCTTGAAGCAGGTACAAACCCTCTTATTCCGTTAAGATATGCAACCACTCCGCCTTTTACGCTTTCTGCAACCTTTACTTCATATTCTTTGCCGGTATTAAGTCCTTCCTCAATCTCGTTCCACGCATTAATGTAATTTGCACGTTTTAATGAAAGTACAAGGTTGCCGTTACTGTCGTCTTTCCTGATAACTACGGCGTCAATTTCCTCTCCCGGTTTAAGGTCATCCATCATTTTAAAACCGGGGTCGTCGCTCAACTGGTCCGGAAGTATGATTCCCTGCGTGTAAGTTCCCAAATCTACATATACAACATAGTTCTTAATTCCGGCAATAACTCCATGTACCATATCGCCTTCCCTGTAACTTACCATGCTTGCATCAATTTCTGCCTCCATATCTGCCATAGTCAGCTCTTTTGTTTCTTCACTCATTTTAATGTCCTCCTGCTCTCCATCTTTTCTTTTTCTTTTCCGGTTTCGGGTCGTCTTCAATATCAATAGTCATATCTTCGACAACTCCCTTTTCGGCATATTCTTTTACATATTCATTAATCGAGAGCATTTTTTCATCAAGAAATGATACTATATTGGCACATTCCTTCAATTCAGCTCTAATACCATGCGGCGCTTTGCCCTCAAATTTATAATATATCTTATGTTCAAGACTGGCCCAAAAATCCATAGCTATAGTCCTTATTTGGATTTCCACCTTTGTCTTTACGGTTTTTTCAGCCAGAAATATCGGTATTGTCACTATCATGTGGTAGCTTCTGTAACCGTTCTCCTTAGGATTCTGTATATAATCCTTAATTTTTAATATCTCTATATCATTCTGGCTCGATATAGCCCTTGCTATTCGGTATATATCCGAAGAAAAAGAACATATAACCCTCACTCCCGCAATATCATTAACATACTGCATTGCATTTGCTATAGTAAGTTCTCTTTCACGCCTTCTTAATTTCCTGGCAATACTGTCTGCAGATTTAAGTCTGCTTGATATATGCTCAATTGGATTGTACTGATGTGAAAGTTTGAACTCATTATTAAGGATTTCCAATTTGGTACTTATCTCTTTTATTGCAGAGTCATACAGCAAAAGCATCTGACTCCACTCCTCATTATTATTATGGTATATTGGCAAATCACTCATTAGTTCCACCTTCTTCCTCATCCTTACTTTATCACCAAATTATGAAAAAACATTGAACACTTACATTAACATATCGCTAATTTGTGCAAATTGTGTAAGAGTAAGCGTTTCTCCCCTTACATCGGAATCAATTCCCATTTTTTCCAGAACCGCTTCAACATCCTCTCTTTTATAATTAAGCTCCGCGCTGTTTTTAATTCCATTACACAATGTTTTTCTCCTCTGGGAAAACGACGCCCTTATAATTGAAAACATATGCTTTTTATCCTTTACCTTAACCGGCGGTTCTTTGTACTTTTTCAGTCTTATAACCGCACTTGCTACATTTGGACGCGGTATAAAACAATTTTTAGGCACATTTGCGACAAGATAAGCTTCTGCATAATAAGCTACTGCAAGAGATAACGCCCCATACGCCTTACTTCCGGGCTCCGCCTGCATACGTTCGGCAACCTCTTTCTGAACCATTACGGTAATACTTTCCACCGGCGCATCTTTTTCAAGAAACCCCATTATAATCGGCGTAGTTATATAATACGGAAGATTTGCAACTACTTTAAAAGGCTTTCCGCAGTTATACCGTACAGATAACTCATTTATATCCTGTTTAAGTATATCACCGCAGATGACTGTCACATTTTCATATTCCGACAAAGTATGTTCCAGCACCGGTATAAGCGTTCTGTCTATTTCCACGGCAAGCACCTTTCCGGCCGCCTCGCACAAAAACTGTGTCATAGTACCTATACCCGGTCCGATTTCAAGTACGCAGTCATCCCTTGTTATCTGTGCAGCGCTTATTATTTTTTTCATAACATGCTCATCCACAAGAAAATTCTGACCAAATCTCTTTTGAAAACGGATATTGTGCTTTTTCAGTATTTCTATAGTATTTTTTGGATTAACCAGATATCCTTCCAAACGTTATACCTCTATCCCATACATTCTCGACGCATTTTCTGCAGTTACCTCTATCACTTTTTCTTCTGTAATATTTTTTAATTCTGCTATGGCTTTAATCACATACGGCAGAAATGTTGAATCATTTCTTTCCCCTCTGTGCGGAGTCGGCGCAAGATATGGACAGTCGGTTTCGATAACTATTTTTTCAAGAGGAATTTCGCGTACAACCTTTTTCAGCTTTTTTGCATTACTAAATGTAAGCACGCCGCCAATCCCAATATTATATCCCATATCAATATACTGAAACGCCATTTCCGGAGAATATGAAAAGCAATGTATAACCCCTCTGTTATTCTTCCGCAGCCTGTCATTATAGTTCTTTAGGATATCCATTGTATCTTCAGCCGCTTCCCTGCTGTGGATAACAACCGGCATATCGCGCTCAGAAGCAACATCCAACTGTCTTTCAAACCATTTTTTCTGTATATCGCGTGCCGGCTCGGGATAGTGATAGTCAAGTCCTATTTCACCAACCGCCACAATCTTTTTATCTGAACATACATTTTTAATTATATCAATATCATTCTCGGTAAGCTCTCCACATTCGCTGGGGTGGACTCCGGCGCTTCCATATACATACGGATATTTTTTCACAATTTCAAGAGTTTTATATAAAGTATCCATACTTGCAGAAATATTTACTATATAATCTATTCCGGAATCCTTCATGCCCGACAAAAGAATATCCCTGTCTTCATCAAATGCAGTATCGTCATAATGCGCATGGCTGTCAAATATACCTAACATATCTCCGCACCTGCCGGCATATCCTTTTCAGGAGTTACAAGCGCCACATTGCCATCTGCATCCTCTGCACATAAAAGCATACCTTCAGATAATACGCCTGCCAGTTTTGCAGGTTTCAGATTGACTAAAACCATAACCTTTTTACCTACCATTTCTTCCGGTGTATAATATTTTCTTATTCCTGAAACAATCTGTTTTATACTGTTTCCAACTCTTACCTGTGAGCAGAGAAGTTTCTTTGATTTAGGAACCTCCTTACATTCAATAATTTCTCCTACCTGAAACTGCATTTTCATGAAATCATCAAACGTTATTTCCTGTTTTGCAGGTATATCTATAACATCAGCTTTCGCTTCCTTAGCTTCTGTTTCCTTTTCTCCACTGCCTCCGAATTTTTCAGAAACTTCTTTCATTACATCTTCTGAATTAAGTCTTGCAAACAATATTTCAGGAGTTTCGGTAACTTTACTTCCCGATTTATACAAACCAAATTCTTCCATGGTTTCAAGCGGTCTTTTAGCTGCATTTATCTGCCTGAGAATCTTTTCCGAAGTTTCCGGCATAAACGGCTCTAAAAGTGACGCTCCTATGCTTATGCTTTCAATAAGATTATAAAGCACCGTTTTGAGTCTGTCCTTTTTATCCTCGTCTTTTGCAAGAACCCATGGCATTGTTTCATCAATATATTTATTGCATCTTCTGAAAAGATTAAATATCTCGGTAATTGCATCCGCAACACGGAGTTTTTCCATTTTTTCCGTAACTTTACCTGCCGCAGACGTAACAACCGCTTTAAGTTCATTGTCAACTTCTTCCTCTGCGCCTTCATCGCTTACAATACCGTCAAAATACTTATTTGACATTGATATCGTCCTGTTGACAAGATTGCCAAGCGTATTAGCAAGCTCTGAATTAACCCTCTCTATTACAAGCTCCCAGGATATTATGCCGTCATTGTCAAAAGGCATTTCATGAAGTACAAAGAAACGCACTGCATCAACCCCAAAAACCTCTACAAGGTCGTCTGCATACAGAACATTTCCTTTGGACTTACTCATCTTTCCTTCTCCCTGAAGCAGCCATGGATGTCCAAATATCTGTTTAGGTAACGGAATATCAAGCGCCATAAGCATAATTGGCCAGTAAATCGTATGAAACCTCAGTATATCTTTTCCTATAAGATGAAGGTCTGCCGGCCAATACTTATTATAAAGTTCATCACTGTTACCGTCTGTATCATATCCCAGTCCCGTTATATAATTACTTAATGCGTCAATCCATACATATATAACGTGTTTCTCATCAAAAGTAACAGGTATTCCCCACTTAAAGGAAGTTCTGGATACGCACAAATCCTGAAGTCCCGGAATAAGGAAATTATTCATCATTTCATTTTTTCTGGATTCAGGCTGAATAAATTCCGGATGAGTATTAATGTGTTCAATCAACCTGTCGGCATATTTGCTGAGTTTAAAAAAGTAAGCCTCCTCTTTAGCCTGCTCACATTCCCGTCCACAATCCGGACATTTACCGTCTACAAGCTGAGACGGGGTAAAAAATGATTCACACGGCGTACAATACATACCCTGATATTCACCTTTATATATATCGCCCTGATCATACAGTTTCTTAAATATTTTCTGAACCTGTTTTTCATGGTCTGCATCTGTAGTCCTTATAAATCTGTCATAAGATGTATTCATTAAATCCCAAATATCTTTTATCTGACCTGCAACATTATCAACAAATTCCTTTGGAGATATACCTTCTTCTTCGGCTTTAAGCTCAATTTTCTGCCCATGCTCGTCAGTACCTGTCTGAAAACGCACGTCATAACCCTGCATTCGCTTAAACCTCACTATAGAATCTGCGAGTACGGCCTCATAAGTATTGCCGATATGAGGTTTTCCTGATGTATAAGCTATCGCTGTCGTCAGGTAATAAGTCTTCTTATCTTCTTTCATCAACATCTCTCCTTTCGATTCATTAAATATGTGCTATACCGCACATTCTACTAAATAAATATGCCTTTTGTCAAATTGTAATTAAAAAGCCCCTGAAAACCTTGTGTTTTCTGGAGCTTCCTATCACTGAGTCACGGGGGAATCGAACCCCCGACAACTTGATTAAAAGTCAAGTGCTCTACCGACTGAGCTAGTGACCCAT
>CANPYY010000026.1 GCA_947588675.1 uncultured Lachnospiraceae bacterium | reverse complement strand
GTAGCTAAAACATCACCGGATTCAACCATAGCGCCTTCTGCAACATTAATGCTTGCAACAGTACCATCCTGTGGTGCAACAACCTCATTTTCCATTTTCATAGCTTCCAATATAAGAAGTACATCACCACGCTTAACCGTTTGTCCCGTACTTGCCTTAACTGCCAGAATCTTACCGGGCATCGGAGCTGTAACTTTTACCGAACCCTGCGCTCCTGCAGGCGCTGCCGGTTTTGGTGCCGGTGCTGACGCAGGTGCTGCTGCCTTTGGTGCTGCTGCCTTTGGTGCTGCTGCCTGTACTGCAGCTCCTTCTCCGCCTTCAACTGTAACATCATAAACATTTCCATTTACGGTAATTGTATAGGTTTTCATTAATATATCCTCCTTAATAATTATCAATAATCTTTCTGCAATTATCTTCTCTTTATTGAGCGGACAAAAAGTCCGTCTGCCGGCGCTTCACCATATCCCGGCATATTGTCTGCCTCATACGCTGCAATAGCTGCTGATATAACTGCAATAATCTCATCATCAGATGCAGCTTTTTTCGTATCTGACACTTCTGCAGTCAAAGGAGGCAAACTTTCGTCTGTCTTCCCGACAGCAGGGGATTTCTTATTTTTCTTTGAGAACAATACAAACAGTGAAATTACAAACGATATAAATATAAGCACTACAAACACTGTTCCCATTCCCATTACTGTATTAAGACATGCCTTTATAAATGTTTCTACCGGCGTACTTTCTATATCTACCGTCCAGGTTACAGTATTTGTCTGTTCATCCCTTATAAATGAGAAAGAAACATTTTTTTCAGAACATACAGCATTCTGCTTAACGGAAATCGTTCCTTTTTCTTCATCCACGCTTACCTGCGGTTCGCTGTATTCCTTAACCTCGCCAGCTTTTTCAAGTATATCATTATAATCTTCTTCGGAAATTTCATATACTATATTCATTCCGCCTCTGGTATACTGTTTGTTATAATTATTGAGGGCTTTTATATCCCCGGCCATCCAAAGCTGTACCCATTCATCAACATATTCCGTAAAATCTTCATCTACATTTACTAACCATGTTATTGCCTGTGTCTGCATATTCCATGTAAACGAAAAATCTACAATTTTATTTTCACATATGGCATTCTGTTTAACGTTTATTTCATTTCCGTTCTGTGTAAGTACTGCTTCGCTGTATTCCTTAAATGCACCTGCTTCTTCAACCATTTCCTCATACTCATCTTCGGAAACTTCATAAGTTACAGGCATACCGTAATAAGTATACTCCTCATTACTTGCATCCAGCGCCTCCTTATCGCCATCCAGCCACAACTGCATCCATTCATTCATATATCCTGAAAATGTATCGGCTGTATACTGTCCCTCTGACGCATGGCTTACAGGAGCCGAACCAAGAGTAAATATAACGCATAAACAGGCAAAAATTGAAAGAATTGATATTAATCTTTTTTTCATAATGCCTCTCCTTACTTAATTAATATAACATTTCAAACGCATACACAAGCTGCTTACGTACAGATTCAGGACTTATGATTACATCAACATATCCTCTCTGCGCAGCCGATGAAACATCTAACTGAATCTTTTCATATTCAGCAGCTTTTTCATCTATAACAGCATTTTTATCAGAAGCTGCATTAATCTCATCTTCATACATAATCTGTGCAGCAATCTTTGCATCCATCATTCCAACCTGTGCACCCTCAAGCGCAAATACCATATCAGCTCCTATGTGTCTGGAATTCATTGTTACATAAGCGCTTCCAAAAGCTTTACCAGTAATAAGGTTTACTTTAGGTACTTCAGCACTTGCAAATGCGGCCGTAAGTTTTGCCGCTGCCATAGCTATACTTTTTTCTTCTTCCATGGTAGCTGCATAACCTGTTACATTTGTAAGTGTAAGCACAGGAATACCAAATGAATCACAATAATATATGAAATCTTCCGCTTTACCGCATCCCTGGGTAGTAAGGACAGAATCATACTTATCTGCAACTTTTCCTTCATCATCAATAATCGCAGTTCTGTTTGCAACAGCACCGACAGTGACGCCGTTAAGTTTGATAAATCCCGTTACCATTTCCTGTGCATATCCGGATTTCACTTCAAGGAATCTGTTATCATCAGATATTGCACTGAGTGCTTTAGCAGGATCCGGAACATATGCTGCAAATTCAGGTACCAAACGGTTAAGATCGTCTTCACATTCACTTACAGCCATATCATCACAATTGGCAGGAATATATGAAACAAATTCTCTTATCCCTTTAATCAGTTCTTCTTCTCCGTCACAAACAAAATCAACCGTATTAGCCGTACTCTGAAAAGCGGCGGAACTTGTATCACATTTATCGGTATAATTACCACAAAGAGCATTTGGGGAATTGACAAAGAGTTTTGCACTGCTCTCCATAAATGTAAAATCACTAAGCACAGACGATACTGCCACTCCGCCTCCACATGTACCGAAAATTGCTGAAATCTGTGGTACAAGACCGGAAGCTTCAACCTGTTTTCTGTAAATACTTCCAAAGCCTTCCAAAGCATCTGTAGCCTCCTGAAGACGTAAACCGGCACAATCTATAAGACCTATTACAGGGGTACCGGTCTTAATAGCCATATCGTATATATTGCATATCTTCTTTGCATGCATTTCTCCGATTGAACCGCCAATTGCAGAAGCATCCTGGCTATACACATATACAATACTGCCATCAATTAAGCCATATCCGGTAATAACTCCATCTCCCGGAACTGACTTTTCCTGCATGTTAAAATCAGTATTTCTTTTTGTAACAAGCGCACCGATTTCAACAAAACTATTTGCGTCTACAAGTGCTTCTATCCTTGCCCTTGCAGACATCCTTGTTGCATTGCTCATTATCAGCCCTCCAATATATTTTAATAATATTTCCAAATTCCCTCATTGTATATTTTATATCTTTTACAATTAAAACGCAACACCAAAAAAAAAGTCTGACAATGCGCATTTTTATTGATATTTATTTAACAAATTCATATTACTGTATATCTTAACATACTATTTCAATAAAGAAAATGATTGTGAAAATACTTTATGTTAGCCAAAGTAACCAGCATAGTTTTAACTATTCTTTCTATTATAATGCTGCTAAGCGTTCTTTACCCTGCATATAACGATGTAGTACGGGATTTTATATCCCCCTTGCCGTGTGAAACAAATCCGGCTGTCATAGACATATCTCCTGCCTATGGCGACGCTTCCGGAACAGCAAATCCTGACACTCCGTCGTTATATGCCAGAGCCTGGTGTCTTATGGATGGCGAATCCGGCAGGGTTCTTATATCAAAAAACGGCACATCTCCTATGCCGATGGCGAGCACTACAAAAATAATGACATGTATACTTGCACTTGAATGCGGTGATATAAACTCTGTCGTAAATGTATCATCATATGCGGCGTCCATGCCTGACGTCCAATTAAATATAAAAGCAGGCGAACAATACTATCTGAAAGACCTTCTGTATTCACTTATGCTTGAATCGCATAATGATACGGCCGTTGCCATTGCCGAACATATTGGCGGAAGCAAAGAGGGCTTTGCACAGATGATGAACGAAAAGGCTGAAGCCCTTGGCTGTACATCTACGCATTTTATAACGCCTAACGGTCTTGATGCCGACGGACATTATACAACTGCTGAGGATTTATGCCTTATCGCTTCCTATGCTATACAAAACCCGGAATTTCTTTCCATAATTTCAACTGATTCATACTCGTTTAGCGATATAAACGGCAGCAAAAAATATACCGTACATAATCACGACTCGTTTTTAAAAATGTACAATGGAGCAATAGGAATAAAAACAGGTTTTACCGGAAAAGCCGGATACTGTTTTGCAGGCGCTGCACAACGCGACGGACGGACGCTTGTCAGTTCAGTCCTTGCTTCAGGCTGGCCGCCGAACAAATCATACAAATGGTCCGATACCAAATCGCTCATGAATTACGGATTTAACAACTATAATAAATATACATTGTTATCAGGCACATATTCCTCAGCAGAAAACGCCCAAAATCCTCTGGGATTAAAGCCTATTGGCATAGTCAACGGCAATAAGGCCGGAAGTACAAATAAATCACTGGATATATCGTTTACTGCCGAATGCAATATGCTCCTTGCAAAAGGTGATAATGTATCCGTTGCAGTTACCGTACCCGAAAATATAACCGCTCCCGTTGCAGAGGGCGAAATAGTTGGAAATGCATCACTTATGGTAAATGGAACCGCTCTGTATGACTATCCGGTTACCGCGGCAGAAAATATAGTTCCAATATCATTAAAAGACGTGATTTTTCTTATCTGCGGACAATTTTTACCTAATTGTTAATTATATATTAATCTTTTTTTTACATTTTTTCTCTTTAAATTTTTTAGATATTGTGATAATGTATAGACGTTGACGAAGATGTCCGAGAGAAAGTATTACACTATCTTTCTTCTGGGGCATTTTTTCTTTTATATGGTGAATTAAGTATTAATATTAAATAAGAAAGGAAAGATAACTATGGAAAACAACGTACTAAAGGAAGTATTTGCAACTGATGTATTTAGCGACAAAGTCATGCAGGAACGCCTTCCTAAGAAAGTATATTCCACTTTTAAGGAAATAGTGGAAAACGGCGGCGAACTTGATATCACTATCGCTAACGTAATTGCTCATGCAATGAAGGAATGGGCTGTTGAACGTGGAGCTACCCACTATACACACTGGTTTCAGCCTATGACAGGAATTACTGCTGAGAAGCATGATTCGTTCCTTAGTGCCCAATCATCAAGTGACGCTATTTTAGAGTTTTCCGGGAAAGAACTTATTAAAGGTGAGCCTGATGCTTCTTCATTCCCATCGGGAGGACTTCGTGCTACATTTGAAGCGAGAGGATATACTGCATGGGATATTACTTCACCTGCATTTCTCCGCGAAGATGCTGCCGGCGTAACATTATGTATTCCTACGGCTTTCTGTTCATATACAGGAGAAGCGCTTGACAAAAAAACTCCTCTGCTTCGCTCAATGGAAGCAATCAGCAGACAGGCGACCCATACTGCAAGGCTCTTTGGTCATGATGAAGTAAATAAAGTCAGTTGCTCCATAGGACCTGAGCAGGAATATTTCCTTATTGACAGGGAAAAATTCCTTAAACGCGACGACCTTATTTTTTCAGGAAGAACACTTTTTGGCGCAATGCCTCCTAAGGGTCAGGAGCTTGAAGATCATTATTTTGGTTCTATACGTGAAAAAATCGCTTCCTATATGAAGGAACTTAATATCGAATTATGGAAACTTGGAATACTCGCAAAAACGCAGCATAACGAAGTGGCTCCGGCACAGCATGAAATGGCTCCTATATATTCAACTGCAAACATTGCCACAGACCACAACCAGCTCGTTATGGAAACCATGAGAAAGGTTGCAAGAAGACACGGTCTTGAATGTCTTTTACACGAAAAACCGTTTGCAGGAGTAAACGGTTCCGGAAAACACGACAACTGGTCGCTTGTTACCGATACCGGTATTAACTTATTGGATCCCGGCAAGGAACCACATAACAATCTTATGTTCCTTTATGTACTCAGCGCTGTAATTAAAGCCGTAAATAAATACGCTCCTCTCCTCAGGCTTTCGGCTGCTAATGCCGGAAATGACCACAGGCTTGGCGCTAATGAAGCTCCTCCTGCAATCATTTCAATATTCCTTGGAGAGCAGCTTGAAGATATCGTTGAACAGATTATTGATAAAGGCGAGGCAACCTCAAGTATACGCGGCGGCAAAATGGATACAGGCGTTCTTACATTGCCTAATTTCAGAAAAGATGCAACCGACAGGAACCGTACTTCACCGTTTGCTTTCACCGGCAACAAATTTGAATTTCGTATGGTAGCTTCTTCAATGTCAATATCCGACGCTAATACAGTTCTTAATGCAATTGTAGCTGACGTTCTTTCAGAAATGAATGACGAAATAGAAGGACTTAGCGGCGAAGCTTTTGAAACGGCTGTCAAAGCTGTAATCCGCAAAACGCTTTCAGAAAATAAAAATGTTATATTTAACGGCAACGGTTATTCGGACGAATGGGTTACCGAAGCAGAAAAAAGAGGTCTTCCCAACATTAAAACTACCGTTGATGCAACCCGTTATTATATCGATCCTGAATGCGTTGCAATGTTTGAGCGTCAGGGTGTACTTACTGAAGCTGAACTTAAATCACGTGAGGAAATCAACTACGAAACATACTCCAAGGTACTTCATATTGAAGCGCTTACAATGATAGAAATGGCTTCCAAACTCTACATTCCTGCAGTAATAAAATACTGCACAAGCCTTGCCGCTTCAATAAATAACGTCAATTCAACAGGAATAAACGCTGATACCTCCGTACAGAACGAACTGCTCGTTCAGTCTTCTTCACTTCTTGCAGAGGCAAAGGCTGCGCTTAAAGACCTTACCGAAAAAACAAAGAAAGCCGAAGATATAGAGGACGGAGAACCATTAGCCATATATTATAAAGATGTAATCCGTGACGCAATGGCCGCTTTAAGGTCTCCTATTGATAAACTTGAAATGATTGTAGACAAAGAACTGTGGCCTGTTCCTACTTACGGCGACCTCCTGTTTGAAGTATAATTTACAATAACATGAAAATACTCTATATAAAAAATGTTCCCCCTGCCATAATGGCCCGGGGAACATTTTGATTAAAAAACTATAACCATGTATTTAAAATCTCATTTAATCTTGCCATGTCAAGCGGTTTCGCTATATGCTCATTCATACCGGATGCCTTTGCCGCGGCAACATCCTCTGCAAATGCGTTTGCCGTCATTGCAATTATCGGTATTGTTCTTGCATCCTTTCTGGGAAGGATACGTATTGCATTAGTTGTTTCATATCCATTCATACCGGGCATCTGAATATCCATAAATATAAGGTCGTAATGCCCTGGTTCTGAATATGAAAATTTATCCAAAGCCTCGCTTCCATCACAGGCAATATCTACATTGAGTCCTGCCACTTCAAGTATTTCCGTCGCAATTTCTGCATTAAGCTCATTATCTTCAACTAAAAGTATTCTCTTTCCGGTATAATCTTTATCTTTTATTTCATCAAACGGATTTTCTTCTTTCGGTACTTCTTTTCCCTCATCCGTTATGGTATTGAACAGGTATGCAACTTTTGACTTAAACAGAGGCTTACTTATAAAATAATCTGCTCCTGCCGCACGTGCAGTGGTTTCTATATCCGACCAGTCATAGGCTGAAAAAATAATTATAGGAATGTCCGGGCCTATACGTCTGCGTATCTCCTTTGCCGTTGCTATTCCATCCATTTCAGGCATCTTCCAGTCAAGAATCACAGCAAAAAAGTCATTATCCTCGGCGTGCGCCGCCTCGACTCTTTCAACGGCTTCCCTGCCGGTAAGCACCCACTCACTGTTCATTCCCATTTCATTGAGAAGCTCACATGTAGTTTCGCAGTTATCTTCCATGTCATCTGCAACAAGCACGCGCAGATTTACAAACTTTTCATAATTAATATCTTCCACATCCTGAAATTTAAGAAAAATTGTTACAATGAATTTGGAACCTTCATTTATTTTCGTTTCTATTTTAATATCACCATTCATCATATTAATGATATTTTTTGTAATAGGCATTCCAAGTCCGGTACCTTGTATCTTATTAATCCTTGTATCCTCGGCTCTTGCAAACGGTTCAAATATATGTTTCGTAAATTCAGGCGTCATTCCTATACCGTTATCCTCAAAAATAAACTCATAACATCCTACATTTGGTATATGCGACGGACGTTCTGATATTGTAAGCCTTATTTTACCGCCTTCAGGAGTATACTTAATTGCATTTCCCATAAGGTTCATAAACGCCTGCTGTATATGTAGACTGTCGCCGATTACAAGCTCATGTTCAACCTTTTCAATATTAACAATGAGTTCATGTTTTTTTGCGACTATTCCCTCCTTTGACATGTATAAAAGATTATCAATCAGCTCAGAAAGGTTAAATTCTTCTTCAGACAACTCCACCTTACCTGATTCTATCCTGCTCATATCCAGCACTTCATTAATAAGACCAAGCAAATGTCTGCTTGACGTCATAATCTTACTTAAACAGTCGGAAACTCTTGCAGTATCGTCTATATGCGTCCTGGCAATTGCCGTCATGCCAATAATCGCATTCATAGGTGTTCTTATGTCATGGCTCATCCTTGATAAAAACTCAGATTTTGCACTGTTCGCACGATTAGCCGCATCAAACGCATCTTTCAGCATTTTCTGGTAATCAAGCTCTTTTTTCTTTTCATAATCTATAACCCTTTCTGCAAACATTACAGACACCAGATGTCCGGATTCATCTACGTTTACAGGTATAAAATTACCTCTGCACCAACCCGTCTTCTTTATCTTATATTCAATACATATAGAATCATGTCCTTCTATCCTCTCATCAAGTGTGTCAAGATTCAGAAATTCATTTACCTGTTCTTTAAAATCAGGTTCAACGCAATTATTACAATATTTTTCAAACTCAGCTTTAACATCAAAGGCTTCATCCATATTTTCCATCATGCCGTTTATATTTCTGGCAGTATAATTGCTCATGTCAATATAATAATTTCTTATATATATACTTCCCATCGTACTTATAATCGCAAGCTTCTCCTGCTCCTTTTTAAGAAGTTTCTGCAGCTCCTCGTTTGCCTGCAGAATCTTTTTGGAAAACTGGTTTTCTTTTGCCTTTTCTGCTGAAATATTTTTTACATACCACATAACCCTGCGTCCGTTTTCGCCATATCCCGGCATAGGAACAAGTTCGGAACGTATCCAGCAATAATTTCCGTCAACAAGTCTTTTATATGTAATATCCCTGTATTTTTCACCTGAATCAAATATTTTTTTCATATTTTCCGGCAGCATAAGTTCAAGAAACCGGTCATGATATTCAGCCTCTAATCTCTCATCGGTAAACTCTATAATGGTTTTGCGATAATCCGCCTCAAACCTTTTTGCATCTTCCCATTCGCTGTCTGCAATAATTACGGTTTCCATACGGTTATTATCAATATCTATACACGCAACACGATAAAAATTATCCCGCATCATAAACAGAGAAGTTTCCAAAAGATCTTTTTCATTGTACTTAATCGTCTTTAAATCCTTATTCACAAGCAATCCTCCAAATATTAAATCATATGCACCGCTTCATCAAGCACCTTATCAATACTGTCATGAATTACTATATCTGCATTGCTGTCCGCTGATGTTTTTGTTTTATTAATCAATACAAGGTTTTTCCCCCTGAAATAATGTATAAGCCCCGCTGCAGGGTATACTATAAGCGATGTGCCTCCTATTATCAAAGTGTCGGCAGAACTTATCGCAGATACCGCACCGCTTATTACCGAATCATCAAGCCCTTCCTCATAAAGCACAACGTCAGGTTTTACCACACCGCCGCATTTTTCACATACAGGTATCCCTTCTGACTCCATAATATATTTTTCATTATAAAACGCATGGCATTTCATACAATAATTTCTAAGAACACTTCCGTGAAGTTCAAATACATTGCCGGACCCCGCAGCCTGATGAAGACCGTCGATATTCTGCGTCACTATCGCTTTAAGTTTTCCCATCTTTTCAAGTTCATACAATGCCGTATGGCACTTGTTTGGTTTTGCAGCAGGATATACAAGATTCTCTTTATAAAAATCATAAAACTCATCAGTATACTTTACAAAAAACGAGTGCGAAACTGCTTCCTCAGGCGTAAAATGTTTACCTGTTTTTTTGCTGTACAATCCATCCGAACTTCTGAAGTCCGGTATTCCACTTGCTGTAGAAACACCGGCGCCGCCAAAGAACACAATATTTTTACTTTCCCGCAATACATCTGCAAGAGCCTTTATACTACTATCCATATAAACTACCTCCTATATAATAAAATCAGCCATAACTACATTGCTTACATTAATTCCTCTCTCCGTACAGAAAATCCTTCCGTCTTTTTCTTCAAGCATACCACAGTCTGTCCATTTTTTTATTATCCCGCCATATATATCATAAATATCTTTGCCAAACTCATCATAAAACTTTCTGCGGCTTATACCATATGATGTTCTGAGCGCCAGAAATGCAAATTCAGACATACAGTCATTAACGGTAAGCGTTTCTTTTGTTTTCACACTGCCATACGGAGCAGCTATATATTCAGAAAACGAATCGGTATTGGCAAATCTGATATTATTAATAAGAGAGGCGGAAGCTATTCCAAATCCCAAATAGTTTCCTCTGTTCCAATATACCATGTTATGCCTGCTTTCGCACCCTTTTTTTGCATAATTTGATATTTCATATCTGTTATATCCGTATTCTGACAATCTCTTATACGTATACTCATAAATATCCCTGTCTGCCTCATCCCATTTGTCAAGTTCTTCATCGCTTAACTTTTCATGGTTGTACAAGTCATAAAAAGGCGTACCTTTCTCAATAATAAGACTATATACAGATATATGTTCCGGTGAATACTCAAGGACTTTATCAAGGGTAACAGCAAACAATTCCACGCTTTGACCGGGCAAACCCGATATAATATCGGTATTTATATTATTAAATCCGCACTTTCTTGCTATTTTCATACTTTGCTCCCAGTCATCTGCCGTATGGATACGTCCGAGAAGTTTAAGCTCGTCTTCATTTGCGGACTGAAGACCTATGCTTAACCTGTTAATTCCCGCCTTTCTGTAATCTGAAAGTTTTGTACTGTTAAGGGTTCCCGGATTACACTCAATGGTTACTTCATCCGGAATATATGAGCCGCGCCTTCTGTTTTCAAATGTATTTTTTAGCACATCCAAAATGCAAAGTATCACGGAAGAATCATATATTGAAGGAGTTCCGCCGCCTATAAATACCGTCTTTATATTAAAATTATCAGCATATCCTGCTGATAATTTTATCTCTTTACAAAGCGCATCAGCATAAGATTTAAGCTGCTTTTCCTTAGGTACTGCTGATATAAAGTCACAATAATTGCATTTTTTTACACAAAACGGTATATGAATATATATTGACAAATCCTTATACATAATCAATCCTCGTCATCTAATTTAAGCACGCTCATAAAAGCTTTCTGCGGAATCTCTACATTTCCAATCTGCCTCATTCGCTTCTTGCCCTCTTTTTGCTTTTCAAGAAGCTTTTTCTTTCTCGTTATATCTCCGCCGTAACATTTGGCAAGTACATCTTTTCTTACCGCTTTGACGGTTTCCCTGGCAATAACTTTACTGCCGATAGCCGCCTGAATCGGTATTTCAAACAAATGTCGCGGTATCTCTTTTTTGAGTTTTTCACACATCTTCCTGCCGCGCTCATACGCTGAATCTGCATGTACAATAAATGAAAGGGCATCCACTTCTTCTTTATTTATAAGTATGTCAAGTTTTACAAGCTCCGCCCTCTGATATCCTTTTATATCATAATCAAAAGACGCATACCCTCTCGACCTGGATTTTAATGAATCAAAGAAATCATATATGATTTCATTAAGAGGAAGCACATATTTTAAAAGAGCTCTTGTTTCCTCCATATATTCCATTCCGATATATACTCCTCGTCTTTCCTGGCAAAGCTTCATTATCGCGCCAATATATTCGGTAGTAACCATAATTTCCGCATCTACAACAGGTTCCTCCATATAATCAATTTCTGACGGCTCCGGAAGATTGGATGGATTCGTAACTTCTATAACCGTTCCATCTGTCTTATATACCTTATACACAACTCCCGGTGCTGTAGTAACCAAATCAAGATTATATTCCCTCTCAAGCCTTTCCTGTATTATCTCAAGATGCAGCAGTCCAAGAAAACCACATCTGAAACCAAAACCCAGCGCCACAGATGTTTCAGGTTCATACTGCAGTGAAGCATCATTAAGCTGTAATTTTTCAAGCGCATCCCGAAGGTCAGGATATTTAGCCCCATCGGCAGGATAAAGGCCGCAGTAAACCATTGGCAGTACTTTTTTATATCCCGGCAGTGATTCCGCGCACGGTCTCTGCGCATCAGTAACCGTATCGCCAACCCGTGTTCCCGATACATCTTTAAGGCTTGCCGTAATATAACCTACCATACCTGCCGAAAGCTCGTCACATGGTATAAACTGTCCTGCGCCAAATGTTCCAACTTCAACTACCTCAGCTTTTGCCCCTGTAGCCATCATAAGAATCTGTGTTCCTTTTTTTACCGTACCGTCAAATAAACGGCAGAAAACTATAACGCCTTTATATGAATCATATATAGAATCAAATATAAGTGCTTTAAGAGGTTTTTTGCTATCTCCCTCAGGAGCCGGAATCTTAGTAACAATCTGCTCCAGCACTTCTTCTATATTTATACCGTTTTTGGCTGATATAAGCGGCGCATCCTGCGCTTCAAGTCCTATAACATCCTCTATTTCATTTATAACTCTCTGCGGTTCTGCGCTTGGAAGGTCTATTTTGTTTATAACCGGCATGATTTCAAGGTCGTGGTCTATGGCAAGATAACAATTTGCAAGCGTCTGCGCCTCTATTCCCTGCGCCGCATCCACAACCAAAACAGCCCCTTCACATGCTGCCAGGCTTCTTGACACCTCATAATTAAAATCAACATGTCCCGGGGTATCTATAAGATTAAATATATATTCTTCTCCGTTTTTGGCAGTATATACAATTCTTACAGTCTGCGCTTTAATCGTTATGCCGCGTTCTCTTTCAAGCTCCATATTATCAAGAACCTGCTCCTGCATCTCCCTTTCAGTAAGCAGGCCTGTCTTTTCTATTATCCTGTCAGCAAGCGTGGATTTGCCATGGTCTATATGCGCAATAATGCAGAAATTCCTTATATGGCTCTGGCTGATATCCGACATCAATATGTCCTCCCTGTATTCCTGTTTTTATTAATCAGAGTTTTTCAAAACAACTGTAATTATTTTATCATGGTTTTGTTATATAAACAAGGTAAAACACTTTTGAAGGTTGGATAAGCTTTCTGTCATTGAAGATTGCTGCAGGTAATTGATTGCAGATTATATGAATGAACAGCCGAAACTCCCATACAGTTCAGGCACGCTTTCGCTGCGCTCGACACGCAACGGTACATAAGACGTTTCTTCGCAACGTCTTATGTACCGGCGGTCTCACAGCACCTGCTCTTGTATGGGAGTTTCGGCTGTTCTTATATACCTGCATCAATCTCTTACCTGCATTAAATATTAAATCACAAAAGACATTCTCAAAACCTCTTTATATTTCACAAGCTATTTTTGTATTAAAAAATTCTTGATTTATTTATATATATGTGATACATTGTATATATAAAAAGGGAAAGCCATAAAAGCGGCTACCCCTAAAGTTTCAGCTACTTAAATAAATATAGCCGTCACTATTGCAGTAGTGGCGGCTATTTTCTACCCTTAAAGACCGTATAACACAATCCCACAAGGGCAATGATAAATATACAAAATTGGAATAAATCCGAATATGTAACATTCATCCGCTCGCCCTCCTTCCTTTTTTGTCTGGAGGGTTTGCCCCTCCGATATAATCAGAGGGCTGCCGCCTTTTGCTCTTTGGCTTTTCCTATATTATTAATGTAACACATTTTTTGTTGGTTTTCAATAATAATTTATTTGTCTTACGTTTGCAAGTAATTATTTCTGTTTGTACATGCCTGTGGCTATTTTTTGAAGCTACAACAGATACTTAACATCTTTTAATTTTCCACAAAATGTTTTGTCTTTAAAAATTTCTTGATTTATTTATATATATGTGATACATTATATAAATAAATAGGGAAAGCCACAAAAGCGGCTACCCTCGAATATTTGAAGCTAGTTTTAATACCAGCCTCAACTATTCCCGTAGTTGATCTGGTTCCTATCAAGTAGATAGGAAAAAGTAAAATCCAACGCAGTTATGTTCACGCATAGCTGCGTTTGTCTTATGCAGCTTTTTTTCTTTTGTTTTTCTCTGATTATCGCTCAGAACTTTGCGCTGTCCTCGAGCATCTGGGCGCAGTTTTTCAATGTTTCCCTGATAATATCAAGTCCTGCCGGATCACTTAGCTTTGGAGCCTATTTACAAATCCTGCCATATCTCCGAGGTCTTTTAAAAATTTTACGCTAATTTCATCTGATAAAATATTTATTTACTATTTGCATATCATAAACTTTTATTACAGTCACTTTACTTTAAGTATTTTTTTAATACCCTTATATCCTTTCTTAGTGACTTTTATGGTCACCTTCGTATTTTTTCTGAGTTTATAACCAAGTACAATTTTAAACTTCTTTCCTTTAATTGCTGCCTTTTTATAAGCCTTGCTTCCAACTTTAATCTTCACCTTTGCTTTTGACACCGATATTTTACCGGTTATCTTTTTAGAGCCGGCAATACACTTGACTCCCTTTAATTTAAGTGTCTTTGCCACAATGCTATCCGTTGTCTGCTTTTTATTCGCATCTGTGGGTTGAGTCTCCGTCTGTGTGCCAATGTCCGTTTTACTGATATCCAATACGTTGTTAATGTTACCTCCTGTAGGATTATTACCAGCGTTTTCCTGCGGCGGTGTCGGAACCTGTGTTGGTACATAAGGTTTATTACTCTGATTTGGTTCTTCGGTTGTTTCTGCCGCTGGACTACTAGTTGGCATGATTGTTGGCGTTTCGGTTGGGATTTTCTGTGGTTCTTCGATTGGTTCTGCTGATGGTGTTATTGTTGGTATCACTGTCGGTTTTGACGTTGGAGTTTCACTAGGTATGATTGTCGGCGTAATAGTTGGTTTAACTGTAGGTCGTTCTTCTTCTACTTGCCTATTGCCATCTATAATAACAATTCCATCACTATATTCAATACTACTACCTTCTTTATTTTCTATTACTGCTCTAGACTGTTCAATATCTGTTTCTATTATTGAGACATTCTCAATAACATTTTTAGAATTAATTTTAATTCCTTCTTTATCATTTATTGAAACATCATCAACCGCTTTTCCACTTACCTCCGTAATTGCTGCTTTTTCTGAGTTCTCATTACCTGCAACCACATTAAAGTTTATATCATTGCCAGATAAAGAGATTCCCTGATTCAAATCTATATATGCTGTATCCATTCCGGTTGACTCAACAGCATAGTAACTTTCATCATCATACACATCAAATGAATCTTCTTCACTTGATGATATATATGTAATGTTATTAGAATAATCAATTTCGTAAACACAACTTGCTTCCGTTGTATTAACTATCGGTTGAATATTATACACTTCCATATTTCCCGAATAGTAAGTACCATCATACTCCAATGACTCACCTTTATCATTTACAAGTTTAAAGGCTGACGAAGCATCAACTGAAACATACATCTTTTTTTGATCCTGCGTTGCATTCATTGTCATAATATTTGAAAATGGTGTTGAAATCGTAGAATTATTGCAAATATCAACACAATATAGTAATTTAAAATCCTCTTTTTTTACTGTTATATCTCCATATACTCTATAATCAGAAAAATCCATTGGTATTTCCATATATGCATAGTCACCTATATCGTCTTTTGATATAATACTATTTTCATCATACAATCTTATTATATATCTGTCATTTGCCTTGTCAGTATAACATCCACATGCGACAATGGCATGTCCTCCTGAGCCCTTTATTAACATACCAAATATTGCAGTTTCCTCATTTTGACAAACGTTCACAAGTTTTTCTAGAAAAGTGCTTAGTCTCATTGTCTTCTTACTATTATGAAGGTCACAAGTAAAATATGAATTACTTTTAACTCCATAATTGCTCAATTGTTGTGTCAAGTGGTAATAGTTTATTGTGTTTATGAAATTAGGATTTGTGTATGGCAATTCCATATCGTAATACGAATTATTATTTTCAAACAACGAATTTAAACCAAGTTCATTACTATAATTTAAACACATCGTAGCAGCTATTCCATAACAACTACCGTCCCAATGTTTTTTAGCTGCGATAATAATTCTTGCCTTTTCTGGAAGTGTGGCATTGACAATCAGTTTTTTGTAGCTTTCCCTTGTAATATCATTATTTTTCACCCCGACAAACCCTGCATTATTCAAACAACGTCCATACTTGTCTATTCCTCCATTTGTAGGATAATGTCCATAAGAATTATTATCCTTCCCTAACGTAAAATCACTGCCCCAGTCAACTTCTTTTCCATAATATAAATTAGCTTTTTTTATAGCTTCATTAGACTCTCCGATTAAAATTGCCCTCAAAGTAAATCTATTACCTTCATAATAAACATCTTTTAAATTAGTCACAAAATTGAATGCATATGCTTTTATTTCCTTCACATTTTCAGATATAGAAATTGATGACCTTGCCCTTTTCGCCGGACAACATATAAGTACCGTTCCATCCGATGTATATAGAACTCCATCAATAGTTTTATATTCTGTGTTTTGTGTATCTACTTTAATTTCTTTAAGAGAAGAACAATTTTTAAATACAAAATCACCTATACTCGTTATAGTTTTTGGAATTGATATTGACGTTATCTTACTATCAGATATTCCACCGTTTTCTCCTAAATCAATACTTCCAAACGCACCAGAATATATTTCTGTTACTGTAAGCCCATTAATGCTTTCTGGGATAATCACCTTTTCAGATGTGCCAATATAATCATAAATTTTGCATGTTCCATCTCCATTATCGCAATACATAAAGTCTTGTATATCTATTGCCTCTTTGCCAAATATTTTTACCGGCACATTTCTTTCTGTATATGTTCCATCACCTACCTGTCCCTGTCTATTATATCCCCAGCAATACAATTCTCCATCTTTTGTTAATGCTGTACTGTTGTATCCATACGAAAAAGCACTTTTTGTATTACTTAATATTTTTACAGGTGTGTTCTGCCTTGTTTTTGTTCCATTGCCTACCTGACCATTCTCATTATATCCCCAGCAATATAAATCGTCTTCCTCTGTTATTGCCATACCATTATAATTGTATTTACCCAAAGAAACACTTTTTACATTACTCATTATTTTTTCCGGCGTACTTTGGTCCATATTTTTCTCGTTGCCTGCTTGCCCATTCTCATTAGCTCCCCAGCAATACAAATCGCCTTCTTCTGTTACCGCTGCGCTATGAATGTCAACACCTGTTCCCATGCCACCAATAGAAACTTCCTTCACATTACTTAAAACTTTCAGTGGTACATTCTGATTTTTTTGTATAAAAGGATTCGAACTTATTTCTTTTCCATCTCCTATCTGTCCATCCTTATTAAGGCCCCAACAATATAAATCGCCTTCTTCCGTTATTGCCGCACTATTTGCTGCATGTAACGAAACACTTTTTACATTGCTCATTATTTTTTCTGGAGTAAGCCGATCTATATTAGTTCCGTCACCCACCTGTCCATTCTCATTAGCTCCCCAACAATACAAATCACCTTCCTCTGTTATCGCCGCACTATGAGTTGCTCCTAAAGAAACACTTTTTACATTGCTCAATACCTTTACAGGTGTGATTTGGGTTATTGTTGTTCCATTGCCTATCTGTCCATAGCTATTAGCTCCCCAGCAATATAAATCACCTTCCTCAGTTATTGCTGCAATATATAACTGACCTAACTCGACATCCTTCACATTACTTAATACTTTTTCCGGTTTAAGTATTATTGCTCCGCCTACCCCTTCATCGTTATAATCCTCTCCCCAGCAATACAAATCTCCTTCCTCAGTTATTGCTGCACTAGATAACAGACCCAACTCAACATCTTTTACATTGCTTAATACTTTTTCCGGTTTAGTTTGGTCTATCGTCGTTCCGTTACCAACTTGTCCATACTCATTAAATCCCCAGCAATACAAGTCTCCCCCTTCTGTAACTGCCGCCATATGGTATGCAGCCCAGAAACCACCTATTGAAACATTCTTTATCTTAATATCTGTACTAGCATTTTCCATAGCATTAACTTCACATATCTGTGGCGTTGTACTGCAAAATAGTGCAATTGCAATAATAATTACTATAATCTTTTTTAATTTCATATAAACCACATCCTTTAAATATATATTTGAAAGACACTCATCTTTTATCTTAACAACATTAATAATCATAATTATTGTCAGTATTTACTCATAAATAAATACTGCTTCCATATATCTTGCCATATTATATATTTTTTCTGCATCTGCCGGTTCCAAATTTATACATCCATGTGAACCTTTAGTTTTATATAGAGTACTACTCCATCTGCTCCAGGGTTGCCATGTAGCAGGATGAAATCCTATTCCCGTCCATGTAATTCTTACCCAGTATTTTACAAATGTTTCGTAATCTTCACCTACCATTGTATAATTAGTCCTATGTTCTTTTATATAATACGTTCCTGTTGTAGTATGCCTTTCGCCCGGCAAACCACTTATACATCTGCACGAAAAAGCAACTTTCCCTTTTCTAAATACATATACCATTTGTTCACTAAGCGACACTTCAATATAATTCTTAGTATCCCAATCTTTCACATTTTTACCATTACTTATCTTATAGGCACGATTCAAATATGTTATTTTTAACTCAGTTGTAATTGCTTCCTTATTTTCTTTAGTTGGATTCGTTATATATGATTCAATTTTTTTTGTCCCTATTTTTTTAGTTAGTATTTTTCTTAATTGAGCCAATATTGTTTCATAATCCAACTGCCAGCCATAATCACCACCGATAACCGATACTGATTTTCCTGTATGGGATTTTAGTTTGCGTACTTTTCCTACCGTATTATATTTCTTGCAAATATCCTTTACCCATTCCGATATTTTCTTTTCATTATATTTAATTTTTCCATTCTTATAATCTATCCATTTATTAATATTTTCCGGAGTGATAGTTTCTGTAACGCCATTTCCCATATCACAATGTACAAATCGTACTACAGCATTATTTCTTATTAATAATTCATTTTGCAATTCACTATTATCACTTGTAATATCCGGTTCTTCATATATTCCCGGATATTCAGATCCATCAGTTATATTTACTGTTTTTTCTCCATTATTCAGTGCTTTTTTAATAATCTCACAAAACCTGTCAAATTTTATACTATTTCCTATTTCCTCTTCAACACATATGTAATGTCCCTGAACTTCATCATATATTATGTCTGCTGATTTAGGTTTAACTATTACATAACTTTTGCTTCCTTTTATAATATCTGATTCAGCAAGATATTCCTCTAAAAATTTTTCATCATAATGTACCGTATAACCGACATCAATATTTTTACCTTTATTCCATGGAAACAAAAAACTGTCGTGCTGGCTTTTAAACATATTTTCTATAGCCATATTCCACTCTATCCCATAATCAATATCTTTACCGGCAATGGTTATTTTACCACCTCTTCTTCCAAATATCTCCAGTCTGTAATCATTGCAATAATCCTGTAATTTTTTTAATGATGATTCTACTGTTTCTCCTGACAATGAAAATCCATTAATTGCCGTTCCCGGATACCATCGGTTTCTATACGATATATTCTGATATAAAAATAGACCTGCAATACTTGTAACTATGGCAATATATACGATCAGAGCCGCCATATAATACTTTTTTCTCATCACAAACCATATCCCCGTAATACTTATAGTCTTTTATCCGCACGCTCCGGATAATAACTAAGCCGAAACTTAAACACATACCCGCCGAAAGCATTCCAAAGCTGGCTGTCTGTCAACAGACAGAAATTAACCCCTCTCCTCGGAGTAGTATCAAAATGATACCAGCCTCCATTAATATATGCAAGATTCCAGTAATGTCTTCTTCCTCCCGGCGTTGGATATCTTTTTATCATCATATTTGATATCCCTGCCCTGTTTAAAAACAGTCTCGACACTGCATAATAAGTATAACAATCTCCTGTCTGATAACGAAATGACCTTAATGCTGCATCCGGCCATGCAATATGGGAAGTATGATTCACATACGACATATGTCCTCTTATATAGCTGTATATTGCTCTAGCTTTTCTCTCATCAGACCAGCTTTTTGATATAATCCTTTTTAATATACCATCCGCAATATCTTCTGATGTACCCGGATGATATACTTTTACCTTTGCCCATGATTTTGCTTTATTGCCATCTTTATCTTTCGCAGTAAACCATATCTTATAAGTACCCTCTTTACTCCAATTAATCTTACCTGTATCTGCCTTTACCTTTACTTTCCCATCACGTTCATCATATGCTTCTACAAATTGGGTGAAATCATATGTATTTTTCATATCTGAATAATACGTACGGATAACATCTCCATCACCGGTATAGCTTTTTTCCTTTACCAGCCCCGTAATTTTAGGAGGTTTGTTATCATTTGTCCCCCACCTTAAATAATATTCATCATATTCTGCATTGTATATATATAATGCCTCTCCCGTATACATCTCTATTTTGAGAAGCTCCAGTTCTGACAATGAGCCATTATATTGTATTTCTCCACCGCGTTCAGCCTCAGTGCTGCTCCATGATGGTATATTTTTTGCAGTAAGCGTAACAACTCTTCTTACCGTCTCAACATTTTGCTCCGTATTCTCCTGCATTAGTGCTGTTTCCGGCAGTTCGGAAATTATTTCATTATATGCATAATAATATATAATTTTTCTTATTTTACCTGTTTCTGCATCATTTGTAATAATATTTTTAAAAATTGCATTTCCTGTTATTGCGTCATATTCCTGTACTTCCTGCATAGATACTTCTGAAAATGTTACCGGAATACTTGATGGTTTTTTTTCTTTTCCTTCAACATTAATCGTATACTTTTCTATTATTTCGCCTTCACTTCGCACAGTAACACTGGTTGTGCCTTCTTTTTTACCTGTTACAACCCCTTTTTTATCTGCATAGGCAACAGTTTCATCATTGCTTCTGTATCTAACATCATCAAAATTATTTTTGATTTTTACCTGTTCCCCTACTTTTACATTCTTCACTTTTGTTTTAGCAAAAACATCCTGTGATTCCTCTGTAATACCTAATAAGGCATATACAATACCTATATATAAAAACATTTTTACTATACTGTTCATCATTTTTTTCATTGTCTTTCCTTACCTTCTCAAACATTATTTTATGCTTTAATATATCTGATATTCTTTACTATACCATCGGTAATCTGGAACTGAAGCTTAGAAGGGCCTTTTTTATAAGTATATATTCCCAGATAATCACTTTTTTCTCCGTATACACCAGAAACTTCACTATAGGAACTTCCTATAGAAATTCCTTCTTTTGTAGAAACGTTTGAATTTAAGAATGTTATTCCATTTATATATTCAGGACCATCATCTGTATTTGAATATGTATATATTATTATATCTTTATATCTATATGTACGATCTTTTCCATCATATGCACAGCTTTTCGCTACCTTCACCTTTCTCGGTTTACCTGCTTTTTTCAATATTTTCTTTGCCGGTCCACCCATATATACGGTTGCTTTTTCATAAGTAAATTTGTAGCCTTTAGATTTCGCCGCAGCCGGTACTGTAACCTGTAAAGATACAATAAACATAATAACTATAACTACCAATAATCTTTGTATTTTTGTTTTTTTCATATGACTTTCTCCTTTATATTTAATAATTTTTAACTCTTCCATACTGTTCAATCTCTTTTTTCTGTTCATCTATCATTTCATAATAAAACTGTCGTTTTTGTTCATACACTTTATCATAAGTCATATCGTTCCTATGATCCTTCACTTCATATTCCCTGCTTAAAACATCTCCCAGATATTCAGATATCTTATCTGCGCCGTTTCTGTTCATATGCAGTCCGCCATCATATGTATCCGTTTCATAATCAATTCCTGTTTCTTCTAACAGCTCATAGAAATTAATGTATCTGAGATTATATTTCCTGCTGTACATCACTATCTGTTTGTCATATGAATCATACCATACAGGTGCCAGGCTCGGCGCCTTGATCAAAATAAGTTTTATACCGTTTTCTTCACATAAATTACGGATTTTGTCCAAATATTCCATGGATAAATTTCCTAATTTCTCCTCTGCATTACCTTCGGGTAAAGAAATTTCATTTTCTTCCTCCTCGGTTTCTATATCTGCCCACGGATCTATGATCTCATCTTTTTCTGCATCTGTATCTCCTACAAGCCAAGACATATCGGCAACATCAGATTCACTTACCGGCAATACATCAATTCTCATATAATAACCGTTATTGGTAACTTTCTTCCGTTTAAAATAATATTTTAAATCTTCTTTAGAAATATGCATAATTCTGCTATGATATCTAAAAACAGGAAATATGTACTCTAACATACTCTCATTATTACACATTGAAGCTTTTATGGCCTCATATTTTGTTTTTGACCACTTCATACCATCTAATGTCATTCGATTATATTCTTCTTTTTGTGGTTCATCATACATGAGTGCTTGCACATTATATATGACAACCTTGGGAATTTCGTATCTCAAAGTATCTTCAAGCATATAATATGACTGCCACGCAAGTTGCTGGGCATTTCCCCTTATATAACCTGTAATTCCATAATGTTCCCATAAATATATAGGATCAATATTTTCATATACCTCACAATCTCCAATTATAATCACATCATGATCTGTTGTTTCATTATAATACTCAGCAGTAAAATTACCTTCTATAAGCTCGTCCGCATACTTAGGCTGTACAAGCCTTTGTGCCGCTGCAATAAGCAAAATAAATATCGTAATTGATAAACCTGCTTTTATTATTTTTCCGGCTGTATACATTTTTTTACCTTTCACATATTCTTAAAATCTATTATATATAAACTGAGCAGCATCATAACCTCTGCCATATGTACCAAAAAGAACTATTGCAAAAAGCATACCTGTAAATATTATATATTTCACAACATATGGTTTATTTAACAGCTTTTCTCTTATATTTCCATTCCTGTTTATAGTACTTACAAGAAACATTATTATTACCCCGCAAAATAATATAATATAATCAGCCGGCAATAATCCAAGACCTTCAAGTCCCTGCAAGCCAAATTTTTTATATGTAAATCCTGTAAATATACTAAAAAACTGTTTAAATGTATTTTTTACGCTTCCATATACATCAAACAATCTCAGGCAGCTCATCAAGAAACACGTTCTTATTATCTGAAATCCTCTATAAAAAACCGTATCTGACAATCCTGAAAACTTTTTATGAAACATATGATACAATGGCGTAAGCTCTTCAGATATAAGAATAATTATTCCATTCAAAAGTCCCCATACAACAAAACGCCATTCTGCACCATGCCATATACCTGTTGCAATCCATACTATGATTGAAGAAATGTAGACCGCAGCCCTTCGTGCAACAACCATTCCGAAATGCCTTTTACAAAATATTGTAATTTTCTTTACGGGACGACTTATTCCACATGGATAAAATACATAATCCTTAAACCATGTTCCCATGGAAATATGCCACCTGCGCCAATATTCTGCAATATTTTTTGAAAAAAAAGGACGTATAAAATTTTCTTTCATACTGATTCCCATTGATTCTGCTATACCAATTGTTATATCAATTCCTCCGGTAAAGTCCGCATATAACTGCACGGCATAAAATATCATACCTGCTATCACATAAATACCTGTATAGCTTTCTCGCGATTCTGCTAATGCTGAAACTGCTATTCCCGCCCTGTCAGCTATAACAAGTTTCTTAAAATACCCCCACAATATACGTTCTAAACCAAACCTAATCCTATCCCATCTAAAATCATGTCTTTCATATAATGATTCTGACATGTCATTATATCTGTTAATCGGTCCTTGAATCAGTTGTGGAAAAAATGACATAAACAACAAAAACTTTAAAAAATTTTTCTGAGCCTTGCATCTTCCCCAATATACATCAAGAAGATATGCTATGGCCTGAAATGTATAAAATGATATTCCCATGGGAATTACGAAATCAACAAAAGGAATCGACTCATGTCCTGTTCTGATTAAACAGATATTAAAATTGCGTATAATAAAATTTGTATATTTAACACATATAAGTATGCCCAGCACAATAAACAATGCTGTCATCATTATAAATTTCTTTTTCTTTTTTATTGATTTATTTATTTTGACATTTTCATAAGTTTCTATTATTCTTGCCGCCGTATATACAACTGCTGTTGTAATTACAAGAAATATTGGATACCGTATATCTGCATACATGTAAAATACAAAATTAGCAATTAACAAAAAAATCCATTGCAGCTTTTTGGGCACCAAATAATATAATATCAATACAGAAACAAGAAATACAATAAATTGATATGATATAAACATTTCTGCTCCTATCCGTATATCATTCGTTCATCAACCGATATATCATTTCTGTCAGGCAATCTAATGAATTAAAATTTGCTTCCACAAAATCCTTAGCTGTAATTTCTACTTCAAATTCATCTCCTAACTCTGCTACCAATGTAATAAGATCAAATGAATCCAGGATTTTGTCGTCTATAAGTCTTTTCTCGTTTTCAAAATCAATATCTTCATGAAGTTCCTGCAAAATATGCAGGATACTTTGTTTTATACTCGTCTTTTCCATATATTACCCTCATCTTATATTGTATTTTCCATATTCATCATATAATTGGAATATAATTTTCTGCGATCTCTTTTACCGTTTTGTGTAACAGGTATTGTATCCATTTTTATCATTGCATTAGGCAGCATATACCGCGGCAATTTTTTCTTCAGCTCTTTAGTAAGCTTTCCTTTTTCAATATCGCCAGTATAAAAAAGAACTATCTTATTATTTTCCTTAACATATATACAACAACATATATTTACTCCTTCAACCGCCAGTACATCAGCTTCTATCTCACCCAGTTCAATTCTATGCCCCATATGCTTAATCTGATTATCTTTTCTGTCAATAAATATAAGATTCCCATCTTTATCTTTTCTTGCAATATCTCCGGTACGGTAAATTATATCTCTATACTCCGGACTTGTCGGATTCTGCACAAAAGCTATATCCGTTTTTTCAAAATCACCATAATATCCCATTGTCACACAGCTTCCTCTTATACATATTTCTCCTGTCTCATTTTCTCTTACCTCATGCATGTCTTCATCGAGCAAAATAATCTGCGTATTTGGAAAAGCTTTACCTATTGGTATTATCTCATCATCTGCAAAAATCCTGTCCGCATGATAAAAAGTGCTTACGCCTGTTGTTTCAGTAGGACCATATAAATTATAAAATTCTACCTTTGGAAGCTCCCTTTTCCATATATTAAACTGTTTTACCGGAAACACTTCTCCACAGAAAGCTACAAGGCGCAGATATTTGGGTTTTATAATGTCAAATGTTTTATGTGCAGAAATCATGGTCAGTGCCGACACCACCCAGCAGATAGTATTTATGCGGTATCTGTTAAGATATTCTATCAATTTTACCGGAAGCATAAACAGATTCTTAGGAACTATATATGTAGTAGCCCCATGCTTTAATGTAGCATATATTTCTTTCATGCTGGCATCCCAATACATTGGCGTCTGATTGGCAAATACACAATCCTCATTAAATTGCAATGCTTCAGACAGATGTTCTATATAATCAATAATGCCTCTATGACACCCTGTAACTCCCTTAGGAATACCTGTAGACCCAGAAGTATAAAATACATACACGGGATCTATATCCAATGAATCTTTTCTTATCTTATCCAGTTTTATATAATCTATATTATGTTCAATACACTTTTCATACAAAATAGTAATGCCTGAGAAATCCAGATTCTGCACTTTCTCAACTGTAGTATTATCGCATATCAGACATTCCGCTTTAGTGCTTTGTATAATCAATCCTATCCTGCTTTCAGGCATTTCTTCATCTATGGGCACATAAAAACATCCGCCATATACAACTCCAAAAAATGCAGCAAGTAACGCCGGCGACTTTTTCATAAACACAATAACCGGCTTTTTATATATTCCTTCGGAAGCTATTGCAGTTCCAATGCGCTTTGCCGTATCTTCTAAACCTTCAAAAGACAATTGCTGATTTTCATCGGCAAATGCAGTTTTTTCAGGGACTCTTTTAACCGTATTTTCTAAATATTCCAAAATATTTGTCTGCAATTATCCGTACCTCATATATTATTTTTTATTATATCTTTTTAGTATACTGATTTTTTCTGTTAAGTTTTATCAAAAAAGTTTCGTAGCTAAGTTTATTTTTTTAGTAATCTTATAAATTTCTGTCTCTATTTTATATTTTTACCGATTTTTCTGCGCATCTGACCTTTTTTAACACTTCATAATACATATCTTCATGGCCAATATCACCATTCATTCCTGCTCCATAACCCATACAATCTGTATTGCAATATATCCTATTTCCTATAACTGTTGCATCTACTCCATTTTTTTGTCACGCCCATGACCTGCTATTTGGTTGAACTATCTCTATTATTTCATGTTTCAACGGATTATCTGCTTGGTCTTGACAATAATACAGCTTTAGATATCTCTAATCTATCAGAGCAGAAAATTAAAATCGTATGCGAATTAGTGCAATACTTCAGGGAATATTAGCAAACCTCAAGCGTGCAATGTTCCATCTTTTTCCAAAGCTTTTAATGCACTTTGAGATATCCAGCCGCTATTCTTTCCATATTGCGCTTTTACATAAAGTTTTTTGCGGATATATTTAAATTCAGTCAATTTAATTTCCTTTCCCGCTGCCACTGCAATAACACTCTTTGAACTTCCCGCACTCTTATAAAAAACAATGCTTTTTCTTAATTTTCCACTAAAACCCGTTAATACAATTGTTCCAGAAGGATAATTTCCGGCTTTCAATTCATCAGATTTCAACTTTAATGAAATATACCCATGAAAATAATCTGCTGTACCTGTATACAGGCAAACATGCCATTTCACAGTACCATTACCATCAACAACCAAATCACCCTTTGTCAATCCTTTGCATGATTCAATAGGATTAAGCATATAGCCGCGTCCTGACGTATCATAAAATTTGTTATTCATTTTAGGTGATTTTATTGACCTTAATGTTTCAAGCAGATGATCTATAGATGCTTTACTATTTTTATATGTCACACGTATCAGTTCTCGATATGTTCCATACCATTCCGAATCATACACTGCTAAGAATAAGTCTTTATATTTATCATTCATTTTTATATCTGTAACAATCAATTCAACCTTCGGCTTTTTTCCTTCTTCTAACTTATAATCTTTTTCAAAAACCTTTTCTTCATCAATTGTTAATACCACCATACTGGTATAACTATTATCCTCATTTTTTTTATTATTAACCACTAATTGGACCTTTTCTTTAGCACCTTTTCCATCTAATTGGACTTTCGTCATAGTATTTGCCTTGATCCGAGTAATATCAGACTTATTCGCTGCCTGTGCTGATGCTTTCAAGCTACCACACGTCGTCAAAACTACTAATAGGATAAACCAAATTCTGTTTTTAAATTGTTTCATGATTATGTTCATTCCTTTCGCTTTGCTCAGGCACAAAACATTATGAAAATGTTTCACTGAGCTTGTTTTTTCGTTATTTAAGATGATGGATACACTCTACTTTTTATTTACTAAATATTAAATGTCAATCACATCTGATGCCTTACAACCAATTATCCGATTATCACCAACCTCAATAAGCTGATTATTTATAATGGTGACATCTTGGTCGTACAACAAATATAGAATATCATCTTCATCTATTTTTGTCAATTATAATTATCATTATGATAATGAAATGTCATAATAGTTATTATATTATTAATAAAAAGGATTTCAATATGATTGCTGATAAAATAAAACAACTTAGAACATCTTGCCAGATAACTCAAACTGATCTAGCAAAAAAATTAAATATAACCAGAAGTAGCGTCAATGCTTGGGAAATGGGAATATCTACTCCTTCTACTTATTATTTGGTTGAACTATCTCTATTATTTCATGTTTCAACGGATTATCTGCTTGGTCTTGATAATAATGCAGTTTTAGATATCTCTAATCTATCAGAGCAGGAAATTAAAATCGTATATGAATTAGTACAATATTTTAGGGAATCAAAATCATAATATAGCTTGCGGCTGTCCATCGGGATTTGAAACTCGGTCACATTTGTTGTCCACTTCTGATTGAGTAACATGGAAATCCCTTTTCAGCAAGTTTTCCGCTGTTATCGGTGTGTGTCTTGTACAACTGTGCCGGGAACACCGTATTGCGGATTCCGTCCCAGCAGTTCCATAAGACAGCGTATCCGTTTTATGCTGTAATTCTTCTCATGCTTCTGGTTGATATAATTTCGCGTCCGGCGGTAGCCCAAGATATGGTTATACTTTTTCTTATCTTAATAGATACACCTCTTATCTTAGACATAAAAAATCCCTCCTAATAGATTTTAGATATTTCTATTGCCTATTTTAGAGGGATCATATCACATATTAAGTTGGCGGCTATTTTCTACCCTTAAAAACCGTTTTCATGTCATAAAATCATAGAACTTCCTGCTTTCAGGATTACGGTACTCGTGTTTTTCATAATACCCGATAAGTTCTTTATTATCATCGCGCAGTGCGACCATATATACATCTCTGTTTTCCTTTTCATTATGGTTTGTATATATTATGTTATTATCTTTACTTTTAAGAAACCACGAAACTACCTTTCTTATATACTCGTTTGAACGTTCATTATGGCAGTCGAATATACTTGTACCGACAAGGTCTGCGCCTCCTGACTTTCCATATTTTGCTATGGCGGCAGGATTCATATAGATAATCTCATGATTAAGGTTACATATGACAACTGCGCACACATCCTGTTCAATTATACTTTTAAAATATCCGTAGAGTTCCATATTCATATTCATTCTCCCTTCTTTACAAACACTGTCAACAGCATACACAGGCGTTACCGATTGCAATATTAGTTTAAATACAAAATGCGGCGTAGAGAGGAACTGTCTTTTTTCCGTCCTGAAAGCCAAAGTTTTTCGCTGAAAGTTTGATAGCATATTCAGGCTTATAGGTATCCATATAAACTTTTAAGCTCTTGGCTCTTGTATTATCGGCTGACTTAACCTCTATAGGGAT
>CANPYY010000025.1 GCA_947588675.1 uncultured Lachnospiraceae bacterium | reverse complement strand
ATTTGACATAAAAATAAACCAAACCTCTACATCTTTTAAAATAAAAGAAACTAACGAAATATATAATATAACAATATTATGCGCCCTTTCGGGATTTTTGTGCGCTAAAATATTATATTGCATTGTTGAATGGAAGGTTTTTATAAAAAATCCTGTCGGCATACTCGGGTCAGACGGATTTGTAGTATATGGGGGCATAATAGGAGCCACTCTTATAGCCTGCCTGTATTGCCGTATAAGGCATATTCCTTTTTTCAGATACTTTGATGTAGTTCTTCCTTCTGTAGCCATTGCGCAGGGTTTCGGACGCATAGGATGCTTTCTTGCCGGATGTTGTTACGGAAAGGAAACCGATTCTTTTATAGGCGTGGTATTCCACAATTCAGATTATGCGCCGAATAATGTGGCTTTATATCCCACGCAACTGTTTTCAAGCGCAGGATGTTTCCTGATGGCTGCTTTATTGTTCCTATATTTAAAAAAAGACAGAAAGCCCGGAAGCGCAGGTTCTCTCTATCTTATAATGTACAGCATAGGCCGCTCCATAATAGAATTTTTCAGAAATGACTATCGCGGGGAAGTAGGCGTATTATCTACTTCACAATTCATATCCATATTCATACTCATTATCGGAATCGTATTATTTATATTGTCGCAGAAGAACATGCTTACGCATAAAACCCAAGATATTCATTAAATATATTAAATAACATATCGGCAGAACATACCGGAACCTCAGCCGATGTATTTTTCACCGGGACATATGTATATTTATCTGACGCAAGTGTAAGGACAAGACCCGATATCACTTCATATTCAGGTCCAAAAATAACCTCCAGATATTCATTATACTTTGCCGCCTGGATAACATCCTTATCTATAATTACATCATTCATTTTAAATTCCAGGGAAAACACATATTTGTCGGTAATTACCAGTACGTCTGCATATATCCTTATATATTTGGACTTCCGTATTCTCAGCTCAAATACAATTTCCCAATCGTCATAACTGACTGGTATATCGGAAAAAAGTTCCGTCATTACTCTGTGGGTATCGGAAAAAGAATGAAAAAGCCCTCTGGTATTATTTAAATTTCTTCCTATACCTGCACAGCCGCGTTTCATGCTCTCAAACCACTCGTCATAGGGCGTCCTTAAAAATTCGTCTACCGAAGCGTAATATCCGCAGTAATCCGAAAGCCCCTCATGCGGTCTTTTCTGTCTTATAAGGCCATGCCACATATAATCATCATCCCTGTAACATAAATCCTTAACAAACGCCGATTTATAAAGATAATGGTTTACCACGGCTCTTTCCGTTTTTATTTCGCGCGCAATATCTTTTGCCTTGATTCCGTCGTTTCTGCTTATAACAGAATAGATATCCCTTTCAATAATATCCATTTCAGCCCCTCCGTTTATACGGACATTCCGCAAATATCCTGTTTACAAATACATTGTAGCCTGAAATATCATCCGATTTTTTAAGGAGTCTTGTATAGGTGCCGTTATCTTCAAACAGATTTATCATATATACCCATATTTCTTTCATCTTATATATAACAACCCGTTCTCCCGGCATCGTATTCCTGTATTCAATATATATCCTGTCATGAAATTTCTTTAATATATCCCTGTCAGGCAGTTCCTCTTTTCCGTCTTTTATTCCGCCAATAAGCATAGGATTGCCTATAAGTCCCCTGCCAACCATAACGGCGGGAAGCTCCTCATAATCTTTAACTATCTTCTGATAATCGCTTACGGTATTTATATCTCCGTTATAACATACCGGATTTACGCTTATATTATATATATACCTGAATTTATCCATCCTCGGGGCATTCGCATAATAATCTGACCTTATACGCGGATGGACAATCAGTTCATATATCGGATACCGGTTATAAATTTCCATAAGCCTGTATATTTCATCCTCATCATTTAAGCCTATTCTGGTCTTTACCGATATGTCCACTCCTGAAACCTCGTTAAAAACCTTATCAAAAAACCTGTCAAGGTCGTCAGGTTTTGCAAGAAAACCCGAGCCCTTATTTCTTGAAACCACTGTTCCCGACGGACATCCCAGATTAAAATTGATTTCCCGGTATCCCCTGTCGCTTATCAAGCGTACAAAACGGATAAAATTATCTGCATTATTGGATATTATCTGAGGCACAAGAAATATATCCCGGTTATTTTCGGGAAGTATATCTTTTATTTCCCGTTTCTTCATCTTCAGGCTGCCTTCGGCAGCAATAAACGGAGTAAAATATTTATCTGCATCGCCAAAAAACTCTCTGTAAGCATTCCTGTATGTATGTACGGTTATTCCCTCAAGCGGGGCCACGTAATATTTCATATAATATCATCCTCTGAGCCGATATCTTTTAAGGCAACAGCCCCGTCTTTTGAAAGAGCTTTTATATATCCTGCATAAAGCTTTGCTCCTTCTGCATCTTTTAGGTTGTACTCATAGCCGAGTCCATCCGCTACAAAAACGGCCGTCTTCTCAAACAAATCACACATTATATCTGCGGCGCGCCACATTTCTCCCGCAATGCCACCCGAATAAGTCATAAGCAGACGTTCCCACTCATCTTCAGACAGCCACTTATACATATACTTTCCCGACTTTCCCACGCTTATTTTCCAGTCATTCAAAAGTCCTGCCTTCCACGACAGGACTTTAATAAGCTGCGGCCGCACATATATATTAAGCATATCCTGCGCGTATAAAATTTCATATCTGTACAGGCCTTTTACTACATTATTAAGGCACCACCAAAACTCATTACAAACAGCTTCATATTCGCATTTATCCGGTTTTTTTACATAATAACCTTCATCCGATGCCGGCAGAATATCAGTAAGAATCCCGTCTTTATCAAGAAGTACCTCGCACAGTGTATCATCTTTTATAACTTTAAGACATTCCTCTGCCGTCTGAACATGCAAATCAATTCTGCTGCCATCCGTAAATATCATAAGCCAGCCGTAACTTTTACTAAAGTCACATTCCCTTCCCAGGGCGGCATCCATGGCGTCAGGACGCTGCATATATAAAATATCTCCGAATGCCGAAAGCCAGTCTTCATTTTCATAATACGGTCTGGTTTCATTGACTACATACACAATATCATAGTCCATTAAAATATCCTTTGGTGCGTTGGGATTAGTACGCGACCCATTCATATATACCGCACGTATATGCTCATCCTGCTCAGCCGTATCTATAATGAGTTCATACATTTCTTTTTCATTTCTCATGCGTGTGCCTCCGCAAAACATTACCTTTGAATATTATTATTTTTTGAATAATGTAAATCCCTTTTTCTCATAAGGTTCTGTATGGATTTTCGTTACTTTGTATCCTGTATCTTCTACAGTCTTTGCAAGTTTATCCTCATCCAACGCTTCCTCACATATAATTTCAGTCATATTTTTACTGTGTGACGAAGTAACCTTTTTTACCTTAAACGTATTTCTTATCGCATCGTTAACATGTGACTCACACATGCCACATGACATACCTTCTACATCTAATACCATTTTTACCATTTTCAATCTCTCCTTTTTTATATTTAGTTAGTATATCACAGTATTTTTATTATAGCAAACATACCGTATTCCCAATATTAAGCAAAAATCAAATAATACTTGCAGAAACAGGCTATTTATGATATGCTGTAAAACATAAAAACTCCGCCCGCGGGGCGGGTTGGATATGCGGATATGGTGGAATTGGCAGACACGCCAGATTTAGGTTCTGGTGCGCAAGCGTGCAGGTTCAAGTCCTGTTATCCGCAGTTTTTGCTTAAATCCTCTGAAATATTAGGGAGGATTTTTTGTTTTGACGTCAATTAAAATTATATATTGCTGTTGATACTGTATTTATTTTTTACGGAGGCTGTTATGAATAAGAAAGAAATTGCTGAAATCAGAAAATTATTTAATAAAGAAAACTGTCATGTAAGAAGGCTCTGCGGGTGTTACGTCGATGCTGAAAAAAATATTAAAACCACTGTTAAACATGCTTTTCTCTCCCTTCCGGAAGACGAAATGTTCAAATACATAAATATATTTAAATCTTCCCTTTCCGGCACGCTCGGTAAAAATCTTATTAACCTGGACTTTAACCTGAAACAGGAGCAGGATGGCGGAACACAGAATTTTTTAATGAAACTCCGCGACAGCAGGCTGAAAGATGACGAGCTTATAAACGAGTTTTACAATAAAGTTATTGAATATTATAATTACCCTGAAAATTATTATATCATTCTTGCACATGCCGCTTATGATATACCGGGAATAACTACCGACGGCAATTACCTTGACGATGCTTCGGTATACGTATACGAGCACCTTATCTGCTGTATATGTCCCGTTAAACTTGAAAAATCGGGCCTGTACTACAACCCGGAAGCTAATACTATTGAAACAAAATTGCGGGACTGGCTTGTAGACGCACCCGCGCACGGCTTTTTATTCCCTGCATTTAACGACAGAAATACCGATATACATTCTATGCTTTATTACACCAAAAAAAGCGAAGAACCGCAAAAAGAATTTATTGATAATATGTTTGCAACCAACTATCCTATGACAAGCAAAACGCAAAACACTGCTTTCAATTCCATTATAGAACAATCTCTTGGAGATGAGTGTAACTTTGATACTGTAAAAACCATCCATGATAACTTAAATGAAATGATAGAAGAACAACAAGACCTTCCTGAACCTGTAACACTGGATAAAAATGACGTACGCCGCTTACTCGAAAAAAGCGGAATCAACGAAGACAGGCTCGAAATATTCGACAAAAAATATGAGCAGATTGTATCCGACGAATCATATACAAATAATACGGATTCTTCTGATACAACTTTTACTGCATCAAACATTACAAATAAACGTAACCTTGAAATAAAAACTTCCGATGTAACAATTAAAGTAAATCCCGAACGAAGCGACCTTATTGAAACCGTAATGATTGAAAACATCCCTTACATACTCATACAGATAAACGAACATGTAAGCATAAACGGAATTAAAGTCCGCCCTGATGATATAAAGCAGGACGGCATTCATTAATATGTATTACGGGCCTGAGTAAATCAAGTCCGTTTTCTCTTTTGCCTATACGATAACCGGCTGTATCTGCTTTCCTGATATAGCTGCAAGAATTGTATCACCGAGTTTTGTCACGTCAGCTATCATGGAATTTGGCTTTTTGATACAGTTATCCTGGCCAAACGGAACAAAATAAATATTTTTCATATTCATCATCATTCCGATATTTCGAAAATTAGTTCCCAGCGCATCATTTGTAGATACAGATATTACCAGCGGTTTACCATTTCTTAAATGGGCTTTAGCCGCCATAAGAACCGGGCTGTCCGTTATTCCATTACAAAGTTTTGCAAGCGTATTTCCCGTACACGGAGCTATTACCATTACGTCAAAAGGGTCTTTCGGTCCTATAACTTCCGCCTGTTCAATAGTTTTCATGCCACTCTTTTTCGTAATCTTCTCAATTTCAGATATAAACTCAGCCGCATTGCCAAATCTTGAATTAATTTTCTGTACGTTGAAAGAAAAAACAGGAGTAATATCAGCTCCTGTATCCGCCAGTTTCTTCAGTTCCTCTTTTATTTTAGCAAATGTACAAAATGAACCTGTTATTCCAAATCCTATATTACAATTTGCTAATTCCAAAAAACACTCCCCCTGTTATTTATTATTCTCTATTTTTTCCAGCACCTCCACAATTACATTGCCAAGTATCTCCCCGGATGTCTTAGGTGAATATTTGCCGGGCAGTCCAAGACTATGCACCGCTGTAATATTACGCTCCCTGCAGCTTACAAAATCCGTACCTCCCGGAACTGAAGCAATATCAATAATCACAACGTCTTCATTCAATTTGTCAATTTCCTTTCTGCCTAATACCCTTGCCGGCACAGTATTTATTACAAAATCGTAATCCTTATACTCATCCCGTTCAAACATATTACATACGTCCATTCCATGAAATGCCGCATCATCTCTCGCATATTTATTGCGCGCAGCAACAGTAACGTACGCCCCCATAGCATGAAAACGCGTTACTATCTCTTTCGCGCATCTTCCGTATCCTATTACCAGGCATTTTGAACCTGATATGTTTATCCTGCCGTATTTTATTGCTTCCGCCAGTGTACCTTCTGCAGTAGCAACAGCATTTCTCAGGGCAACTTCCTCAATATTACCAAAATCATATGTGTTAAAGCACTCAAATCTCTCCGGTATATTCCATCCAAATAAAACAGTATCTTCAGGAACCATCTGCGCAACGCACAACCACTTTTCCGTTACGGGAGTAGGAAGCACAACCGCCCTGCAATCTGCCAGCGCATCCAAAAGGCTGTTCTCATTTACGATATTTCCACATATGCTTTCACACTCTACGTCATATATTTTTACGTTAAACCCATGTAACAGTAAAGTACGTGCAAGATAGCACTGCCTTAAATCTCCGCCAACCACTGCAACATTCATTAATAACAACCCCCTCACATTAATATATGGTTTTCGGCATACTGTAGTGTATGTACAAATTTTTTATGCTGCATAAGCAAATCACCCACAAAACAACGTTTCATACATAAACATCATTTTGTGGGTGATTACAGTTCATTAATTAATAACCGCTATAATAAACACTTTAATTTCTCGGCTCCTGATATACAGCCTTATTATAGTAATTACCTGCAAAAAGCGGAATATCCTTAGCGGCAAACAGCTCTACAACAGATACAATCTGGTAACCATTGTCAACAAAATACTGGACTAATTCCTCAATTGCATCCGCCGTGTACTGCTGCGTTTCATGCATAAGAATTATATCCCCGTCTTTTGCCCTTTCAACATTATTAATAATTTGTTCTCTTGTTGCATTATTCCAATCCTGGCTGTCGATACTGCAGCCTATTAACGGCACATTACAATTATCCTGGACAGTAACGTTTACGGCAAGGTTCGGCGGACGAAGGGTAAAATCCGATATTTCCGTAATATCGCTAAGCGCCTTTCGCGCATTTTCTATCTCATCTGCAACCGCCTGTCCGTCCGGATATTTGCCCGTATCGCTAAGTGATGCATACGCTGAAGTATGGTTAGCTATCTCATGGCCTGCCTCCATTGCCATAAGAATCTCGTCTTTCATACTGTCTGAATTAATTCTGCCCGTTATATAGTTAAATGTAGCATGGAAGTTATATTTTTTAAGAGCGTTCTGTATTATCATGCTGTAGCTTGTATCCTGTGTTCCTACCGGTCCGTCGTCAAATGTAAACGCTACCATTGGTTTCTCAGGATCTATCCAAGATATATCAAGCTTATCATACACAAATGCGCCTTCCTGCATATATGCAGGAGTTGCTGAAGGCTCCGGCTCGCCTGTCGGTTCTGCGGTAGCTTCCGGTTCCTTAGACGGACTAACCGTATTATCAGGACTGTTAGTTTCCGGTACAGCGGTTTGCTGTACGTTTGCTGCAGACGTCGGCTGAATTACCGGCGTTTCACCCTGCTGTATGTTTTCCTGTTCTTTAGCATTAATTACAGTAATCTTACACTTCATTTTTTTATTCCCCGCCTTTGCAGTAATAACTGTTTTTCCGGGTGTCTTTGCTTTAACAACACCTTTTTTCGATACCTGCGCCACCTTTTTTTGGGAAGATGACCACTTTACTTTCTTTTTGTAGTTTTTAACTTTAAGTTTTACTTTTTGTCCTACTTCCATGGTCTGCTTTGATTTATTAAGCTTAACTTTAGCAGCCTGTGTAATTGTTCCCGTATCAAATACACAGACAAGCAATGCCGCGCACAGAAACCATGATACTGTTTTTGCTAATATCTTTTTCATAGCTATTCCTCCATATAAAATTTAATGTTTTTGTTTCATTATATCAAATTAATCTTTTTATTACAATGCAACTCGGTTTTTTTACAATGCAACTTGTATTTTTTTGTAATGTATGTTATTCTTTTTATAGAACAAATGTTCGTAAGGAGTGTATATATTGTGATAATTCTTGATAATGCTTCCATAAATGATAAACTGAAAATACTTGCAGATTCTGCCAAATATGACGTTGCATGTACGTCAAGCGGCGTGGAAAGAAAGGCTGAAAAGGGAACTGTCGGTGCAACAAGCGCATTCGGCATCTGTCATAGTTTTGCTGCCGACGGAAGATGTATATCGCTTTTAAAGATATTATATACCAATGAATGTATATATAATTGCAAATATTGTATCAACAGAGTTACCAACGATATTCCTCGTGTATCATTTACGCCGGAAGAAATATGCACTCTCACCATGGAATTTTACAAAAGAAATTATATTGAAGGGCTTTTTCTGAGTTCAGGCATTTTAAATACGCCCGATTATACTATGGAACTTATAATCCAGACGCTTCAAATGCTACGCAGCCAATATCATTTCGGCGGTTATATACACTGTAAAACTATTCCCGGCGCATCTCCCGAGCTTGTTGAACTTGCAGGGTGGTATGCAGACCGCGTAAGCATAAATCTTGAACTGCCCACTGCCGACGCCCTAAGACACCTTGCGCCAAATAAATCCCGTTCCGCCATATTAAAACCAATGAGACAGATTCAGCTTGGCATAGAACAGAGCCGCCAACGTCTTGGTATGAAAGGCGGTAATTACAGTGCATACAGATATACTCAAAAACGACTCGGAAGACAACATACATTATCCGAAACCTCACAGCCACCAAAACTTTCCGACCATGACGGTACATTTTCTCCCGAAGTTCTTAGCAGACAGCCGGACAATATAACTAAGAGGGGTTTTGCACCGGCAGGGCAAAGTACGCAGATGATTATAGGCGCTTCCGGCGAAACAGATTTTGAGATTTTGTCCGTTACCGAAGCGCTGTATCAGCGATTTGACCTAAAACGTGTATTTTATTCCGCATTTATAAACGTCAACAATGATGACGAACTTCCATCACCGGCAGGCGGTCCGCCTCTGGCACGTGAACACAGACTTTATCAGGCGGACTGGCTGTTAAGGTACTATGGTTTTTGCGCAAATGAACTGCTTAATGAAAAGCGTCCTAATTTTAACCCGTTTCTTGACCCCAAATGCGACTGGGCTATAGGACACCTTGATAAATTTCCCATCGAAATCAATAGGGCGGACTATGATACCCTGCTCCGCGTTCCCGGAATAGGTACAAAATCAGCGCGCAGGATAATAAACGCCCGGCGCATGGGCAATCTCGATTTTTACAGTCTGAAAAATATGGGTGTGGTCATGAAACGCGCCGTATATTTTATTACCTGTAACGGTAAAATGTTCTGTACGGGTATTAAAATAGATGAAAATTTTATAACCAGGCAGCTTATAAACAAAGATACCGTACTCCTGCAGAATACCGCGGAAAGCAACATTACCTATAAACAGATGCATCTTTTTGATTTTATTCCGGATTAGGAGATGATAAAATGAAACCTATAAGAATATACAGATGTCCCGACACTATATGCGGTATATTGACAGGCATATACGATGCAGGCACATCCAGGTATGGACACGATTATATCCGTCTTGAAACAACATGTCCCGACGGATTTTCTGAAATGCAGCTTTTCTGCGAATATATTGAAATAGCCCCAGACAGCAAAAAAGCCGATATAGTAGCTGACAGCGTTAAAGATAAAATATCTTCAGCCGTATATATGAATATACTACATCTGCTTCTATCTTCCGATACCGAAAAAGCCAACATTGCATATCATTTTCTGGTATACGGTTTCCATATAGGAGAGCGCATAATACACGCTCTCCAAATACCATGGGTAAAACAGGTATTTGAAATAAACCGCGCAGTTGAAAATGAAGCGCACTTTTTCAGGGAATTTCTTAGATTTTCCAATAAGGATAATATATATATTTCTGTCATAGAGCCAAAGAATCATATAGTATCACTTATAATGCCTCATTTTGCCGACAGGCTTAATACCGAATCCTTTATAATATATGATAAAACACATATGGAAGCAGGTATGCATCCTGCTTCCAATGAATGGTATATAAGAAACCTTTTACCCGATGAAGGCCGTACTCTGGAAAAGATGTACAACAATAACGACACAACCGCTTCACTATGGAAAACATTTTTTGATGCTATCGCCATAAAGGAACGTACCAATCCGTCTCTGCAAAGAAATATGTGTCCGATACACTTTAGAAAGTATATGACTGAATTTAAGAAAACACCGAATTAACAGCTTCATCTTCATACTGACGGGTATACAGTGAATTATAATACCCCTTCTTTTCAAGAAGCTCTTTATGTTTTCCCTGTTCAACTATTTTTCCATCCCGTACTACCAAAATCAAATCGGCATTTTGTATTGTTGAAAGACGGTGCGCTATTACTATCGACGTTCTGCCCTTTATTATTGTATCTATCGCTGATTGTATTCTTTGCTCCGTAATAGTATCAACGGAAGCAGTCGCCTCGTCCAGTATTATAATTTTAGGTTTGGAAATAATAGCCCTCGCAAATGATATGAGCTGTTTTTCTCCCGTTGACAAAAGCTCGCCGCCTTCACCCACATCACTGTCAAGTCCTTTATCCAGTTTTGCGATTACATCCTCTGCCGATACAAGTTCAAGCGCCCCGGTGATTTCCTCATCAGTAGCTGAAGGATTGCCATATAACAGATTTTCCCTTACAGTGCCTGAAAAAAGATGCGGCGACTGCAGCACATATCCTATAGCGCTGTGAAGCCACAGCTGCGAACGTTCCCTTGCATCCCTTCCATCTATTAATATCTGCCCTGAAGTCGGTTCAAAAAATCTGCATATAAGGTTTACAAGCGTTGATTTGCCTGCGCCCGTTTCACCTACAATTGCAATATTCATACCAAACGGTATTTTAAGATTAAAATTTGTCAGTACATATTCATCCCCATCCGGATATTTAAAACTTACGTTCCTAAACTCAATATCGCCTTTGATATCCTCCCAGTTATCCTTTTTGGGATTAAAATTATCTCCATATTTTTCTATAACCTCAGGTGTGTCGCAAACATCAGATTCAGTTTCCATAAGACGGGAAAAACGCTCAATATTTACCTGCGTCGTTATTAAATCAGATATGCAGTCAACAAGCCATCTGACCGGTTCCATCATGCCCTGCGCATACGACATGAACATTGAAAATGTCCCTACCTCGCTTTCCGCAATATAACCGCCGCGCCACAGGACAATAGCCAGCGCGCACGATGATGCAAAATGCATCGTAGCCGCAAATAATCCACGAAGATGCGCCCCATGCACGGATTTTACAAGCATATTATCGGTATCCTTTATAAAATGCCTGCTCATTTTATCCTCAATAACAAGCGTCTTTATAGTTTTTGCGCCTGTAATGCCTTCATTAAAATTGCCTGTAATTGTTGAATTGATTTCACGTATCTGCCTGTTTACCCTTATCAGCCTTTTCTGAAACAATGAAAATAGCAGGACAATGAGCGGAACAATAAGCACTACCAGAAATGTAAGCTTTGGATTCACCACAAACATAACAATAATAGAACCTGCAAGATACGATAAGTGCCATACGCCATCCATCATTCTCCATGAAACAAGCGTGCCTATACGCGCCGTATCGCTCATTACCCTTGAATGTATGTAACCCACGCTGTTCTGATTATAATATGAGAACGACAGCGTCTGCAGATGTTCAAATGCCGCATTACGTAAATCCTTATTAACGCTTACTTCTATTTTCATCGCATGAAAACATGAAATATAATTTACTACACCTGCAAATATAACCGTAATAATATAAACTGCTATAAAAAACGGAAGCGTATCAAGAGTCATATCTCCGACAAAATGATTGAGCGCATACCTTTGATATATAGGAAACAAAATATCGGTAAGGCTTCCGCAAAGTCCGCACGCTATCATGGCAATTATTATAATACGGTACTTTTTCATATATGGTATAATCTTTCCTATGCCAAAAAACGGAAGTGATTTTTTATTATCTTCGTTCATACTCACGCCATCCCTTCCTTTATAATATTATCATCTGCCCCGGACTGAATTTCATATATCCTTTGATATATGCCTCCTGCACATTTCAGTTCATCATGCGTTCCCTGTTCAGCTATCATGCCCTTATCCAATACAATAATCTTATCGGCTTTACTAAGAGTGGTTATACGATGTGAAATAAGTATCACGCTGGAATTTTTAAAATGTTTTTCAAGCGCATTCCGTATTTTCTCATCAGTTTCAGTATCTACCGCCGATAAAGAATCATCAAATATCATAATAGGCGTATTTTGCGTTAATATCCTTGCTATGGCAGTCCTTTGCTTCTGACCGCCGGACAACGTTACTCCGCGTTCCCCGACAAATGTCTGATAACCTTTCTTAAAGTCATCTATTGTATCTTCCATACATGCCGTTCTCGCAGCTTCCCTTATTTCACTTAAAGTAATATCAGTACGTGTAATACCTATATTTTCAGCGAGCGTTCTCGAAAACAGGTATGGTTCCTGAAGTACCATTCCTATGTTGCTTCTGAGATAATCCGACTGTATATCCGCTATATCTACACCGCCTATAGTAATCTTTCCACAGCCTTCCTGCAAATCGTACAGCTTATCCAGCAAAAGCATAAGCGTTGATTTACCGCTTCCCGTGCCGCCTAATATTCCAAGCGTCGTGCCGCCCTTCATTGTAAATGATATATTTTTCAGTACCTGCGGACAGTTCTCGTATGCAAAACTTACATTATCAAATACTATATCTCCATCCATCGGCGGTGTTACCGCATCCGGTTTATCTGATTCCGTTTCAGATTCCATTATGTATCTTATACGCGAGATAGAAACTCCGGCTTTACTCATTTCCGATATCATGCGTCCCAACTGTCTTATCGGCCATACCAGCAGCGCATTATATGAAATAAATGCAATGTATTCTCCTGTGCTCATATGTCCGTTAATGCAAAACAGCGCTCCAAATATAACTACCAGCATAACCTGTATTCCCGACAATATATCAGAAGTACTCCAAAATCTGCTCATTATTTTTCCAAGCTTTACCCAAAGGTTTGTGTATTCTTCATTATGGCTTTCAAATCTATCCCGCTCATATCTTTCCCTGCCAAAACTACGAACTACACGTACTCCCGTAAGGTTCTCCTGCGCCATTGCAGATAATACTCCTTCGCTCTCATCGCATTTTATAAAGCCCCTGCCGATTTTTTTATGGAACAGAAAAGAATATGTTATAATAACCGGCATTGGCGCCAATGCAATTACCGTAAGCAAAACATCCATGGACAGCATGAACGACATTGCCATAACAAGCAGTATTATTATTCTTATTACCGAAGTAAGCTGTTCCGAAATAAAGTTTTTAATTGTATCAATATCCGAAGTACATCTTTGTATAATATCTCCGGTACGGTTGTTCATATGCCACGAAAAAGGCAGATGCTCAATATGGCTAAAAAGCGAATCCCGCATATTTTTTACGAGTGTTTCCGACGCCTTTGTATTGCTTACACGAAAAATATATTCAAAGACAACTTTAAATACTGCCACAACAATAACTGCCAGCGCCATTATCCACAAATTTTTCCGAAGATACGCAAATCCTCCGAAAAAATCAACTATTTTCATAATTCCTTCCGCAAAGGAAGCCGTATTGCCTCCGATTACATTATCAACCGCAATACGTATAATCTGAGGATTAACCATATCTGCAAACGCCATGACTGCTGCCGAAAAAATACTGAGTACAAACATTGCGCGGCAGCCATGCAGAAATTCCCATATTATGTTTCTTTTACCATTATTGCTTTTCATAAAATAAACCTCAAAAAATCTTTTATCAGGATTATATCAATACTATGATACTGCCTGTACCGCAAACACGTCTCTTTTTCTTGTTTTTCTGCGCCGCTTATGACATATATTGTTATGCTCGAAAACTGCGACAATCTGCCTAATGTTTGCTTGTACAGGCAGTATCACATCATCCATACAACCCTGCTAATAATATACTGTTTATAATAATATTGCAACTTAAAAATCTCCGGACAATATCTACTGTTTATAATAATTATTGCAACAGGCTGCAAGATGTGAGGGGCGTTCACTGTCTGGCAATACCGTGTGACGCCGCCGGTACTTAGTTTGCGGCGTTTTTATCCGCAAACTTACGTATCCGCTGCGTGCGGAGCCGAGTGAGAACGTGTATTACCAGACAGTGAACGCTCCCTCAAATTCTGTACACCTATTACAATAATAATCATAAAAAATACCTCTCCTGTCCGCTAAACAAAAGAGGTATTTATCACATATAAAATATTATGCAATTAAATGTATTTACGCAAGTTCTGCTTTAAGCGCCTGTGTAAGAGCAGGTACAATTTTATTCAAATCACCTACGATACCATAATCTGCAACATCAAAGATTGGTGCATCTTCATCTTTATTAATTGCTATTACAATATCTGACTCCTCCATACCGGCTACATGCTGGATTGCACCTGATATACCAATTGCAAAATACAGATTAGGACGTACGGTCTTACCTGTCTGACCAACCTGAAGGTCAACCGGAAGCCAGCCGTTCTCAACTACTGCACGCGAACAGCTTACTGTTCCTCCAAGAACATCTGCCAAATCTCTTAACATCTGGAAATTCTCTGCAGAACCAACTCCACGTCCGCCGGATACAAGAATTTTTGCATCCATTATGTTCTCCGTTGTTTTAGCCTGTTTAATAATATTAATAATTTCAACGTACTTATTGTTTTCCTCAAAGCCCGGATTATACTCTATAATCTCTGCTTTTGCTCCCTTAACAGGGTCCAGCTTCTGCATAACGCCGGGACGTACTGTAGCCATCTGCGGACGGTTATCCGGACATGCAATAGTTGCGATTGTGTTACCGCCAAAAGCAGGACGTGTCATAAGAAGCTGATTATGCTTCTGTTCCTGATTAGGCATCGGGTTGATTGGGAAATCTCCTATCTCAAGCACTGTACAGTCAGCGGTAAGTCCTGTCTTAACTCTTGCTGATACAGTAGGTCCGAGATCCCTTCCGATTGCCGTAGCGCCAACGAGCATAATATCAGGTTTATACTCATTAATAACTGACGCAAGAGCATGCGCGTATGGTTCCGTCCTGTATACTTCAAGTTCCGGATCATCCACAACGATAATCTTATCTGCGCCATACTCAGCCAGACTGTCGCAAAGATTCTTTACATTATGTCCAAGAAGCACTGCGGTAACATCCGTATCAAGGTCTTTTGCCAGTTCTTTGGCTTTTCCTATCAATTCAAAAGCAATACTGCTTAATTCATTATCTACCTGCTGAGCGTAGATATATACGCCCTTATATTGTTCTAAACCCATTTTTTTCACCACTTTCCTTCATCATATTAAATAACATGTTTCTCTTTAAGTTTACTCATGATATAATCTACTGACTCAGAAGCATCAAGAGTAACTTTTTCACCGGCGCCTTTACGGACTTTATCAGATGCTTTAGCAATCTTTGTAGGAGAACCTTTAAGACCAAGGTTTGAATCATCTACATCTTTAAGGTCATTTCTTCCCCATACTGTTACTTCACTGTCATATGCGTCAAATATTCCGCCCGGTGTCATATAACGAGGAACATTTAATTCTGAAAGTGCTGTTACAAGACAAGGCATCTTAGCCTTAATCTCATGATATCTGTCTTCATACTGTCTTTTAACAATTACATAATCACCCTCTACCCTGATATCTTCAGCGTAGGAAATAACAGGTATATTAAGATGCTCGGCAATCTGAGGACCAACCTGTGCAGTATCTCCGTCAATTGCCTGACGTCCTGTTATTATCAGGTCGTAATCTATATTTCTAAGCGCTCCTGCTATGGTTGTAGACGTAGCCCATGTATCAGCTCCTCCAAGCACCCTGTCAGTTACAAGGATTGCTTTATCCGCTCCCATTGCCAATGCTTCACGAAGAACATCATCAGCCTTTGGAAGTCCCATTGTAATAACTGTTACTTCAGCGCCGTGTTCTTCTTTTATTCTAAGCGCCGCCTCAAGTCCGGCTTTATCATCCGGATTCATTATAGCAAGCATTGCTGCTCTATCCAGTGTTCCGTCAGGATTAAACTTAACTCCGCCTTTGGTATCTGGAACCTGTTTAATACATACAACGATTTTCACGGTATTCACTCCTTACAATTTAATATTTATTTAAGCAATGCACCAGAAATTACCATACGCTGAACTTCTGATGTTCCTTCATATATTTCTGTAATCTTAGCATCACGCATCATACGTTCTACATCATATTCCCTGATATAACCATAGCCGCCAAACAACTGCACAACTTCAGTTGTTACTGCCATTGCCGTTTCCGCTGCAAAAAGTTTAGCTTTTGCTGCTTCTACTGAATATACTTTCTGTGTTGCCTTAGCGATTGCAGCCCTGTATACAAGGAACTTTGCAGCTTCTATTCTTGTAGCCATATCTGCCAGCTTAAACTGCGTATTCTGCTGCTGTGCGATAGAACGTCCAAACTGCTTTCTCTCCTTGGTATATTCTATAGCACGGTCAAGCGCGCCTTCCGCAATACCAAGAGCCTGTGCAGCAATTCCGATACGTCCGCCGTCAAGTGTATGCATCGCAATAGGGAATCCCCTGCCTTCAGGTCCAAGCAGATTTTCCTTAGGAATCCTGCAGTCTTCAAATATAAGTTCATATGTAGATGAACCGCGGATACCCATTTTCTTCTCCTTTGTTCCAAATGAGAATCCCGGAGCTCCTTTATCTACAATAAATGCAGAGAAGTTCTTCTTTTTACGTCCGCGTTTATCTTCTGCTATACTTGTAATAGCTATAACTATATACACATCAGCTTCCTTACCGTTGGTAATAAAGCACTTTGAACCGTTAAGCACCCACTCATCACCGTCAAGCACCGCTTTGGTCTGGGCTCCCTGTGCGTCTGTTCCTGCTCCCGGCTCTGTAAGGGCGAATGCACCAAGTTTTGCTCCCGTAGCAAGATCTTTTACATATTTCTGTTTCTGTTCTTCAGTACCATATGTCATGATAGGATCTATGCAAAGCGATGTATGAGCAGATACGATAACTCCTGTTGTACCGCATACTTTGGAAAGTTCCTCAACGCACATAACATATGTAAGCGGATCACATCCCTGTCCGCCATATTCCTTTGGTACAGGAATCCCTAAGAAACCTGCTTTAGCCATTTTCTCTACTGTTCCTCTTGGGAATACCTCTGTTTCATCAACTTCCTGAGCAAGAGGCTTTACTTCTGTTTCGGCAAATTCCTTAAATAAGGTTCTCGCCATTTCATGTTTTTTATCTAAAGAAAAATCCATGATTTATATTCCTCCATTTATTTTTTATACATTATAGGCTTATTTTCTGTAATCGTAGAAACCGATTCCTGTCTTTCTTCCAAGTTTGCCTGCACGAACCATCTTTCTGAGAAGCGGATGCGGCCTATACTTTGAATCGCCCGTTTCAGCCTGAAGAACTTCCATAATTGCAAGACAGATATCAAGACCTACAAGATCGCCAAGCGCTAAAGGTCCCATCGGATGGTTAGCTCCAAGCTGCATAGCCGTATCAATTCCCTCTACTGAAGCCACGCCGTCAGCATATATTCCGACAGCTTCATTTATCATAGGGATAAGTATTCTGTTTACAACAAATCCTGCCGCTTCATTTACCTTAACAGGCGTCTTTCCGATTTCTTCAGAAATCTTTATAACTTTATCAACCATTTCATCAGGCGTATTCTCACCCGCGATAACTTCAATAAGTTTCATAACAGGCGCAGGATTGAAGAAATGCATTCCTATAACAGGCTTACTTAATCCTGCTCCAATCTCCGTAATTGAAAGAGATGATGTATTAGTTGCAAATATAACGTCAGGTTTGGTACATATTGATTCAAGTTCTTTAAATGTCTGCTTTTTAACATCCATAACTTCAAGCGCAGCTTCTACAATAAGGTCTGCATCCGTACAGATATCCTTTACACCTGTTGTAATCTTTGCAAGAATAGCATCGGCATCCTCTTTAGCCATCTTACCTTTAGCTATACGTTTTTCAAACCCTTTAGCGATTTTATTCTTTCCGTTAGCTGCAAATTCTTCATTAATGTCGCACAGATATACCTCATATCCTTCAGTCTGTGCAAACGCCTGTGCAATACCTGAACCCATTGTTCCTGCACCGATAACTCCAACTTTCATTTTATTTACGTCCTCCTTATTAATAACTTTTATTTATTTTTGAATGGAACTACTTTAAGTTTCTTTGACTTGTCTTTCTCAAGGAAATTACCCATTCCTGCTTTCTGGTCTTCGGTTTCAAAACAATCGCCAAAAAGCTTTTCCTCAATAACAATAGCCGCATCCATATCAACCTGAAGTCCCTCGTTCATTGCCTTCTTACAGTTACGTACGGCAATAGGAGCCTGGCTTGCAATTCCCATAGCCATCTTATCGGCTGCTGCCATAAGTTCCTCCACGTTTTCATATACTGCGTTTACAAGTCCTATCCTGTATGCCTCATCGGCTTTGATATTTCTTCCGCCATATACCATTTCTTTTGCTTTTCCTACCCCGATTATACGCGCAAGCCTTTGCGTGCCTCCAAATCCCGGAGTAATTCCAAGTCCTACTTCAGGCTGTCCGAACATTGCGTTAGCTGAACATATTCTTATATCACAGCTCATTGCAAGCTCATTGCCTCCGCCCAGAGCGAATCCGTTGACTGCAGCAATTACGGGAACAGGGAATGTTTCAATTTTACGGAAAATATCGTTTCCATACTTTCCAAACTGCTCTCCTTCCGCCTTTGTCATAGTACTCATTGCTCCGATATCAGCGCCTGCCACAAATGACTTCTCGCCTGCACCGGTCACAATCACACAACGTACAGCGTCGGTATCAATAGCATCAAATGTATCGCTCAGGTCTTTAAGCACGTCGCCGTTAAGCGCGTTAAGCGCTTCCGGACGGTTGATAGTTACTTTTGCAACATATCCATTTACTTCATAATTAACATATCCCATGAATTAATACTCTCCTTTATAACTTCCAATATTAATATTTTTCAACAACCGTAGCACAGCCCATTCCGCCGCCGATACAAAGTGTTGCCAGACCTCTCTTGTAGCTATCGTTCTTTGCCATCTCATGAAGCAGCGTAACAAGAATACGGCATCCTGAAGCTCCAACCGGATGTCCAAGCGCAATAGCTCCACCGTTAGGATTCAGCTTATCAGGATTAAATCCAAGCTCTTTTCCTACTGCAACCGACTGTGCAGCAAAAGCTTCATTTGCTTCATATACATCAAAATCATCAATAGTCAATCCTGTTTTTTCCATAACCTTCTTAGTAGCTGCAACAGGTCCGATACCCATAATCTTAGGGTCTACTCCGCCAAGCGCTCCTGCCACCCATGTTGCTATAGGAGTTACTCCAAGTTCCTTAGCCTTTTCTTCCGACATTACAATAACTGCTGCTGCGCCGTCATTAATACCTGATGAATTACCTGCGGTAACCATCTTTCCTGCCGAACCGTCTGCAGACTTAAATGCAGGACGGAGTTTAGCAAGCGCTTCCATGCTTGAATTAGGACGTGGTCCTTCATCCGTATCAAATATAACCGTCTGTTTCCTCTGTTTAACTTCAACAGGAACTATTTCATCCTTAAACGCTCCTGTTTCAATTGCTTTGCAGGCTTTCTGCTGGCTTGCAAGAGCAAACTCATCAAGTTCCTCTCTTGTAAGTCCCCACTGCTCGCATATATTTTCTGCTGTTGTTCCCATATGATACCCATTAAATGCATCCCATAATGCGTCATTCACCATTGTGTCAACCAATGTTCCGTTATTCATTCTGTATCCGAAACGTGCCTGAGGAAGTGCAAACGGAGCCATTGACATATTTTCCATACCGCCGGCAACTACAACATCCGCATCCCCTGCAATAATCATCTGAGCTGCCATATTAACGCAGTTAAGACCCGAACCGCATACTACGTTAGCTGTTACAGCCGGTACTTCCACAGGAAGCCCTGCCTTAATCGATGCCTGACGTGCAACATTCTGTCCAAGGCCCGCCTGGATAACGCATCCCATATATACATGGTCTACATTTTCCGGTTTAACGCCCGCCCTGTTCAGAGCTTCTTTAATTACAATTGCCCCCAGCTCTGTTGCAGGAGTAGTACTTAACGTACCTCCCATTGTTCCGATAGCTGTACGACATGCTCCGGCTAAAACTACTTTCTTTGACATAAAATGTTCCTCCTTAATAAATATAGATTAAATTTATTTGTTATCCTTAAACTTTTTTTTAAGCTTTGCGGCAACATTATCCGGCACAAGATTTGTTATGTCCGAACCATAACATGCAATTTCCTTAACTATAGTAGAACTTAGAAAAGCATATTCAAGACTTGTTGTAAAAAACAACGTATCAATATCATTATCAATGCTGTGATTAGTCTGGGCAAGCTGCATTTCATTTTCAAAATCGGTAACCGCCCGCAGTCCCCTTATAATAACAGAGGCGCCGTGCTTTTTTGCGAAATTAACCGTAAGTCCTTCAAATGCTTCCACTTTTACATTTGATATATCCTTTACGGCTTCCTCAATCATACTGCAGCGTTCATCCATCGAAAACATCGGCTGTTTCGCGCTGTTTACAAGAACGCCTATAATAAGCTCATCCACAACCCTGGCTGCTCTCCTGATAATGTCTACATGTCCGCAGGTTACAGGATCAAAACTTCCCGGATATACTGCTTTAACCATAGTAAACCTCCTGAAAACTTATACACAATGACATAATACAACATTGTCAAATTTTTATCAATCTTTTTTTTAATAAAAAGCCAATACTGCTTTTGTTACATGCTAAAACAGCTTGACCATCATACTAAGCAATGCTAAAATAACAACCAGTTATATGTATTATATTACAATTCGGTTCAAATAACAATAGCAAATCTCGAGTTTATCTCGACTTTACAAAAATTAAGCATGTTACCGAATTATTAATCAGGAGGTTATATGGATTATCAAAAAATTTATAAAGACAAACTTGTTACTGCTGAAACTGCCGCAATGGCAGTACAAAGCGGAGATTGGGTTGATTACGGCTGGACTGTAACAACCCCCGTTGCAATTGACAAAGCCCTTGCAAAACGTATGTCTGAGCTTACTGACGTACATGTAAGGGGCGGTATACTTATGTGGGTTCCCGAAATATTTAAAATTGAAAACCCTTCCGAACATTTTGAATGGAACTCCTGGCATATGGGCGGTATAGAAAGGAAAGCTGCAGCACAGGGCTTCGCATATTACGCCCCTATCAGATATTCGGAACTTCCGAGATATTACCGTGATTCCGCCACTCCGGGCAATGTTGCTTACTTTCAGGTTGCCCCTATGGACGAACACGGTTATTTTAACTTCGGACCAAGCGCCTCACATATGACGGCCGTATGCGAAACCACGAAAACCGTTGTCGTCGAGGTAAATAAAAATATGCCGCGATGCCTTGGAGGCATGGAACACTGCATACATATATCTCAGGTTGATATGATTGTCGAGGGAGATAACCCTGATATCGCTGAACTTTCTTCCGGCGGACCTGCTACAGAAGTAGATGAAACTGTTGCAAAGCTTATTGTAAACGAAATACCTGACGGAGCCTGTCTTCAGCTTGGAATTGGCGGTATGCCAAACGCTGTGGGTTCACTTATTGCAGAGTCAGACCTTAAAGATCTCGGAGTGCATACCGAAATGTATGTCGATGCTTTTGTGGATATCTCAAACGCAGGAAAGATTACAGGCGCAAGAAAAAATATCGACCGTTTCAGACAGACATACGCATTTGCTGCAGGCACGAAGAAGCTGTACGATTTTCTTGACAACAATCCCGAGTGCATGAGCGCATCGGTAAGTTATACGAATGATATCAGACAGATATCTGCGCTTGATAATTTTATTTCCATAAATAATACCGTTGATATAGACCTTTTTGGACAGGTTAACGCCGAGTCGGCGGGAACGCGTAATATAAGCGGCGCCGGCGGACAACTGGACTTTGTGCTTGGTGCATATCTTTCAAATGGAGGAAAAAGTTTTATATGCTGCTCGTCAACATTCACATCAAAGGACGGAGTAACACATTCCAGAATCAGGCCGACACTTGCCGATGGCTCTATAGTAACTGACACAAGAGCCAATATACACTATTTTGTTACAGAATACGGACTTGTAAATTTAAAGGGTCTTGCTACCTGGCAAAAATGCGAGGCAATCATATCTGTTGCACATCCTGACTTCAGAGATGAGCTCATAAAAGAAGCTGAAAAAATGAATATCTGGAGAAGAAGCAACCGGAAATAATTTTTTCTATGTTATTGATTTTTGATTATACAGGAATTATAATTAATAACATGATATATAATGATAAAAGAAGGGAGTCCGATATATGAAAAAACTGATGAAATTCTTTGTAGGTCTTGCATCTATTGGCGCTGCTATTGGCGGAGCATACTATGTAGTAAAAAAGTTCCTCCTGAAAGATTCATATGAAGATTTAGATGACGACTTTGATGATGATTTCGACGAAGACTTTGACGACGATATTTTCAATGACTCTGACGAGGATGAAGAAAAGGATGTCGTACCTGTCAAAATGGAGGAATCGGGAGCAGATGAATCTGAAGATGCTAACGAATCTGAAGAACCTGAAGAATCTGAGTAAACAGACAAATCCGAATAAATTTTCCCTATTCGGGCGATAAGTTTATATTCAAAATGCAGGCGCCACGTCATATGGATTGCCTGCATTTTGAATATGTCTTTAAACCAATTTCCGTATTGCATGGTATCGCTCAGTTCAAAGCTGCCTGACAGATACCATGATTTTTTATTTTATCTTGAAAGTTTATGTATCAGTCTGTCAAGATTCGGGTCTATTGTTTTTTGCATTGCCATTGCCTCAGATATTGAATAATCAGTAAACTGTCCGTGCCTGTATGCAACCACTCTGCTTGTCTGACCCTGGTCAAGAAGGTCTACCGCCCTTGAACCAAGAGCCGACGCATATACCCTGTCACGGCATGTAGGACTTCCGCCACGCTGTATATGCCCTATAACAGTCGCCCTTGTTTCAATACCTGTTTCCCTCTCAATCGTTTTTGCTATTTCAAATGAATCTCCTATACCTTCAGCATTAACGATAATATGATGCTTTTTACCTATTTTATGTTTACTCTTTACCTTTTCTATAAGCTTATCCAGTTCACCGTCATTATATGTTTCGGGCAAAAGCACATATTCGGAACCGTTTGCAATGGCGCACCAAAGCGCAATATGTCCCGCGGTACGTCCCATTACTTCTATAAGATTACAGCGTTCATGCGAACCCGCGGTATCTCTTAATTTATCGGCAGCTTCCATTGCAGTATTTACTGCGGTATCAAAACCTACCGTATATTCGGTACAGGCTATATCAAGGTCAATCGTACCCGGAACAGCTATTGTCCTTATTCCCTGCTCCGCAAGCTTTTCCGCACCTCTGAAAGAACCGTCTCCGCCAATGACAACCACTCCGTCAATTCCGTGTTTTCTGCATATCTCGGCTCCTTTAATCTGTCCTTCCTCAGTTTTGAACTCATCACACCTTGACGTATATAAGATTGTTCCGCCTCTTGAAATGATATCGGACACGCTCATGGCATCCATATCAATAAATTCTTCCTCCAGAAGCCCTGTAAAGCCCCTCATTATTCCTTTTACCTTATGCCCAAGGTCCGTAGCAGTTCTGACAACAGCCCTTATCGCTGCATTCATGCCCGGTGCATCACCACCGCTTGTAAGTACTCCTATAGTTTGTTGTTTTTGACTCATATATCATTACCTCCTTATTTTTATTCTATTTTCTTTTCTACCACCTGAATATTTTCCGTACCAAAACGTGCTTTAAACTTACTTACAAGTTCATTATCCGCACATACGCCCATACTCATTGGCAGATGTTTTATCTGTTTTTCCTTTTCAAGATATATGCTTATCCTGTCTGTTCCGTCGCTTCCGCCCATTATATCCATAATATCACTTTCACCCGCAAGATATGCGGTCTTATCAGGAAACCTTATCCACAAATGCCTTGGAAGCATATCAAACGGTATTACCCTGCTGCATATTATTTTTCCCGCTCTGTCTTCTTCCACCGTAGCCCGTCCGGATATGAACACCTTTGCATCCAAATCAATATATTTTTTATATTTTTCAAAATCCTTCGGGAACACAATAACTTCCACGCTTCCCAGCAAATCCTCTACCGTTATAAACGCCATAAGGCTATTTGTCTTCGTAGTTTTTACGGTTTTATCAATAACCATTCCGCCGACTACCACGCTCGCGCCGTCTTTAATAATCGTTTCCCCTGTTTCTTCATCTATAAGAAAATCCGACGTCGTATTCGTTATATTTTTACGCCAGGTATTCTCATATTCTTCCAAAGGATGTCCGCTTATATATATCCCAAGCACCTCTTTTTCATAGGTCAGCATTTCTTCCTTATCAAATTCGGCTACATCAGGGTATCTTATCGCAAATTCCTCCGCTTCACCCTGAGAAGCAAACTCGAACAGGTTCATCTGCCCTTCAGTATTGGTTCTTTTATCATTATTCGTATCATCAATAATCTGCGAATACATCATCATCTTTTGATGCCTGTTGCCGTAAAGGTCATCCATTGCTCCGGCTTTTATCAGATTTTCAATTGCTTTTTTATTAACTTCAGTACCTGAAATTCTTTTTGCAAAATCACCGAAATCTTTATACCTGCCGTTCTTTCTTTCACCTACTATTGCGTCTATCACCGGTCTTCCTATACTCTTTATTGCAGACATTCCGTAACGTATTCCGGTTTCGCCCGTCGAAAAATCTCCAAAACCTTCGTTGATACTTGGAGGCAGTATATCAATTCCAAGCTGCCTCAGGTGCATCGTATATTCCGCTATCTTATCTGTCCTGCCCATGACTGACGTCATAAGCGCAGCCATAAATTCTATCGGGAAATAACATTTAAGGTATGCCGTTCTGTATGATACCACGGCATATGCGGCCGCATGAGATTTATTAAAGGCATAGCTTGCAAAATCCGTCATTTCGTCAAATATGTGCATCGCAACATTTTCATCAATTCCATTAGCAATACAGCCCTTTACGTTTTCTTCCTTATTACCATATACAAAATTCTTTCTTTCCTTTTCCATTACCGAAGCTTTTTTCTTAGACATCGCGCGTCTTACCAAATCGCTTCGGCCATAGCTGTACCCTGCAAGTTCACGTACTATCTGCATTACCTGCTCCTGATATACTATACAGCCGTAGGTAGGGGCAAGTATCGGCTGCAATTCCTTACATTCATATACAATCTCCGAACCGCTGTTCTTACCTTTTACATATTGCGGTATAAAATCCATTGGGCCCGGCCTGTAAAGGGAGATTCCGGCAATAATGTCCTCAAGGTTGTGTGGCGCAAGTTCTTTCATAAAACTTTTCATTCCTGCGCTTTCAAGCTGGAATATTCCCTCACAATGCCCTGAACCGATAAGCTCGTATACTTCCCTATCATCATAATCTATGTCGTCTACAGAAAATGAATGACCGCATTTTTCCATAATTTCTCCCGCTTTACCGGTTCTGATATGCTCATAACCCTGCTGCCACCCGTAATTTACAAGGTCAATTGCAGATTCTATAACCGTAAGCGTCCTAAGACCCAGAAAATCCATTTTAAGAAGTCCCAGTTCTTCAAGCGTTGTCATCGTATACTGTGTAGTTATTGTACCGTCTGCCGCCTTTAGAAGCGGTACATATTCTATTACCGGAGCATTACTTATAACCACTCCCGCCGCATGCATTGAAGTATGTCTTGGAAGCCCCTCAAGCTTTTTTGACATATCTATAAGATACCTGCACTGCTCGTCAGAAGCGTAAACCTGAGAAAGCTCGGGATTCTTTTTAAGGGCGGAATCTATTGTAACTCCAAGTTCATTCGGTATCATTTTCGCAATTGAATCAACATACGAATAGCTTAAATCAAGCGCCCTGCCTACATCCCTTATTGCATTTCTCGCCTTCATTGTACCAAATGTTACTATCTGCACAACCCTGTCTTTTCCATATTTTCTAACGACATAGTCAATGACCTCCTGCCTTCTTTCAAAACAGAAATCTATGTCTATATCGGGCATTGTTACACGCTCCGGATTAAGAAATCTTTCAAAAAGCAGATTGTACCGTATCGGGTCAATATCAGTAATATTCAGCGAATATGCAACTATGCTTCCCGCAGCCGAACCCCGTCCCGGTCCTACCGATATTTTATTATCCTTTGCATACTTTATAAAATCCCATACTATAAGAAAATAATCTACAAATCCCATATCCTTTATTACGGATATTTCATATTTAAGCCTGTCCATATATTCTTCGGCTTTTTCTCCGTATCTGTTTTTTATTCCCTCATTACAGAGTTTTTCCAGATACTCCTCCGCCGAATATCCTGACGGGACATCATATCTGGGGAGTTTATAATTTCCAAATTCAATAGTTACATTGCATCTGTCCGCAACAATTACCGTATTGTCTATCGCCTCCTGTGCATATGGGAAAAGCGCTCTCATTTCTTCTTCTGTTTTCAGGTAATACTGACCGCCTTCATACCTCATGCGGTTTTCATCATTTACTTTTTTCTGTGTCTGAATACACAAAAGTATATCATGCGCCTCTGCATCATCGGCATTAATATAATGTATATCGTTTGTCGCAACAAGCGGAATCTTCGTTTCCTCATGCAGTTTCATAATTCCCTGATTTACATTTGCCTGCTCTGCAAGGCCGTGGTCCTGCAGTTCCAGGAAAAAATTATCCTCGCCAAATATATCCCTGAGCCTCAAAGCCTCCCTTTTTGCTTCTTCATAAAAACCAAGCCTTAAATTGCTCGCAACCACGCCTGCAAGACATGCGCTTAAAGCGATTATCCCTTCGTGATATTCCTCAAGTATTTCATAATCTATACGCGGTTTATAGTAAAACCCTTCTATAAAACCTTTCGATACAATTTTTATAAGGTTACTGTAACCTTTATTATTTTCCGCAAGAAGTACAAGATGGTGGTATCTTTCATCATGCCCTGCACCTTCCCTGTCAAATCTCGAGCCCGGCGCTACATATACCTCACAGCCTATTATCGGTTTTATTCCTGCCTCGTGCGCAGCTTTATAAAAATCTATAACCCCGTACATAACGCCATGGTCAGTTATGGCAATACTGTCCATACCGACCTCTTTCGCCCTGCCCACAAGCTCTTTTATTTTACTTGAACCGTCAAGCAGACTGTATTCCGTATGTACATGAAGATGCACAAAACCCATCTTTTCCACCTCCTGTCTACAAGTATACCACAAAAAAGAGGAAGCTGTCTAAACCTTAAACAGTTTTTACAGCCTCTCTGCTAATTTTATATTTAGTTTATACTGCTACTTACTGCTAAGATATTTTTCAATATCATTTACAGCCGTTGTTTCGTCTATGCCGTCTGCATAAACAGTGACTACTTCTCCCGGGAAAATTCCCAATGACATCATACCTATAATGCTCTTTGCGTTTACCTTTTTGTTGTCATATTCAACGTCTATATGGCAATCATACTTGCTTGCAACCTGTACAAGTACTGCTTCAGGTCTTACGTTACGGTTTTCTTCAATGCTTACATTGATTGTTCTGGATATCATTTTTTTCCTCCTTTTGCCTCCGCAGATTAACAGCTATTTCACTAAGCTTTCTTAATCTGTGATTGACACCCGATTTACCAAGAGGCGGATGAAGCATTTCCCCCAACTCTTTTAATGTAACATCCGCATATTCAATTCTCATACGGGCGACTTCCTGTAGATGTTCAGGAAGATTCTCGAAATTCATATTATCCCTGATATACATTATATCCTGTATCTGCCTGTGCGCCGCTTCCGTAGTTTTACCTATATTTGCAGCCTCACAATTTACTTTCCTGTTCACAAAATTACGCATCTCTTTATATATTCTTATATTTTCAAAGCTCATAAGCGCAACATGAGCTTCCATTACGCTTAATATATCTGCAATCTGCGCTCCCTCCTTAACATATACCACATAATTTTTTTTACGTATGGTATATCTGCAGCCAATATTAAACGTATTTAAAATATCCTTAATTCTTTCCGCTCTTTTTTCATCTCCCGCTGCTATTTCAAAATGGTATGATTTTACCGGATCGGTAATAGAACCCGCAGCCATAAACGCTCCTCTTATAAATGCACGCTTACAGCATATATTCTGCACTACAAGACCATTTACATACTTTCCCCCATCAAGTTTTACAGCCTGTAATATATTCATTACATTATCATTATCAATAACAGCTACCTGATAGTATGTAGTATTATGACTTCTTCTAACCATAACTTCAGCTTTAATTTTAAATGTTTTCTCTAATAACATAAAATATTTAACTGCTACTGTCAAGTTTTCTGTACCAACATTAATATATCTGCCGCGCTTTTCTGAATATCTGCATTTACCACAAAATGATATTATTGCCGCAATTTCAGCTATTCTGCAATGTCTGGCCGGACTTATCTGATTTAATAACTCCTCTTTAACCTGTCTTGAAAATGACATAACCTGCTCCTGATTACTTATCTATATCTCTATGTTTTAAATTCACCTTATATTCCTTTTTCAAAAGACAATCCCTTAATGCCCTGGCAATCGTTACCGAACGGTGTCTTCCGCCTGTACATCCTATTGCAACCAACGGCATCTTTTTATTTTTTTCTATATACTCCAAAATAAGCGACAGATTTTCTTCAATAAATCCCGCTGTCTGTTCTGATGACATTACATAATCATATACTTCGTCATCATTTCCATTTTTATCTTTAAGTTCTTTTACATAATATGGGTTCGGCAGACCTCTCGCATCAACTATTAAATCATATTCCCCGGGTTCTCCGTATTTATATCCGAACGTAAAAATATTTACTTCGCGTCTGTCCATTTTCCCTATAATTTTTACTTCAGTTTCCAATTTAATTCCCGTATTCTCATATACCGTATTCTGAACATGCCGGATAACCTCAAGTATATCGGACGCAGTAGCATCTCCAGTATTAATGACAAATCCTGCATGTTTTTCAGATACTTTGGCTCCGCCTGTTTGAAATCCTTTAAGTCCGCACTGTTCAATAAGCTGCCCCGCAAAATGTCCTTCCGGCCGTTTAAACGTACTTCCTGCGCTGGCATAAGAAAGCGGCTGTTTTTCCCTTCGCCGGTTATTATAATCATTCATTTTTTCTTTTATTTCTTTTTTATCGCCTTTTTTTAATTTAAAACATGCCGAGCATACTATATATTCCTTTTCCTGTATTATACTGCTTCTGTATCCAAGTCCAAGTTCTTCGGATGTAAGCCTTAATATATTTCCTTCATTATCGCACACATCTGCATATGCTATAACATCTTTTATTTCCCCGCCGTAAGCTCCTGCATTCATTACAACCGCGCCGCCCACGCTTCCCGGTATGCCGGAAGCAAATTCAAGTCCTGACAGTCCGATATCTGCGGCTTTCTTTGCAAGCGACGGAAGCGACGCCCCCGCCTGTGCCGTTATAGTATCTCCGTCTTCCTCTATAACTGACATTGTCTCTCCGATATGTATTACAAGTCCGTCATAACCATAATCTGTAAATAAAACGTTGCTTCCGTTACCAAGCACATAATAATCAATACTATTTTTCCTGCACAGTTTAACTATATCTGAAAGAGTTTTTACATCAGAAGGCGAAACAAGACATGCAGTCTCTCCGCCCGCTTTAAAAGTAGTATATTCTTTCATGCTTACATTAGTTTCAATATTAAGTTCACCGTCAAGCCCGTTAAGCTTATCCTCTATACAATTCATACAAATTCACCCGCACTCATGAATTATCCATAACCAGTTTAATACATCCGTAAAAGCCTGCATCATTCCCAAGCGTAGCTATTCTAAATTCTTTATTCTTTAATGTATTCATGGAATACTTATTATAATACTTTTCAATCTTACTAATTAAAAATTCCCCGGCGGCTGATACGCCTCCGCCGATAACAAATACCTGCGGGTCTGTCACGCACGCCACATTTGAAAGCGCTATACCCAGATATCTCATGGCAATATCTACGGCTTTATCTGCAAGCGCATCTCCCGCCTTTGCCCTGTCAATTATTGTTTTTGCACTGATTTCTTCATCTGTGGGTATATTCATTATATCTCTTGCAATCCTTACAATCCCTGTTGCAGAAGAATATTGTTCAAGACAGCCCCGGCTTTTACATGTGCACACCGCCGTTTCATCCGGATTCACTGTAATGTGTCCGATTTCCCCTGCTGCTCCGTTAATTCCCGGATGAATCCTGCCATCTATTATTATTCCTCCTCCAACACCTGTTCCAAGCGTAACCATCACAAGGCTTGACGCGCCTTTTCCGCCGCCTTTCCACATCTCGCCAAGCGCTGATATGTTCGCATCATTTCCTGCCATTATAACGGGAATATCCGATATTTCCCTGTATTTACTGCATACATTTACCTTTTTCCAGCCAAGATTTACGCACTCATATACCACTCCGTCTTCATTTACCGGTCCAGGAACGCCAATTCCCAGACCTGCTATCATTTTATAATCAATCTCTTTGTCCGCGCATACTTTTTTTATTGAATCATCCACATCATTAAGTATGCTTTTTCCGTTATCACGCCTGTCAGTCGGTATTTCCCACTTATATACAAGCGCTTCACCTGTTTCGCTTTTTTCATAAAGACCAAGTTTTACGCCTGTTCCTCCAATATCTGCACCTGCATAGTATAATACATCTTTCATTATCAGTCTTCCCTGCTCGTATTCATCATATTATCCATAACCCTGTTATACATTTCCTTAGCCGCATTGTATCCCATCTGCTTCTGTCTGTAATTGACCGCCGCCGCCTCGCATATAATCGCTACATTCCGCCCCGGTCTTATAGGTATTGAATGACATACGACCTTATTTCCAAGAAATTCCGTATACTGCTCCTCAAGTCCCATTCTGTCATAATCTGAATTTTTATTCCATTCCTCCAGTTTTATAACAAGGTCTATCGAGCATCTGTCTTTAACGCCCTCAACCCCGAATAATGCTTTGGCGTCCACTATGCCTATTCCCCTAAGTTCAATAAAATGCCTTGTTATATCAGGCGCAGTACCTATAAGAAGCTCATCGCTCTCTTTAATTATCTCAACAACATCATCCGATACAAGCCTGTGTCCCCTGTGTATAAGTTCCAGCGCAACCTCACTTTTACCGATTCCGCTCTCACCCATTATCAGAACGCCTTCACCATATATGTCTACCAGAACTCCGTGAATCGACATTCTTGGCGCCAGTTCAACCCTTAACCACCTTATCACTTCTGCCATAAACGCCGAAGTAGTTTCCTGTGTTCTAAGCACCGGCACTCCCATCTGATACCCCAGTTTAATAATATCATCCGATATGCTCATTCCACGGCAGTATATAATACATGGCACGCCGTGGTCCATAAGATTTTTAATCGTTTCAGCACCGTGGTCATCCGTAGTCTGCTCCATATAAGTATGTTCAACATGACCTATAATCTGTATTCTGTGATTATCAAAATGTTCAAAAAATCCTGCAAGCTGAAGCGCCGGACGATTCAGGTCATATTGTATTATTCGTATTTTATCACAATTAATATTCGCCGTAAGGTTCTCAAGTTTCATCTTTTTAATTAACTTGCTGAGTTTTACCGAATTCATGAAAATACCTCCTTTAAAATTGCTGTCATCTGTTTAATCTCCATAATAACACACGCTACGCACCTTGACAAATACTTTCACAAATTATACAGTGATAAAGACGTTTCTATTTGTGGTACCACAGGCAATCATACAGTCTTGGTGCTTGCACACAAGACTGTATGATTGCCTGTGAGAAACCTGCGAAGCAGGAACTCCACACATGTGAGCAGTCTTAGCCCCGTAAGGGGCGGGACTGGAGCACGTATGTGCGACGACTGCGAACACGGGTGGAGTACCGCAAATTTGCCCTTGGGTGCTTGCACACAAGACTGTATGATTGCCTGTGGGAAACCTGCGAAGCAGGAACTCCACACATGTGAGCAGTCTTAGCCCCGTAAGGGGCGGGACTGGAGCACGTATGTGC
>CANPYY010000024.1 GCA_947588675.1 uncultured Lachnospiraceae bacterium | reverse complement strand
TAGTGATTATATTATATAAAAGGAGATGACATATATGGGAATGACTATGACGCAGAAGATACTTGCAGCACATGCGGGACTTCCGGAGGTGAAAGCGGGACAGCTTATAAATGCTTCGCTTGATATAGTGCTGGGAAATGATATAACAACTCCTGTTGCAATAAATGAATTTGAAAAGGCAGGGTTTGATAGTGTATATGACCGCACACGTATTAATATCGTACTTGACCACTTTGCCCCAAACAAGGATATAAAAGCGGCAGAGCAGTCAAAGCAGTGCAGGGAGTTTGCGTATAAGTATGATATAGAGAATTTTTATGATGTAGGAGAAATGGGAGTTGAACATGCGCTTCTTCCGGAAAAAGGTATTGTAACGGCTGGAGATTGTATTATAGGAGCGGACAGCCATACATGTACCTACGGCGCCGTAGGAGCGTTTTCAACAGGTGTCGGAAGTACCGATATGGCAGCGGGAATGGCAACGGGAAAATGCTGGTTTAAAGTTCCCTCTGCAATTAAAATAGTACTTAAAGGCAAGCTTAAAAAATGGGTATCGGGAAAAGATGTGATTCTTGATATTATAGGAAAGATAGGCGTTGATGGAGCTTTATACCAGAGTATGGAGTTTTGCGGCGAAGGAGTAAGCTCGCTTGGTATGGATGACCGTCTTACCATATGCAATATGGCTATTGAAGCCGGAGCAAAGAACGGAATATTCCCTGTGGACGATATTACAAGGGAATACCTGGACGCAAGAACGCAGAGAGAATATAAAGTATATGAGGCGGATGAAGATGCAGAGTATACGCAGACTATAGAAATTAATCTTTCAGAGCTTGAACCTACGGTATCATATCCGCATCTTCCGGAAAATACACATCCTGTAAGCGAAGCCTCAGATATTAAAATTGACCAGGTGGTAATAGGAAGCTGTACTAATGGAAGAATATCTGATATGGAAACAGCTTATGAGATACTTAAAGGTAAAAAAGTGAAAAAAGGAGTAAGGGTAATAATTATTCCTGCAACTATGGCGATATATAAAGAATGTATTACCAGAGGCTATATGGAAGCGTTTGTAGATGCCGGCTGCGTTGTGTCAACCCCTACTTGCGGACCATGCCTTGGAGGATATATGGGAATACTGGCATCGGGTGAAAAATGTATATCGACCACGAACAGAAACTTTGTCGGACGCATGGGGCATACATCAAGCGAAGTATATCTTGCAAGTCCGGCAGTAGCGGCTGCTTCAGCGCTGACAGGCTATATAAGTAATCCTAAGGAGGTATAAGTATGGAAGCAAAAGGATATGTACATAAATACGGTGACAATGTAGATACAGATGTTATTATTCCTGCGCGTTATCTTAATACGCCTGATGCAAAAGAACTTGCACTGCATTGCATGGAGGATATAGATAAGGATTTTACCGGCAAGGTAAAAGCGGGGGATATTATGGTAGGCGGACTGAATTTTGGATGCGGTTCATCGAGGGAACATGCGCCGCTTGCAATTAAGACGGCAGGCATATCCTGCGTTATAGCTAAGACGTTTGCGCGTATTTTTTACCGCAATGCCATTAATATCGGACTGCCAATAATGGAATGTGAAGCGGCAAGCGATGCAATTAAAGACGGAGATGAGGTTGCAGTTAATTTTGATACCGGCGTTATAACGAATATTACGCGCGGTGAAACATATAATGCCGAGCCGTTTCCGGAATTTATACAGAATATAATATCAGAAGGCGGGCTTATGGCGTCAATCGGAAAGGGAGAAAAATAATATGGATAAGAAAATAGCTGTTATACGCGGAGATGGCATAGGACCTGAAATTGTAAATGAAGCTATAAGGATACTTGATGCGGTTGCAGAAAAGTATAATCATAATTTTGAGTATGTAGATGTGGATATGGGAGGCTGCGCAATAGATAAGTGGGGCGAACCTCTTCCAAAAGAGATGCTTGACAGGTGTCTTGCTTCGGACAGCGTGCTTTTAGGCGCGGTAGGAGGTCCTAAATGGGATAATGTACCGGGTGACAAAAGACCTGAAAAAGGACTTCTGGCTCTCAGGGGCGGAATGAAACTGTACTCTAATAACAGACCCGCAAAATTGTGGGAACAGCTTGCGCAGGCAAGTCCTCTGAAGCCTTCCATTGTTGAAAAAGGCATTGATTTCATAGTTGTAAGGGAGCTTATAGGCGGCGTATATTTTGGCGAGCATACTACTGTAAATAAAGATGGCAGAGAAGTTGCAACGGATATTATGGAGTATGCGGAACATGAAATTGAACGTATAGGACGTATCGGATTTGAAACCGCTATGAAAAGAAACCGTAAGCTTACCAGCGTGGATAAGGCAAATGTGCTTGATACAAGCCGCCTTTGGAGAAAGGTAATGCACAGGCTTAAAGATGAATATCCGGAAGTTGAATACAGCGATATGCTTGTTGACAATGCCGCTATGCAGATAGTAAAGGAGCCTTCACAGTTTGACGTCATAGTTACGGAAAATCTGTTTGGTGATATATTATCTGACGAGGCGAGCATGATTACAGGTTCAATTGGAATGATTCCGTCATCAAGCCTTGGCGAAACAGGATGCGGACTTTATGAACCGATTCATGGTTCAGCTCCTGATATTGCCGGACAGAATAAAGCCAATCCTATCGGTACTATACTTTCCGCCGCAATGATGTGCCGTTTCAGTTTTGATATGCCGGATGAGGCGGACGCTATTGAAAAAGCCGTGAAGAAAGCGCTTGATAACGGTCTTAGGACAGGAGATATAATGCAGGATGGCTGCACGCTTGTCGGATGTAGGGAAATGGGAGATGCTGTTTTATCATATTTAGAGTAGCTTTTTGTTGAATTGTATAACGGCCATATGATATAATAACGAGGAAAGTGCCGACGACGCTTGCGTCAAGAGGCATTTGACGAGTATCTCCATCGAGACGCCAGTCGAGATGGTATAATCATATTCTGGTAATGATTGTTCGTTACTTTAATAATACTTAGTTTGAGGGGAGGATGGATTCTGAATGGAATTTGTCGGATTTTTGATTCTATTTCCATTTGTGGCAGCAGCGATTTTGGCATGTACCAAAAATGATAACGTAAGAAAAATTGTCGTATATGCGAGCAGTATATTAATTATTGCTGCGGCTGTCTGTTTTTCAGTAATGCACCTGATTTCAGGGGAGGCAGTAGCTTACCTTGAGGAAACAGAAATGATTGATAGAATAATGATGTGCGGCGAATTATTTTTAACCGTGCTGATAGTTGTGCTCAGTATACGGTATAAAAAAGTTCTGCCTGCAGTTTTATCTTTATTACAGACAGGTCTTATGCTCTGGTTTGAGCTTCTTGCAGACAAGCCTGAAGCTGAAGCGCAGATGCATCTGTTCTGTGACAGGCTTACTATAGTAATGTGCCTGATTGTAGCAGTAGTTGGTACTTTGATATGTGTATATGCGGTTGGGTATTTAAAAGATTATCACAACCATCATACCGAGTATAAGGACAGAAGACCGTTTTTCTTCGGTATGCTTTTTGTATTCCTTGGAGCAATGTTCGGACTTATATTTTCAAATAATCTTGTCTGGATTTATTTCTTCTGGGAGATTACGAGTGTTTCATCATTCCTTCTTATCGGATATACAAAGACCGAAGAAGCAATTACCAATTGTTTCAGGGCTTTATGGATGAATCTGCTCGGAGGTCTTGGCTTCTGTATAGCAATCATATATTCGGAGCTTGTTTTGAATATAAGTACATTAAAAGAACTTGTATCTGTCGGTGACGGCCAGATGGTAATAATACCGGTTATACTTCTTGCCTTTGCCGGACTTACCAAGTCGGCGCAGTTCCCATTTTCAAAATGGCTTCTCGGTGCAATGGTAGCGCCTACGCCTTCGTCTGCGCTCCTTCACAGCGCAACCATGGTTAAGGCAGGCGTATATCTGCTTTTAAGGCTTGCGCCTGTAATGGCGGGTACATATGCAGGTACAATGGTGGCGCTTATCGGAGGACTTACATTCTTTGCGGCAAGTGTTCTTGCAATTACGCAAAGTGACGGAAAGAGCGTACTCGCATATTCGACAATATCAAACCTGGGACTTATTACTGCCTGTGCAGGCGTCGGCGTCGCGCAGACGGTATGGGCAGGAGTGCTGCTTGTAATATTCCACGCGGTATCAAAGTCGCTTTTGTTCCAGACAGTCGGAGCTATAGAAAATGCTACCGGTTCAAGGAATATTGAAGATATGACAGGTCTTATAAAGAGATTCCCGGCGCTGGCAATTATTCTCTGCATAGGAATAGCAGGAATGTTTTTAGCACCGTTTGGTATGCTTATTTCCAAATGGGCAGTTTTAAAGGCATTTATTGATGCAAACAATGTTGTGCTTATAATATTCCTTGTATTTGGAAGCGCAACGACGCTGTTCTACTGGACAAAATGGCTCTGCAAAGTGCTTGTTCAGGTTCCGGGTGAGGCTGAACGTAATAAAACGTCGGCAAACCAGTGGTGTTCAATGGGAATACATGCATTTATGATGATTGCGCTTTGTTTTGTATTTCCGGTTATCGCATATTATCTGCTTCAGCCGATGCTTTATGAACTTTACGGAAAGATAATAGATCCGGTACTTTCAGCATCCGATATGTACATAATGCTTCTTATGCTTGTTGCGCTGGTAGTAATTCCGGTTATTGGAAATATATTTGTGAAGAATGTAAACATGACAAAGAGTAATGAATATATGGCAGGTATAAATACAGGTGACAATAAGTCGTTTGTTGACTCATTTGATAACGTTAAGACACTTAATGTTGCAAACTGGTACTTTACTGATATGGTAGATGAACATAAACTTATGAGATTAACTATATGCCTTGCCTCTGCCGTAATTGTTATATTTGCTGTTATCGGAATAGGAGGTGCTTTATAATGAGTGCATATGTTGCTGTTTTAATCAGGGTTATTGCATTTATAGTGCTTGCGCCTTTGCTTGGCGGACTGCTTTCGGGAATTGACAGAAAGATTACCGCAAGGATGCAGGGAAGGAAGGGGCCTTCCGTACTGCAGCCGTTCTATGATGTTATTAAGCTCATTAACAAGGAAACGCTTTCAATAGGACGTATGCAGTATCTGTACATGTTCTGTTTCCTTGCATTTATAATATTTACAGGTTCATGCTTTTTTGCGGGACTGGATATACTGCTTGTATTCTTTGTTCTCACTACGGCAGTAATGTTCTTTGTTCTGGCGGCAAGTTTCCCTAATTCACCGTTTTCGAGAATGGGAGCAATGAGAGAGCTTGCGCAGATGCTTGCTTATGAGCCTATGGTACTTTTGGCAGCGGTAGGATTCTATAAAGCTACCGGGACTTTTGCCGTAAACGATATAGCAAGACAGGATGTTTCGGCAATTATATATCTTCCGGGAATTTTTATTGGATTTGTATATATCCTGACAATAAAATTCCGTAAATCGCCATTCGATATAAGTACGTCACATCATGCGCATCAGGAAATGGTAAAAGGTATTACTACGGAACTTTCAGGCGGTATGTTTGCCATACTTGAAATATCGCACTGGTATGAAAATATTATGCTTCTCGGAGTAGTTGCATTGTTTGTTATTAACAGTCACTGGTGGAGTATTCCACTTGCGATTCTGGTATGTTTCATAGTATACTTTATTGAGATACTGATAGATAATACAAGCGCCAGGGTTAAGTGGAAACTTATGCTTTCATCTGCCTGGGCTGTAACATTTATATTGGGAACCGTAAACTTACTGATTCTTCAGTATCTGTTTTAAGAAGGAGGAGACATCATGGCAAAAATATCAAAATCACCATGGCTTTTGCACTATGACGGAAGCAGTTGTAATGGGTGCGATATCGAGGTTCTGGCATGTCTGACCCCGGTGTATGACGTTGAGAGATTTGGAATTATTAATACAGGTAATCCAAAGCATGCAGATATCCTTCTTATTACCGGAGGAATTAATACACAGAATAAACAGGTAGTTGAACAGATATATTCACAGATGCCGAATCCGAAAGTAGTAGTTGCAGTAGGTATATGCGCATGTAACGGCGGCGTATTTAAGGACTGTTACAATATACTTGGCGGAGCCGACAAGGTAATACCCGTTGACGTATATGTGCCGGGATGTGCTGCAAGACCGGAGTCAATCATTGACGGTGTTGTAAAAGCGCTTGACATTCTGGAAAAGAAACGAGAGGTGTAGTATGAGGGAAGAATATGAATTGACTGTTATTGACAGCAGCGAATTGTCAGGATATGCCCTTAAAATGAAACGTGATAACGCACGTCTTGTACAGATATGTGCAGTAAGCGTTCCGGGCGGATATGAGCTTTCTTATTCATTTGCAAAGGGTTATGAATTTATCAATTACAGAATAGTTATCGATGAAGATACCCGGATTGCCAGTATAGGAGATATATATCCTTCAGCAGTTTTCTATGAAAATGAGATGAAAGAACTGTTTGGGGTAAAGGTTGATTCGATGTATCTTGATTATAACAATAAACTGTATCGTATAGAGCAGGAAACACCATTTAAAAAATAGGAGGTAGAACTGATTATGGGTAAGAGAAGTGTTGTTCCTTTTGGACCGCAGCACCCGGTACTGCCGGAGCCGATACACATTGACCTTGTGCTTGAGGACGAAAAAGTAATCGAGGCAATACCTTCAATAGGATATATTCACAGAGGCCTTGAAAAGCTGATAGAAAAAAGGGATTTTAATGATTATTTGTATGTAATTGAGCGTATATGCGGTATATGCAGTTATATGCACGGAATGGGTTATTGCGAAGCCCTTGAAAGAATATTTGATGTGGAGATACCCGACAGGGCAAAATATCTTAGGACAATCTGGTGCGAAATGTCGCGTATACACAGCCATCTTCTGTGGCTTGGACTGTTGGCAGACGCATTTGGATTTGAGGCGTTATTTTATCAGTGCTGGAGAATGAGGGAAAAGGTACTGGATATGTTTGAGGCTTCAACGGGCGGACGTGTTATTTTTTCAGTTAATAAAATCGGCGGCGTCCTGAAAGATATGGATAAAGATATGCTGGCGTCATTTGTTAAGGAATTTGATGCAATGGAAGACGAGATAAGGAAGCTTTGCGATGTATTCCTTACGGATTATACGGTAGAATCAAGACTCAGGAAAGTTGGTATCCTTACGAAAGAGGATGCTATTGCGACAGGAGCGGTAGGACCTATGATGAGGGCCAGCGGAATTGAGATTGATACGAGAAAGACCGGCTATGCGGCATACAGCAATATTGATTTTAAGATAATAACGAGTAATGATTGTGACTCATATGCACGTTGTGAGGTCAGAATAAAGGAACTGTTCCAGTCGTTTGATATTATCAGGCAGGCTGTAGCGCAGATTCCTGATGGGGAGCTTTCTATTGCAGTGAAGGGTAATCCTGATGGAGAAGCATTCATGCGTGTTGAACAGCCGCGTGGAGAAGCAATATATTATGTAAAAGCGAATGGTACTAAGAATCTGGACCGTGCACGTGTACGTACTCCTACCTTTACGAATCTTACACCGCTTGTTAAGATTCTGCAGGGATGTGATTATGCGGATGTGCCGATTCTCATTCTTACAATTGACCCATGTGTAAGCTGTACAGAGAGATAGGAGGGAATGCAAAGTGTCAGGAATTATGAAATTTTCAAGGTTTGCGATTAAGAATCTTTTTTCCAAACCTGCAACCCGTGAATATCCTTATGTAAAGAAAGAATATAAGGAAAGATACCGCGGACGTGTTGCAATAGATATCGACGATTGTCTTTTCTGCGGACTGTGCAGCAGAAAATGCCCTTCGGGAGCTATTACGGTTGACAGAAATGAAAGAACATGGAAGATAGACAGAATGGGATGCGTACAGTGCGCTAACTGCGTGGAAGGGTGTCCTAAAAAATGTCTTCATATGGAGAACGTGTATACGGAGCCTGATGTAACGAAAGTTGAAGATGTATTTAAGGGTAAACCGGTTGAAAAGAAGGCGGAAGCGCCCGCAGAGGATATTTCAGGGAAGCTTCCAAAGGCTGACCTTGACTCGTGTGTGTTCTGCGGACTGTGCGCAAAGAATTGTCCGGCAGAGGCGATTGCCGTAGACAGGCCCAATAAGGCATGGACGCTTACGGAAGATATGTGTCAGCATTGCGGAGTATGCAGTGAGAAATGTCCAAAGAAATGTATCTCGTTTGTATAAAGGAACTAATATGAATTTATGTATAAAACTGTATGGTCTTGTACAGGGAGTTGGTTTCAGACCTTTTGCATTAAGGCTTGCGAATGAACTTAATCTGTCGGGCAATGTACGGAACAGAAATGGAATTGTAATTATTAATATTACGGGAGATAAAGAGGCGTTGGATGAATATGTCCGACGCCTCGCTTTGGATACCCCTGACGGTGCAGAAATACTCGGAATGGATGTGGATGAAATTTCCGATGATGAGTATGAAAAAAACGCAGGAGTGAAAACGGGCAGATTTGTTATTGCAGAAAGCGACGCACCGGAAACGCGGGAGCAGACGCCGGTTATATCGCCGGATATAGCAACATGCAGCCGGTGTGAGGCGCAGATGTATGATAAAAATGACAGAAGATATATGCATCCGTTTATAAGTTGTACGGATTGCGGTCCCAGATACAGTATCATCACGGATATACCGTACGACAGGGAAACCACAAGTATGCGGGATTTTGATATGTGCGGTAAGTGTGCCTATGAATACGTAAGGCCGCAGGATATACGATGCCATGCGCAGACTATAGCGTGCCATGAGTGCGGGCCTGTGTTAAAACTTATAAAAGACGATGGTACGGAAATAACCGGTACAGATGCGCTTTTTGAAGCAAGAGATATGCTTGATAAAGGGGATATTATCGCCGTAAAAGATATTGGCGGATATCATTTTGCCTGCCGGGCGGATAATACAGATGCGGTGTCGGGACTCAGAGAACTGAAAAGGCGGCAGAGCAAATCTTTTGCAGTCATGTTTAAAAATGTAAATGAAGTAAAAAAATACGCATATGTAAACGATATTGAGGAAAAATGTCTTATAAGCAGGGAAAGACCTATTGTACTTGTAAAAAAACTTGCAGAAAATGATATATTTGACAATGTATGCGGGGACAGTATGTATATAGGAGCCATGCTTGCCTCCAATCCCGTACAGATATATCTTGCTAATGAGTGCGCTCCGCTTATAATGACAAGCGGAAACTTAGGCGGCGAGCCTATTATAATATCGGATGAAAAAATGCGCTCGCTTGTTAAATCAAAGGGAATTATTGACGGAATATTATGTAATGACAGAAAGATAGTAACTCCTCTTGACGATTCAATAGTCAGGGTGATTGACAGCCATGTACAGGTATTAAGAAGGGCAAGGGGATATGTGCCGCTTCCGGTATATCTGAGCAATTGTAAATCAAAAAAAACTATTTTTGCGTCAGGCGGGGATTTGAAAGCAGCTTTTTGCTATCTGAAAGATTCACAGGCAGTATGCAGCCAGTATTTCGGAGATTTGGATGATTATGATGCAGGGGGAATTTGGAAGAACAATATTAGCAGGATAGGAAATCTGTATAACTTTAAACCGGATATACTTGCATGTGATATGCATCCCAGATATTACAGCGCGCAGATGGCAAAAATGGTGTATGATTATGAAGAAGTGATTGAAGTGCAGCATCATAAAGCGCATATAGCATCTGTGGCGGCAGAACACGGCCTTAAAGGTGAATTGCTTGGTTTTGCATTTGATGGTACGGGGTACGGATGCGACGGTACGATATGGGGCGGAGAAGTGTTTCTTATGAAAGGCGTTTCATTTGACAGGCTTACGCATCTTGAAACAATTCCTATGTGCGGCGGCGATGAAATTGCAAAAGACGCAGATATGGCGCTTATGTGCTATCTTATTCGGGCAGGAGTAGAACCGGAGAAAATATTTGATATGCAAACGCCTGAAAATATGCAAAAGCTTTCAATCGTAAAAAGCGTGCTGGAATATAAAATAGGTATAGCATATTCTTCAAGCATGGGAAGACTGTTTGATGCGGCAAGCGCGCTTATCGGGATAAGGCATTATAACAATTATGAGGGCGAATGCGCAATGGCGCTTGAAAAGGCGGCAGGTATATATGAAACGTACGGGGAAAAAACCTGCGGCGGGGTAAGAAATATAAAATACACGCTTAAATATGAAAATGGAATATGGAATACATCCGATTTGATAAGACAGATTGCGGAATTAAAAATACAGGGTATGTATAAAGAGGCTGATGAAAGAAATGAAGCGGCGTATGCTTTTCATGAGGCGATAGCGGATGCGGTATCGGCGTATGTATATATGTATAGCAAAACAAAAGAAGGCGAAATACAGATTGCATTATCGGGCGGAGTATTTATGAACAGGCTTCTTACAAAAATGATAATTGAGAAGCTGAAAAATGACAGATTTGTGGTATACTTTAATGAGAAGGTTCCTGTGAACGACGGCGGTATTGCGCTTGGACAGGCATATATAGCGACAGGAATACAAAATAATATGTAAAGGTGGTAAATTTTATGTGTGTTGCATTGCCGGGAATAGTAAAGAAAATAGAGGGCAATAATGCGAAAGTTGAATTTGACGGCAATATTGTCAGCGCACATACGGGTATTGTCAAAGTATGTGAAGGGGATTATGTACTTGTCCATGCCGGTATGATTATACAGAAACTTAACAGGGATGAAGCTGATAATATGATTAGCCTTTTTAAAGAGCTTGAGGAGATTACGGGAGAAAGCTGATGTCTGATGATATAAAAGAAATAATAGATTACCTGAAAAATTATGACGGGGATAACATATCAATAATGGAAGTGTGCGGAACACACACGGCGGCTATATCGGAAAGCGGGATTACCGATATAATATCTGATAAAATATGTCTTGTATCCGGACCGGGATGCCCGGTGTGCGTAACGGCTTCGGCATATATTGACAGGCTTGTGGAATTGTCTGTTGCGGAAAAAACATGCGTGGTTACTTTTGGCGATATGATAAGGGTTAGGGGAAGCAAAAAGTCGTTGCGCGATATAAGCGCCGAGGGCGGAAATGTAGTCATGGTATATTCACCGCTCGATATAATAAGCCTTGCAGAAGAAAACAGGGATGTGACTTATATATTTGCGGCAGTAGGCTTTGAAACCACAACGCCCGTATATGCCCTGCTTATAAAAGAGATGGTTGAGAAAAAAATTACGAATATAAAGCTTCTTACCGCGCTTAAAACCATGCCTGCAGCTATAGAAAAAGTATATAACGCAGGAAAATGTATAGATGGATTTATAGCGCCGGGCCATGTAAGCGTGATTACCGGAAGCAATGAATTTATACCTGTTGCGGAAAAACTTTCTGTACCGTTTGCAGTTGCGGGATTTACCGGAGAAGAACTTCTTGCCGCAATATATGCGCTTGTAAAATCACGCGGAAAGGGTATTGTGCTTAATATGTATAAAAGCGCGGTTACTGCAGAGGGAAATATTGCTGCAAAAAACATGGTGAAACAATATTTTATGCCTTGCGATGCCGCATGGCGCGGTATGGGTATAATAAAGGCTTCAGGACTTATATTAAAACCTGAATATGCTGAATTTGATGCAGGAAGCGAAGGGCTTACCGAAGATGTTATATTTAATAAAGGCTGCAGTTGCGGAGAAGTAGTTGCAGGGATTAAGTCGCCTACGGAATGTGCGCTTTACAATAAGGCGTGTACGCCGTCTTCGCCACAGGGAGCATGTATGGTGTCAACGGAAGGCGCATGTTACCATTATTATACTAACAGGAGAAAATAAGATAATATGGAGGTAGTGTTTTGAAAATAACACTTGCACATGGCAGCGGGGGGCTGCAGACAACCGAACTTATAAATAATGTATTTGCGAACAGATTCTCAAACCCTGTACTTGACAGGATGGAAGACAGCGCTGTGGTAGAAGGCGCGCCGCGTATTGCAATGACAACTGACAGCTTTGTTGTAAATCCCCTGATATTCAAAGGTGGAGATATTGGAAGGCTTGCAATATGCGGTACTGTAAATGATCTTCTTATGAGGGGAGCCGTGCCTAAATATATTACCTGCGGATTTATACTTGAGGAAGGGCTTGAAAGCGGTATTCTGGAACAGGCGGTACAGTCAATGGCAGATACTGCGTCCGAGGCCGGAGTAATTATTGTGGCGGGAGATACTAAGGTAATAAACGGAAACGGCGGAATGTACATTAATACTTCGGGCGTAGGATTTGTATCCGAAGGCATTGATTGTGCAAGCGCTAACTGCGGTATAGGAGATGCGGTTATAGTATCGGGAAATATGGGCGACCATCATGCAGCGATATTGAGCGACCGTATGAAGATAGAAAATGATATACAGAGCGATTGCGCGCCGCTTACCGATATGGTTAAAAGTATGCTTGATGAACATATAGAGATACATGCAATGCGGGATATAACAAGAGGCGGGCTTGCGACAGTTTTAAATGAGCTTGCCGTATCTTCAGGGTGTATGATAGAGATATCTGAAGATTTGATACCTGTAGATAAAAGGGTAAAATCATTCAGTAAAATTCTGGGTCTTGACCCGTTGTATATGGGGAATGAAGGAAAGCTTGCGGCGATAGTAAAAAAAGAACATGCAGATAAGGCGCTTGACATTATAAAGAGCAGTATGTATGGTCAGAATGCAGCAATAATAGGAAATGTTTCAGCAGGCGAAGGTGTAGTAGTAAATACGCACTTAGGCGGCAGACGTGGAGTAGGGGTACTCGTTGGCGAAGGACTTCCGAGGATATGTTAAAGGAGAGAGAAGATGGATTATTACAGTAAGTCCGTTAATAAACTTATACAGGAGCTTATGAGACTTCCGGGACTTGGCGCTAAGACTGCGCAGCGTCTGGCGTTCCATATTATTAATATGCCTGAAGAACATGTAAATTCGCTGGCAGAAGCAATGGTAACGGCGCGTAAAGAGGTACGGTACTGCAGGGAATGTTTAACCATTACTGACCAGGAAGTGTGTCCGATATGCAGCAATGAGAAGCGGCTTCATAATCAGATAATGGTTGTAGAGGAACCAAAGGATTTGGTTGCATATGAGAGGACAGGGCAGTATAAGGGAGTATATCACGTACTTCATGGGGTGGTAAACCCGCAGCTTGGAATTACGCCAGCCGATATAAAAATGAAGGAACTTATAAAACGTCTGGAGGGAGAAGTTGACGAGGTGATTATTGCAACAGGCTCTACCACAGAAGGAGAAGCAACGGCAATGATTCTCAGCAAATTTATTAAACCTACAGGCATAAAAGTGACGAGGATTGCAAGCGGAGTACCTGTAGGCGGAGATCTTGAATATGTAGATGAGATAACTCTCATGAGGGCATACGAAGGCAGAGTTGAGTTATAGCTCAGTAAATAAACATGCCTTTTAAACCATTATAAATAAAATCCGAGAGCTGCATAACGAGGTTAAGTCTGGTTGTCTGGAGCAGCATTTGGTTAATCATGCCTGATACGTTTACGATTCCGGTTATACATATATCGCCTACCTGCGGCAGGTCTTTTTCAACACCCGTGCCGGGTTTAAGAGCGCCTTTTCCAAGGGTAACGTAACCGACATGCCGGCTGTTGCCGAGCGAAGCATCGATTGCTATTATGAGAGGATTGTAATGATAGCGGTGTATCTTATCAAGAGTTTCGGAAAGATTGCGGGCATGGACGGGTGAGTCAAGAGTTCCGTATACGGACACCGGCAGGCCGCATTTTATAAGTCTGTTGCCTACGAGAGGCCCAAGACAGTCGCCGGTTGCGCGGTCAGAGCCGATGCAGATGATAACTATATCCCTTGTGTCTGCATTATTATTTGCCAGAAGAAGTGAAAGGGAATTGCAAAAATCAGAGTATGAATTTTTGTTTCCCGGATTGAAATATTTCACCGATTTTCTTTTTTCTTTTCCCGAATTATTTTTATTTAATAAAGCGTCCAAATAAAATCTCCTTATTATTTTTTAACAAGTATTCTCATGTGTGGAAATATTTACTCCGCAGCGTGAAAAAAATATATCGCATAATTGCCTGAATATACCTATGATGCGACAATAATGCGGGTATATAATGAATGCAATTGTCCCATATTGCAAAATAGTGAAAAACTATGGCAACCGAAATATAATGACAAAGTACAAAGTGGGTGTTATGGTGTTTTTAAAGGCATCAGGAGGGGAATGTGTATGAATGAAACACCTAAAAATGTCCGCCAGGTAGGAAATATTGATAAAGCGCATAAAATATATGTAGAGGACTATGTCATTACGTTTACCAAGGGAATAGGTAATTCGCTGACGGATGAAAATAATATGAGCTGTGCGGCAGCAGTGCTTCTTGGTCATAAAAAAAACGCGGGCAAGGAAGTAGAAACGTACATAAATGGAATGGTACTTATTGATGAATTTGCAGAAATGAAAGAAACTGTGTTTTCAAATGATATGTGGTCGGGAATATACGATAAAATCAAGGAATTTTATGAAGATGAAGAAATTGTGGGCTGGATGTATATCGGATGTATTAATGACGCGCAGCCTGATAAGCGGCTGCTTAATATACACAGCAGTAATTTTTCGGGTAAAAATTATATATTTATGGTATATGACTGTGAAGAAAAGGAAGAACTGTTTTTTGATTTTATAAATAACACATTTATAAAACGCAAGGGATTTTATATATATTATCAGAAAAATGATACAATGCACAACTATATGCTTGCGGCAAATGGAAAAGAAGAAGAAACTGCGGAAAGCGAAGACCGCGTAGTAAAAGATATAAGAAATATATTAAGCAAACGTCAGGAAAAAAGTGAAAAGAGAAAATTCATGCAAACGGTATATGCAGCCGGTATGCTTGTAGCCGCAGTTATACTGCTTGTAGGTACAAGCGTGATATACAGGAATAATAATATATCGCAGACGGCGTCAAACGATACGGCGACGGATATACCGCAGAATATTGAAGAAACCTCGTCTGATAATCTGCTCGTACAGGACGGGCAGCAGACAGCAGATAATGAGAACATACAGGTTACGGAAACTCCGTCCGCTATACAGACTGAAGCACCGTCTGCTGCCGGAGGAGAAAACCAGGGAACAGATGCGCAGATGCCGGAAGGACAGGTGGCGGACGCCGGTATATCTGATGTGCAGACGGAAACAACTGCGCAGCCGCCGGCTGAACAGGCAGCCGAAGAACAGTCCGAAGATAAAACGCAGACAGAAAATAAAGATGCGGGTGAGCTTCATGAAGCAACTCCCGTGCAGGAAGAAGGAAATGATTCTCCGGGGGAACAGCCGGTTATGTCTGACAATACAGCGTCAAAGTATAGCTTTTATATTGTAAAGAGCGGTGATAATCTGGGAAGCATATCAGAAAAAATATTCCGCTCCGTAAAATATGTGAAAAAAATAAAAGAGTTAAATAATCTTGAAAATGAAGATATGATATATGAAGGACAGAAGCTGTGGATTCCTGAAAAATAATGGTGAATGGGACAATTTTACAAAAGATGTATATATTGTTTGTAAAATATGATACAATATACAGAAAGGTAAGTATACCGGGGAGGAAATATTTTGGAAACACTTAATGACAGGAGTAATGAATACCGCCTGGAAAGACAAAAAGTAAGAAAACGTATATTATTTGTAATAGGCATAGTGCTGGCGGCTGCCGCGGTTGGATTTATTTTTTTCCTTGTATGGAACGGGATAAGGACGAAAACTTATACGGGATATACGGAAACGGCGTCGTTTGAAAGAACGGACAGCAACAGCGTGCAATATGAATATTACGGAGGAAACCTTCTGAAATACAGCAGGGATGGAGCGTCTGCCGTAAATAGTGAAGGCGAAGTGCTGTGGAATGGAAGCTATGAAATGAGCACGCCTATGGTAGATACGTGCGGACAATATGTTGCAATAGCGGAGCAGGGAGGAAAAGAAGTATACATATATAATGGCTCGGATGAGGGAACCGTTATAGAAACTCCGCTGCCGGTCAGTATGCTCAGGGTAGCGTCGCAGGGAGTAGTAGCAGTAGTTCTCGAGGATTCAAAATCAGATGTAATTTCACTATATGACCCGTATTCTTCTTCTGATAAGCTTCTGGTGGAAGTGCCAAGCAATGTATCAGAAGACGGATATCCGGTGGATATTGCATTTTCACCGGATGCAAAAAGTCTTGTAACAGTATATCTTGCCGTATCGGGAGGAGACCCCGTAAGCAATGTATGTTTCTATAATTTTTCAGAAGTAGGACAGGATAAGAACAGAATAGTCGGCGGGAAGACATACAGCGATTCGCTTGCCGTAGGAGCTGAATTTATAGGCGACGACGATGTATGCGTATTTCTGGATAACGGATTTTCCCTGTTTTCCAATATGAAACAGCCCGCAGAATCCACCACACAGGTATTTGATAAGGAAATTATTGGTTCATTATTTGATAACAGCCATGTGGGATTTTTGTTCGCAGGGAACGGTGAGGAGATGTCACGGCAGATAGTATTGTACAACAGGTCCGGGGATAAAATACTTGATAAAGAGATTGATTACAGTTATAATGATGCTAAAATGGTTGACGGTGAAGTAATATTTACCTCAGATACCGGATGCAGGATATTACGTGCAAATGGAAGCGAAAAGCTCAACTGTACATTTGATTCACAGGTGCAGTATTTTATAAAGGGCAGAGGCAAAAATTCATATTATGTAATAGATGATACGAAAATATCATACGTTAAATTGAATGAGGGGTAATGCACATATGATAGAAATAAAAGGTATAAGTATTAATATACTTGAAGTGATTACGGTTATTGTATTGATTGCTTTTATAGTAGATGGTTTCAGAACAGGCTTTATAATGACTGCATATTCAATTGTAAAGATGATAATAGGTTCTTTGCTTGCGGCAGTTGTATGCGCCGCAGTTATGGGAAGCCTCCCAAGAGGATTCCGTTATGTTATACCGGCGGCGTTTGTTATCATATATGGAATTGTCGTAGGAATACTGGGTTCAATAACAAGACTTTTGAATCTGATAAATAAAATTCCGATTGCAAAACAGATAAACAGTATCATTGGTCTTGCAGCAGGCATGATAAGAGGAGTTATCGTAGTATGGCTTATATTTTTTATAGCGGGATACTTTATAGGTATGCCGTGGAGCAATGAAATATACAGTTTATTTGAAAAGAGCACGCTTTTGACCAAAATAAATGCATATAATCCGCTTATGCAGCTTCTGGAGCAATGGCAGAGGGTATTTAATATGATTAACGTATAGATTTGTTTTAGTAAAATAACAGCATGATTAAAATAAAAAAGACAGCTTGAAGTGGGAGCATTTCGAGTTGTCTTTTATCTTAGGTAGCTGTCTGCTACCATGTGTATTATATCTTTTTGATAATTATCAAGTCTGCGGTATTTAGTAATAATATTCAGTTCATCTTCATTTAACATTGTATCAACAATGTTTTCTATTCTGTGTGAAACATCTGTAATTCCAATTATATAATCAACAGATGTATCAAAGTATTTTGCCATTAAAGATAGGGTTTCGAGGTCCGGTGAAGTTATATCATGTTCGTATTTATAAATTGACTGCTGGCTTACATGAAGAATATCAGCAAGTTTCTGCTGGCTTAAACCATGCTGTTTTCTAAGTTCTTTTAAATTCTTCAAGGTTTTTTCCTCCTTATGTACTTGATTGTATCAGTAAATAAATAAGAAAAATAAAACTTAATAAGTGTTGCATAATAAACTTATTAAGTATATAATTAAATATTATTTGGATAGGAGGAGGAAATTATGAAGAATAGATTAAAAAAGTTTTTATCAATGGTATTAATAACTGTAATGATGATTTCTATTGTGCCGATATCGGAAGTTAAGGTGAAGGCGGCATATGAAAATACTTATAAAAATACCGGTAACTATCGAAAAGATATTATCGGTGTTGCCAAAACACAAATAGGTTATACAGAAGGTTCTAAAGATAATAACAAATATGGAAAATATTTTGGAAATAATAATCAGAAATGGTGTGCTTACTTTGTAAGTTGGTGTGCCAGACAGGCAGGTATTCCGGAAAGCATACTGAAAACTTCTGCACGTGCCGGACATGAAAAAGATTGTTTTAATATTCCGATGGAATATGGTAGCAAGGGTTATATACCAAAATCAGGGGATTTGTTTTTTACGGATAGTTGGAGTCATGTGGGATTAGTATCGTCTGTTAGTGGAAATTATTTTTATTCAATAGAGGGGAATACAAATAATCCCAATGGAGGGAATCAAGGGGTTTTTTCATTGAAAAGAAAAATAAGTGATTATTATTTTGGAGTTCCAAAGTATGGTGGTCAGGAACCGCATACACATTCATATACTAAAACCGAATATGAAGCAGCACATCCGCATAAGGAGTATAAAAAATGTTCTTGTGGAGCTACAAAATACACTGGTAAGACCAGAGTTGTTGCTTCATGTAGTCAATGCGCAGAAAAAGATAAAAGATATTCAACACCTATGAAAGCGTATACGCTTAATACGGGTAAAACAACAGTGTATAACGCTATAAGCGGAAACGCTAAGGCAAATAAAATCTATGATACAGACCTTTGCACTATAAATACTATATATAAAAATGGCTGGTGTAAAGTTACATTTCCGCTTGATAAAACAGGGGGTACGGACTCTGGATATGTAAAGACGTCAGTGTTCTTTGATCAATCATATGATGTTTTTAATATGAAAGCGGGTAAACAGATAAAATCATATGCAAGAAGTGACTTGAAAAGTAATTCAAAAACAGACGGATATGTGGGTTCGGGTGACAAATTCCAGATAATCGGACATACATCTAAAGCAGTCCAGGCTTTGTATCCATTGGTAGGAAATGCAGGATACAAGGTTGCATGGATACCGATATCTGCATTAAAGGATACGATAAAATATAACTCGAACGGCGGAAGCGGTTCAATGTCAAATGGTTCGGCACAATATAATGGCACTATTACTCTTGCGGCAAATAAATATACAAAAAAAGGATATACTTTTGGAGGCTGGAACGTATACAGAAATTCAGACAAGACTTGGTATGCGGGAAGTAATGGATGGAATACGGATTCGGTAATAAAAAGTAAAAAGTATAGTAAATCATTATATAAAAATTCATTCAGCGGCAAGTTCAATAAGTCATGGCTTGAAGGCAGTAAGACGAATGATACATATACGTTCTATGCCGTATGGAACCCAAATAAACTTGATGTTACATTTAACGCGAATGGAGGAAGTTTAGTTTCGGATACATATAAATTAAACAACAGCATAGTTTATCAGAAGTCGGATAATAAGAAAAAAGTCCAGACGTGGACATATAACGATGCTAAAACAAACGGGTTGTGTAATGCGTCAACTTTTGGACTTGCAAGAACAGGGTATAAGTTTGCAGGATGGGGGACGAAAGCAAGCGGAGGCACGATATTTGATCAGAATGACAGCAAGCTTATTCCTACAAAGATAAATTCTGCGATTGAGAAGGGAAATTGTGCCATGACGCTTTATGCGATATGGACACCGGTTACATATTCAGTAAAATATGATGCAAACGGGGGAACAAAAGCACCTGCCGCACAGACGAAGACATATGGGAAAAATCTTACATTGAGTAGCGATAAACCGGTAAGAGAAGGATATGAGTTCCTTGGCTGGAGCACAGATAAAGCAGCAAAGACAGTTTCCTATCAGCCGGGAACAGCATATAAGGAGGAAAAAGCAGTAACATTATATGCGGTATGGAAAGAAGTATATGTTCCACCCGTACATGTACATGAATGGAATTTAGAATATACAGTTGACAGAGAAGCAACGTGTACTGAAGATGGAAGTCAATCTATTCACTGTAAGACTTGCAGTGAAACAAAGGATGCAAAGATAATACCTGCGACCGGACATAATTATGCAGAGATGATTATAAAGGAAGCAACCTGTACTGAAAGCGGGATAAAGGTAAAACGCTGTACGCTATGTAATGATGAGACAGATAAAACGGAGATACCTGTAAAAGAGCATAGTTTTGTTTCAGTGGTAACTAAAGAAGCAACATGCAGCAATGAAGGAGTAAGGGAAGATATCTGTTCTGAGTGCGATACCCATGCTAATAAAGAAGTACTGCCGAAACTTGAACATGTATTTGATGAGTGGAAGACGGTAAAAGAAGCAACAGTGAAGGAGAACGGGACAGAAAGCAGGAAGTGCATTAACTGTGAATATGAGGAAACAAGGGAATCAGAATACATTCCGGTATATGATGAAAGCTCACCAAGGATTTCAATGGAAGCAGTACATACTAAAGCGGGAGAAGAAGTAACGGTATCTGTAAAACTTGAGAATAATCCGGGGATTACTTCAATGAGGTTTGTGCTGGATTATGACACGGAAGCGCTTACAATGACGGATTTCGCATTTGGAGAAGCATTATCCTCGATGAATCGGGCATCTTCTGAAAAATATGGTTCGCCATATTCATTTTCAATGTATTCTGCCGAAAAAGACTTTAACGATAACGGGATAATTGCAACGCTCAAGTTTAAAGTGAATGAGAATGCAGAAGACGGCGAATATATGATTGGCATTGAATATGACCCGGATGATATATTCAATATCTCAGGAGATAGGATTGAAGTAGATGTAGAAGAAGGGTTTATATGTGTTGATGCAGCTGAAGCTGGTGATGTTAATTCCGACGGAAGTATCAATATGCGAGATGTCGTACTTTTGCAGCAGGTAATAAATGGATGGGATGTAAAATACAGCAAGCAGGCAGCAGATTTTAATAAGGATCAAAAGTTAAATATGCGTGATATCGTTGCATTGCAGCAATATATTAATAAATAATTGTAAGGGGGAGATGTTTTGAAAAGAATATTGGCAGTAGTTATTGCTGTAGCAATGGTAATGTGTAATTTATTTGTTTTAGATATAAATGCATATGCCGCAGGAACGCCGCAAATCATAGTTGGCAATATGAAAAAATGTGCAGGAGGCAGTGTGCAGATACCTGTACAGATAAAAAATAATCCGGGAATAACAGCATTTAGAATGGTACTTGAATACGATATGGTTATTTTTGAACTTACTAATGTGGAATTTAAAGAAACTGCAAAGGATTTTAATACAGGAACTTCACAGAATTATAATTCGCCGTATTCAATATCAGGATTTAATTCACAGGTAGATGTTGGTGATGATGGAATAATAGCATTGTTTACCTTTGAGATAAATCCTAATGCTGAGCCGGGTAGATATCCTATTAATATTTCATATGATACGGATGATGTATTTAATATGAAAGGTGAAAGTGTATATTTTGAAGTTGAGGAAGGCTATGTAGATGTTATAGAAGCACAGCAACCAACAAAGGCTCCGACGGCAGAACCAACGGCAAAATCAACAGAAGAACCAACGGCAATTCCAACAGATAAACCGATAAATATTCCGACAAATAAACCTGTGGAAATGCCAACAGATATTCCATCCGTCACAGAGCAACCCCAAAATACAGTACAGCAAACTGGAGATTATTTTAATTCTAAACCTGCGGTATCTTATGCGCCAATTAAAGATAGCGAACCTATGCAATCGTTGGATGAAAATAATAAAATATTGATTGGCAATATTTATTACAGAATTACTGATATGACACAAAAGACGGCAGAAGTACTGGGAGCGAATGGAAATATTAAGAAAGTTATAGTACCTGTAGCAATAACATTTGCCGGTGATAAGTATAAAGTTACATCTATTACAGCTAATGCTTTTTCAGGAAGTAAGAAAATTAAAACTGTGATTATTGGAAAAAATGTAATATCTATTGGGAAAAAAGCATTTTTTAAATGTTTAGGGTTAAAGAAAATCACTATAAAGACTCTTGTGTTAAAAAAAGTAGGGAATGCAGCATTTAATAAAATCAATAAAAAAGCAGTAATAAAAGGACCAAAAAGAAAAGTTAAAAGATATAAGAAGATTTTTAAGATAAAGCAGATTAAATAGTATGTATAAAAATTATGATTGCAAATACAGTAAGGTTAATTGGAGAGGAAGACAATGAACAAAATTAAAAGATTTATTATTATGATAATGGCTATGGCAATAACTGTATCAACAGTGTTTGGTATGAATTTAAAAACAGCATCTGCAGCAGATTATACTTCTGCATCTGACATGGCGTTTACAGGAGCGTGGAGTGAGGACAAATGGATTACGGAAGAGAGCGGGGATCATTGGTACAGGCTTGTAATTCCGTCTGACGGTGAAGTAGAGTTCAGAATGATGTCGTATATTGATGAATTATCATACGACTTATATACAGAAGATTTGTCGGAAAGATTATATCATATATATACATATGGAGGAAATGAAACTCAACCTAAAACTACAGTAAGTAATTATGCATTATCATCAGGTACATATTATATGAAAGTATATGGGTATAATGGCAAATATAAAATAAATGCATCGTTTACAAGTTATGGAACAAATGATATCAGTGCAATATCTTATGATTCTCCACAATCATATTCTTTAAGCAATCAAATAACAGGCGCAATAACGGTAACAGATAGCGAAGATTGGTATTGTATGGTTGTTTCAAACACCGGTTATTACTCTGTAAATATACAAATATATAAAGATGATACAGACATATCTATATATAATAACGATCTATCAGAAAGAAAATATTATAAGTATATGTATGGCGGTACAGTGACGGCACCTAAAACATCAAATGAAAATGTAGTCCTTGAAGCAGGAACTTATTATATAAAAGTTGCAGGTGATCCTGGAAGATATATTTTTAATGTATCTGCGTTAAATCAATCTAATTGCAGCCATGACTATAAAACCCAATATGTAGATGCAACATACACAAGCAAAGGATATCAGATACATAAATGTGAACTGTGCGGTCATTCTTATATGGACAATTATAAGGATAAGCTGCAATTGGGACAAGTAGAAACCGTATATTGTTCTGTTGGCAAGGGTAAATGTAATCTTTCATGGTATTCAATAAGTAATTCAAACGGTTATCAGATACGTTATTCTACAAATAAGAGTATGAAAAAATCTGTTAAGACCGTAAAGGTTAAGGGAAAAACCAGTAAGATAATCAAAAAATTGAAACACAGAAAAAAATATTATTTTCAGGTAAGGGCATATAAAAAAGAGGGTAATCAGACTGCATATGGAAAATGGTCAAAGAAAGCAAAAACGAGAATAAAGTAATATTGACCATGTTTATTATCCCTTTTAAATATCACATTGTATTAATGGAAGTAAACCTGATGAGATTGTATATAATTTGTAAGTGTTGATTTTAATTACAATATTTACTAAATAAAAATGAAGATAGATGATGATGGTATGAAGATTGATAAAAATACATTTAAAAAGATTATGGCATCTTTTCAAAAAGTGCCTCCTGAAAATGGCGGTATACTAGGTTCAAAAAACGGAATAGTCTGCAAATATATTCATGATAGGAATATACAGTTAGATGATAAAGCTATATACATACCAAATATTTTGTTTTTAAATGAATCTATTGAAAGATGGAAAACAGAGTCTATTGAATTTGCTGGATTATTACATAGTCATATGAATAAAGAAAAATTTCTTTCATGCAGTGATATTGAATATATAAAGCAAATTATGAAAAGTTTGCCAGATACAGTAAGAAAAGTATTTTTTCCAATTGTTATCCCTAAGTGCTGTATTATCGGTTATGTTGCAGAGAAGATAGGAGAAGAAATAGTTATAATAAATGATAAAATAGAAATTGTAAATATCTAAGATTACATATTATTTTTATTTGGTTGTAAGTTAGAATCTGTGCAATAAATGATGTCATATTATGATAATAAAAGGGAGGTGAATAGTTATGATTGAAAAGAAATCAATAAAGCTTCCATACGGTAAAATGTGTGGATATCGTTGTGATGATAAAGGTGGGTGTGCATACTGGAATCCCGGCAAAAAAGATAATAATGGCAGACAATATTGTAGATGGTATGACAGGTATTATTATCCTAGTGAAAGGCAAGGTTGTTTATCGTATAAATAATTTAAAGCTTATTAATATGAAACTAAACTAATAATACAGCACTATATTAAAATAATTAATATGAAGTTGTTACATTTTATGAATTGCAATGAAAGGAATGTTTATAAATTATGGGATTATTAAATAACTTGGCAAAATTGGCAGGGGAAAACGTAAGAATCAAAAGAACAGCAAATCAGATAGAACAACTTGATTCGCAGACAAAGCAATATTTTGATACTTTGATACAAAATGCACAAAATGGAAATGTTGAGGCTATGTTTGAATTAGGTAACTACTATTTCCAAGGGCAATATATAGGATATAATCCGGAACAAGCATGTTTATGGTGGACAGAAGCTGCAAATAGAGGACATATTACTGCACAATATAATCTGGGTTTACTTTATCATGGAAATATTTCCAGTATGTATTACGATGCAAATTTAGCAGGTTACTGGTTTAATGTAGCAGCCAGTAATGGGGATCAGGAATCTTATAAAATGTTAAATCAATATTATAAATATAGTAATTTTAAAAATAAATGGATCAGGAGGTAAAGAAATGTTATTTAAGTCAAAGAAAAAAGCGAATGATATGATAAATGATAAGAGGGAAATAGAGACTACTAATGAAAATCCACCTTCCAAAAAGAAAGAATTGACAATTTCAGCCGTAGAGAATGCTTTGTTAAAAGCAGTAAAAACAGAAGATAAAATTTTGCTGTTAAAAATTGCAGGTGACGCATATGCATCAGGAGAAATTGGAGCTCAACAAGACTACCAAAAAGCTATTGAAAAATATAAAATGGCTGTTGATCTTGGCAGTGCGGAATGTGAACATTCTCTTGGTACAACATACATAATGGAATCTTTTGATGCTAAAGATGAAGAGGCAAAGCTTATTTTTTCAGCAGGAGTAAATCATGTAATTTGTAGTTATAAGAAAGGTTATGAACCTGCAAGAGATACACTGCAGTATATTATTGATGACGGTACTTTTGCTAATTGTAAAACAGTTGAAGATTTATTAAAATTGAGCGAGACTATTTGGACTAATATAAAATAACGCATACTTTTACTATCAAAAAAAATTAATAATATGAAGATGGTTTTGAGATATTTCGGATGCAATAGGTATATATTCATCATTTTAGAGATAATTAAAAATATGAATCTAGTATTTTTCAACCTAGTTATTTAAATGCTGTTTTGTGCTTGACTCGAATAATTAAGAATGGAATACATTAAAGAGACAAGTCGAGAGTAAAGTAATATTATTAAGCAGTATTAACGAAAAAAGAAAGGAATCTAATATATATGAGAAAGAAGTCTAAAAAAAAGTTTGTTTTAGTGCTGAGTTTTTTAGTGGTTATTACGTTGATTCCTGCTATTGGATTGTCTGTTGAAGCAATGGCAAAACCTAAACTTGTAAAAAAGCTGGCAAGTATAGTAATTGGCGAAACATCAAAAATAAAGATAAAAAACATACCAAAAAGTGCAAAGATTACGTACAAATCATCTAAAAAGAGTATTGCAACAGTATCAAAAAAAGGTAAGGTTAAAGGAGTAAAAAGTGGAAATGCTAAAATTACTATTTCCATAAAGAAAAATTCAAAAGCAGCAAAATTAATCTATAAAGTTACTGTTAAAAAACCTAAATTATCTAAAAGAATTTTATCTTTAGTGTTAGGGGAGACGGCGAAACTATATATTGAAAACAAGCCAAAGCAAGCAAAATATATATGGATTTCTAATAATCCTAAAATTGCCACAGTAGATGAAAAAGGTATTGTAACGGCTAAAAGTAATGGGGTAGCAACTATTAAGTCAGAAATTAAAACGGCAAAGGCAACATATTATTTGCAATGCAGGATAATAATAACAAAAGCAAAGCATACATTACAAAAATACGTTGTAACTTTCAATAGTAATGGTGGAAGTGATGTTTCGTCGCAGACTGTTATGGAAAATAGTAAAGCTATAAAACCAGCAAGACCATCTAGGTCTGGGTATGTTTTTGATGGTTGGTATACCGATATAAACGGAGGGACTTTGTTCGATTTCAATACAAGAATTAAGGGTAATATTACATTGTATGCGCATTGGAATAAAATTTATAATGAAACAGCCGAACAGTTACGAAAAAGCATTATTGGTTCATGGGGAGCTTTAGGTTCAATAGTTCCTGAATATAATTTTATTGACAGTGAGCATTGTTCCGGAGAAATGCCATGGCAATCAAATGGTTCATATTTGATATCAGATGACAAAACGCTTACTATTTACTGGGATACTGATATTGAAGAGGCAGATCTTAAGATTGAGAATTATATATGGAGTACTGAATCGTGGGATGACTTTTATTCTCACCATGAATATGGAACTAATTTTTGGTGCTTAACAAATGAAGATATTCTAATACTTAATGGTAAAGAAAAGTATCGTGATGGCGCAGATAATTTAAATTATAATGCCAATGGTAATTTGCTGGATAGTATAGCGGGAATATGGATTAGTGACAGGGGGGTTAAGGAATATCAGATAAATAGTGATGGTACTTGGATAGAAAATACGGTTGTTGTAGCTTTTGGAACGGTAATTAGCCGAACACAGCTTGATAAAGGTAAACTTGAAATTATTGATGATGCTACGGCTAAACTATGGCAGGAAACTCAATCACTTTCACAAATACCAGGGTCATCTGAATTGATATATGATAGTATAAATGACCAGTTATCTATTGGCGGAATTAACAATATTTATAGTAGAGCAGAGTATAGATAAATTTAAAAAATATTCTGAAATTATTGCCATTGAGGATATTACATTTTGCGGAGGTAAGAGTATGTACAAAATAAATAAAAAATTCAGATTATTAACAAGCGTAATGTTAGTGACAGGGTTACTGTCTTTGGTTATGTTAGTGCAGCCTAATATAATAAAGGCATCAATGAAAACAAAAAAATTTATACTGAACAAAGCAAAATTGACATTGCATGCAGGTGAAAAGGCAGTTATCAAAGTCAAAAAAGTTATGCCGAAAAACGCTAGCAAGTCAGTTATATACAAATCAAGTGACAAGAAAGTTGCATTTGTGACTAAAAAAGGCGTAGTAATGGGTAAAAGTAAAGGAAATACAAAAATCACAGTGATATCAAAAAACAATAAGAATATAAAGAAAATTGTTAGTGTTACTGTAAAGAAAAATGTAACAAATGTTAATAAGACAACATCAATTTGGAAAAAGTTTTTATCGTCTAAAAAATATTCTGATTTCATGGGTAGCTGGGATAAAAAATCATTAGAATATGTAATTACAGATTTAAATGCAGATAAGGTTCCAGAGTTACTTATTCAATCGAATGCTGATGCACCTTTTTATAATACATGGACGTTTGTTTTGGATAAAAAGAAAGTTATACTTGCAGATGAAACATATGGATATGGTTCATATCGCTATTCAGAAAGATACAATGCGGTTTTAGTATCTCCAGAGTTTAAACCATTTTCAGGGACTACAAGTTTACCTTTTTACAAATTGAAAAATAATCGCTTAAAATATATATTCCAAGTCGATCAGGATATGGGACAGAGTTTTTATATTGATAATGATGGAAGAAAAAATATTAGTGATGATGAAAGATTATCATATTATGATAACGTTACTGGCTTTGATTGGAAACGATTATTGCAATAATTGTAAAATTTAATCAGATTAATGTTTTTCAAATAATAGATGATATATAAAAGTGGAGGCGATATATCTTGAATAAAAAAATAATAACGATTCTTCTGATGTTTAGTCTTATTTTAAGTGGTGTAAGTGTCTGTTCAGGGAGTTATACATATGTATCAGCAAGTTCAAAGAATAATATCTTTGCAAAAATGCCAAAGAAATTTACTTTTTCCAGTGGTGCAGGTGGATGGAGTACGGATATTAAATTAACTGATAATGGCAGATTTCAAGGAAAGTATCATGATTCTGATCTTGGTGATACGGGTCCCAAATATCCAAATGGAACAGTATATATCTGTAATTTCAGCGGTAAATTTACTAAACCCAAACGTATAAACAAATATACTTATTCAATGAAGTTGAAGTATATAAAAAAGAAAGGCAAAGTTGGAAAGGAATATTACAAAAAAGGAATAAAATATATTTATTCTGATCCATATGGATTTGATGATGCTAAAGAATTTCGTATATATTTGCCGGGAAGTAAAATGACCAAATTGCCGGATGCCTTTAAAACATGGCTTTATGGAGCAGAAAAATTTAATAAACTTCCGTGTTATGGTATATATAACGTAGGTGGAAAAGAAGGCTTTTTTGAATATGAATGATAATATTAATATCAAAAGTAAACGGCTATAGAGTATAGTAAACAATAAAATTGAAATGGAGGAAACCATTATTATGAAAAGAAATATAAGATTTATAATGATAGAATGTCTTATTATTGCGCTATTTAATGTATTAAGTTTTGAAACAGTAAGTGCGGAAACTCTTACCGGATATTCAAGTCAATACGCGGCAAGGGCAGGTAAGTATATTTATTATATTGCACCATCGAAACCGATAATGCGATATGACACAAAGAAAGGGAAAACTAAAAAAATATATTCATGTAAGGCATATGATCCATATATAAAAAAGAAAAATTATACAAATGGGTTCTCTAATATAGCTGTAAAAGGAAATTATATTTATGTCTCATGGACAAAGGGATATGGAACATCAGGAGGGGAAATTACCAGGGTATACATATACAAAATATCTAAAGATGGGAAAAAGGCTAAGAAGTTGGGAATGGGCGCAAGTCCAGTTATAGTTGGAGAAAGAATTTATTATGATGAACTTAAAAAAACATATGAATATGGAGAGTATTACTATGAAAGTACAGGAAATAAAATGTCAATGGATCTGAATGGTAAGAATAAAAAGAGGGAATATGTTGATATCAAAAAAGAAGAAAATAATCTGGGAAATTACAAAATATAACATAAATTATTATCAAGGGCGATATACGGATGTACTGTTTTTGATTAAGCCGAGTGGAAATAAAGTCAGATTACAGAAATGGTTTACACCATGACAGGAGAGTCAATATGAAATTGTTAAAAAAATTCTTTATCATAAGTATAATGCTTGTAGGTATTTATATAGTATTTAGCACAGAAGAAGTACAGGCTAAGGGCGTTAATTCTGTCGTAAAACATTCAAGAAAAATATATTATACTACAAATGGTAAATTAAAATCATATAAAAAGACCGGCGAGAAAGGTAAATATACAGATTATTGGAATATGAAAAAAAAGTATCTTGTTAAAACAATTACATATCCAAATTATTACGATGATACGACCTTGAAAAAATATACTGTTGAATATTATTATGACAGTTCGCTTAAGTTAGTGTTTGCTTTTGCATACAGGAGGGTAGATGGAAAAGTCAAAGAATATAGGACATATTACGGTGCTGGTGGCAAATTATATCGTTTCATAAATGCTAAAGGTAAAGTAAAAGACTATAAAAACGGTAGAGATATGTATGATCAGAGGAAAGGACTACCATATCTGTTATATAAAAAGGGTATGGAAAATTTTATTACCGCACAGGAAAGCTGGATACCAGACAGTGCAAAGATATACTGAAAGAATAGGAAGATTTATAGGTTGTATATTATCGGGAGGAAAATATTATGAACAAAATTTTGAAATTAGTTTTTATTTTGGCGTTGGGTATTATTCTGACATTTGTTGTAAGATTAAACCCTCAGAGAGCATTGGCAGCAACGAAAGAGGAATTAAGGGATAAGATTAAAAATCAGATATCGGATAATATTCTGGCAGAGTACTATGATGATTATGATAATGATGGAACAAAGGAATTATTTGCCGTTACAGGATTGGAGTATGAAGAAAATCAGATATGGTTTGCAAATGACAGCTATGTAAAATGTGTTTATGACGAAGAAAAATCTGTATATCAAGAGAAGGTTAAAGTGTGTAAAGTCAGTGCCAGACAGAAATTGTTTGTTTGTGAAACAGGATGGTATGGAAGTGGTTCCTCATCTGAGTGTTTTTATATATCATCAGGCAATGTAATTAGAGTAGAAAAGTGTGGAGAAGGATTAAAGCAGATATCAGGCAAAAAGTTCTATATTACCCCCTCTGCATTTGATATGAATAGTAATGAAGAAGGGCATACATGGAAAACGTATTATATTAAATGGACAGGGAAAGAATTTAAGGAATATAAAGTAAGGCAGATATCTTTAGGCAAGCTGAAAAAATATAAAAATGCAAATAAATATATTAATCAGGCGAGAAAACTTGGTTATAATGTAGGAGATATCTACAAACGTTCTAATGGAATAATTAATGTTAATCTTCATAAGTATGCCAGCAGTGATGAGTTGGTTTATAACGAAAATATTACATTCAGAATAAAAGGTAAAAAGGTAGTCTTAGTTGTAGATAATAAAAAAGGTAAAGATATTATACAAAAATCAAGTCAGGGCGGCAGTTATCAGGCGTATGGTCTGTTGTGGTAAATTGTATGCAAGAAAGGGGATAAATATTATGTTAAAAAAGAGTATATGCACATTTATTTTTGCGGCTGTAATAATGTGTTTATTTGCTGTACATCCTAATTCTACTGCTAAAGCAGCAAATAATTCAATAAAAATTAAAACCGGAAAAACATATTATATTGATATTGACGGAAACAAGGGAAAAGAAAAAATATATATAAAAAAAGGTAAAGCACAATATGAAGGTTGTTATTATTATCATCTATATATAAATGGTAATAAAGTTAAAACTACTAGTGCTGTTTCAAGTTTTGGAATATATTGCAGAATTATTGATATAGAAAAGAATAAAAAAGGTAAGGAGATAGTTTTTTATGGTATAGTAGATTCTGCTTGCATAGAGGATGGAGGCATTTTTAAATACAAAAAAGGTAAATTACATACAATAGGAAAACTTGGAGGAAAATATAAATACTTTGATATAGGAAGAATGGTAAAAATAAAAACTAATGGCAAGGGTATTGTAACATTTGTAAAGGCCGATACTCCAGTAAATGTTAATATAAATAGTTATTTTACGGATATTAAATTACAGTTTAAGAATGGAAAACTGCATCCTGTATATACTAACGAATTGAATAATATATGGATTTATAATGAAAAGGGACATAAACGCAGATATAATTATATGCTTTCTTATGGTGCTGTATTATATAAAGATGCATCAGCAACATCTGAAATATTAAAAAATATATCTGCAGGAACAACCCTGAAAATATATAAAATAGTGTATACAGGTGTATATACGAATGATTATGGTATGACCAATGCAAAGGATGTATATGCATACATAAAAGACCAGTATGGTAATCAAGGTTGGATTAGTATACCGGAAATTGATTGGAGCAAAGAGGTTAATTTCTTTAAAGAATATCCGGCATGGGGATAATTGTTTAATGTAATATCTGAATATATAGTTTGATATCTTTAAATATATGAAATGATAGCGGGGTAAATTATATGAACTGTACGAAATGTGGAGCTGAAATACAAGATGATCAAAAATTTTGCCATAATTGTGGTGCTGAAAATTCTTATTATATAAGTATTAAAAATATGGAAACAAATATCGGTATAAACAATACGTTTAACAAAGATGTTATGATAAATTATTTGGGTAATATCAGAACGTTGGAGTTTGCCAAAAACAAATTAAATACTGAAATAAATCATTTAAAAAATACAATAAATTCTTTGGGAATACAGAAAAAGATTGAGAAAAATTGGGTGCGTGCCTCTTTTTTTGTGCCCTTGATTTTGTTTATATGGCTTTTGATAATAACTTTGATGATTCATCAAGAAAGAGTGAATAGAATAAACATGGAGCCTGAAATGAGGGAATTTGTTGAACGTCAGGAATTATATGCTTATCGCGAAAATGATTCAGTATTTGATGCAATATACAATTTGATCGACTCGGTAGGTGATACATTATCCAAATCTATATATACAGAATCACTGCTTGTAATAGCCACGGTTCTGTGCGCTATTGCCTTTGTTTATTCTATGATTTCAATACAGATAAAATATAAAAGAAATGTCAGTAATGATGAAAAACGATTAAAATCAGAACTTCAAAAAAAGAAGATATGTACCGATAATCTTGCAATTAAAAAAACGGAGTTAGAGAATACGGAACGGTTACTTGATAAGGCATATAGTATTAATATCATTCCTTTTAAATATAGAAATATATATGCAATTTATTTTTTATATGAATACATATCCACATCTATGGCTACATTAAAGGAAGCTTTGTATCATTGTGATTTGGATGAAATAAGCAGTAAATTAGATACAGTAATTAATCAGCAACAGGATACTATCATAGAAATTGCTAAGACTAATGCGTATAATCAAAAATTGGTAAAACAAAATGAATCAATACTTCAACATGCAATAGAGATAGAAAAAAATACGGTTTTAGCTGCACAATATGCTGCAATAGCTGCAATAAATTCCGATACAATTGCGCAAGTGCAAAAATATTCATTCAAGAACGAATAAAAGTTAAGACTACATATGTTCTGTTTAAGATATATAGTCCTATGAATGTTGAGAATTGGAATAAATATGAGTAAAAAAACGTATTGCATTATTACAGATTATGTGTTACAATAACTACACAAAGGATTCCCCTGTATTAAGGAGGAATAATTTGGGC
>CANPYY010000023.1 GCA_947588675.1 uncultured Lachnospiraceae bacterium | reverse complement strand
AGCAGAGCAGAGCAGAGCAGAGCAGAGCAGAGCAGAGCAGAGCAGAGCAGAGCAGAGCAGAGCGATACTGCGTTGATTTTTCACTCAAAGAGCCAAGAGGTAACGAAGTCGCAAACTGCATTATCGCAAGATACGACAGCGGAATTGGTAACAGAAAATCAGACGGTTCCTGTGTTGTTGAAAGAAACGGTGGAACTGAATAATAAAACCGTTGGAGAAAAGATTGATATAGCACATACGCTTTTAGCAAGAGATTATAAGGGTTTTGCAAATCAGCAATACGGAAATGGAGTAGTTGAATGGAAAGAGAAATCTTAGGAACTATTTACACAGGCGTGACAGACGATTTTCAGAGAGGTTTATATCCGATTGCGAGGACAATAAAGGCTTCACAACATGATTTAGCGGTTGTGATGAAAGAGGTTAGGGGGGGTAATGAAATGGAAGTAAAACAGGTAGGAAATTTAACAGAAAACGCAAAACGCGAAAACCCACAAAGACGCAGAGTATATGACGCAGACGGCTTATCTCCGACACTTACTAGCGGCATGGGAATGGGTGGAAATTTGCAGCCCTTTATTATTGATGAAGTCAAACAAATTGGAAACATAGCAGACGGCAGCAGTTGGGATAATCCGCAAGCAGGGAGAATTTACGATACAGACGGTTGTTGCTCAACTATCAATACTTGCCAAGGAGGTCAGAGAGAACCCAAAATTATATGTGCTATGCGTGGCAGAAATCCTGATAATCCGTCAGACCGAACGGCAGGAAATCCAACAGAACAACGATTAGAGCCAAACAGTCAAGGAATTTGCAACACTCTGACAAGCGTTCAGAAAGACAATATGGTGCTTGAAAACATCTGCATAAACGACAGAGGATTTTCGGAGAAAGAACCGCAAGTGAGCATAGGAACAGCACCGACTTTAAGAGCGGAAACACATGGCAATTTGCCGAAAGTGATCGAAAGCCAGTATCGCATACGAAAATTAACTCCGCTTGAATGTTGGCGTTTGATGGACTTTTCAGACGAGGATTTCTACCAGGCTGAAAGAGTGAACTCAAACAGCCAACTCTACAAGCAAGCCGGAAATTCTTTGGTTAGGGTAGTTATGGCTGCGATAATGAGCCAATTAAACATAAAAGGAGTAAAGCCTTGGAATGAAATGTTTGATGAAGAAAGAAGAAAGATTTGATGAAAGCGAGGAATAAGACTATGAATACCATTACACTCATGGGGCGCTTAACAGCCGACCCGACAATCAATGACAGGATTACCTGTGCAAACTTCACACTGGCGGTGGACAGACCGTACAAGAAAGACGGCAAGACCGAGACGGACTTCATTCCATGCCGACTTTTAGGCGAAAAGAAAGCCGATTTTGCCAATCACTATCTGCGTAAAGGCATGAAGATACTTGTTTCCGGCAGATTGCAGGTGGACAGCTACGAAAAGGACGGCAAGCGTCAGTATTCGACCTATGTTGTGGTTGACAACACGGAATTTTGCGAGAGCAGACAACAGCAACAGCAGGAACAGCCGAAAAATTCTCAAAGCTCTGGTGACGACTGGATAAACATTCCAGACGGAATTGATGATTCTGAACTCCCGTTTACTTGATTGAGGTGCTGAATATGTTGTTTTACAAATATAAGTGTAAGAAATGCGGCAAAAGATATGTTGACCTTCCATCAACTTGCGAGAATTGCGGTACGAAACTTAAATTTTTATGTCCGTGCGCTTCTGTATATTTGCCGATAGAAAAAATTTCCGAGGACTGCGAAGAAATATTTGAGCCAAGATTTTCTCTTTTTCGGAAAAGCTTGCAGAAAGAGTATGAATCAAAAATAAAGGGGCTAAACATTCGGCTATCTGGAAAACAAGAAGAGATAAATCAATTATTGGGTGAAAATTCAGAACTCAAACAGACTGTTTCCAGAAAAGACCTTGATAATATGTTCCTAAGAAACCAAAACATATTTTTATCGAGGAGATTAGAATTTATGCAGTATGAAAATGCACCAAGCCCGACCATTGTTAAAAAAGATGTGAAAGACGCAGTATTTTACGCCATGAAGAAATCACACCCAGATAACGGTGGTACAGAGGAAGATTTTATAAGGTTTAAGAAGTGCTATGAGGAATTGACAAGGAGGTGATGAAATGCTTAATTTTGGCTACTATTGCATGGACTGTATGCAAGGCATGAGGGAGTTTCCAGATAAATACTTCGATTTGGCGATTGTTGACCCTCCGTATGGAATAAACATTGAGAAAAGCGGGAGATTGAAAAGATATAATACTGAAACTGTTTGGGATAATCAAATTCCAGATAAGTCATATTTTGATGAATTGTTTCGTGTTAGCAAAAATCAAGTCATTTGGGGGGGCAACTACTTTGATTTACCTCCGACAAAATGCTTCCTGATTTGGGATAAGAAACAACCATCTGACATATCGTTTGCAAGTTGCGAGTATGCGTGGACAAGTTTTAATACAGTTGCAAAAACATTTTATTATAGTCCAATGAATGATAAAGATTTTCGCATTCATACTACGCAGAAACCTGTTGCCCTTTACGAATGGATATTGAACCGATACGCCAAAGACGGAGACATTATCCTTGATACGCATACTGGAAGTGCAAGCAGTCTGATAGCGTGTCACAACACGAACCACAAGTATGTTGGATTTGAACTGGACAAGCACTACTACGAACTATCAAAGAAACGCTTGGAGCAGGAAACCGCGCAGATGAACATTTACGATTTTATGGGAGGCGATTAAATGACCAACTTTGAGAAGATAAAGTCCATGAGCATAGAGGAAATGGCAGAGTTTCTTCACAATATCCAATCAGACGTTGATGAAGGAACTCCGATTTTCACCTGTTGCCTTGGCGATAAAAACGACATTGCAATATTTGACAGCTACGGCGATATTAAGGAATGGCTTGAAAGCGAGGTGAAAACATAGTGGAAACAGAAATGCCGAGAAGAAAGAAAATGATTCATTTCTGTGAGAAGTGCGGGAAAGAAATGATTTATTCAGAAAAGAAGATGGCGTACATATATGATGTTGTCACAGAAATTCGATGGGGCATTGAAAAAACATTTCCACGAAGAAGATACGCAATAAATCTTTGCCAGAAATGTTCTGATGAATTAGAGGAAAAGATAAAGGAATGGCTGAAAAGAGAGGTGGAGTAAATGATAATCCTTGAAGATACCAGAAACCAAGTCGGAAAACACGACAAGAAGAACGAATACTTCCAGAAAAACGGCATTGAAGTCCGACGCACGAAACTCTACTGCGGTGATTATACCTTGCCTACAGACCAGAGCATTTGTATCGACACGAAAAAGGACATACAGGAACTCATAGGAGATATATGCGGTAAATCGCATGATCGGTTCAGGAACGAGCTGATACGAGCGCAGGAGAGCAATATCAAACTGATAATATTGACTGAAGATGACGGAGGATATTGTGACCGAAAAGAGACGATTTACAACAAACCTGTCACTTGCATAAAGGACTTGTTCAGTTGGAAAAATCCGAGGTTGTTTATCTTTCAAGGTGGAAAGCAGAAATATCCAAAAGCCACAAGAGGGCAGACACTAGCGAAGTGCCTTATTACATTGCAAGAGAAATACGGTTGTGAGTTTCTTTTTACGGAGAAATCTCAAAGCGGAGCGGAGGTTTTGCGGTTGCTGACGCAAAAAGGAGAGTGATGGAAAATGAGCGAATTATAGCGGTGATTGTTACGATGTATTGGCTTGGCAACCGTTACCACCTGTTTATAAAAAGGCAGGTGATTAGTAGTGACAGATAACGAAGCAGTAAAAGCATATAAACAGCTCATAGAATACTGCAACAAACAAGAAATCACTTGCGATGGGTGCGTATTTAACGGTAAAGATGGTTATTGTTTAATCAGAGATAGACCGTTTGTGGATGAACGCAGGAAAGAGTTAGCGGATTTGATTAAGGGGGTCGAAGAGAATGAGCGAAGAATATGAAAGCGTTACAGAAGAAGAATTGCAAGAGTTTATTGAAAACTATCCAAGGAAATTAACCGAGCATACCGTTAATTTTCATTCTCCACCGATTACAACCTATATTGATTTTGAAATGGGAGACGCTATTGACGGAATTGTAGCAAAGGAATATTGGGGGACGGACGAAGAAGATGATTTATGGTATATGCCAGAAAATGAAAGATATTACATATTGAGAAATTATGAAGAAGTTCTGCGAAAAAGAAAGTGGATTAGAGAGAAAAAACAACAGATTTACGCAAATGCAGTGTTGAAAGATGGAAAACTTATATTCTATAAAACTGGTAAAAAATGCACAGAATTATATGATTTCTTTTATGATTTTTGGCATATGGGACTAAATTTTGTTGTAGAAGAAAAAACAGGAAAATACGAACTTGTGAAAAAGCAAATTAAAAAAAATAGAAGATAGTAAAGATTTTTACAGAAAATATGAACTGCATGAGGATTTTAAGGGCATAAAGCCGTATTAAAAATTTTAGTTGGAACTTGATTGGAGGTAACATAATTGGCGGAAAGAAGAATGTTTGCAAAGACGATAATAGACAGTGACGCATTTTTAGATATGCCGCAGTCGTCGCAACTTCTTTACTTTCACTTAGCTATGAGAGCAGACGATGACGGATTTATCAATAATCCAAAATCAATAATGCGAAATGTTAAATGCAACGAGGACGATTTGAAACTGCTTATAGTTAAGAAGTTTTTGATACCTTTTGAAAGTGGAGTTGTAGTAATAAAACATTGGAGAATACATAACTATATACGGAGTGACAGATACAAAGAAACAAAATACAAAGAGGAAAAAGCAAGCCTTGGACTTGATGAAAATAACGCATACACACAATCCAAAAATGATTTGGTAGACAAAATGGATACCAACGGTATACCAGTGGTATACCAAATGGATACCCAATATGGGGATACCCAGGATAGGTTAGGTAAGGATAGGTTAGAGTTAAATAATATAAATAATGTGCAAAAAGATACAAGCAAAGCAGACGCAAGAGAACTATTTGAGAAGCTATGGAAACTATACCCTGTTAAAAAAGGCAAGGGGCAAGTATCTGATACGGCGAAAATAAGACTCTTAAAGATTGGAGAAGAAGAACTGCTACGAGCAATAGAGCGGTACAAGACTGAACTTGAAAAGGACGCTGATTGGAGAAAGCCGCAGAACGGTAGTACGTTTTTTAACAGCGGTTATGTTGATTATCTTGATGAAAACTATGTGCCAGGGAAAAAGGACAAGCCAAAGAACAAAAACAATAACTTTAAAGAAAGGGATTACGATTTTTCTAAATTGGAAAAAGATTTATTGAATAATGGATAGGAGTGAGTTTGAATGGAGAGATTGACAAAGAGACATGGCAAAGGAATTGCCAGCAACGAAAGGAAGGTAATGCCTTGTAGCAATTACTGTGACAGTTGCGGAAATGCCGATTGTGATACAGTAAGAAAAATGATTAGGAAACTTGCAGATTATGAGGACTTGGAGGAAAAAGGTTTACTTGTCCGTTTACCATGCCAACTAGGTAGAACACTATATGTTTTTGACGTTCTTACTGGGTTAGTAGAAGCAAAACTTAAAGAATATAATCGTGTTCCGTATTTTGGCGATAATATGATTTTTGAAATAAATGGAGAAAATGTTGCGTTTCCATTAACAGATATAGGGAAAAGTGTCTTTTTTACAAGGAGAGAAGCGGAGGAGAAAATCAAAGAAATGGAGGAATTATAATGCTAAGCCTTGAACAGGAGAAAATTATATATGAACAGTTACAAATGGAAAATGCTCCCGAATTTGTAAGAACAATTATATTACGATACAGTAATACAACAGAACATATGTCAGAATTGCTTGGACTTATTCCGAAGATAGCAGAAAACAGAATCAAAGAAAAGCAAAAGATTATTAATGATTATGCGTTTGGGTTAGATTTGCTTATAGGTGAAAGATATATGTATCCTATACAGAAAAGAAAGTCAAAGAGCAAAAAAGAATACAATCCTGATTTCTCAATTTTGCTATATGCAGCAAAAGCACATTTCCCAAATGGAAACACGAATGGGTGTAGTATTGCAGATAAAGCATTTTTCAATGAGCTTATCGAGACAATCAGAGAAAAAATAGGATTTGATTATGAAAATAAGGAAGATTGGAAATGGATTAAAAATACGGCAAATTGTGAAGAATGGTTCTTAAAAGTTATCAAGCAAAATATTGATGAAAACTTTAGATTGGAGGAATTGTGATATGAAAATGTACGAGTGCCCGAAATGTAAAAGCAAAGATTTGTTTCTGCGTGAAAGTGGAACTCAAAAAGGATTATACTGCGGAGACTGCGGAGCGTGGATTAAATGGGTCGGAAAGAAGGAACTTCCGTTGGTGGAAAGATTTATTGAGGAGAATGGAGGGAACCATAATGCTGACATTGCCGATTAAGAAGAAATGGTTCGATATGATTTTGAGTGGGGAGAAAACAGAAGAATACAGGGAGATAAAGCCGTACTGGACAAAGAGGTTTGAAAAAGTATTTGAGTTTGCTCCGTGGGACGGATACCCTATTGGCGATGACGCTCGCGAAGTGATGTTTAGAAATGGGTACGGGAAAAATGCTCCGTCATTTACCGCGATTTGCACACTTGATGTATCGACAGGGAAAGAAGAATGGGGAGCCAAGACTGGAAAACAGTATTTTGTTTTGAAAATATTGGAGATTAAGGAGGTGTCGTTATGACAAATGCGGATAAAATCAGGAGCATGACGGACGAGGAATTAGCTAAGTTTTTGTCGGATTTACCATTTGCATTTGACGAGCATTTTTGGCTTTATCCGTCCATTAGCGGAAAATGGTACAGAGGCAAAAAAGAAGCGATAAAAGATAATGCTGATTGGCTGAAATCGGAGGTGCAGTAATGAAAAAAGAAGATTTTAAAGTAGGACAAAATGTATACGTGTATCTACTTGGTAATGCTGCTCGTGGCAAGAAGACAGACGATGAGCGTATCGAAGAGTGGGAAGTTACTTCAGTTGGAAGCAAATATGTACACGCAAAGAAGAAAACCTGGAGGTTTGGGGAGGAGTTGTTTGATATCACAGACAATTTTAGACATAGCAATCATGGAAATCCTAGAGAATATGAATTGTACCCTACAAAAGATGAATTGTTGAATGAACTCTGGAGGAGAAATGTAAGGCGTAAAATATCTAAGTATAGCGATTATTCATCTTCTATACTTGAGCAGTTAAATGATAAAGAATTAGAAACTATTTATAACATTTTACAGAAATATGCGGAGGACACGAAATGAGTAAAGCTATGCTGATTATGGATATGCCAGAAAGCTGTGCAAAGTGTAAACTATTTTTTGATTCTTATACAGATATGATTTGCCGTGGCAATCATAGAACTATCAATTATCCATATCCAGATAAAAAAGTGCAGGATTGGTGTCCGCTGCTTGAAGTGCCGAAAAAGATAACAGAAAGAACACGGCTGTGCAATAAATGGTACGCACAGGGATATAACGCTTGTGTTGATGAAATCTTAGACGAAAATTAAAAATCGAAAGGAGGAAAGAGGTTGCGCGCATAAAATCATGATTTCCTCCGGGCTATTATGGCATTAACGCAGAAAGAGAGAAGTGCTAATTGTTATAAAAGAAGAAAGGAAAATGGGCTGTGCCCTAGGTGCGGCAGAAAACTTGACAGAGACGGGCATTACTGCTCAACGTGTCTGGGAAAAGTGAGGGAAAGCAGAAGAGAGGACAGGGAATTTTACAGAAGTATAGGGATATGCCCTGTATGTCGAAAAGCGATTTTATACGGCGATGAGAAAACTTGTATTGAATGCAGGACGTACTATGCGATTTACAGAGAAAAACATAACTTGACAAACGATCAGAAAGAGAAATACAGAAATCGGTTTAAAGAACAGCGAAGAAATATATACTGGGAGAGGAAAGAGAAAGGCATATGCACAAAATGCGGAAAAAGGAAAGCTATGGGTGGAAAATCAAAATGTATTCTTTGCCTTGAAAAAGACGCAGAGGTGCATAGGAATAAAAGAGAAAGCAAAATAATGAAAGGGATGTGATGGAATGAAAACGGAAGTGCCAATTAAGGACAAATTAAATCTTACAATAGAGGAAGCGGCTGCATACAGTAATATAGGGATAAATAAAATAGCAGAAATATCAAGACAACCGAATTGCCCATTTGTGCTATATATCGGCAGCAGACGTTTAATTAAAAGAAAAGCATTTGAGAAATATATTGAAAATATAATTGAGATTTAATGCTTTTTGTGGACTTATGAGCCTTTATATGGTAATATGATTTATACTGTATAAGGCTCTTTTCTTCTTGAAAGCAAAAGAAAGGAGATTTTTAATGGGTAAGGATTTAAAAGGGAAAGAGCTAGGAGTTGGCATAAGCCAGAGGAAAGACGGGTTATATACAGCTAGGTTTACAAATAAATTTGGCAAAAGACAGCAGAAGTATTTTAAAAAACTTCAGGAGTGCCGCAATTGGATTGCCGAAGCTCAATTTCAAAATGAACACGGCGATATATTACATTGTGAAAACCCTACTGTTGACGCATGGTTTGATTATTGGATTAATAATATAAAGGGCGATAACATTAGATACAATACCAGGAGAAATTACGAAGAAAGGTATCAGAAGAACATAAAGCCCTTTATTGGTGGCATGTTGATACATGACATAAAACCATTGCATTGCCAGAATGTTTTAAATGAAATGGCTTCAAGTTATGCAAACTCTGTTATAGAACAAAGCCGTTTGGTTATGTTTATGATATTTGACAGTGCCGTGGAAAATGAATTTCTTGCAAAAAATCCAGTAACAAAAAGCGTGAAATGTGAAAACGGCAAAAAAGTAAAGAAAATGCGTGCATTAACAATTGAGGAGCAAAAATCTTTTTTAAAAACAGTAAAAGGTACTAGCAATTACAATCAGTATGCACTTGTTTTACAGACAGGGCTTCGGACAGGAGAAATGATAGGACTGCGATGGTCGGATATAGACTTCAAGGAAAGAGTTATTCATGTACGGCGAACTATGGAATATCGTTATTCACTAGGCGAATGGAGATCTGGAGAACCAAAGACAAAAAACGGCATAAGGGACATCCCTTTAACACAAGAAGCGGTTGAAATTTTAGAAAACCAGAAAGAGAAGCTTAAAAAGATAAAAATAAGACCGATTGAGTTTAAAGACAGTGTTTTTTTATGCAGAAATGGCACTCCGACTAAAAACAGTGCGTATGACACTAAATTGTTTTATTATTGCGATAAAATCGGAATACCTAGATTTTCCATGCACGTTTTAAGGCATACATTCGCAACAAGGTGTATTGAAGCCGGGATGAGACCAAAAACATTGCAAATTATTTTGGGACACTCAAATATAAGGACTACCATGGACTTGTACGTACATGTTACGGATGATGAAAAAACAAAGGAAGTAAGAAATGTTGAAAAAATGCTCAAAATTATCTAAATGGTGTAGTAATTGGTGTAGTATAAATACAAGAGAAAGGAAAAAAGCCTTAAAAATCAAGGCTTTTTGGATAGGTGATAAGAAAAATGAAATTAGGAATCGTCGGTTTGCCGAATGTAGGCAAAAGTACACTTTTTAATTCTCTTACAAAGGCGGGGGCAGAATCGGCAAATTATCCCTTTTGTACAATAGACCCGAATATAGGCGTTGTGGCAGTGCCTGATGAAAGGCTTTCCGTGCTTACTAAAATGCACAATTCTGCCAAGACAGTTCCTGCCGTAATAGAATTTGTTGATATTGCAGGGCTTGTAAAGGGAGCGTCAAAAGGAGAGGGACTTGGAAACCAGTTTCTTTCAAATATACGTGAAGTAGATGCTGTTGTCCATGTTGTAAGATGTTTTGAAGACAGCAATATTATACATGTAGATGGCGATATTAATCCGCTCAGGGATATTGAAACTATTAATCTTGAACTTATATTTTCTGATATTGAGATAATAGAGCGAAGAATATCGAAGACTGTACGTGGAGCGAAAAATGACAAGAAGCTTGCCAAAGAACTTGCGTTTCTTGAAAGGATAAAGGAGTTCCTTGAACAGGGAAATCTTGCAAAGAACATTGAAACTGATGATGAGGATGAGAAGGAATGGCTGGATGGCTACAATCTTCTTACAGCAAAACCTGTAATATATGCTGCAAATGTATCGGAAGATGAACTGGCTGATGATGCCGCAGCAAATCCTATGGTGGAGGCAGTAAAAAAATATGCCGGGGAAGAAGGACAGGAAGTATTTGTAATCTGTGCGCAGATTGAACAGGAGATAGCAGAACTTGATGATGAAGAACGCAAAATGTTTCTTGAGGATTTGGGACTTAAAGAATCCGGACTTGAAAAACTTATACGCGCAAGTTACAGCCTTTTGGGACTTATAAGCTATCTTACATCAGGCGAGCAGGAAACAAGGGCGTGGACAATAACAAAGGGAACGAAGGCTCCGCAGGCTGCCGGCAAGATTCATACTGACTTTGAAAGAGGATTTATAAGAGCGGAGGTAGTTTCATATGACGAACTTATAAAGGCGGGCAGTATGCTGGCGGCGAGAGAAAAGGGACTGGTGCGTTCAGAAGGAAAAGAATATGTTATGCAGGACGGCGACGTGGTATTGTTCCGTTTCAATGTTTAATATAGTACGCCAGAGGTGTTTTAAATGGAAAGTGGACAGGATTTTCTGGAATGTGAGAGAGGCAGGGTGTTTTGTCTGCTCATGATGAGCGGAGGGCTGTTCGGGGCATTTACATATTTACTTAGGGGTAATGTGTTTTGTAATGCTCAGACAGGTAATATTGTTCTTATGGGAATGGCGCTTGGAGAAGGAAACTGGCGTCAGGCGGCATATTTGCTTATTCCGATTACGGCGTATGGCTTTGGGGCGGCTATATCGGAAATTTTACCGATTTCAGTAAAAAAAGCCGGGCTGCTCAGATGGGATACTTTATTGATAGGATTTGAAATACTGGTAACGTTTTTGCTTGGGTTTCTGCCTGAAAGCGCTCCTTGTCAGATTTCACAGGTTGCAATTAATTTTATATGTTCAATGCAGTACAATACATTTCGTCAGGCGGAGGGTATTCCTATGGCGACGACGTTTTGTACTAATCATGTAAGGCAGTTTGGAATACATATTGCCAAAGGTATACGTAAGAAGGACGTATCATATATTACGAGAGGAATGCAGCATGGTAAGATGCTTTTTATGTTTGTTGCAGGAGCTGTCGCAGGCACGGTTCTGGGAAAATATTTTTTGGGAAAGGCAATATGGGGAGCGACATTTTTACTTCTGATTGTATTTATTGATTTGCTGCATGCCGACCTTACTAAGGAAAAAGGTATGCTGGAACGTATTCCGAGAGGTCATTAATAAAAAAATTTTTATTAAATTTAAAAAAGTTAAATACATTATAAAGTATATAACGGAGAACCAAACACTATATGTTGTGGCTCTCCGTTTTTTGCTCCCGAAAAGCTCGAATTTTCGGGATTTTTTTGTAAAATATAGCTTGATTAATTCCCAAAAATATTCTAAAATAACAGTATAAATGGTGGAATGTGGTGGAAAGTGGTTAAATTAAACTAAGATGTGGTGACTATGGCAAATATGTTTACAGGCGAGTATTCGCATTCGGTTGACAGTAAAGGACGAGTTATAGTGCCTGCGAAGTTCAGAGAATCACTGGGTGAAAGTTTTGTGATTACGATGGGCTTTGACGGGTGTCTTTCCATGTACTCAAACGAAGAATGGAATATATTTGTGGACAAGCTAAGGTCGCTGCCTGAAGCACGTAAAGAAACTAGACAGACATTAAGATATTTCCTTGCAAGGGCTACTGTATGCGAAGTGGACAAGCAGGGAAGGGTTCTTATTCCGATAAAACTCAGGGAACATGCGGCGCTTATAAAAGATGTTGTGTTTGTAGGAGTGCTGTCAAAGGTGGAAATATGGAGTAAGGAACGCTGGGATAGCAATGATATGGAAGATATGGATGAAATTGCGGAAAGACTTTCTGAATTTGGAATTTCATTCTGATGAAAGCTGGTAGGAATATGACGGACGATACAGGAAATGGATTTTATCATGTTTCGGTTATGCTTAAAGAATGTATTAACTATCTTAACATTGTGCCGGACGGAATATATGTAGACGGAACAATGGGAGGAGCAGGACATTCATATGAGATTGTACAAAGGCTTTCAGATAAAGGCAGACTTATTGCAATTGACCAGGATAAAGATGCAATAGAAGCAGGAAAAATACGGCTTAGAAAGTATGCAGACCGTATAAAAATAGTAAAAAACAATTATTCTCATATGAAAGAAATTGTGAAGGCTGAAGGCTATTATGGGGTTGACGGAATATTGCTGGACCTTGGCGTATCTTCTTATCAGCTTGATACACCTGAAAGAGGATTTACATACCGTGATGAGACGGCTCCTCTTGATATGAGAATGGATGCGCAAAAGACTGTGACCGCAAGGGATATAGTCAATGAATATACGGAAGATGAACTTAAAAGAGTAATTAAAAATTATGGCGAAGACAGATTTTATGCAGGAATAGCAAGACAGATAGTGCTTGCAAGAGAAAAAAAGCCGCTTGCTACTGCCGGGGATTTAATAGCAGCGGTAAAAAAAGCTTATCCTGCAAAGGAACTTAGGAAACAGGGACATCCCGCAAAAAAAACTTTTCAGGCAATAAGGATAGAGCTTAATAATGAACTTAAAATACTTGAGGATAATTTGCGTGATATGGTTAAGCTTTTGAATGATAAGGGACGGATATGCGTAATAACATTCCACTCACTTGAAGACAGGATAGTGAAAAATATATTCAGGGAATGTGAAAATCCATGTACATGCCCTCCTGATTTTCCGATATGTATATGCGGGAAAAAACCGCTGGGAAAAATTGTGAGCAGAAAACCAATAAGTCCGAAAGAAGAAGAACTATATAATAACCCCAGAGCGCAGAGCGCTAAGTTAAGAGTATTTGAAAGAATAAAATAAGTACAGCTTATAAGGAGGAAATTATGGCTGATAACAGGAAAAGATATTCAGAATATATAGATGGAAGTGCCGTAAGAAAAATAAAGGAACGTCCGGAAAGCTATAAGGTATATGAAGAAGAAATTACCCTTGAGCAGAAACAGAATATAAGGAGAAGAAAAAGGATAAATATGCTGTCGGTAGTCGTAATGGCAGTTGCAATTATAGCGACAATGTATTTATGCGTAAGTTATATAATGGTATATTCTGATATAACGGGGACAAGTAAGCAGATATCAAATCTTAGAAGCGAGATTTCAGAAACGGAAGCGTATAACGAAGAAGCATATAAGGAAATAGATGCTTCCTTAAACCTTGAAGACGTATATGAAAAGGCAACAAAGGAGTATGGAATGATTCCGGCAGATAAAAGCCGCATATATAGTTACAATAATAAAAAGAGCGATAGAGTAATACAGTATTCTGACATACCGGAGTAAAGCAGATTTATTAAAAAGGTGAGTTGGAAATGAGAAGAAAAAAGCCGATAAAAAAATTCAGTCTGAAAATGAAAAAGACCCTGATAGCCGTAATGTTTGCGGTAGTCGTTATTTTTATAGGTCTTTTGTTTAGAATATTCAATATTATAGAAAATGACAGTGATAAGTATACTAAAAAGGTTTTATCCCAGCAGACTTATGTAAGCAGCAACCTTCTTTATAAGAGGGGGGAAATCAGAGATAGAAACGGCACGGTAATGGCAATCAGCGTAAAAGTTTATGATCTTGTAATATCTCCAAAAACTCTTATTGAAGATGAAAATAACAGGGATTTTTCTATCCAGACGGTGACGGACTGTTTTGGAATTGACAGGGCTGAACTTGAACAGATTATTAATTCAAAGCCTGACTCACAGTATCATGTAATAACTGAAAAAAAGGGAATGACTTCGGATGAAATAAGTGCGTTTGAGGAGGCAAGGGAGAAAGCAAAAGAGGCGGCGAGTAAAGACAGCGACTCTCCGGTGATTACCGGAGTGTGGCTGGAAGAAAGATATGCCAGAAAATATCCGCTGGGAGAAACCGCATGTAATATAATCGGTTTTGTGGATAATGATCAGGGAAATAATGGTATAGAAGAATATTACAATTCAGAGCTTACGGGAAGTTATGGACGGGAATACGGATATTTTGATGCAGAGCTTAATCTGCAGAGAACCATAAAACCTGCTGTGGATGGAAATAATATTGTGTCTACTATAGATGCAAACGTACAGAGAATCGTTGAAAAGCAGATAAATAAGCAGATGAAAGACATGGGAGCGGAAAATATTGCGGTTATGGTCATGAACCCAAATAATGGCGAAATACTCGCAATGGCTTCGGATACATTATATGACCTGAATAATCCAAGGAATCTTTCGTCCATGTTTACTGAAGACGAAATAGAGCATATGTCTGATGAAGAAAAAGCAACGGCGTTGAATGAAATGTGGAAAACGTTTGGTATAAGCCATACATATGAACCCGGTTCGACATTTAAGCCGTTTATAGTTGCGGCGGCTCTGGACGAGGCGGCAACCAATCCGAATGCCACATATGTATGCAATGGAAAAACCCAGGTTGGTGAATATGAAATAGGATGCGCCAACAGAACGGTGCATGGCACGGTAACGCCGAAAACAATACTTATGCAGTCGTGTAACCTCGGAGTTATGCAGATTGCAGCAGGGCTTGGCAGAAAACAGTTTTACAGGTATATGAACCTTTATGGTTTTGGAAGCAGAACCGGAATAGATTTAAACAGGGAAGAAAAAGGTATAATTCACCCGGAAAGTGAATTAAATACAGTTGAAATTGCTACAAGCAGTTTCGGACAGACACAGAATGTAACCATGGTACAGATGCTGTCAGCATTCTGTTCGCTGATTAACGGAGGCAAATATTATGCGCCGCATGTTGTAAAGGAAATAATAAATGAACAGAATGCGGTTGTAAAAAGTAACAGCGGCGAGATTGTGAAACAGACCGTTACAGAGCATACAAGCAGCCTTATAAGAGAGTATCTGAAAGAAACAGTTGAGGCGGGTACTGCTGTAGATGCCAAGGTAGAAGGATATGATATCGGAGGGAAAACCGGAACAGCCGAAAAACACGGCGCAGACCAGGAGGGTAATTATATAGTTTCCTTTATAGGTTTTGCTCCTACCGATAATCCGCAGGTTGCAATATATGTACTTATAGACCAGCCGGCAGTTGATGATCAGGCGCATTCAAGTTATGCGACTAAATTCGCATCAAAAATAATGAAGAAAATACTTCCTTTCCTCGGAGTATATGGCGAAGCAAAAAGTGCAGAATAAGACTTGCTGCAGCTTAATACAATTAAATGACAATATTTTTTGGTGAAACAATGTTAGCTGTTAAGGAATCCAGAGATAGAAATGTAAAGACATTCCACAGACAGGGAGCAATGTTTATTGTAACGGTAATACTGCTTAGCTCGGTACTTCTGTGTGGCAGGCTTGCATATATTATGCTTTATAAAGCGGACCACTATGGCGTTATGGCAGAGAAACTTCATGAGAGGGAACGAGCCATAAAAGCAAGAAGGGGAGTGCTCTACGATAGAAATGGTACAGTCATTGCAGGTAATGTGTCTGTATCTACAATATCGGTTATACACAGCCAGGTAAAGGATCCCGAGAAAGTAATAAGCGTATTATCGGGAGAACTTGGAATAGATGAAGCAGAGATAAGAAAAAAAGTTGAAAAGGTATCTTCGCGTGAAAAGATAAAATCCAATGTATCAAAAGAGATATCAGATAAAATAAGAGAATACAATCTTGCAGGTGTTATGGTTGACGAAGATTATAAAAGGTATTATCCGTATTCTTCGTTGGCTTCGCATGTAATAGGATTTACGGGAGCTGATAATCAGGGTATTATAGGCCTTGAAGTCACATATGACTCATATCTGCAGGGGACAGACGGGGCAATTCTTACTCTTACTACGGCCGGAGGAATAGAAATTGAGAATGCGGCTGAGGACAGACTGGAGCCGGTTGACGGCAGCAGTCTTATATTGTCTTTAGATATCAATATACAGCAATATGCCGAGCAGGCTGCGCTTAAAATAATGGAGCAGAAAGCTGCAAAGGCTGTAAGCATAATAATGATGAATCCTGAAAATGGAGAAATATATGCAATGGTAAGCGTTCCGGAATTTGACTTAAATAATCCGTTTAAGTTAAATACCGATTCAGATATAGACGTATCGTCTGCGGAAGGAATGAAGCTTCTTAATAATATGTGGAGAAATCCGTGTATAAGCGATACATATGAGCCGGGTTCAACATTTAAGATAATCACATCGGCGGCTGCGCTGGAAGAAGGCGTAGTAAGTCTTAACGATACATTCAGCTGCCCGGGATATATAACAGTAGAAGACAGGAAGATAAGATGTCATAAGGCCGGAGGACATGGCGGGGAAACATTTGTGCAGGGAATAATGAATTCCTGTAATCCGGTATTTATAACCGTAGGTTCAAGGCTTGGCGTAGATAATTTCTACAAATATCTGAATAAATTTGAAATATTGAAAAAAACAGGGGTTGATCTTCCAGGAGAAGCGGCAACTATTATGCACAAAAAGGAAAATGTAGGAGCCGTAGAGCTTGCCACAATTTCTTTTGGGCAGTCGTTTCAGATAACTCCGTTAAGACTTATGACTACCGCATCCGCAATAATAAACGGAGGACACAGTATAACTCCGCATTTTGGAATAGGTATAACGGACGGCAGCATGTCGGATATAAAAAAAATAGAGTATAAAAATAATAGTGATAATATAGTAACAAAAGAAACTACCGATACAATGAGATATCTTCTGGAAGCGGTTGTTTCGGAAGGTACGGGAAAAAAAGCATTTATTGAGGGATATCATGTTGCGGCAAAAACAGGTACTTCTGAAAAACTTCCGCGAAGAAATAACCGTTATATAGCATCGTGTCTGGGATTTGCGCCGGCGGATGACCCGCAGGTTATGGCGCTCGTTATGATAGATGAACCGCAGGGTATATATTATGGAGGAACTATAGCAGCTCCAGTCATAGCGGAACTGTTTGATAATATTCTTCCTTACAGAGGCATAGAAAAAGATTGATTTATTGGAGGCAGTAATTGTGGAAAATATATGTGAAGGCAAAAAATGGCTTGTAATAGGCGCAGGAAAAAGCGGAATAAATGCTGCAAAGCTTCTGTTAAATTGCGGCGCGGATGTTGTCATGTATGATGATAATAAAGAGGCGTCTTTTGATGAAATAAAAGATAATGTAAAGTTCTTTGCCGGAGATATTAAGGACGATATACTTAACGAGATTTCTGAAGCGGTTATAAGTCCCGGAATACCGCCGGAAAGCCGGGTAGTATGCAGATGTATGGAAAAGGGTATTAAGATTATTGGTGAAATAGAACTTGCATATATGTTTGAAAAGGGCGATGTAGCGGCAATAACCGGAACAAACGGTAAGACGACGACAACAGCGCTTACGGGAGAGATAATGAAGTATGCGGGAGGTAAGGTTATTGTGGCCGGTAATATAGGGGAACCGTATACTGAGCTGGTGCCCGATTCAGATGGCAGTTCGCATTCCGTAATTGAAGTCAGCAGTTTTCAGCTTGAAACAATAGAGAACTTCAGGCCGCATGTAAGTGCGATATTAAATATTACTCCTGACCATCTTAACAGGCATCATACAATGGAAAATTATATCTGTGCCAAGTTTAATATAGCTAAAAATCAGAATGACAGTGATTATATCGTACTTAATTACGATGATGAAATTTTACGGGAAAGGGCAGACTCATTTACGCCAAAGACGGTATTTTTCAGCAGCAGCCATGTTCTTGACGAGGGCGCTTATATGCGTTCGGGCAAAGATATATATGTAAAATTTGACGGTGTGGAAACAAAAATATGCAGTATAGATGAATTATCTCTTTTGGGCGTCCACAATTATGAAAATGTGATGGCGGCAATTTTGATAACATGGCTTATGGGAGTCAGTAAAGAGGATATAAGGAAAGCCGTAATTTCTTTTAAGAGTGTTGAACACAGGATTGAATATGTATGTGAAAAGTCGGGAGTAGTTTATTATAATGATTCTAAAGGGACAAATACCGACGCTGCAATCAAGGGAATATGTTCGATGACGAAGCCTACATACCTTATAGGCGGCGGTTATGATAAAAATGCGGATTTTTCAGATTGGGTGGATTGTTTCCCGGGACGTGTAAAAAAACTCGTACTTATTGGCGCAACTAAGGATAAGATTGCGAAAACCTGTGATGATAAAGGATTTACCGATTATATAAAAGCAGATTCACTGGAAGAAGCAGTAAAATATTGCAGCGATAATGCAGGGGAGGGCGACGCCGTACTTTTATCGCCTGCATGCGCAAGCTGGGATATGTTTAAGAGTTATGAGGAACGCGGAAAGATATTTAAAGAGCTGGTTTTAAACTTACAATAAAAGGAGAAAAAAATGGCAAGAGCTGTAACTGAACGTGCAAAAAGGGCACGCAGACAGGAAAAATTAAAATCGCACAATTACTATGACTACAGCCTGTTGATACTGGTAATGTTTATAGTTGCGTTTGGGCTTGTTATGATATACAGTTCAAGCTCTTATACTGCGCAGATAAGCTCAAAATATAATAATGATGCGGCATATTTTTTGAAAAGACAGGCTGCATGTTCTATTATAGGTATTTTTGCAATGCTTGCCATATCAAAAATAAATTACAGGATTCTTTTGAAAAGACTTCCGGTTATAAGAATAACATTTGCATCTTTTATGTTTATATTTGCATGTCTTTTGCAGTTAGTCGTACTTTTCGTGGGAGTAGACTTAAACGGCGCCAAAAGATGGCTTAAAATAGGACCGCTTCAGCTTCAGCCGTCGGAAATAACAAAAGTTGCGGTGATAGTATTTACCGCATACATAATATATCTGGCGCCGAAAATGATGGATACGTTCAGAGGTTATATTAAGGTTATGATTTTTATGGCAATACCCATAGCGCTTGTCGGTAAGGAGAATATGAGTACGGCAATTGTGCTGTTTTTGGTTACGACGGGAATATGCTTTGTGGCAAGCCGTAAAAAAATGTTCTATGTGATAGCTTTTATATCGGGTACGGTTTTAGGCGGATTATATCTGATGCTTGGCGACGCTTTCCGTATGCAGAGAATAGATATATGGCTTAATGTGGAAACTCATCCGAAAGGATACCAGATATTACAGGGATTATACGCTATTGCTTCGGGCGGCTTGTTTGGAACAGGACTTGGGGAAAGTATGCAGAAGCTTGGATTTATACCTGAATCATATAACGATATGATTTTTTCGATTGTGTGCGAAGAACTTGGACTGTGCGGAGCTATAATAGTAGTCATACTGTTTATATTGCTTTTATGGCGTATATTTACTATTGCAATCAATGCGCCTGACCTCTATGGCTCGCTTCTGTGTGTGGGAGTGCTGGCGCATATAGCGGTACAGGTAATAATAAATATTGCTGTAGTTACCAACTCAATACCTTCAACGGGAATACCGCTTCCGTTTATAAGTTATGGAGGAACATCCGTAGTCATTCTTCTTGCTGAAATGGGAATGGTGCTTAGTGTGTCGAATCAGATAAAAGGATATTGACACATGGGATTAGTTGTAGCCATATATTGATATTAAAGTCAGGTATACGGCGTGATTATTAATGCAATCTTATATAATAGAAGGCGGGTACCCCTTAAAAGGCGAAATCAGGGTGCAGGGTTCCAAAAACGCAGTGCTTCCGCTTGTGGCTGCCGCGCTTTTAAATGAGGGGACTACGGTACTTAACGGATGCCCTGATATAAGTGATGTGGATAAGATGCTTGAAATAATAAGGCATTTCGGATGCGAGGCTTATCAGGACAGGGATAGCGGAACTATTACAATAAATGCCGCTTCGGTACATTGTGAGGATATACCTGAAGATATGGTAAGAAGCTTTCGCGGTTCTATGCTTTTTATGGGAGTCATGCTGGCACGGTGCGGGCATATAGAAATGAATTATCCGGGAGGCTGCATGATTGGCGAACGTCCGGTAAATTATCATCTGGACGCGTTCAGGGAAATGGGCGCTGATGTAGTATATGGTAAAGATAATATAGTATGTACATGTAAAACTCTTAAAGGGTGTAAAATAGCGCTTCCTTTTCCAAGCGTGGGAGCTACGGAAAATGTTATTCTTGCGGCTGTAAAGGCTGTCGGTACAACTATGATTATAAATGCAGCCATGGAGCCTGAAGTGGCTGAACTTTGCAATATGTTATGCCTGATGGGAGCAGATATAAAAGGCATTGGAAGTAAGATTATTTTAATAAGAAAAGGAATTGAAAAAAGAAATATACGGTACACCGTTATGTCAGACAGGATAGTTGTAGGAACATATGCATATGCTGCCGCCGTAACAGGAGGAGATATAAGCTGTATTGTCAACAGGCAGGATATAATGACGGGCATAAGTGTGCTGTGTAAAAGAATGGGGATAAAGCTTAAATATGGAAATGATTATGTAAGAATAATTTCCGGGAAAAATATAACGAGCATCCCCTATATAAAAACAGAACCCTATCCGGGATTCCCGACGGATATGCAGTCGCAGCTTATGAGCGTGCTTTCATTAGGAAACGGAATGAGCGTGATAGAAGAAAGTATATTTGAAAAAAGGTACCATATAGTAAGCGAACTTTTAAAAATGGGAGCCGATATCCGTACAGAAGGGAACAGGGCATATATATGCGGGGTAAAATCGCTTAAAGGAGCTAAGCTTGAAGTAAAAGACTTGAGGGGAGGTGCGGCACTTATAATAGCAGGTCTTGCAGCAGATGGAACTACCACTGTACTCGACCCGGGTTATATAGACAGGGGCTATGAAAAAATAGCGGATAATTTATCAGAGCTTGGAGGTAATATACATCTTGCGTAAAAAGGTTATTGCAATATTAATAGTTGTTGTTATGGCAGTCATATTGTCACTTGCGGTTATTATTCTGTTTAAAGCCGATACCGTTATAGTAAGCGGCAATGTGATGTGCGATGAAAATGTTGTGAAAGAATATTATACTGACGGTCCGCTTGGAGATAATACGTTGGTTATATGGCTTAAAGATAAGCTTGGCGTTTATAAGGACATGCCTTTTATACGTGAACATGATATTGATATAGAGGGCAGGGATACCGTTAAAATACAAATATATGAAAAATCCCTTATAGCATGTTTTTATTATATGGGACAATATATATATTTTGATAAGGACGGTATGATACTTGAAACTTCACGTAAACAGATGGAAAATGTGCCGTGCATAGACGGAGTGTCTTTCACAAACTTTACACTTAATGAAAAAATAGAGGTTGAGAATGAAGGACAGATTGAAGCTATACTGGATTTGTCGGAACTTATTAACCACTATGAAATGTATATTGATAAAATATCTTTTAACAGCAGTAATGAAGTAACATTATACTGCGGGGATATAAAGGTCTTTTTAGGAAACAGCCAGCTTTATGACCAGCAGATAGCTTCTGTATCGGATGTGTTAAAGCAGGCAAAGGAACAGGGATTATCGGGAACGATTGACCTTAAAAATTACACAAGAGGAGATAAAATAATTCTAAAACAGTAACAAAAAAATAAAAAAAGTATAAACGACTGTTTTGGACTTGATTATTTATATAAAAGAATATATATTAGAAATAAGAATGGACAAGCAAGAAGGAGGAAGCATTTTGTTAGAGATAATGTCTAATGAAACTGATTCAGCTGCAAAGATTCTTGTAATCGGAGTTGGTGGAGCCGGTAATAATGCGGTAAACCGAATGATAGAAGAAGGTATAAAAGGCGTTGAATTTGCCTGTGTTAATACCGATAAGCAGCATCTTAAAGGCTGTAAAGCAAATTATTGTATCCAGATTGGTGAGAAACTGACTAAGGGATTGGGAGCAGGAGCACAGCCTGAGATTGGCGAGAAAGCCGCTGAGGAAAGCAGAGAAGAACTTACAGAATACATAAAAGGCAAGGACATGGTATTTGTAACTTGTGGAATGGGTGGAGGAACAGGAACAGGAGCCGCGCCCGTTGTTGCTGAGATTGCAAAAAGTCTTGGCGTCCTTACCGTGGGTATAGTAACCAAACCTTTTAAATTTGAAGGTAAAGTAAGAATGACCAATGCCATTGCAGGCATTAATAAATTAAAAGAAAATGTTGATACGCTTATCGTTATTCCGAATGATAAGCTTCTTGAAATTGTAGACAGGCGTACTACGATGCCTGAAGCGTTACGTAAGGCAGACGAAGTGTTACAGCAGGGTGTACGTGGCATTACTGATTTGATTAATGTACCGGCGCTTATTAACCTTGACTTTGCAGATGTTCAGACGGTAATGAAAGATAAAGGTATCGCCCATATCGGAATCGGTGAAGGACAGGGCGATGATAAGTGCATAGATGCGGTTAAACAGGCGATTAACAGCCCGCTTCTTGAAACAACCATTGAGGGCGCTTCGCATGTAATTATTAACGTATCAGGAAATGTGAATCTGCTTGAGGCAAATGAAGCCGCTTCATACGTGCAGGAGCTTGCAGGAGATAGCGCCAATATTATATTTGGAGCAAAATATGATGAAACGGCTACAGATTATGTAATGATTACTATTATTGCAACGGGTCTTGAGGCAAATGCAAATAATGAAAGAGGCATACTTAATTCTTTCAAGAATAATGCAACGACGGTAATGCCGGGATTCCTTAGTAAGGAATCGCCATTTTCATCACCGTCTGCAAAATCCTCTGTTGTCAGGGAAACGGAGAGCGTTCCAAAGTCGCTTAAAAGTTCGCAGACACCTGTTAATAATACAAGGCGTGAAGGACCGTCGGAGATTAAAATACCGGATTTTTTGCAGAAAAACCGTAAATAGGATAAGAACATGGATGTTAATACTAAGATACAGAAAGTTGACTGTGACTGGCTTGACGCCAAGAATGAATGCAGAAACACAGTTAATAAAGAAGCAACTGATGCTCCTGCCACAAAAGATTTCAGAAAAAAACTATTAATTTCAGAACATAGTCCGATAAGACTCCTTTCTATCAAATGGCGGTGGGAAGGAATCTTTTCATGGGTAAGCGTACATTTTGCAAGACACTGGCTCGGCTGGGACAAGTGGGTAAGTACACAGAGAAGTGACAGGACGGGAACCGACAGAAACAAACAGCCGCAGGATACGCTGGTCAATATGGATATCAGGGCTAATGCGCAGGCTCTGATTAATGTTTCCCGGTTCAGGCTTTGTTATCAGGCTAGTCCGGAAACAAGATCATGTATGGAGGACTTAAAGCTTAAAATTGCGGAAACTGAACCGCAGATAGCTGACGTAATGGTTCCAAACTGTATATACAGATGCGGATGCCCTGAATTTTCCCAGTGCGGCTTTTTTAAAAAATTCTGTGAAAGCATAGAAGACAGCCAAGAACTTACCGATATACAGAAAAGATATGATAAGTATAACCGGATGTTTTATGAAAGGAAGAAAGACTAACAGTTCCATATGCAGTTTGGGTTTACTCCGTATATCTGGACTATTTCAAAAAGATTTGAACGCGCTATGTCCCTTGGAGTTACAATCGGTCCGCCGTCGGAATCTATATCAATTCCCTGACGCATAAAGGCCGCCCATATAAGATGCGAGCAGTTGCTTGCGGGGATTTTATCAGGAATATTCTTTTTCTGCGATAAAATGCCGGGAGTTATTTTATATGGAATATCAGTAAGATTGTTTAATGCATCATTTATGAGATTTCTTATAAGTGATGTATTTTTTTGTATTATTTCGTCTTTTAATTTAAGCATTATCATAGTAGGGTAAGTGCGCCATACTGATATATCTGAGATGTGCGAAGTCATTCCTACGGGACCGGCTTCAAGTATAGAACCGTTTGCCGCATCCACAACGAGCGCGGCATGGCCGTTTCTTATGCCAAGTGTCTGCGACGATTTTGTTACGAGGACATAACCGTTTTTGACCGGAGCAAATTCATAAACCGGTATTTCATTTCCGGAATTATCTATGGCATACTGCCTTCTTGTGGTGAAAAAATATCCTGCCTGGGCATACTTTACAGGTCTGAACATATTGCTTTGGAAGCGTATAAGCACATCCGTAAAATCCGGACGGTGTTTCAGGGAATCGACGGCTGCCCTGCCAAGACCGGTCTGTTTTAATATATTGTTATAATCTTCCTGTGAAAATGTTGTTTGTTTTCTGTATTTTAGCATGTCATTTTTTTCATAATCAGGATAGTAATGGTTATGTGCCGATATATACCTGTATCTTGCCAATATGCTAAAGAAAAGTATTGAAAAAAATGATGTTGTGGAAATAAGCGGATTTTTCATAAGATTAGTATTTCCCAATTAGGCAATATCATTATATTATACCTGTAATTTTTGTATAAAATTACGGTAACAAGCGTACCGCCCTTATTTTATCTGGTGTTTATTGTTTTAGCAAAAAAAGTGTGATATACTTGTTTCCAGATTGTGTATTTACTTAGGAGGTAAATTATGGACTATAAAAATGCCGGAGTTGATATTGAAGCGGGATATAAAGCTGTACAGCTTATGAAAAAGCATGTGGAAAAAACGCTTCGTCCTGAGGTAATAACGGATATAGGAGGATTTTCAGGCGCGTTTTCCATTAAAAATTTTATGAATATGAAAGAACCGGCTCTTGTTTCCGGTACTGACGGCGTTGGAACTAAGCTGAAGATAGCCTTTGAAATGGACAGGCATGATACTATAGGAATAGACTGTGTCGCAATGTGCGTGAACGATATTGCATGTGCAGGTGGCGAGCCTTTGTTTTTCCTGGATTATATTGCATGCGGGAAAAATTATCCGGAAAAGATTGCTGAAATAGTAAGAGGTGTTGCGGATGGATGTAAACAGGCCGGCGCAGCGCTTATAGGAGGAGAAACAGCGGAAATGCCGGGATTTTATCCTGAAAACGAATATGATCTTGCAGGATTTGCAGTAGGAATAGTTGATAAGGCTGATATGATAACGGGAAAGGAACTGAATTTTGGTGATGTGCTTGTAGGAATTGCTTCATCAGGAATACATAGTAACGGTTATTCGCTCGTCAGGAAAGTTTTTGATATAAATGAGAAGAATCTGTCACATACTTATGAAGGACTTGGCATGACTCTGGGAGAAGCGCTCCTTACTCCTACCAGAATATATGTTAAAGCTCTTGCTTCGCTTAAAGAAAACGGTGTTAAGGTTAAAGCGTGCAGTCATATTACCGGAGGAGGATTCTATGAAAATATACCAAGGATGTTGAAGGAAGGCACTGACGCATGTATTAAAGAGGGAAGTTATGAGGTCCCTGTTATATTTGATATACTTGCCAAAGAAGGAAATATCGAAAAAAGTATGATGTATAACACGTATAATATGGGAATTGGAATGGTTATTGCCGTAAACGCCGACACCGCAGATAAAGCAGTATCCGTGCTTGGTGAGGCAGGCTATACGTCGTATATTATAGGTGAAATTGCAGAAGGTGACAAACAGGTTGTATTTGCATAAGATGCCGGATATTTTAATCGAGGGGAGAATATATGCTTAACGTAGTGGTTTTGGTGTCGGGAGGAGGAACGAACCTTCAGGCGCTTATCGACAGTATTGATAACGGTAACGTTACGAATGCAGTTATAAAGGCAGTAATAAGCAATAAAAAGGATGCGTATGCACTTGAACGCGCAAAAAAGCACGGAATAGACGGGATATGTATTTCGCCAAAGGATTATAAAAGCAGGGAAGAATTTGCAGACGCCATGCTTTTGGCGCTGTCGGATTATGATGCTGAACTTATAGTGCTTGCAGGGTATCTTGTAATAGTTCCCGAAAAAGTGATAAAAGAGTATGCAGGACGGATAATCAATATACATCCGTCGCTTATACCTTCGCATTGCGGCGACGGATATTATGGACTCCATGTACATGAAAGCGTGCTTAACAGAGGAAATAAAGTTACCGGCGCAACGGTTCATTTTGTAGATGAGGGGACAGATACGGGGCCTATTATACTTCAAAAAGCGGTTGAAGTGATGGAAGATGATACGCCCCAAACATTGCAAAAACGCGTAATGGAGCAGGCTGAATGGCATATTTTGCCTAAGGCCGTAGACCTTATAGCAAATAATAAGGTATATATTGAAAACAACCTTGTTAAAATCATAAAATAATTAATTTTGGAGGAACACAGATGAAAGTACTTATAGTTGGAAGCGGAGGCAGGGAACATGCAATTGCGGCAAGCGTTGCTAAAAGCCCTAAAGTGGATAAAATATATTGTGCGCCCGGAAATGCAGGTATCGGGTCAGTTGCGGAATGTGTTGACATTAAGGCTATGGAACTTGAAAAACTTGCATGTTTTGCCAAAGATAACGATATTGACCTTACAATAGTAGGGATGGATGATCCGCTTGTTGCAGGAATTGTAGATATATTTGAGGAAAAAGGATTAAGGGTATTCGGACCGCGTAAGAATGCAGCCATAATAGAGGGCTCAAAAGTATTTTCCAAAAACCTGATGAAAAAATACGATATTCCCACAGCGGCTTACGAAACATTTGACAACCCTGATGAGGCTGTAAAATATCTGGATAAATGCAGTTATCCGGTAGTTATTAAGGCGGACGGCCTTGCACTTGGAAAAGGCGTGCTGATATGCGGCGACAGGAATGCTGCGGAAAACGGTATAAAAACTATAATGCAGGATAAACAGTTTGGAAGCGCAGGCGACAGAATTGTTATAGAGGAATTTATGACAGGACGGGAAGTATCAGTGCTTTGCTACTGCGATGGAAAGACTATAAAGCCTATGACAAGCGCGCAGGACCATAAAAGGGCAAAGGACAATGATGAAGGACTGAATACAGGCGGCATGGGAACGTTTTCGCCAAGTCCGTTTTATGATGATAAAGCGAAGGAGTTTTGTGAAAAGTATGTATTCCAGCCTACGATAGATGCAATGAGAAAAGAAGGAAGAATGTTTATCGGTATATTGTTTGTGGGTCTTATACTTACCGAATCAGGCCCGAAGGTGCTTGAATACAATGCGAGGTTTGGCGACCCGGAGGCGCAGGTTGTGCTTCCCAGAATGAAGACCGATATAATTGATGTGATAGACGCATGTATAGACGGCAGGCTTGATGAAATAGATTTGGAGTTTGAAGACAATGCGGCTGTATGCGTTATTCTTGCCTCCGACGGTTATCCCGAAAAGTATGAAAAAGGAAAAGAGATAAAAGGCCTTGAGAAATTTGAAAGTAAAGAAGATTATTATGTATTCCATTCGGGAACGGCAAAGAAAGACGGAAAGATTGTCACAAATGGCGGACGTGTGCTTGGCGTAACTGCAAAGGGCGATACCCTTAAAGAAGCAAGAAGAAAGGCATATGAAGCAACGGAATGGATTGATTTTGAAAATAAATATATGCGTAACGATATAGGAAAAGCTATAAACGAAGTTGAATAATAAATATTTAGGAGGAACAGAAAATGTATTCGTTTGATGAAATCAGTAAATTTGATCCGGAGATTGCAGAGGCAATTATGTTGGAAAAAGAAAGACAAAACAGTCATATTGAACTTATTGCATCGGAAAACTTTGTAAGTAAGGCTGTTATGGCGGCTATGGGAAGCCCCTGTACCAATAAGTATGCGGAAGGATATCCGGGCAAGCGTTATTATGGCGGATGTGAGTATGTTGATATAGCTGAATCGCTTGCTATTGAAAGAGCTAAAAAATTGTTTGGATGCACTTATGCCAACGTTCAGCCGCATTCAGGCGCGCAGGCTAACCTCGCGGTATTTTTTGCCCTTGTTAAACCGGGCGACACGGTTATGGGAATGAACCTTGACCACGGCGGACACCTTACACACGGAAGTCCTGTTAATATATCGGGAACATATTTTAACATTGTGCCTTATGGCGTTAATGATGAAGGATTTATTGATTATGACGCGCTTGAAAAGAAAGCGAAAGAGTGCAGACCTAAACTTATAGTTGCGGGCGCAAGCGCATATGCAAGAAAGATTGACTTTAAAAAATTCCGTGAGATAGCGGATGAGGTCGGCGCATATCTTATGGTGGATATGGCCCATATAGCAGGACTTGTGGCTTCAGGTTATCATGAAAGTCCGATTGAATATGCGCATGTTACGACAACTACTACGCATAAAACGCTTCGCGGACCACGTGGAGGAATGATTCTGTCGTCTGAAGAATTTGCTGCGGAGCATAAACTTAATAAAGCGGTATTCCCGGGAATCCAGGGCGGTCCTCTTATGCATGTGATAGCGGCAAAGGCGGTATGTTTTAAAGAGGCGCTTGAGCCGGAATTTAAAGAATACGGAAAGAATATAATAGATAATGCGCAGGCTCTTTCAAAAGGTCTTATGGCGAGAGGGTTCAATATCGTATCAGGAGGAACGGATAATCATCTGATGCTTGTAGATCTTGTAAGCAAGTCGGTAACGGGTAAAGAGGCGGAAACACTTCTGGATGCTGCAAATATTACATGTAATAAGAATACTATACCAAATGATCCGCAGAAACCTTCTGTTACAAGCGGAATCCGTCTTGGAACGGCAGCAGTTACTACGAGAGGAATGAATACAAAGGACATGGATGTTATCGCCTCTGCTATAGCAATGCTTATCGACGATGTATCGGCTAATAAAGCAAAGGCAATGGAGCTTGTTAAATCGCTTACGGAGAAATATCCTCTATATGAATAAAAAGGGAGTTTGATTATGGAATTGCCAAAAAAGATTTTTTATAAAACACAGGCTGAAGAAATTATAAAGAAACTTGCAATGCGTAATATGAACGGTTATTACTGTGAAAGCGCTGACGAGGCAAAAAAACTTGTTATGGATATGATTGCGGAAGGAGCTTCGGTTGCCTGGGGAGGTTCGGAAACAATTAAGGAAACAGGTATTATTGATGCGGTAAAAGCTAAAGACAGTATAAAGGTCATTGCAAGGGAAGAATACGTGACTGACGAACAGAAACGTACTCTTAAAGGACTGATTGCTACGTGCGATTACTTCCTTATGAGTTCAAATGCTATAACTCTTGACGGAGAGCTGGTAAATATAGACGGAGCCGGAAGCAGATTATCATATCTGATATACGGACCGGAAAAGGTAATTATTGTGGCAGGAATGAATAAGATAGCGGCCGATGTAAAAGAAGCGTTAAGCAGAGTGCGTAATATAGCTTCGCCGCCTAATGCGATAAGGCTTGGCTGCAACACTCCATGTGCTAAAACAGGAAAATGTATGGACTGTCTTAGTGAAGACTGCATATGCTGTCAGGTAGTGGTAACAAGAAAATCAAGGCTTTCTGACAGAATACATGTTATTTTGGTTGGAGAAGAACTTGGGTATTAAATATGTCAAAGAGGTTATTTATTGCAGAGAAACCAAGTGTAGCAAGTGAATTTGCAAAAGCGCTTGGGTGTATGGCTTCTAAAAAAGACGGATATATAGAATCGGAAGATATCATTGTTACATGGTGCGTAGGGCATCTTGTAACAATGAGTTATCCTGAAGTCTACGATGCTTCTTTAAAAAAGTGGTCTAAAGAAACGCTTCCGTTTTTGCCGAAAGATTTTAAATATGAAGTCATTGGTAACGTAAAAAAACAATTTAATATTGTAAAAGGACTTCTTAACAGAAGTGATATAAGTACAATTTATGTATGTACCGACTCCGGGCGTGAAGGAGAGTACATATACAGACTTGTGGATATGATGGCTGAAGTACCCGGGGACAGGGATAAACGAAGGGTCTGGATAGATTCCCAGACTGAGGAAGAAATAATAAGGGGAATTAAAGAAGCAAAACCGTTATCTGAATATAATAATATAGCGTCAGCCGCATACCTCAGAGCCAAAGAAGATTACCTTATGGGAATCAATTTTTCACGTATACTTTCTGTTGTATACGGCTATACGGTAAATGAATTTGTAAACGGCAATAAATGGCTTCCGGTATCTGTAGGAAGGGTAATGACATGCGTCCTCGGAATGGTAGTAAGGCGCGAGCGTGAAATAAGGGATTTTGTGAAAACGCCGTTTTACAGAGTTATAGGCGAATTTATGGCGAATGACCGGGAAGATGCGAAGTTTAATGCCGAGTGGAAAGCGGCGCGCGGCTCTAAATATTATGAAACGCCGTATCTTTATAAGGAAAACGGATTTCGTGAAAAGAAGACTGCGGAACAGCTTTGTACCGAAATTGCCCCTGTAAGGGATGCGGTTATAAACAGTATTGAGAAGAAAAAGGAAAAGAAGAATCCGCCGTTGCTATTTAATCTTGCAGAGCTTCAGAATATCTGTTCAAAGCTTTTTAAAATCAGTCCGGACCGTACGCTTCAGGTAACGCAGGAATTATATGAAAGAAAGCTTGTAACATATCCGCGTACGGATGCAAGAGTGTTGTCTACTGCTATTGCAAAGGAAATACATCATAATATAAAGGGACTGTGCGGATATAATATAGTATCGGAATATGCAGGTGAAATACTTAATGGCGGGTATTATAAAGGAATAGAAAAAACAAGATATGTAAATGACAGCCAGATTACGGACCACTATGCAATTATACCTACGGGTCAGGGAATAAATACTCTTATGTCAATGCCTGAAATATCGCAGAGAGTATATGAGGTCATAGCAAGGAGATTTTTAGCCATATTTTATCCGGCTGCGGTATATCAGAAAATATCAGTTAATGTAAATACATGCAATCCGTATGAAAACTTTTTTGCATCAGTAAAAGTCCTTGATTCTCCGGGATTTCTTTCGGTATCGGAATTTTCATTCAGGAAAAAGAAAGATAATGAAAATGAAGAAGATGAAGACATTCAGGCAGTATCGGGAGAAGAATTTGCAGGTCTTTTAAATAGCATGAAAAAGGGAACGCCTCTAAAGCTTACGGGATTAAATATAAAAGAAGGAGAAACATCGCCTCCGAAAAGATACAATTCGGGCCAGATGATACTTGCAATGGAAAATGCCGGACAGCTTATTGAGGATGAAGACCTCAGGGCGCAGATTAAGGGAAGCGGTATCGGTACAAGCGCAACACGTGCAGAGATTTTAAAAAAACTTGTAAACATAGGCTATATTAACCTTAATAAAAAAACCCAGATATATACTCCTTCGCTTATTGGGGAATCAGTATATGAGGTGGTTAAAGCTTCAATAAAGAGTTTACTTAATCCTGAACTTACGGCGAGCTGGGAGCTTGGACTTTCACAGGTTGCGGACGGTACAATTACCGAGGAAGAATATATGAAAAAACTTACCGGTTTTATAGAGAGAAATGTTAATTATGTTAAACATAACACATATATACCGGCAATAAAACAGAGAATATCTGCATTAAAAAAGTATTATAAAAAGTAATTCCGGAGGATATAATTTTATGAAAATAAAAGAAATGCTTGATTTGGAAAAAACTATTGCAAAAGAATTATTTTTGACACACGATTATCCCTGGGAAGTACTTCCGTTTATAGCTGAATTTATAGTTAAGCTTGGCAGGACTTTGCCGGAGGAGGAATATGTATATAAAAGTGAAAACATATGGATTGCAAAATCAGCAGTAATATCGGAAAATGCGAGTATAACAGGTCCGGTGATTATATGTAAAAATGCGCAGATTCGGCCGGGAGCTTTTATACGCGGCAATGCAATAGTAGGTGAGAATGCTGTTGTAGGTAATTCTACTGAACTGAAAAATGTAGTGCTTTTTGATAATGTGCAGGTGCCTCACTATAATTATGTGGGAGATTCTATTCTTGGTTATAAAGCGCATATGGGAGCGGGTTCAATTACATCTAATGTAAAATCCGATAGGACTCCGGTAACGATTAATGCTTCTTTATATGCCGGACAGCTTAATAAGGATACGGAAGACAATAATAAAAAGATAGAAACCGGATTAAAAAAAATGGGAGCAGTTCTGGGAGACTATGTTGAAATAGGCTGTAACAGTGTGCTGAATCCGGGAAGTGTTATTGGACGTGGAACCAATATATATCCGCTTTCAAGTATAAGAGGATACGTACCTGAAAACAGTATAGTTAAAACAGGTGGAGTTATAGTCAGTAAAAAATGAATGTATATTATTATTTTAAACGGAGTTTTTATATAATTACGCTTGCAATATTATTGATACTTATCGCTACGGCGCTGTTTTGTGCGTTTACTGCCATGCCTGACAGGGAACAGGTATTTTTAAAACCGGGCGAAAGTTATATCGTATATATTATTGCAGGGAGCCTGTTGTTATCGGCGCTGTTAATTGCAGGGTATAAGATAATAACCGGATTGTCAAAGTATGCGTTGGCGGCCGGCATTATGTTTGGTATTATTATTCTTGTACAGTTCATTGTTTCCCGGATTGCCATTAATCCGATAACAGACTGCTTTACAACTATAGACGAAGCTATAGCAATGGTTAGCGGACAGGACGGCATACTCAATAATAAAATGCCTTATTTTGCAAGATATACTAATAATCACTTTTTTACTGTTCTTATGTATTATTATTTCCGCATTATCAGGCATATTGGAGCCGATTATTTTTATTCGGCAGTTATCTTAAATATTTTCTGTATTTTTCTGTCGGTCTTAGGATGTTATAAAATAATAGATGTGTTATTTGGTAAAAAACGTGCGTTGGGTGTATTATTTCTTCTGACTTTATGCCCTACGACATATCTTTTTGTAAATTTTCCTTATACCAATACGTTTAGTATGCCTTTTATAACGGGAATTTTATATTGCGGAATATGTTTTTCCGGAAGAAATATTAAATATGGCGCCGGACTGATTTTTTTCACAGTGCTTGGAACGCTTATAAGGCCGACGACGGCTATTGCATTAATCGCCGTTATAATATATATGATTATTCGGAAAAGAGATATGCGTCTTTGGGGATATCTGTTTGGCTGTCTGGCTGTAATTACAGTTTTATTATTTTGCGGCAGTAAATTTACGGAAATGCATCTTGAGAATCCGGACAGGGAAGGAAGTTTTCCTGCAACTCACTGGGTTATGATGGGGCTTAAAGATAAGGGAGAAATAAATACTGAAGATGTGCTTTTTACCAAAAGTTTTTCTGAAAAGCAGGATAAAATAAAAGCTAATGTAAAGGTAATTAAAGATAGGGTACGCAATCTGGGAATAACCGGAATGACCTCTCTGGCAGCGGTAAAAATCAGTGAATTGTGGAGTATTGGTACGGATAGTTTTAATGAACATCATTCCAGCGCCGTGAAATATACCGGCGTCTATGAGCATATATATGGAAACAGAAACGGATGGCTGATATTTTATTGCCAGATATTCCGTATAGCCGAGCTGTTAATGGCGTTTATTATAATCGTAAGGATGATTTGTACAAAAGGTTACTGTAAATTGTATCCGGTTATATTATCGCTTTTGGGAATCATGCTTTTTCTTATGTGCTGGGAAACGAACAGAAAGCACAATATATGTTTTATACCTGTTCTTGTAATGGTAATGGAGAGTGGCCTGGACGTCTGTAAAAATACCATTATGCCAAAGGTAAAGTTTCCTGTAGCTATAGTTGGTATGATGTTAATATTTGTGGCGGGAGATATACTTGCGGTTGCGGATAAAGAGTATTTTACAGATGTAAAGCGTACGGTAAATGATTATTCTTATTTCAGGCTTGCTACAAGACTTAAAGATATTGATAACGTTATCAGTAACAATAAATGTATCAGACAGGAATTTAAAACATACAGGTCATTTAATACGGTTGCAGTGCGTTTCAGGGCGGATGATGTAAAAAAGGATGGCGGAAGCTACCGTGTATCTTTGTACAAAGAAAAAAGCTGTGTTGAGTCTTTGACGGCAGACATAAATGATATTAATGATGAAGGCTGGTATTATATGGCATTTGAAAACAGCGAAAGTTATGATGAAGGAAACTATACGCTTAGTATAGAGGGAGAAGACGGCATAACCGACACTATGAGCCCTATGATAATGACCGGCATTAAAATGAAACCTTATAGGAACACGCAATTGTATGTAAATAATAAGAAAAAGAATGATTCGCTAATGTTTTATGTTTATAACACTGCGGAACGCCCTGTTGTTATGGAATATGAATGGGTATTGTCATTTATAACCGTATTGGTATTACAATTGTGTATAATATCAGGAATGCTGTATTTGGCAAAAAAATCGGCTTAACAGATATATAAGTTGCTGCTGTCCGTTGACAAAATATGCTGGATATTGTATTCTTTTTAAGAGGTTTGAAAAGTTTATATTAAAGATAATTATGAAAGGAGTTTCAACATGATTTATTCAAAAGAAGTAGAAGAAATGTGTCCGGTTGCTCAGGGCGTT
>CANPYY010000022.1 GCA_947588675.1 uncultured Lachnospiraceae bacterium | reverse complement strand
CACCAGGGGAGAGAATGAGGATGAAGTGCCGGAGGAGCTTGTAAGATTCCTTAAATATGTAGCAGAGGAAAGAGAAAGCGGGAACGATTTTAAGGATGAATATGTAAGCAGGCTGCAGGAGAGCGTAGCCAAAATAAAGAATGACAGGGAAATGGAGGGGAACTATATGCTGCTTGAGGAAATGCTCAGCGATGAACGTGAGGCAGGAATTATTATCGGGAAAATAGAATCCATATTTGAACTGCTTTCAGAACTGGGCAGTGTACCTGACGACATAAAAGAAAGTATTGAGGCTGAAGAAGATGTTGACATACTTAACAGGATTTTGAAGATGGCAGCAAAAGCGGACTCCATGGAGGAATTTGTAAAGAACTATAATGAGATTGTATGATATTCTGGATATCGTAAGTTAATCAGACGGGGCACAACAATGCCTTTCAAGAGTAGTAACCTGACCGAATCGGTCATAATCGTAAAGTTTTGCAGGGGAATCTTATAATAAGAATACAGGACATTAGGAGTTCTATATGTGAATTTGAATGTCCTGTATTTTTGTAGTTGATTATAAAATATTTAAATATTCAATTGATGAGATAAGCGGTAAATTAAATTATACTCTTTTATTACTAATATTAAATATAAAGGAGTGTTTTTGATGAAAGATGTAAAGAAAAATCGAAGTGTTGATGAGTCAGTAGGAAGTAAAATAGAAATATTTAGGAAAATATACGATATACAGCGTAAAGAACTGGCGGAGAAATTCCATATTTCATATGATGCCGTGTACAGAATTGAAAGAGGTGAAACAGGTTTATCCAGTGAATACGCATATATTCTTGCTAATGAGTATGGTTGTGATATGAATTTTATTTATGGCAGCGAAGATATATTTGAGTTTATATTAAAAAGTATTAAAGACAATGTTAATAAGGTCGCCGGGGAGAATAGAAGCAGTAATATTATGAAAGAGGTTTCTTTAATGTTAAGACTGGCAGCGGAGATTATGGAGCAGTATCATGAGAGATAGAATTTGAAAAATGATTATACGAGGTCTATAAATCTATATTAAACAGCAGGAAAAGAAAAAAAATATAAAAAAATAAAAAACTTTTGACAAAATCAATGAAATATTATAATATATATTATAAGAAGCTGTAACCTCGAAATCGGGTGCAGATTTCCTTAATTGTAGAGGTGCGGCATCGGAAAATATCCGTATGGGCAGACGGATTAAAAAGAAAACCGGATACAGGCGGTAATGTATTTATTGCCTGTATTAGTTGATGGTTTTCACATTATGAGTATTCATAATAAAGGTAGATAATGGTGGAGTTAAAGCATTTACTTATACTGACGGCACTCATTTTGTTAGTTGGGATCAGGAAAAAGGTTGGACAAATGTAGATAGTAAAGATTTTAAAGAGTAGGTGATTAAATTTTAAATTTATCTCACCCTGAAAGGAGCCATAAGAACAAATGAAAACTCGTGATTATGAAACTCTGACCAGGGTTAATAAATTTAAAAGGGCAGTAAAAGCAGCAGTAATAACGATAATCATCTGTATAGCAGTTCTTGCACCACTGCTATGGTATTGGACGGCATCGATAGAGATGCATGGCGTTTTCAGAAATGCAAAAAACGTACAACTAAACATAGAATTATTGTCTGTCATGTTAGATGGACAACAAATACCGTTTCTTGACAACTCGAGGCCCAGCGGGTTGTCTGAAGAAGCGGAGGAACAAATAAAATCCTATTCCGGGGCAGAAGGAGAGATAAAACTTACAGCGTGGGACCGGACCACAGGAAGTGTAATGAGTATGACATACACTGAAAAAAGATATCTGATAAGATATGAAAAAGACGAAGGAGAGGAAAACGGTGAATGGACAATTTACCGGAGAACGCATGTATATGAGGGATAAACGGAAAGGAGGATTCGTTTGGTAATATAGCCAAAGGGAATCCTTTTTTAGTCAAAAATCCTGTATTTACCTGAATAAACAAAAAAATCCAAACCTGATAAGTAGGAGGAATACCAAATGGAAAGAACAATGACAATCATAATTTGGGTTCTTTTGTTTATTTTGGGAAGCTGTATATATTCGTTTCTTAATGTCATAATATACAGGACGCCGAGAAAGATGGATTTCATAAAAGGACGTTCGATATGTCCGGTATGTAACCATACATTACAGGCGTGGGACCTTGTACCGGTATTAAGTTATCTGGCGCTTGGGGGCAGGTGCAGATACTGTAAGGAAAAGATAGGAGTAAGGGATACACTGCTTGAAATTTCAGGAGGAGTAATAGCGATAATATGTGCGTGGTATTGGTGGGATACTCCTGTAGAAGCAGTTCTGGCATTTGCATTTATATGCGTGCTTACAGTAGTAACATGGACGGATATAGATACAATGGAAATACCAAACGGATGCCATATAGTTATAGCAGTTCTGGCGGTTATATCATTTGTAATAAATACATATACGGGAACGGGAATAACGCTTGTTTCAAGATTAATCGGTCTTGTGTGTATTAGCGTGCCAATGCTGATAATAGCTCTGGCGATTCCAGGGGCTTTTGGCGGAGGCGACATTAAGCTTATGATGGCCGGAGGCTTGTTTCTGGGCTGGAAACTGATAGTAGTATCTATGGTGATTGCGCTGCTCACCGGAGGATTGTGGGGAATTATACTGCTTATAACAAGGAAAAAGGGAAGAAAAGAACACTTTGCTTTCGGACCGTTTCTCTGTATGGGCATGGCGCTTGCAATATTTTTCGGGGAAACGCTTGCAGGATGGTATATAGGATATTTACAACTCTAAAGGAGAGCATATAATGGCACAATATAAATATAAAGCCACAGATTCCAATGGTAAACGCATAAAAGGCGTGATGAATGCGGCGGATGAAACGGAACTTCAACAGCGGCTGCATGAGCAGGACGCCTTTCTGCTGTCGGCAAAAGAAGCAGGCAGGAACAGGTTTTCGAGGCAGCTTAAACCAAAGGTTCTTGCGGATTTTTCAAGACAGTTAAGTACGCTTGTTTCGGCAGGAGTGACGCTTGTGCGTGCAATAAATATTATTGCGGCGGGAGAATCGGTAAAGCCAAAAGAAAGAGCAATATATAATGATATATTAAAACAGCTCCGTCAGGGAATACCGCTGTCCGATGCAATGGAAGCGCAAAACGGCGCATTTCCGACACTTATGATTTATATGTACCGTTCGGCAGAAAGCAGTGGTAATATTGACCAGGTAACGATGCAGATGGCGGAACATTATGAAAAGACGCACAGGCTTGAGGCCAAGCTTTCAAGCTCAATGACCTATCCGAAAATACTTGCGGTAATGATACTTGGAGTAATAATTATCATTACAAAATATATACTTCCGCAGTTTGCAGACCTTTTTAATATGATGCCGGAACTTCCCACTGCTACGCGTATACTCATGGGATTCAGTGATTTCATACAGGATTACTGGATAGGCGTAATTATAGGGGTGGCGTTGCTTATAGTGTTGTTTAAAGCGATTCTTATGAACAGAAAAGCGAGAATTATATGGTCGAAGGCAAAAATAAAAATACCTGTATTTGGTAAACTGAATAAAACAATCTGCACATCAAGATTTGCCAGGACATTAAGCTCGCTTTATGCAGCAGGTATACCTATTGTATCGTGTCTGCAGATAGCAAGAAAAACCATTGGTAATGACTATATGGATGATCAGTTTGACAAAGTAATTCCATTTGTAAGGGCAGGTAACAATCTTAGCGACGGGCTCGATATGACTGATGGATTTGTACATAAAATGACGGACTCAATACGTGTGGGGGAAGAAACGGGACAGCTTGATAATATGCTTCGTTCTACAGCGGACTCACTTGAATATGATGCGGATATAGCAATATCAAAGATGGTTTCGTATGTAGAGCCGGTCATGCTCATAGTAATGGGTATTATAGTTGCGTTTGTACTTGTATCGGTGCTTAGCGCAATGTACGGTTCTTATAGCGCAATCGGAGGAATGTAATAAAAAGGAGAAGCAAAGAATGCTTACAGTATATCTTGGAAACAAATACATAAGAGCAGTAGAAGGAAATATGTCGGGTAACCGCCTGCGCATAAGACAGGCGTATGAAACTGTTGACAATAAGGGGACAATCATAAACGGAGCAATAGTTGATGAGGCTGCTTTAAGCGAGCTTATTTCCGATTTGTGGGAAGCATATAAGCTCCCTAAAAAGGAAGTAAACCTTGTGCTTGACAGTACGCAGTTCCATACAAGGAATATGCAGGTGCCGCAGATGAGCAACAGTAAAAAGCTTGAGTATATTAAACGTGAATTTACCGGTATGGAGAATGTAGACAGCCTGGTACACGGCTATTTCCGTATAAAAAAGCTTCAAAAAGGCAAAATGGACCTTGTAACTGCAATGGCGACGCCAAGAGATTATGCAGTGCAGTTTATGACGCTTTTTAAAAAGCTTGGTATACAGCTTACAGGCATTGAAAGCGTGAATGCTTCAATGAACCGTATGATTGATATGCTGAGCCAGATAAAAAATAAAACCTGTATAATACAGTTTGTGGAAGATATGAACCTTACCAGTATACTTTATTATAATGGTAATATTGAAACTTCAAGCAGGAAAAGGCTGTTTGCCGAGGCGGGTACTCCCGGGTATGTGGTTGAGGCTGCAAGGGCGGTCACGAATGTAATTCAGTTTGCCAAGACGCAGAATATAGATGAATATATAACTCATGTATTTGTTGCAGGTATTACCGGAGGGGACTTGGAAATATATGAAGACAGTATCAGAAATATTAATCCGGACTTTGTAACGGAACCGCTTACCGGCGGCGACAGAATAGTAATTGATAAAGGCGGAAACGATGAACTGTTTTCTAAAAATGCGCTTGCTATTGGTGGACTTATAAAGGCGGACGACGGAATAAATATTATTTCACGTATTAAATATACCGAAGAAGAACTTGAGGCAAGAAAAAAAAGAAAGAGGCTTATTGTACCTGCGGCGGCTGTCTGTGGAATACTTGCAGTTATATCAATCGTACTTTTTGGCAGGAATATGTATCTTTCCCATAAACTTAAATTGCTTACTGATTATAATAATGACCCGCAGATAATAAAGACGTGCGCAGAGTATGATGTGTTGAACGCCAATATTAATGCGGCGCAGGGAATAACAGACGGACTTAAAGGACTTACGGATATGCTCCGTACATATCCTGTGGTAAACAGTGATACTGAAAATATAGTAACGCAGTGCGCGGAAGGTCTTGTTACGGCAAATATAAGCGGATATGATGCCGGAAACGGCGTTCTCAGCCTGCAGGCAAAAGCAGGAAACGTAGAACAGATAAATAAATTCATAGACAGGCTTACGATGCAGGAGGTATTTGCGTCTGTAGATTATACGGGATATGCACAGGACAGAGAAGGTACCTGGAGTTTAAACGTGTCATGTGTAATGGCACCCGGTGAAGTGCCGGAAGCAACTGAAGAACCGGTTTCGCAGGATACGGAAGTATCCGGCGCTGAAACAGCGCAGCCACAGGGAGAGGGGGCAGCAAATTGACGCTTGAAATAACGGAAAGGGATAAAAAGATAATTGTTATAGGTGCTACAATTGTAGTGCTTGTACTTTTGGTGTTTCTGGCGCTTATGCCGCTTATAGATAAAGGCAGAAAACTTAGCGATGATATTGTTACGGAGCAGCTTGTTAAACAGGAGAAGGAAGTTAAGGTTGGCGGATATCCGGGACTGCTTGGAAGACAGGAGGAAGTGTTTTCACAATACGGAATGCTTAGCAGTACCTATTACCCGCTTATGGGAAGCCAGGATATAGACCGTCTTATGACGGGAATAGCCCTTAAAAATAACGCCTATGTTGAAAACCTCCAAATTACTATGCCTGATATGGAAACATATGCAGCGGTAAATTCATATAATGATATTTTTCTGGCAGAGGGTACTTCCACACAGTCAGAGGCGGCAGGGTATGACGGGACCTACTGTGTTAAGGTGGACATGACGTTAAGCGGAAATCGGAAAGAATTGCAGAATATGATTGATATGTGCATGGCGGAACGGCCAAAACAGCAGGTCATTAGTTTTTCCTTAAACGAGAACAGTTCCATAAACAATAATCCATATTCTCTTGCATTATCAGTTAATCTGTATATGTGTGAGGATATAGATACCTATATTGCAAAACAGAAAGAATTACAGGCAAAGGCTGAGGCAGAAGAAAAAGCCGGCCAGACTGCGGAAGCAACAACTGAGCCGTTACAGTAGATAAGACAAAAAGATTTTTGAAATTTGGTGGATAGTATGGAAAATAATTTCAGAAATCTCCGAATAGGAGATGTGTTAAAAGAATATGGATACGTTACGGACGACCAGATTACGCAGGCTCTTGATTATCAGAAAACGCACAAAGGGCTGCGTCTTGGCGGCGCGCTGATAGAGATGGGATTTGTAACGGAAGATAAGGTGCTCGGAGCTTTGGCGGAGCAGCTTAACGAACGGGTTATTGACATATCCGGCGAAGATGTAGATTTAGAGGCTGTAAAGAAAATACCCAGGCCTCTTGCAGAGAAGTATGAAATGCTTGCCATTAAGATGCAGGAAGGAATGCTTACTGTAGTTGTAAATGACCCGTTAAATTTTTATGGAATTGAAGATATACATCAGACTACCGGTATGCAGATGGAGATAGTATTATGCCAGAGGAAAGAACTTAAAAACGCAATAAACTTTTATTACAGTGAAATACAGGCGAGAAATGCGGCAAGCATTGCCAATGAAAGCTTTGAGCAGATAGCGGATTCAGACGAATTTAATATTGATGAAGAAGGTGATGACGATACTCCGGTCATCAATCTGCTTAACCGCCTTGTGGAGCGCGCTTATGCGACACATGCTTCTGATATACATATAGAACCGTTTGAAGATAAAACTACGGTACGTATGCGTATAGACGGTATAATTGTAGAATTTGTAACATTGCAGAAAAATATTCATGCATCGCTTATCGCACGTATCAAGATTCTTGGCGGCATGGATATTGCAGAACGAAGAATACCGCAGGATGGGCATTTTCGCATGAAGATTGCAGGAGATCCGGTAAACCTGCGAGTGTCTGTTATCCCTACGGTCTTTGGCGAAAAAGCCGTTCTCAGACTTCTTGCCAATAACGCGCCTATAGATTATCCTGATACTTTCGGTATGCAGGAGGAGGATTTTATAAAGCTTAAAACAATGCTCGGTTCGCCAAACGGGATAATTTATTTTACGGGACCGACGGGTTCAGGTAAAACCACTACTTTGTATATGATTCTTTCCGAGCTGTCTAAAAGAGCGGTTAATATATCTACAATAGAAGATCCTGTTGAAAAAAATCTTCCTAAGATTAACCAGTCGCAGGTAAATAATCAGGCAGGCCTTACATTTGAAAGCGGACTCAGGGCCCTGCTTCGTCAGGACCCGGATATTATTATGGTAGGTGAAACCAGGGATTTTGAAACGGCTAATATATCTGTTCGTTCTGCAATTACAGGACACCTGGTATTTTCAACGCTTCATACTAATGACGCTGCATCTTCAGTAATACGTCTTGAAGATATGGGGCTTATGCCGTATATGGTTGCAAACTCGCTTGTAGGGGTTATAGCGCAGCGTCTTATGAGAAAAGTATGCACGGACTGCGCGGAAGAAGTAACGGCAAACGAGGAAGAACAGAAAATAATGAATACCGGACCGATAAAGATTAAGCATCCGAAAGGATGTCCGCAATGCAATTATACAGGCTATCGCGGACGTGTGGCAATACATGAAGTGCTTATGATAGACAGAAATATACGTAAAATGATTATGGATGGAGTTACCGCCGAAGAAATACAGGATTATGCAGTAAATAACCAGAACATGCATACACTGCACGCCGCAGGGGTCAAAATGGTAAAAGAAGGAATTTCGTCAATTGAAGAATTAAAGAAGGTTGCTTACGTATAAGGCTGTCCATAGTATATTTAAAATAAAAAGTAAAGGGAGATTGGCTATGTATGATATAGATGAATTTATTATTGAATGCAGGAGGGAAAAAGCGTCGGATATACATATATCCGCAGGGCTTCCGCTTATGATGAGGGTGCATGGAAAACTGATGCAGACAATTGACCAGCCGGATGAAAAACAGACTGCGGAGATGCTTTATAATCTGTTAAGCGCAAAACAGCAGGAAGATTTTGACAAAGGACTTGATATAGATTTTGCTATAGAAACCAGCGACGGAAACCGTCAGAGGGTAAACATTTTCCGCCAGAAAGGAAAAATAGCCGCAACAATACGACTTCTTAACAATTATATTCCTACGCTTAATGAGCTTCATATGCCGGAACTGCTGTATAAACTTGCAGAAGAACCGAGAGGGCTTGTTCTTATTACGGGGCCGACCGGAAGCGGTAAATCAACAACACTCGCGGCTATGATTGAGCATATTAATCAGACAAGGCAGGATCACATAATTACGATTGAAGACCCTATAGAATATACATATGACAGTAAACTTGCGCTGATTCATCAGAGGGAAACCGGCAGGGATGTAACAGACTTTGCGGCGGCATTAAGGAGTGCGCTCCGTGAGGACCCTGATATTATACTTGTAGGGGAAATGAGGGATTACGAAACAATAATGGCGGCGCTGACAGCGGCAGAAACAGGTCATCTTGTATTATCAACGCTTCATACTACGGGCGCAGCACAGACTGTTGACAGAGTTATAGATGCCTGTCCTTCAGGTAATCAGAATCAGGTGCGTACACAGCTTGCAGGGGTATTAAAAGGTGTTATAACACAATGCCTTATGCCTGTAGCAGGCGGAGGCGGACGTGTGGCGGCAACAGAAATCCTTCTTGGAACTGATGCAGTTACGAATCTTATACGTGAAAACAAAAGCCACCAGATGGGAAGCATTATGCAGTCGGGTGCATCAATGGGGATGCATACCCTTAATATGGATTTGATGCGCCTTATGCGAGAAGGAACAATAGACAGGCAGACGGCATTTGAATATACCAACGACAGACGTGATTTGGAGCAATATGGGTTTTAATAGAATGGAATAGTGATACAATGAAAAATTCTATGAAAAATGGCAGAAAAAAGAATGTAGCGGGATTTACCATGGTTGAACTTATCGTGGTAATCTGCATACTTCTGATTCTTGCAGGTATTGCCGTATTCGGAATAAGTTCATGGTTGAAATGGGTTCACTTTAAAGAGCAGAATGAATATGCGCGTACATTATATTCCGTGGCGCAGAACCAGATAGGAGAATACAGCGCACATGGTCAGCTTGAATCAAAAGTACGGGAAACAATGACAGATACAGGTAATAACTACCGTAATGTCATTGATTTTGATGCCCTGAAACTTGTTGGTCCGGATGGAAATGTCATAAAGCTTGATACGTTGTGGCCTGCACGGCAGGGAAAACCGGAAGCTGCCAGATATACCGGGACGGTATGTTATGCAATGGGAACAGAGAAGGATTATGAAATATACTGTGACGACCCGGATAAGCTGGCTGCGGAAGGCAAATCCGAAACCCGTATGATGTATGACATGCTCGTACCATATCTGTATGATTCTGCTATTTTAAAAGCGACCGTCTGCGTGGAGTTTACTCCGGACGACGGACAAATCTATTCTGTATTTTACAGCAATGTCGGAAAAAACACCGAATATGATTTTGTATATGAGGATAATGATACCAAACGCGGACAGGTAAGTATCCATAACCGTAAATCCGATTACAGGGAAGAAAGAATGGTCGGTTATTACGGCGTGGGAAGCCTGTCTAAAATTATAGGTACAGATGCTGAAAAACCGGTATTTGATAATGTCAGGCTCAACAATGAAGAAACGCTTAACCTGTCTTTCAGGATAAGCGAAGTTGGAGAAGCTATTAACCGTATGACTTATACTATATCTTTATATGATAAATATACGGGAATGAAACGTATGGATATACTGCTTGACGGAAGTAAGCTTCAGTATGCCGGAAGCCATTATAAAAATAAGATTGACTGCCGTATTATAAGATACAGGGAAGACGGCGTTACCGGCTGGGTTAAAGATATGAATGACAGCGCTCCGGTGACGTTTCCGGTTATTGTTGAGCAGTCGGAGGATAATACAATACGAATTATCCTTGACGCCGCTGATATTTCTGCGGCAGGAAAACTGTATAAATTTGCAATGCCGGAACTTACTGCAGAAGAAACGGGTGCAAGTTCCGATATATATAAGAACTATATAAAAACATATAGTTTCAGCCGTTTTGGAATCATAGCAGATGATATTTACTGTACTGTCGGGGGCGCAGGTTCTGTATATAAAGCAGCCGTAAAAAAACAAAGCAACAGCAGCAGTGTATATTTTGAAACAAGTACAAATGCCGGTTTACATAAAGTATATACGGTTGCAAACGGAAGGCATCTTTATAATATGCGTTATATTGAGGATGGGGATATATATTCCGGAATAAGCGTGGAATACCGTATAAGCAGAAATATAAGCTGGAAGCAGTTTGTTAATAACGAAGGATTATACTACAGTAGTAAGATTAGGGAATTGCAGAGCTCGGATGAAATTGAATCAGTTATTTACAGCAAAGCGGCAAATGATATACAGCCTGTAACGGATGATGATATTCCGTTTCCGTCTATAGGTATGCTTCGTAAAGATTCCGTTTTGACAAGCAACAGTGTTACGGCGGCAGTTATAAAAGATATTGTTATTAATGAAGACGACAACAGATATACGCTTCTGTATGCGGAAACAGGGACGGGTCCGGCAGCAGGATTTGAAGGAAGTATGAACAATAATGGCCCGGCAGGTATATTTGCGGTAAATAAGGGACTTATTAATAATGTTTCTTTGGATGGCGTTAAAGTGTCGGGTACGGATAACGTAGGAGCTTTTTGCGGTAATAATGAGGGCAATCTTCTGACGCTTACCGTTAATAATTCAGGAGCGGGAAATGTAAGTACGGAAAGCCGTATAGAGGGAAAAAGTAATGTCGGAGGTATAGCAGGCAGTGACATAACGGGTATGGATAATGAGAACAGAATGTATCTCAGGCTTGATAATCGCGCTAAAGTTACCGGACGGGAAGCCGTCGGAGGTATCGTCGGCAGGATATATCTTCCGGGAGCTTCTCAGGCGGGTGTAATAATAGATAGCTGCAAAAATTACGGAGAAGTAAAAGCAGCAGAGGTTTCGGAATACAGTAAAGAGGCGAGAACCCTATATAAGTACATAGGAGGTATAGCAGGGTATGCGGTAAACGACGCCGCGCAGGATAAAATCCATTTTGTGAACTGTACAGGTTCGCCGCATTATACGGATACAGAGATTAATGATATATTTTCTGATGATGAATTGCTTAAATCCAAACTTAACGGACAATATGTCGGTGGCATTGTAGGATATAATAAGAATACCGTGATTGAAAAATGCAATGCACAGAATCTTGCCGGCAGCAGCAGTTATCTGTTCGGTTACAGTTATGTTGGAGGCATAGCGGGATATAATGATGGAAATGCAGGTACAGCAGAGCTTTCCGGTAATAATGAAATTACCGGAAAAGGAGTTGTGGACACTAATGTAATAGGATATACATATGTCGGTGGCGTATGCGGAGCCAATAACGTTACGCTTACAGACTGGGATAACCGGGGAATGTCGGCTGCAATGGGAAATTATGTTGGAGGTATAGCGGGATATAATGAAAAAGGAGCGGTTATAAAAGAATGTATAAGCGAAACGCCTTCGGGAAGCATAACGGATAACATAGATAAGCTTGAAATACTCAAAGGAAATTATGCAGGCGGAATAGCCGGTTATAATGCAGGATTGGTAACTGCTGACAACGCTAACGTAACGGCATATGTAACAGGAAAAAATTATGTTGGCGGAATTGTAGGTTATAATGATGAAGGCGCCGGGGTTACAGGATATAATCTTATAGGAGGATATATAAAGGGAACGGGAGCTTTCATAGGAGGATTCATCGGGCTTAACGCATCGGCTGAATTATTTTACCCCGATGAAAATACAGCCCTGCAGAAAACGATAGAGGTTAATCCTAACGAGGTTAGCGGAGATTTCTGCGTGGGAGGCGTAATCGGCGGAAATATCGTGCCGCTTTCCGAAAATGATGTATATGTGAAATTTCAGGTGAATAATTTCCTTGGCTCTGTAACTGCCGAGGCGTTTGCAGGAGGATATATAGGATATAACCATCTTCTTAGTAAAGAAGCGGGAGCGGATAAGGCAGCGGAATATGCCGGACAGATATGTAAAGAAGAAGCAGACGCAGATAAATGGGATAATTCAATTGTAATTGATACGCTCAGGGAGAAATATGCAGATGTTATAAAAAATATAAGGGATATGGATACAACATCTTATATGGATTCGGCGGGAAAACTTGTTATTACAGGCGGCGCAAATGACAAAATGACTTCCTCAAGTTTAGAAGAACTGACGGTATGTATATATGCGGGAGGTATCGTCGGATATAATGCCGGAAATACCGGGCTGCATATTAAAAATATAATAAATAATACATCGGTAACTGCATCGGTATTTACTCAAAATAACTATGAACATCCTTCTGATAAAAATAATATTTCATATTCATACAGCGGAGGAATTATAAGTAAAGTAACTAAAAATGCAGTGGTTGAAAAATGTGAGAATCGCGCGGAGGGAAGTACGGCTAAATATGAAGGAAAATATTTCGGAGGCATATGCGAAGTAAATGAAGGCGTTGTAAAAGACTGTCCGGTATCGGCAATAGGAGGAGCGCAAAAAGATTACGTCGGCGGTATAGCGGGACTCAATAAGAAAAACGGAAAGATTACCGGATGTTATCTGACAGATGATGTGACAGTAACCGGCAATTCCTATGTCGGCGGCATAGCGGCTGAGAATTACGGAACTATTACGGATATAAGACTAAGCGGCGGTAACGTTAAAGCATACGGTTCATATGCAGGAGGTATCGCAGCGGATAATTACGGAAGTATAGTATTTGAGAATATAAAAGAAGCCGATATAGTTGTAAATGCCTCGGGAAACAAAGGAGAGATTGGAGGGCTTACAGGAAAAAATGAACCGGAAGCTTCAGTTTCATATAATAAAGCCGGTATGTTTGTGCTTAAAGGAAATATAACCGGCAGAGATATGGCGGGAGGCATAATAGGAAACAACAAATCTTCTAACGTTATATCACAATGGGAAAACCGCGCAACTGTAACGGCAGTGAAAGGAAATGCCGGTGGTATAGCAGGATTCAGCAGCTCACAGATAGAAAACTGTGTGAACAGCGGAATAATATCTGCAACGACTTCGGGAAACGCCGGCGGTATAGTTGCTGAAAATGCAAGTATCATAAATAAATGTATAAATAAGGGGTATGTATCGTCGGCAAACGGAGATGCCGGCGGTATAGCGGCGTTAAATACAGCGACAATAAAGAACAGTGATTCGCAGGGTGAAAGTACAGATAAAAATATTACGGTGGAAGGCCTTAACAATAGTGGAGGAATTGCAGGAAACAACAGCAGCGGAACAATTCAGGAATGTACTGTAAAATATGTTAAGATATGCAATACAAAAGACAGCGGTAAAAAAGAAAGCAATATCGGAGGTATTGCGGGCATCAATAGAGCGGAGGCAGAAGTTGTAGTAAGCAATACGTCAGGAAGTAAGGTATTAAGCTATGTATCGGGAAACAATATAAATATAGGCGGCGCTTTTGGAAAAACACAGGGTAAGGCAGAAACAATAGAAGTTGATAATACTAAGATATGTTTTGCCGATAAAGCTCTTTCATACGCCAATATGGGTGGAATTGCAGGCACTCAGAATGGAGGCAGTATTACGGGATGTACTGTTAAAGCAGATATATCGGGCAATATGGGAAGTTCAGATACGGGATATGGCGGTATAGCGGGTACCGCAAGGGGTAAGATATCCTCCTGCAAATACAGCGGAGAACTTAATGCGAACGGTTCTTCAGATAATATGGTATCTATAGGAGGAATTGCCGGAAGGTTATATACCGGCTCTGATATTTCCGAGTGTTATATTGGAACGGATAAAAATACGGAAATAAAATCGGGACGAGACAATGGAGATGCTGCGGCGGGATACGTCGGAGGAATTGCCGGAATCAGTTATGGAAGCGTAAAAGATAGCGGATACAATAAAGATACGGCTTCCTCCTATACAGTAAAAATAATTAATCATGCAGGAAATACAGGCGGTATTATAGGAGAACTTTCGGACACCGGCGATATAAACAGATGTGAAACCGGAGATAAATGGGAAGTATTGGCAAAATGGTATATAAGTACCGGAGGAACAGGCGGTATTATAGGTTACAGTATATCGGGGAACGACATTAGTTTTTGTATTAACCGGGCAAAAGTAACTGCAGAATATAAAAACTCTGATAATGTTGCCGTGGCAGGACTTATAGGCCGTCTTGAGAATAACAGCAGAAACGGAATGGTAATTAACGGTTTTGAGAATTATGGCGATATTACTGGAGTTATAGCGGCAGGAGCGGTAGGCCGTACTAAATTTAAAGGGTTTACGCTTAACGGCTGTATTAATTACGGAACGATAACAAGCGAAGGCGACAGCGGTAAAGCCGCCGGCGGACTTGTAGCCAATTTTATGATAAATAGCGAAGTGAATGATTATATTACATTTAACTCCTGTATAAACCATGGAAATATTAACGCTAAACAGAATGCAGGAGGAATAACGGGATATGCGGGAAGCGAATCCATAGTAAGGGTGACTTATTATGATTGTGTAAATACGGGAGCAATTAATGCGGAAACTAATAAATATGGAGGCATTACATATTCTACGGATAATCAGGAAGCTTATTTTTACAGATGCCGTAATTACGGAAATGTAAACAGGAGTGAGCAGGATGCAGGAATCGTAAGAAACGGTAATAATATACAGAGGGTATGGGATTGCTTTAACTTTGGCTTTAATGCAAATGAATATCCGTTAGGTCTTGTTGGAAAGAATATTGCGGGAAAACTGCAGGAAAGCTATTACGTAATACGGAATAACAACAACCCCGAATATGGAAAAGGCCTAACTTATGACGGAAGTAACAGCAGTTCCCGTTATCTTTATTATAATAATAAAAATAATAAGATAATTACAGAGCTGAAACATGATGTTAATAACAGTGATATCAGAAAGGATATTAAAAGTAAATATGATTATACCATTACAGATATGAATGCTGCAGGAGATGCAGGAAGATACAGGCAGAAACATTATCTGGATACAGACCCCAGGGTAAAAGCATATTATGCAGGACTTGATAAAGGAAACAATCTCTGTGGTATAACTTTGGACAGTATTAAGGTTACGAATACAGGCGGACACCTTGTAGTCGAATGGAAACATGACGGCAGTAACGGGATATATTCCGGCGATCAGTTAATGTACAGAATAGAAGGCGGGGAATGGAAAGGACCGTTTAACGTAGCCTATGGAGTTGAACGTTATATAATAAACGACTCCGGTATGGGCGGTAAAAATATAGAGATAGCAGTTCGTACTTATGGAAATAATTACGATATAAATATGGCTGCAACCCCGGAATGGCTTGCCATGTACGGACCTGACAGTCAGGGCGGGGAGGCATATACAGGCAGTTGGGTTAAGAAAAAATTTGATACGCTTAAAACAAACCAGGTTATACCGCAGGTACATATAGAGTTTACGCCTACTGAAAGTAATAATAAGGCATTTACGGCAATACTGGATAATCCTGAAGATTATGCCGGCGACAGGGCGACTGTCATTACGATTGACGGAATTAGAGGTACGCCTGATAAGATTGAATTTAATACTGAAGACGGACGTTCGGAACCATTTGTTTTAAGTTCGGAAATGAAAGATAATAAGATAACCAGCAGCACGCTTAATATAAAAGCAAAAGCAAATGACAAATATACCGATTCGATGGTTAAATCATATATGCTTGCGTTTTATGATGATAAGCTGCTTGCAGACAGGGATTATGTGGATACTGTGTTTGAAGATTTTTCGGGCGATGCGCCGGGTGAAATATCCACTCAGATTGACCTGGATTCACATGAGGGAAGCAATACTGAGTTATACGTTGATTCGGAGATAGTCATAAATGATTATCCTGTAGGCGCCGATGACTCAGGGGAACTGATTACCCTTCCTGTGTCGGTGGCAAATGGCAATACGCATGTAACATCTTACGGCGGTAAAGTTGCTTCCGTACTTAACAGGCTTCCAAAAGACATGTTCAACTATGGAGATATTACGGTAAGGTCATACCCGTGGAAAAGCCAGTCATATATATGCTGGTATGGCCATCCGGTAGATAATGGCGAACAAAACACATTCACTGAAGAAGAAATAATTAACTATATAAAAGATTGTTCGCTTACGGATACAAAACGTGATGAAAAAGTATTTGTTACGGTAAACGGAAAGAAAACCCTGAATGACGGTTATGTATTATGCCTTAACAGGAATGGAGATTATTCAATAATTTATAACAGTATTCTTCATTACAGGAGTATTTACGGAAGGCAGATTGATGAAAAAGTATATAACGTAGACCGTAAGTCAGGAAAGATTACGTCGGGGGATTATAGCAGAAAACTGCAGAAGCCTCCGGTCATTGAAAAAGATATGCTGCTTTCGGATGACGGCAGTAAGTATACGTTTTACTGGGATAAAGGAAGCGCCGATGAAGATGCGGTATATGAACTGCAGCTTATAGGATATGATACAGATAATAATGAAGGGGCTGTTCAGGACGTCCTTCTGGAAACCGTTACCGTAGATAAGAACATATCGGGCGATTCTTTGTTCAGTTACACATTTACAGATAAAAATAATAATTGGAATTATCGTGATATTACCTTATCGGTTGTAAGAAAGGGCGTATCTGACAGCACCGGAAAAACGGAGATTTTCCCGGCGTACAGCGAAGAAAATTTCAAGGTCAGGGTAAGGTTTTCACAGATTGCAAGACCTGCGGTATCGCTTCATCGCAATAATGGCGTAACGGATAAGGATACCCTGATATATGATATGAGCTGGAATACTGTACCTGAATCACAGAGAAATGAAGTGAATTATTATGAGATTCTTATTGAGGCATTTGAAGATGATGGAACAGTTTCTGAAGATACGATAATGTGTCCGGCTGACAGTTCGGCGGATGTTATGAAAGAAACAATTGATTTGAATGGATACAGTGGAGGACAGAAACTCAGGTTCTCGGTTCGCGCAATTGCGAAAGATGGCGCTGAAATTTACCGCGACGGCATAAAGGGAGTTGTAAGGGAAATGACGTTGCCGGTACGTCAGCATACGCCGGATGTAACGAAGCTTATAACGCATCCGGAATACATGCCTCATGATGAAAGCGGCGACGTTACTTATATGACAATGGAAGAATTTGAAAAAGGTATCAGACTTATGTTAGAGGACAATACCGTTACGGATAGCAGCGGCAGATATGAACTTGCCGCAGCGGTCTACGATAAGCCTGAAGAAGATAAGACGAATACTATACGCATGAAAGCGGGAGATGCAAAAGATACATCGGATAAATCATACTGGAACTCAGGCGCATATAAGACCATTGTGACTAAAGCATCCCAAACTGCAATGGAAGGTAATCTAAAGAGCGCTTCTTATAATATTGCATCGGGAATTGACAGCGACGATGCAGGTAAATGGTTAAAGATTGTATTAAGGAATGTATCTGATAATAATATAAGTTCATGGTGGTCTGATGAAGATGAAAATGGACTGACGATTAATTACGGTTGGATTCGTATTCCAAGAATACAGGTAGATGAAACTAAAGCGGAAGAAACCCGGACTAAAGTATTTTATGATATGGATACCGGTAAATGGAGTAAAGAAAGCGGTAAGGGCGGTTATGAGGCGACCGTAACGCAGACTACGCTTGAATTTGGATTTATGGAATATGCGGACAGCTACCGTATTCAGAGGATAAGCCTTAGCAATAACAAGACTTTTGACGATACCGTATATGCAAAACAGGATATAGACTGGATATATCTTGAACCTTCCGAAAAGAAAAACGTATATAACGTCTTTGCGGTAACATCAGAGGACGGATTTACGGAGGCAATGAAGAAAAGAGCGGAAGAACAGTCGGATAATAAACAGGACAATAAAGATATACCGGTATGCAAAGAGGATGATACAGCGGTATTTGTCGGCGAACTAAAGGAGGATGGCTACGTAGAGCTTCCTATATCTGCTTCAGTGCCATTATCTTCGGATGATGATACGGGAATAAATATTGTATCATTGCTGTACTATAAATCCGGTAAAGGTGACGAGGCTGTTGTCGGCATAGTATTGCCGGATGTTGAAAAGATATCATTTAGCGGAACGGAATATGAAAATCCGGATGATTATTATAACACTTCCCAGGTGTCGGTACAGGCGGCAGTGATTGGAGATGAACATCTTGAAAGATATGAAAGTTCTCCGATATGCAACTGGTATCGTATAAAGAATAATGATAATTGGACTACAAAAACCGTTACATTAAGAGATTATAATAAGGACTCTTATAGCGTTGCAGGAAGATATATATAACAGTTATAAAAATAAATTTATAGTGCTGAGAGGGGCAGACATAAATACGGGAGAAAATATCAGTAAGTGGAGCGGGTACACAGAGTCAAAGCAGCTTCCTGAATAATAGTGGAAAGGAGATTGGCGATGAAAAAGATTCTTAATAAAAAAGACGGTTCTGCGCTAATGGTTGCAATTGTGATTATGATTGTGCTGATGTTTCTTGCCCTTGCATTATTGCTGGTTTCCTATACATTGTTTGCAACTGCGAACAGGCAGCAGAATCTGTCGCAGAGCAGGGAACTGGCGCAGACTATAAGCAGACAGCTTACTGAAGAAATTACCGTTTTGCCGCCTGAGGCGGGACATGAATCTGAATATCCTGTATGGAAATATCTGAAGGAAAATATAAGTATTGCGGCTAACAGAAATGTAGTTCCTGCAAAATGGCCATATTATGAGCCGGGAAAATACAGGCATGAAAAAGAAGATGCTTACAGATATTTTAAACTTGACTCTCTTTTGCTTGGCGGGGTTGACAGTAAACTGAAAGACGGCGGAAATCAATTGCTGGATAATACTACGGTTGCGATGTATTGGGAAAGCGATAACACTAATCCTGATATAAATATAGATGAAGCTGAAAACGGTATAATTCTTACCGTAATGGTTACCTGTAATGATAATAATGAAGAAACGACAGTTACAACACAATATGAGCTTAGTGTGGATACGGAAAACGGTAACGCATGGACATGGAGAAAGGAGTATGAGTCGTCATGAGAAAGCTGCTCAGATGTTTTAAGGCTAAAGACGGGACTACCATGATTGAAGTGCTGGTGGCGGTAATTGTCGTGCTTTTAGTCACGGCGACGTTTTCACATATAATATCGGTTTCCACAAAATTATTTGGCGCATCAATGGATATAATAGATGAAACAGAAGAATTTAACCGCGACTATTATAAGACTGCTAATTATGAGGCGCGTACATATACAGCGGGACGTTTATCACTTGTTGTTGACATGGATAAAACAAAAGATGCAACAGCTTCCGGAAAAACGCTTGCTTTAAATGAAAACAGCGGAATAGTATACTGGGCTGAGCCGGGCGGATACGATATGTATGCGGTAAGCGTAGGGAAATATGCGAATCATGGCGCACCTGTATCTACACAGAAGCCGGAAGCTATAATACCTCCGGCAGGAAACTCCATTGAATCGCCGGCGCCATCGCCATCATCTTCGCCTACTCCTACTCCAAAACCCGGAGCAACAGGAAGCGGAGTTTATATAGAGGTAAAAGTAAATGGGGAAAAAGAAAAAATATATGAATATAATGATTGGGATACTGCTATTAAAGATGAAATGGATAAGGCGGAGGCTGCCGGAGAACAGAATTTTACTTATATAATGGACGAAGGACATGTATATATCCTTGTTAATGAAGATGGAACGAAAGAAGCTTACGTATGTATATGGAATGACTGGAAACTGACGATTAATGTCGGGGATACAAGGGAAGATGTTATTAAAAATAATCCGGGAGCTTTTGTAAAATTTACGGAAGACGAAAAAGTATTTACATATGATGATATCCGTCAATATTATGAAGATAACGGCAATATAAAAACTTTTAGCGATAAAGATGAAGAAAGACCTAAAAAAGGAGAACTGTTTTGGGATGGAAGCGAGTATCATCTTGCAAGACAGGATATAGGACCTTATGACACTGATTTGACGTTAAATCACTGGATGACATTAAAGCAGCCGACGGTTCTTAGTGATTAAGCGGCAGATATTCCGGCAGGGGAGAAAAATGAGAAAAAAGAATCCTATACATAACAAAAAAGGCGTAACAATTGTAGAGCTGATAGTGACGTTTGCACTAATCAGTATATTTGTTGTGCTTACCGGTCAGATAGTAGCTTCTGCAATAAAAGTATATACAGAGATACAAAGCGTAGAATATGGGAAACAGGTATCGGATACTATAATGAATAAAATTGCGGGAGAATTATCGGGCGCACAGGTGACAGGAGTACAGTATGATTCCTTAGGAGGTACGGATTCCTGCACAATGAAAATACAGGATTTGGGTAAAGCTGTTGAATTTCGTGATGAAAACGGAAGCCTTGTGAAAATATACAGTGGACGGCCTATGACATATCGTTATAACGAGAGCATGGACAGGGAAGACGCCATGCCATATGAAGCCGATAATCCGGCAAATTGGGATAATCAGCTCATTGTTCATTATTTTGTGATAAAATCAGGCGCAGGCGGAGAAACGGTGTATGAACCCGTAGACTGGACATTTGATAAAAAAGCATATCAGGGATACCATATAGAAAGACTTAAATTTTCGCGCCCTGATTATAACGAGTATCCGTGGAATATTATTAAAGTAGAATTAAAGCTTGCCAGCGAGGCATATGGGTTATATGAAACAACCCGATACATAGAGTGTTATAATTTTAAAGATGATACGGATAAGATTATAGAAGAAGGTAATCCGACGCCTGCAACGCCAACTCCTGTTCCGCTGCCAACAGAAACGCCGTCGCCTTCAGAAACGCCGTCGCCTTCAGAAACACTGGAGCCTTCGGAAACACCGGAACCTACATATCCTGCAGATGAGGGATTGCTGACGTGTGTAATTACTCCTGCAAGTGACTGGCATAATGTTACAAGACATTTCAGTTTGGAATTAAAGAATATTAGTGATATAAGGGTTATTCCATGGAGTGTAGAAGTTATATTTGATGATGACATTGAAAGTATTGACACATTCGATAATTATAACTATGATATTAATGGCAATAAGGTTACTTTTACTTCCAAATATGGTTGGAATGCTGCTGTGGAGATAAACGGAAGTATAAATTTTGCTTTTCAGGCAACCGGGAAAAATAAACCGCCGGCAGTAGTGTCAATAAAAACATATCCCGAATAAGACGTAACGGGGAAAGGTTTGAATTATAAAACAGTCTTATGGCAGGCAAGGTAACAGGCGGTCTGCCGGAGGCCGTTGCAAAGATAATATGATATGGGAGTTGCGTGTAAATATGGATAATATATGCGCTGATATATATAAATACAGACACATATACGAGTCGCCTTTTGGTATTCTGATTGAAGCGAGTAACGGAAGAAGACTGACCGGACTTTGGTTTGAAGGACAGAAATATTATCCGGAAAAATATATGTGCAGCAGTAAAATTTCAGATAAACTTGCAATATTTGAAAAAACTGACAGGTGGCTTGATGAATATTTTTCAGGCGGTATACCGGATTTTATGCCGCCGGTGTATATGCAGGGTACGCCTTTTCAGATGAAAGTATGGGAAAAGCTGAAAAATATTAAATATGGTACGACGGTTACATACGGAGAAATAGCAGACAGTCTTGCGGCGGATATGAATAAAAAGAAAGTATCCGCACAGGCTGTAGGAGGCGCGGTAGGACATAATCCTATATCTATTATTGTACCATGCCACAGAGTTGTGGGAAAAGACGGAAGCCTGACGGGATATGCCGCCGGAGTTAAAACTAAATTAAGCCTGCTTACACTGGAAATGATGAATCATTCTTCTAGCGTAGAATAATATAGGCAAGATAAGAAGAATACATAAGTACCATTACGGCTCCTTCAAGCCGGTTTATATTATTTCTGATAAGGATAAATATATATACTACAGCTGTAATCCCAAGTAATATAAAGGTATCATATATCGTAAACATAGGGTTTGCAATAGCTGAAAGATTGATAGGACATACCGTTGCTGCCATGCCAAGGACCATGAGTATGTTAAATATATTTGAACCTACGACATTGCCAAGCGCAAGGTCGTTTTCACCTTTATGTGCCGCCACTATAGATGTGACCAGCTCGGGCAGGGATGTTCCGAGAGCTACTATTGTCAGACCAATCAGGGTTTCAGATATGTGGAAAGTTTTTGCAATAGCAGAAGCGCTGTCCACCACAAAATCACCGCCGAAAGCTATGCCGCAGATACCGAGTAAAATATAAATTATACATTTTGGTATTGACAGAGGCTGGCTTTCATCTTCTTCGTCTGTATTTATATCGGAACTTTTTCGGCTTTTGAGGGCATCGTTTATAAGAAGAACTATATACGCAAAGAACAATACAAGCATTATCAGTCCGCTTATACGGCTGAGATTGCCTGCGGCGATACCTTTTGTAAAAAAGCCTGTTGAAAGAAACAATAATAATACCGTTATTATTATAGATATAGGATAATCACGTTTTATAATATCCTTCGTTACCTTTACCGGTTTTATTATGGAACATACTCCGATAACCATAAGCAGGTTAAATATATTAGAGCCAAGCACATTGCTGACCGCCATTGCATTTGCGCCTTTAAGGGAGGAAGTGATGCTGACTGCGGCCTCCGGAGCGCTTGTTCCGAAAGCGACGATTGTAAGCCCTATAATGACGGAAGGTATTGAAAATAGCTTTGCTACGCCCACGCAGCCGTCTACAAATAAATCTGCGCCTTTTATTAAAAGTATAAATCCCGCTATAAGTATTATATAAGGCAATACGATATACATAATTTCATTCCTCCGGGGTAAATAAAATATTAAATAATATAGTCACATATTTACGAAAGCTTGTCAATTATTTTATAAAATTATTTTTATGCCAAGGTATTGTAACCTTGGGATTATTTATGTATATTAGTTGTGGTGGCAAAATAACCGGATATAATTATTATTGAGAGGTAAAAACATGTATACTGAATCAGATTTAGAAAAAATAAATACTGAACTGTCCCCTCCTGAAGAAGAACCGGAAAGACAGTATTTTTATATTGATATGTGCAGAAGGTATCTTTTGGAAAAAGAAAAGGAGAAGGGCAGAAAACTTACATGCGGAGTATTTACATTTGGATGCCAGATGAATTTTCATGATTCTGAAAAAATCATAGCAATACTGCAGCAGATTGGATATGAGAATATTGATTCTGAGGATGCGGATTTTGTTATTTATAATACATGCACAGTACGTGAAAATGCAAATGAAAGAGTATATGGAAGACTTGGTCAGCTTAAAGCGCGCAAGAAGAAAAATCCCGATAGCATAATTGCGTTATGCGGATGTATGATGCAGGAGGAGCATGTAATTAAAAAAATAAGGGAATCTTATAGTTATGTGGACCTCATATTTGGCACTCATAACATATATAAGTTTGCCGAGCTTTTATATACGAGGTTTATATCTGAAAGACAGATAATAGATATATGGAAAGAAGCGGGCGGTATAGTTGAAGAACTTCCCGTACAGAGAAAATTTTCATTTAAAACAGGACTTAATATAATGTATGGCTGCAACAATTTTTGCAGTTATTGTATTGTTCCGTATGTAAGAGGACGTGAAAGAAGCAGAAAGCCTGAGGATATTATTTCGGAAGCTGAAAGACTTGCAGGCGAAGGAGTTAAGGAGATAATGCTGCTTGGACAAAACGTAAATTCATATGGAAAGAACCTGAAACCGGAAATTACGTTTGCAGAACTTTTAAAAAGGGTAGCGGATATAGACGGACTGGAAAGAATAAGGTTTATGACGTCTCATCCTAAAGATTTGTCGGATGAACTTATAACTACCATGAAAGAGCAGAAAAAGATATGCAGGCACATACATCTGCCGCTGCAGTCAGGAAGTACGCGGATACTTCAGAAGATGAACAGGCGCTATACTAAGGAAGATTATCTTGCCCTTGTATATAAATTACGCGAGGCGATGCCCGACATATCAATAACTACCGATATTATAACAGGCTTTCCGGGCGAAACGGAGGAAGATTTTAAGGAAACGTTAGATGTAGTAAAGACAGTAAAATTTGACAGCGCCTTTACATTTAAATATTCTAAAAGGACGGGAACTCCTGCTGCTTCGATGGATAACCAGGTGCCGGACGATGTTGTGAAAGAAAGGTTTGACAGGCTTCTTTTAGCTGTCCAGGAAGCGGCAAACGAAAGAACAGGAAGATTTGAGGAACATGTAAAACCGGTGCTTGTGGAGGAAATAAACGAGCATAATCCGAATATGGTTACCGGAAGGCTTGAAAATAATACTGTAGTGCATTTTGCCGGCGACGCCTCCCTTATAGGTCAGATTGTGGATGTAAAGCTTTCCGAATGTAAAGGATTTTATTACATAGGCGAAATTATTAATAAGTAAAAGTAATTTAAAAGGAGCGGGGACTGTTTATTATGTCAGATTTGAATACAGAGATTAACAGAAGAAGAACGTTTGCAATTATATCTCATCCGGATGCGGGAAAAACAACGCTTACGGAAAAGTTTCTCCTATATGGAGGAGCTATTAATCTTGCAGGAAGCGTAAAAGGGAGAAAAGCTGCAAAACACGCTGTGTCGGACTGGATGGAAATTGAAAAGGAAAGAGGAATATCGGTTACGTCTTCTGTAATGCAGTTTGAATATAACGGTATGTGTATTAATATACTTGATACGCCGGGGCATCAGGATTTTTCGGAGGATACGTACCGTACTCTTATGGCCGCTGATTCGGCAGTCATGGTGATTGACGGTTCTAAAGGTGTAGAAGCCCAGACTATCAAGCTTTTTAAAGTATGTGTAATGAGACATATACCTATATTTACATTTATAAATAAGATGGACAGGGAGGCTAACGACCCGTTTGATTTAATTGACGAGATAGAAAACGTGCTGGGCATACATACATGTCCGATTAACTGGCCTATAGGGTCGGGTAAAAGTTTTAAAGGAGTATATGACAGAAAAAGCGGAGTCATATCAAGATTTATACAGGGCGATAACGGACACAGGGCGGAAGTGATAGAAACTTCGCTTGACGCGCCTGATATTGAATCGGTTATTACAAAGGAGCTTTATGATAAGCTTTCGGAAGATTCGGAGCTTTTGGACGGAGCAAGCGACGAATTTGATTTGGAAAAGGTAAGGGCAGGAGAACTTTCGCCGGTATTTTTTGGTTCTGCGCTCACGAACTTTGGCGTTGAGATATTTCTCAGGCATTTCCTTGAAATGACTACGCCGCCGCTTCCGAGAAAAAGCAATGAAGGTATAATCGACCCGTTTGGTAATGATTTTTCGGCCTTTGTATTTAAAATACAGGCAAATATGAATAAGGCGCACCGTGACAGAATTGCATTTATGAGGATATGTTCAGGAAAATTTGAAGCGGGGAAAGAGGTTTATCACGTTCAGGGAGAAAAGAAATTAAGGCTTACGCAGCCGCAGCAGATGATGGCGGAGGAACGTAAACATGTTGAAGAAGCCTATGCAGGAGATATTATCGGGGTATTTGATCCCGGAATATTTGCAATAGGCGATACGATATGCGCTCCGGGAAAAAAATTCTGTTATGAGGGTATACCTACTTTTGCGCCGGAACATTTTGCCAGAATCAGACAGGTTGATACCATGAAAAGAAAGCAGTTTATAAAAGGAATTGAGCAGATTGCGCTTGAAGGCGCAGTGCAGATATTTCAGGAATATAATACCGGAATGGAAGAAATTATTGTAGGTGTTGTAGGCGTGCTGCAGTTTGAAGTCCTGGAGTACAGGCTGGCAAATGAATACAGGGTTGAGATACGGCTGGAGCAGCTTCCTTACGAGCATATCAGGTGGATAGAAAATGAGGATATTTATATAGACAGATTATCGGTTACTTCTGATACAAAGAAAGTAAAAGACATGCACGGCCGTCCGCTGCTTTTATTTACGCATCCGTGGAGCGTCGGTACGGTACTTGACAGGAATGAAGGACTTGTGCTTACTGAATTTGGAAAATAGTATTAAATACTATATTTTATGGATATTAAGAATACATTGGCAAGCTGCCGGATAAATGTTATTATAAGTTGGAACGGAGGTTTTTGCATGTCTAAGGTAGCTATAGTAACTGATAGTAACAGTGGAATTACCCAGATGGAGGCTAAGGAAACAGGAGTATTTGTTCTGCCAATGCCATTTCTTATTAACGGTAAAGAATATTTTGAAGACATTACCCTTACGCAGGAAGGATTTTACGAACTTCTGGCAGACGGCGCAGAGGTGTGTACGAGCCAGCCGACCGTAGGCGATGTGCTTGCGCTGTGGGATTCGATACTTGAAATGGACGAGTATGATTCGATTGTACATATACCAATGTCAAGCGGACTTAGCGGTTCATGTGAAACTGCGGAGATGTTGGCAAACGACTACGAGGGGAAAGTATATGTTGTGGATAATAAAAGAATATCCGTGACGCAAAGGCAGGCTGTACTGGAGGCAAAAGAAATGTCGGAAGAAGGCATGAGCGCAGCCGAAATCAAACAGGTACTGCTTGATACAAGCATGGATTCCAATATATTTATTATGGTCAATGATTTGAAATATCTGAAAAAAGGGGGCAGGGTTACTCCCGCAGGCGCAGCGCTTGCAACGATACTCGGAATTAAACCTGTACTTCAGATATACGGTGAAAAACTTGACGCATATGCGAAAGCGAGGTCGGTAAAACATGCCAAGCGTATCATGACTGAAGGGCAGATACAGGATATAAAAAACAGGTTTCCTGATGATTATGATAACGGAAATTTTTATCTGCAGATTGCATATACATATGATATTGTTGCGGCAGAGTTATATAAAAAAGAAATTATGGATATGTTTCCGGATAAGGATATTGTAATGAATCCTCTGTCGTTAAGCGTTTCATGCCATATAGGACCGGGAGCGCTGGCGCTTGCCTATACGAGGAAATACAGATAGTTTATATGAAATTTAATGAATAATATTTAACGCCCGCAAGTATTGTTGTAATAATAATATTTGCGGGTGATTTTATGCAGGACCAGAAAATTGAAAGTCAGTTAAATATGGCGCTGGCTGTACCTGAAGCAGAGAGAGAAAGGACATTTGATCTGGATACCGGTTATAATAGTGAAAGCGAAAAGTGGGAAGTTGTAGTAAGGTATAACGGAAATCTGGATTCGCTTATTGATATGGGTGTTACAGTTACAATTCTTACGGGAGGCTATGCAATACTTAATCTGAAAGAGGAACTTATTGAGATAGTTGCCGCAATGCCGGAAATAGAATATATGGAAAAACCTAAAAGCCTGTTTTTTCATGTACAGCAGTCTAAATCGGCATCGTGTTTTTCAGCAGTACAGAAAAGAAGTAATAATTTGCAGGGCGGATATGAATTTACGGGACTTACGGGAAAAGGAGTCATCGTTGCGGTTATAGACAGCGGTGTGGATTATTCCCATCCTGATTTTATTAATGATGACGGAACTACAAGGATAAGGTATATATGGGACCAGTCGGTATCGGGTAATCCGCCGGAGGGATATAATATAGGAACGGAATATACGGCCAAACAGATAAATGAAGCTCTTAATGAACCTGATTTTCAGGAAAGGTATAGAATTGTTCCGGAAAATGATACAAGCGGACACGGTACTCATGTACTCGGAATAGCGGCAGGGAACGGAAGGGCAAGCGGAGGCAAGTATGCCGGCTGTGCGCCGGACAGCGATATTATCGTTGTAAAACTTGGTAATTCGCAGAACAACCCATTTCCAATGACTACTGAGCTTATGCAGGGAATTGATTACGTAATAAAAAAGTCCGCCGAATTGCGTATGCCCGTTGCAATTAATATAAGTATAGGAAACAGTTACGGTTCTCATACGGGCGACTCTCTGCTGGAAACATTTATCGACGATATATCGGGAGTATGGAGCAGTTCCATATGTGTAGGTACCGGTAATGAAGGCGCGGCTGACAGGCATTTTTCAAAAAAGCTTGGAGCAGCTCCGCAGACTGCAGAGATTATTGTATATGAATATACGCCTGCTTTCAGTATACAGATATGGAAAAATTATTATGATGAATTTGATCTTTCCATTACCGCGCCTGATAAAAGTATGACGGGGCGTATGGTGATAAAACCGGGCATTAACAATTTTACTCTCGATAATACCGATATAATAGTTTATTTTGGAGAACCCACGCCGTATAGCGTGCTTCAGGAAATATATATTGAAATGATACCTAAGGGAAATTATTTTAATAGCGGAATATGGCTGATTACGCTTTATCCTAACAGAATTACATACGGGGCGTACAATATGTGGCTTCCATCGGGAGGAGCATTAAATACCAATACTTCATTTCTTACGCCCTCGGCAGATACTACGTTGACCATTCCTTCGACTGCGCGCCGGGTAATATCTGTTGGGGCATATGATTCGGGAACGGGGCAGCCCGCATATTTTTCCGGAAGGGGTTATCAGACGGAAGCTTTTTATAATAAACCGGAGATTGTAGCGCCCGGAGTAAATATAACGTCTGCCGCGCCGGGAGGTGCATATGACATACGTACCGGAACATCTATGGCAGTACCGTTTGTTACAGGAGCGGCGGCGTGTCTGATGCAGTGGGGAATAACGGACGGTAATGATGAGTTTTTGTATGGAGAAAAGGTAAAAGCATATCTGATAAGCGGCGCAAGACAGCTTACCCAGGCGGAAATAACTCCGAATCCGCTTACGGGATTCGGGGCGTTGTGCCTTTCTGAAAGCATACCAAAGTAAGGCATTGACAGTATGTCCGGATTAAGGATATAATCATAGATAAATATACAAGATACGAAAGGAGAAGTACATAACATGATAAAGAAATTTTTTAAAGAGTTTAAAGAATTTGTCAGCCGTGGTAATGTAATGGATATGGCAATAGGTATTATCATAGGCGGAGCATTTACCACTATTGTTTCCTCTTTGGTAGAGGATATTATCAATCCGCTTCTTGGATTGTTCGGAGGAATGAATTTTGACAGGTTCAGCGTTACGCTCCTCGGAGAAGCAACACTTAACTATGGTAAATTCATTACCGCAGTAATTAATTTCCTGATTATGGCGCTTGTAATATTTGTTATAGTCAAGATTATGAATGGCGCAACATCCAGATTTGGCTCTAAAAAAGAGGAAGAAGAAGCTCCTGCTACAACCAAGATATGCCCTTATTGCTGCAGTGAAATTCCGATTAAAGCAACAAAATGTCCTCACTGTACGTCGGATGTATAAAATTATTTGAAGAAAGCAAAAATAGAATAAACACATATATGATATGCAGTCGGCAGATTCCATTTGCCGGCTGCTTTTTTTGATGGGAATAGGTTATACTAAATTAAAAAAGGATGATGTGACAAATGGACAAGCTGGAACAAAAAATTAACGAGCTTAGAGCATATCCTGCCGTAAAGGTAGCTGGTACAATGAAACAGGGATATGCAAAATTTTTTATCCTTATGAGAAGTATTCTATAAGGTAATGGCATAAGGTAATTCCAATATTTCTGATTTGACAGAGATAAAATGTCGTAAATTCTGACATTTTATGTTGCAAAATCAATCTGTTGGTGGTATGGTATATAGAGACTGATGAAAGGAGAAAGAGGAATATGAATGAACGATTAAAACAAGTACGTAAAGGATTGAAACTTTCACAGGAATTTGTAGCAAAACAATTAGGCATGACTAGGACTACTATAGTCGCAATAGAAGCTGGAACAAGAAAAGTGACTACTGATGAATTGACAAAATTTTCTGAACTATATGGTGTAACAATAGATGAATTGTTATACGGCGATGTATCTGAGGAAAATGAAGTTAAGGCATTTGCACGAACTTTTTCAGAATTATCTGATATAGATAAAAAAGAGATTATGAATTTAATAAACTTTAAGCGTAGATACAAGGAGAATATGAGTTGAGAGATGTTGCAGAATTATATCATAGGGGAATGTCGGCAGAGACATTGGCTCAAGAGGTATTAAGATTATATTTTGGTGATAAAGCTCCCTCCTTTCCTATTGATCCATTTAAAATGATACGTGATTTTGGAATAGTATATCAATTTATAGAATTTAAGGATTTGGAGGGTATTTATGTTTTGCCGGAGGATTCGGATGATATACCTGTTATTGGTATTAATTTTGGAAGGCCAATAACTCGTCAAAGATATACAGCAGCGCATGAACTATGCCATCATATAAAAGACAGGGGAAATAGTATATGTCCTATTAGTGGGAAGAAAAGCATGATTGAAAAATATGCAGATGCATTTGCTTCTGAATTGCTTATGCCTGCAAAATATCTTAAAATGATGGCTTCAAAATACGCAATCAATGGTAAGGTGAATAGAGATGGAATTTTGAAAATTGCTGAATTTTTTGGAGTTAGTTTTGAATCGGCTGTTTTTTCAGTAGCATATAAAACAACTTTTTGGTCTGAGGACAAAGATTCTAAAATAATAAGAAGAGATAATAAGAAATACAAGCCGGAACAGAGAAAAATAGAGTTGGGATTGGATCTTGAAAATGTAAATTTGTGGGAGCAAGTTGTTAATTCTTATGAATATTTTTGGAGTGTAAGTAACAAGTATGCTTGGTACATTTTCAAGAATAATTTTATATACCATGAAAACCGGCTGGAAAAGCTTAACTTAGATGAAGATGTTGTGGCAGAAATTATTGCAGATTTGCGTTATAACAAATCAAAAAGCCAGTATTGTAGAGAAAACTGTGAAGAAATCATTCAAGTGGCAGGACATTCTGCATTGTATGATTACATATATGAAACAACAGATAAATTGGATATTTATAAAATACAAAAGTTGAATAAGATGTTGTATCAGTATGCTCCGTTTCCGGATGCGGGAGGTGTATATAGACAAGATAATAATTATGTTACTGGTGCGGAATTTGAGACTGTAGACTATCATCTTATAGTCCGGGAAGTAATTAAATTGTCAGGACCAATGGACGAACTGATAAAAAATATTGATAATATGTCAAATTCAGAAGTAATAAAACAAGCAGCAGCAATACATCACAGATTGACTGTAATACATCCTTTTGGAGATGGTAATGGACGTTGTTCACGGGCATTATTAAACTGGACGTATAGATTGAAAGGACTTCCGCCTATTTACATTAAATTTCCTGAAAAAGATGAATATTATGATGGATTGAAGAATGTTGACACAAAAGGAAATTATGATAAATTGTATAAAGTCTTTATGAGAGAGACAATTCGAAGTGCGATGAAACTTAATAAGATATCTATAGGTGAGAATTGTGAAGTGTAATGTACGGGGAATATCACGGCATTTCAAGAGAGAACTCCTTATGATTATAATACTTTTCGTCTGCCACGGCAGGATGTTGAAAAATTCTGGAAAAGCTTGTAAAATCAATGGTTTCACGGCGGGAAAAGGCGTTTATTACATTATTACTTCACTATTTGGGGAAGAGATTTAATGTCAAAAGCACTCAAAAAATCAATCGTATTTTTTTACGATTGATTTTTTGAGTGCTTTTGCGTATAATATAAGCAGTAAAACTGGAAAGGAAGTACAGTGTATGCGTGAAACAAGAATAACAGAGTTCAAAGAAAAAATTACCAATACATTTTTAAAGACAGTCAGTGCTTTTTCAAATTACGATGGGGGAGAAATATTTTTTGGTATTGATGACAAAGGTAATATCAAAGGACTGCCAGATGTAAAACAAGCGTGTATGGATATTGAAAACAAAGTGAATGACAATATTACTCCGCAGCCTGATTATACACTGGAACCACAGAATAATGACAGAACAATAAAACTAACTGTAAAAAGCGGATCTCAAAAGCCATATTTATATAAATCAAAAGCATACAAACGAAATGATACAGCAACAATAGAGGTGGATACACTGGAGTTGTCAAGACTTATTTTAGAAGGGAAAAATATCAGATTTGAAGAATTGCCGTGTGAAGATCAAAAACTGACGTTTGATACGTTATGCCAAAAATTAAAGGAATGTATTCAGATAGAAACCTTTAATCAGGATACCTTGAAAACGCTTGATTTATATAACAGCAACATTGGATATAATAATGCGGCCGGTATTTTAGCAGATAAAAATCATTTTCCGGGAATTGATATTGTGAAGTTTGGTGAAAACATTAGCGTGATACATAAGAGAGTGACATTTGATAATATATCTGTTTTGACAGTATATGAAAAAGTATTAGAAGTGTTCAGAGATTATTATCAATATGAAGAAATACAAGGCGTCGACAGGAAAAAGGTGGAAAGAATACCGGAAGCTGCATTCAGAGAAGCAATTGCAAATGCATTGATTCATAGAGTGTGGGATGTAGAGTCACAGATAAAGGTTTCGCTGTTTGATGACAGAATAGAAATTATTTCTCCGGGAGGGCTGCCATCTGGAATCACAGAAGATGAGTATTTGGCGGGAAAACTTTCGGTTTTAAGAAATAGAAATTTGGCCAATGTATTTTACAGATTGGGGCTTGTTGAAATATTCGGTACAGGAATTACACGAATAAAACAACTCTATGCAGAAGGATTAAAACAGCCTGACTTTGAATTGTCGGAAAATACGATTAAGATTGTACTACCAGTTTTTGAGAAAAACCTGAATTTAACGGAAGACGAAAGAAAAATATATAAGATTTTAAGCAAGACGATGTTGAAATCAATCAGTGAAATTGCTCCCTATGTTACATTTGGCAAATCAAAGACAACACAGTTACTGAAAGAGATGGGCAAAAAAGGTGTTGTAAAAATTGAAGGCAGGGGAAGGGGTACTAAGTATATGATAAAATAATAGCATAAACACATAATATCACCAATTTACACTTGTCTTTTATTTTTAAATATAGTAGAATATGCTTCATACGCTGTCAGATATATAACAGAGAGGAGATTTTACATGCAGAAAAATACAACTGATATATTTAAAAATGCTCCGGTTCCAAAAGCCGTATTAAGTAATATAATACCATCTATAATAAGTATGATAATGGTTCTTGTATATAATTTGGCAGATACATTTTTTATAGGGCAGACAAAAAATGCTTATATGGTGGCGGCAGTATCGCTCGCCACGCCGGTATTTCTTATCTTTATGGCGATAGGAATGTTATTTGGTATTGGAGGAACTTCGCTTATATCAAGAATGCTCGGCGAGGGGAAAAATCAGCACGCTAAATATACGTCGGCATTTTGTTTCTGGACGGGGCTTGTAACAGGAATAATAGCAATGGTTATGCTTATAATTTTTAATGAGCCTATATGCAGGACTGTTGGCGCGAGCAATGAAACAATAGGATATACAAAACAGTATCTTGGAATAGTAGCTACCGGAATACCATTTCTTATTGTCAGCAACAGTTTCAGTAATATAATACGTGCAGATGGCAATGCAAATAAAGCCATGCTTGGAATGGTACTTGGAAATATTACAAATATCATACTTGACCCTGTCATGATAATTGGGTTTGGCTGGGATGTTGCAGGTGCGGCGATAGCTACAGTGATTGGAAACATAGTATCTACTATTGTATATGTCAGTCATCTGCTTTCCAAAAAGACAATGCTTTCAATTAGACCGTCGGATTATAAAGTTAATAAAAGAATAATAACGGGAGTATTTGCAATAGGTATTCCTGCTTCACTTAACAGTGTGCTTATGAGTACGTCTAACATAATAATTAATAATCTTATGAGCCATTTTGACGATATGGCGGTTGCAGGACTTGGAGTTGCGATGAAAGTAAACATGATAGTTGTTATGCTGCTTATCGGACTGGGAACGGGTATACAGCCGCTTCTGGGTTATTGTTATGGCGCGGGAAATAAAAAAAGATATATGGCAATATTAAAATTTTCATTGTTACTCGCTTTTTGCATGAGCGCCGTAATGACAGTGCTTTGTTATTTTGGAGCAGCGCCGCTTGTAAGGGCCTTTCTGGAAAATAAAGACGCCTTCTCATATGGATTTGCGTTTTCCAGGATATACATATATTCGGGACCTGTACTTGGAATACTTTTTGTGCTTATTAATGCGATACAGTCTACGGGAGCAGCCCTTCCTTCACTTATTTTATCAATAAGCAGACAGGGACTGGTATTTTTGCCTCTGCTGTTTTTGTTTAATAAATTATTTAACTCGCCATATATGCTTGCGAGGGTACAGCCGGTTACCGACTATATTGCGGTAATGCTTTCGGCAATATTATTCGCGGTTACGATGAAAAAGTATTTTAAGCATATGGAAGATACGAAGTAGTATCAGAAAGGCAGTGTTTTTACACTGCCCCGAGATACATTACTCCGTAAGCGGGTATTGTGATACTTCCGTAAAATTCAAACAGATTTCCGGTAATCAGGTCAGAAAGTTTATTACAGCCGGCATCGAAATGGACTGTAACGGCTTCGCAGTCGGCATTTATCGCAACGTATACTCTGTCAGAGCCGCTGTTTCTTTCAAATACGCAGTGCCTGTTCTGGAGTACCTTGGAATAAAAAGCGCCGTTACACAATGCGTCGCTGTTTTTATGCGCAAAAGCAAGCGTGGATATGTATTCTGTAAGCTCGTTTTCAACAGGGGCATCAAAACACGCCCTTAATGCAGGGTCGCCTTCGCTTTTGTGGGCTTTTGCGCCCCATTCGCTTCCGTAATATATGCAGGGGATTCCCGGCATACCAAACAGCATTCCATAAATCGGTTTAAGGTGCATTTCATTGGTAAGCGTGCTTGCGATGCGGGATACGTCATGGTTATCGACAAAACACAAAAGATGTTTGCCTTTGTAAAGAGTCCAGTTTTCAGGACCAAACTGCCTGAGAAGCGAGTGGACTATCTCAAACATATTCATTGAATTAAAACTTGAGAACAATCCTTTGTAACATTCATAATTAGTACAACTATGAAGCATATCATCGTTTACGAATCTGTTGTAGTCGCCATGCAGCAGTTCTCCTATAAGAGCAAAATCAGGTTTTAGGGAGTCGCAGAATTTTCTCAATCTTCTAAGAAAATCCATATCCAGACAATATGCAACGTCCAGTCTTAATCCGTCTATGTCAAATTCCTCAATCCAGTAACGGATTGCTTCAAATATATGGTTAATGACTTCTTCATTTCTGAGGTTAAGTTTTACAAGGTCATAGTTGCCTTCCCATCCTTCATACCACAGACCGTCATTGTAGTTGGAATTACCGCCGAAATCGATATAAAACCAGTCTTTATAACGTGATTCATGTCTGTTTTTAAGAACATCCTGAAAAGCAAAAAAGCCGCGTCCTACGTGGTTAAATACTCCGTCAAGTACAACACGGATTCCGTTGTCAGAGAGTTTCCTGCACAGATTTTTAAAGTCATCATTAGTTCCAAGCCGTGTATCTATTTTCTTGTAATCCCTTGTATTGTAGCCATGTGTATCAGATTCAAACAGGGGCGAAAAATATATTGCATCTGCGCCAAGTTTTTTAATGTGCGGAATCCAGTTTTCAATTTTATTTATACGGTGCGCAAGCACTCCGTCATTCTCAAAAGGGGCGCCGCAAAACCCTAAAGGGTATATCTGGTAAAATACGCTGTTGTCAATCCACATAATTTCATCTCCTTAGAATATACATAATAATATTATTATACACTATTTTGCGACTGTGCGCCATGCCGGCAAAGATAAACTTATTTATGCGGTTTGGACAAGTTGTATTTATTTCCGATACCAAACATACGGACTTCAACGATTTGCCCGAAGCCGTAATAAACCGCCCCAAATTGCAGAGTAATGTATTTTCATTGCAATTCATAAGAAAAAACTATTAATTGTTTACAAACAG
>CANPYY010000021.1 GCA_947588675.1 uncultured Lachnospiraceae bacterium | reverse complement strand
ACCATTCCCTTTTCCCAGAGCTCCATATTGGCTCTATATACCTTTTCTTTCAATTCTGATAACATAATACTTAAACATTCCTTTCTTAAAATATATTTAAAAAATATATAATTTCCAACCAAATACAGTATAGCAAGTATATGGTACTTTAACAAGTATTTTTTAAATTAAAATACTTATGCCGGAAACAGTGTCTTAATAAGCAGAAGCAGTAAAAACAGCGGGGCAAGGAATTTAATCATAACGATATACAATCCCTTTCTGCCGAATCTGTGCCCATTCTTTTCCACTTCGTCTATAATAGCTTTAGGCTTAATAACCCAGCCAACCAATATACATGTTCCAAGCGCCACCACAGGCATCAGGCAGTTATTGCTTAAATAATCCATAATATCAAGAATCTGCGCTATGGTTCCGTTTGGAAGTTTAAATTCAAAATAAAGCCTATTATAACCAAGGCATACTATAATACCGCCTGCAAGCGCTATTACCGCTTCCAGTATACAGGCAGTTTTTCTTGAAAGTCCAAACTTGTCCATAAAACTTGAAACAACCGCTTCCATAATCGACACTGCGCTTGTAAACGCCGCAAACAGAACCATTGCGAAAAATACACATCCGACTATAGTTCCTGCCGCGCCCATTGTATTAAATACTTTCGGCAGCGATACAAACATAAGTCCCGGTCCCTGCGACATTCCTTCAGAGCCCATAAACACATATACTGCTGGAATAATCATTGCACCGGCAAACAAAGCCGCCAACGTATCAAATATCTCTATCCTGTTAATAGATTTCCCTATATCTTCATCATCTTTTACATATGAGCCGTATGCAACCATAATACCCATTGCTACGCTCAAACTGAAAAACAATTGTCCCAGCGCGTCAATAAACACATTAATAAACTTTTCGACGGTCATGCCCGAAAAGTCCGGTATAAGATATATCTTAAACCCTTCAATACCCCTTCTGGTTACGCCAGCCGCATCAGTATGGCTTATCGTAAATGAAAATATTGAAATTCCGATAATCATTAAAAAAAGTATTGGCATCATAACTTTTGAAAATGATTCGATACCTTTATTTACCCCGCGGAATACAATAAATGCAGTTATTACAAGGAATATTATCATAAGGAGAATCGGTTCCGTTTCTTTTGTAATAAACCCTGAAAAATAACCATCATTTGCAGCATTTACGCCGTTTCCGCTTATAAATACCGTAAAATACTTTACTACCCATCCGCCTATTACACAGTAATATGGCATAATGATTGCCGGAATAATACATGAAATAACACCGAGAAATCCCCAGCCCTTTTTCAATTTAGAATATGCAGTAAGAGAACTCTGTCTTGTCTTCCTTCCGATAGTAATCTCTGTTGTAAGCAGTGTAAATCCGAATGTAAGAGCAAGAATAATATAAACCACAAGAAATATCCCACCGCCGTCTTTTGCTGCAAGATATGGGAATCTCCATATATTCCCAAGACCCACCGCACTTCCTGCCGCTGCCATTACAAATCCTATGGAACCCTTAAAAGAATTCCTTTTACCATGTTCTTTCATTTGTCACCTTCACTTGTTTTGTTAATTTAAAATATACTATATCTATATAATAAATTCAAGTATATAAAAACAAACGTGTACATTCTTAATTTTTTCTGATATACTAAATTATATATAATTTTTTGCAGGGAGCGTTTAATATGATAAAACAGCACAAACTTAATTTTCATCCGGTGCGGCTTTCTATAATGATATTAACAGTATTGGTAATTACCGTTTTTACAATATGGAACAATATACGCATAAGCAACAATATGACCAACTCGGCAAAATTAATATCATATAAAAGCATAGGCAAACTTACTTCGACAATATCGAGAAATATGTCGTCGGGCATAAAAATACACGACAGTACGCTGACTTCCATTATAAATGTTTTAGTTCATGTAAAAGACCCGCAGAACCGTATTAACTATATCAATGATTTTTCCATGACCACTCCCGATATAACCTACGGAATAGTTGATATGTCAGGCAATATGCAGATAATCGGGCATGACACCCCGGTAAATGTTGCAAATGAAGATTTTTTCAAAAAAAGCGCATATGAAAAAAAATCAGTAACAACTACCACAAGTATAATGGCCTCTAATCAGTACAGCATTAATATAGTTATTGCGAAACCCATTATCACTTCCGGAAGCGATGAAGTATCTTCTGTAATATGCGGATTTATAAATCCGTCCGCCATAGTAAATTCATACGAATTTGATACAGGCATAATCCAGGTTCTGCTTACTACCCCTGACAATTCCATACTCTCCTACACTAAATACAGTCCGGAACTGGAAAAAAAACTGACTCCGCTTTATGACCTTGTTACCGACCCGGAATTTTCAGAAAAACTGATTTCTGTATCTGAGGATACCGCCGACGCCGTATACTCTTATGAAGAAAACAACGTTATACGCTATATTTATCATACGCCAAACGTATTTTCCGACTGGTCGCTTTATACGTCGGTTATTGTAAACCCGGTATATACTGATACAAGCTATTACAGTCTGTACCTTACCCTTTCCAATATATTATTTATCATTGTTGTAATGGTAGCCATACTTATATATATAGTTCCAGTATCAAAGGAAGCCAGAAGCCAGCGGGTTGCCGAAAGCGAATCCATGATGCTTGCCAAATTAAGCCATGAATTAAAAACTCCCCTTAATACGATAATGGGAGTAAGCGAAATACTTTCCAAATCCAATCTAAAAAACGGGCAGCTAAGGGAAGTTTCTTATATATCGGAAGCAGGCAACAACCTTCTTGCCATGATAAACGACATACTGGATATGAGCAAAATAGAGGCAGGCAAGTTAAAACTTGTTGAAGAAGAATACGAATTTGAATCCATTATTTATGACCTTACTACAATTGCTTCCGTCCGCCTCAATAACAAACCTGTTGAATTTATTACAAAAATCTCTCCCCACGTCCCGCGTTATATGATAGGCGATATGCTGAGAGTTCGCCAGCTTCTCAGCAATATAGTAACCAACGCCGTGAAATATACCCACCAGGGCTACATAATGATTACGATAGACTGTGAATTTATTAACCAGGCTTCTTTTAACCTTATAGTATCCGTAAAAGATACAGGCATAGGAATTACACAGGATAACATAGACCATCTTTTTGACAGTTATTCACGGTTTGACTCCAAAAAGAACAGTAAAATAGAAGGCACCGGACTCGGAATGACTATTGTAAAACAGTTCGTAGACCTCATGCACGGAACAATAAGCGTAAAATCCGAATATGGTAAAGGCTCTGAATTTACCGTAAAAATAATGCAGAGAATGGCAAAGACAGAACCTCTTATTCCAAAATATGAGCCTAAAAAACCGTATAAGAATATGCTCATACTGGAGCCCTCTCCTATACTGAAAAAATATTATTCTGACTGTCTTGACCAGACCCAGGTACAATATACCATAACGGCAGATAATTATGAATTCAGCCGTTTGCTTACAGCCGGCAGCTATGATTTAATACTTGCAGATCATGCAACCACGTCAATGCTTACAGAAGAAGGCGCTATTCCGGACGATACACACATTATAACGCTTGTATATAACCACACCGAACTGATAGACGAAGACTATACCGTATTCGTACCATTATTCTCGCTGCAGATATATTCGTACCTGAGCAAGAATAAAAAACGTTACGCCAAAAATTATAATATCGGAAAATCTTTCTTTATACACCCAATGCCTGACAAACATGTACTTATCGTCGATGATAATGATATGAACCTTCAGGTGGCCGCGGCAGTTATGCGTCCTTATAAAATGCAGATAGACTGTGCGGAATCCGGCGAAAAGGCTCTTGAAATGGTACAAAATACAGACTATGACATCATATTTATGGATCACATGATGCCGGGAATGGATGGTGAAGAAACTTTACATGCAATAAGAAAATTAAAAGGCCATAAATATAAAACCATTCCTGTTATAGTCCTTACAGCCAATGCTTCACGTGGGGCAAAAGATGTATTTATACGTATGGGCTTTCAGGATTTTCTTCCAAAGCCTCTTGAAATCCGTTCGCTCAACAACAAGCTTATTAAATGGCTTAAACCGCCGCAAAATTCTCCTGTAATAGAATACAGGGTAACTGATGAAGATTCACCTGACGCCGATAACAATATTATTAACAAAGATTCTTTCGACGAAGAAGACTGCGGTGAAATAGATTTTAAAGAAGGTATTGCGCGCATCGGTTCAATGCCTATATACGTTAAGACCCTTAAAAACTTTTATAAAACAATACAGAAAAAGCCCGAAACAATAAAAAATGCCTTCCCTGATGACATGAAGACATTTGTAATAGAAGTCCACGGACTTAAAGGCGTTGCCGCAACCGTATCGGCGAATAAACTTGCCAGACTATCGCTTGACCTCGAAAACAAAGGAAAAGCAAACGATATAGACGGCATTGCCCCACTTCTGGACGATTATTTTTCATATATGCAGCAAATTGAAGAATGCGTCAAAAAATTTATTGAAAAATACTCCTAAATCCTAAACGGCTATTTTATTACGGAGAGATAATGTCTGCAGCGAAACATTCTGTGGATACAAAATACCATAAAAGCAAGCTGCACTACGGCATAGGTTATTATTATCCACCGTGCAAGACCGACAAGCACTATAAAGTACAAAAAAGCCCTGCATAACGCAGATCCTACCCATCCGAATTTCATAAGTACTGTATCCCTCTCGTTCGGAAGGTCGCTTGTTGTATCCGCAATAGTATATATAAGCCTGCGCTCCATATAAATTTCAACAATAAGCTGTATAAAAGACGCTGCAAGGGCATATACGATAAGCTTCTTTCCCGTATACAGAAATGGCGTTACATCTGTAAATATATAGAGCGCCGCCGTAATTATCAATGGTATATATACCCTTATAAATTTTTTATTGTATTTTATAAGCATTGCAGTTCCTACGGCAATAAACACATATCCGAGTATATCGGGGAATATATCAAGGTAAAGATTTTTACCAAGCATATTGTTCACAACATACTTCTGTATGACCTCCCCCAAATCCAAATCATCATATACCATCTTATATTCAGGATAAGCGCAGAGGGCGACTGCATTTATATCCACCGTGCTTATAAGCAAACCTATCATTATTATAATAATTCCAGCCATATTAACTTCTCCCTTCGTACCATTTTAATATTGTTAGCATATATTATAACAAATAAATTTGTGGTGACAATAATGGCAATAAAAATATATGTTGACCAGGGACATGGTGCAAGTGTCAATGCCGGCGCAGAAGGTTTCGGCCTGTATGAACAGGACATAACATATATGGTAGGCGCCTATCTTGCCGATATCCTTAGTTCAGATTACAGATTTGAAGTCAGGACTTCACGTGCTTCCATAGATTCAAATGTGGGGTATAACAGCTCCTCAAGCCTGAGAATAAGGACTGCCGAAGCAAATGAATGGCCCGCCGACTATTTTATAAGTATACATTGCAACGCCAATACCAATCCTGATATAAACGGGACGGAGGCATATGTGTATTCGCTGGATTCTACTGCATATTACATTGGCGAATCCATAGTAAATGAAATAGTACGGCGCGTTGGGACAAAAAATAACGGCGTATATCAAAATCCTTCCCTATACGTGCTGAAAAATACAACCATGCCTGCCGTACTTGTTGAGCTTGCTTATATAACCAATTACGAGGACTCACTCAAATTAACCTACGACCAGTATCAGTTTGCTTACGGAATATACGCAGGCCTGCTTAATTATCTCGGTCTTCAGGCATTATAACCTGCCGGAAAACATTATATTGCCTTTCAGTACCATGCCGCAGTTTTTTTCAATTTAATCAGGTATTGAAAGACAATATATGTTTTATATTTTATTTTATAAGAAGCATCATAATCTCATTGCTTCTTGCAACAAATTCCGTCATCGCCTCCGGCGAGAGAGGTTTGTTGCTTATCATCGCAAGGTCATAAAGCTGTTTGCAGAATAATTCCGTATTATCATTCTTTTTATTTTCCAGTATATATTTAACAAGCTCGTTATTTGCATTAAGCACAAGAGTTTCTCCGCCTCCGAACATATCGTCCATTCCGGCTCCCATACCGCTCGCAGCATACATTTTCATCATATCCTGCATACGTCTTGTTTCCTCAGATAATGTTATCATTGAAGCAACTTTTTCATTTTTCAGTTTCTTCACTTCAACGGTAAGCTTGTCATTTTTAAGCGCCTTCTTGAATATATCGGTAAGCTTCTTCGTAATCTTCTCCCAGTCTTTACCTTCCGCCTTTTCCTCAAATTCATCATTAACACCGGCGTCAATCCTCTGGAAAGATATGCCCTCCTCAAACTGCTCAAGCTGCTGTATAAAAGGCTGGTCAATGTTATGCGTAAGTATCAGGGCGTCAAGCTTCTGTTCGCGGAACATATTAACATACTGGCTCTGAAGCACCATATCCGTGACATAGTACACCTTTTTCTTAGGCTTTTCTTCCACGTTTTCCTCTGCCTGCTCCGCATTATCCGTATCCTGTGTTTCTTCCGCATTTTCTTCTTCTTTAGCATCCTTTTCCTTATCATCTTCTTTGCCGCCGTATACATTATCCAGATATTCAGGAAGCGTAAGATATTTTTCATCGAGATTTTTAAATATTACATAATCCTTCATCTTCTCCCTGAATTTCTCGTCTTTAAGGCATCCGTATTTTATGAACGGACTTATATCATCCCAGAATTTTTCATAGTTTTCCTTATCCGTCTTATACATTCCCGACAGCTTATCGGCAACTTTTTTCGTAATATAATCAGATATCTTCTTTACAAATCCATCATTCTGCAAAGCGCTTCTTGATACATTCAGCGGAAGGTCCGGACAATCTATAACGCCTTTAAGAAGCATTAAAAATTCCGGAATGACTTCTTTGATATTATCCGCTATAAACACCTGATTATTATATAATTTTATTACTCCCTCAAGGTTGTCATATTCAGTATTAACTTTTGGAAAATATAATATTCCCTTCAGGTTAAAAGGATAATCCATATTAAGGTGTATCCAGAATAAAGGCTCTTTGTAATCCCTGAATACTTTTCTGAAAAAGTCTTTATATTCATCCTCCGTAACGTCATTCGGATGTTTCATCCACAGAGGATTCGTATCGCTTATAGATACGGGACGCTTATTAATCTTTGCCTTTTCCCTTCGCGGAGATACTTCAACCGTTTCCTTTTCACCATTTTCATTTTCACGTTCTTCCGTCTTGGCTTCTTCAATTATAGTTTCAACTACAACGTCATCTTCTCTTACATCCTCTGCGTCTATAGTTTCATACTGCTGTTCCTGCCCTTTTTTCTCTAAGAATATTTCAACAGGCATAAATGAACAATATTTTTCAAGGACTTCGCGTACCCTGTATTCGTTTGCAAATTCAGCGGTATCATCGTTCAGATACAATGTAATGGTTGTTCCCGTTTCCGTACGCGCGCCGTCCCTCATGATGTATTCCATTCCGCCGTCAGATTCCCAATATGCCGCCGATGCGCCTTCCATATATGACAACGTATCAATACTTACGCGGTCTGCCACCATAAATGCAGAATAAAAACCGAGTCCGAAATGACCGATTATCTGTTCGTCATTGGCTTTATCTTTATATTTCTCAAGGAAATCCGCTGCGCCGGAAAATGCTATCTGGTTAATATATTCCTTTACTTCGTCCGCGGTCATTCCAATACCGTTATCCTCAAATACAATGGTTTTATCCTCCGGACTTACCGTTACGGTAATTTTAGGTTTGTAGTCGTCAGGCAGCGACACCTCTCCTATTATATCCAGTTTTTTAAGCTTGGTAATGGCGTCGCATCCGTTAGATATAAGTTCTCTCACAAATATGTCATGGTCTGAATACAGCCATTTTTTAATTATAGGAAATATATTTTCTGAATCAATCGATAAATTTCCCTGTTCTTCCGTCATAATAATCTCTCCTATCTGGTTTTTAATATTTTAGTCCGCAATACTCATGCGAACTGTTCCATATCTGATATAATAAACCCACAAAAGTACAATGTCAAGAAAAATTTAGCACTCACTTTGAGTGAGTGCTAATAAATTTTATCCAACTATTTTCTTCTTATACTTAATCACACATAATAAGCTCATATTCCTTCGTTCCAAAACCAAGTTCCGCAGCAGCATCAATCGTATGCGTTCCATGCCTTGAAATAACCCTTTCCAGAAAATGCTCCCTTCCTTTATCCTCCGACTTATAAATCAAATCCATACACGCCTGGTCGAGCGCGACCGGATCCAGTGAAGAAAGAATGCCTATATCAGACATACACGGATCTTCAGCAACTTCACAACAGTCACAGTCTACCGACAGGTTACACATCATATTCACATAAGCTATCCTGCCTTTAAAATATTCTGCCACACTTTCCGCAGCGTCAGCCATAGCTTCACAGAACACTTCCTGCTCAGCCATATTATCCCAGACAATATTCTGGTCAGTAACGGTTCCTCCTGAATGAATCAGGCATTTACCCTCTGTAGAAGCGCAGCCGATGGAAAGCTGTTTTATTGCTCCGCCATATCCGCCGACGGGGTGGCCCTTAAAATGCGACAACACAAGCATTGAATCATAATTTTCAATATTTCTGCCGACTACATTCTTTTTCAGGACTTTGCCATTCGAAATATCAAGTACAATATCAGGGCCTTCGGCATCCATGATATCCACGTCAAAATATTTGCTCCAGCCATGGTCAGCCATAAGTTTCTTATGCTTTTTAGTCGAATTGCGTTCCCCGGCATATGCTGTATTACATTCAACAATAGTACCCTTTACATATTCCACTACAGGCTTCATAAACTCAGGCCGCAGGTAATTCTGGTTTCCCGCTTCACCCGAATGGACTTTTACGGCAACTTTACCCGGCAGTTCTGTGTTAAGTATCTTAAACATATCTATTACTTTTTCCGGCGTAATACTTTTTGTAAAATAAACCTTTGATTTTTCCATAAAATGCACCTCTGTTCTTATTAGTTATTATTATCATTTTCATCCGTTTTATCAGGTTTATCCGTTACGTCTGTTTTATTCTTTTTATCCTTAGATGAATTAAGTTTACCTCCGTCAAAAATAGTCTTTATGGCATCCTTTGCTTTTTCAACGCTGCTTTCATCCTCATACATAATCCACGGTATTTGTCTTCCCGGTTTGTTTCTGATTGAATAGCACCACTCATATCCTCCCCGTCCGGTCACGCTGATTGAGTCTATATTCCAGGCAGGAGTTTCCGCCATCTGATATTTGACATATTTGGTAATCTTATTTGTTTTCATATTCGTTTCAAAAGAATCTTCAAGGCTTTTCATCAGTTTCGAAAATTTGGTAATAATCTTAGGCGAAGTCGCCTTATCCATAATGGCGGCTATCATATGCTGGTGGTTTCTTCCCCTCTGATTATCTCCGCCGGGTACATGATGTCTTTCACGGCAGAATGCGAGAGCCTCCTTACCATTAACCTTGTTATATCCTTTTTTAAAGCTCGGTCCCCAGTCGGACGTAAACGTATAATCCGAATACACTTTTACTCCGCCAAGCGCATCTACTATATTTTTAAGTCCTGAAAAATTAACCCTCATATAATAATCTATATCTATATCGTACAGCATTTCAAGGGTTTCTATTGATACATCCACACCATACAATCCCGCATGTGTCAGCTTATCTCTTACGCCGTTTGAAATAGACAGAGGTATAAAATAATCCCTCGGAGTATTTACTAGAAGTATCTGAGACGTTTCAGGGTTAATTACCGCAATTATATTAACATCGCTGCGGCTTGTCTTTGATAACGAACCATATACATCTATTCCGCTAAGATACATAATAAAGGGCTTTTTAAGGTTTTCAAAATCTATGTCTTCTTCTTCCTCAACATTTACAACAGTTTCTATCTGATGCTGTCCCAGCACTTTTGTCTGCGTATCAAATTCCTCGTACTGCTCCTTTACCATTTCCCTGTAAGCTTCGTTAAATATAACTGCTCCAACTGATTTATTATAAAGCGCCTCCACAAGAGAAAACATATCGTCATATTCAACGGTACTTATTGTCCTGCCAAGATCTGTCTGTATGGAACTAACCATGGAGTCGGTATATTCCCGTCCCAGTTCAGAAATAATTCCAAAGCCGTAATCACCGGCATCGTCAATAGTCTGCGCCTCATCCTCAGCAAGAACTATTACGGAAAGCTCATCTACTTTAATATTAGCGGCGGCCATTCTGTTAATTGTCGAGTATCCTCTCCAGAGATATACCGTACCCATAATCATTACAATACAGAAAATTCCCGAAAGCACGCGTCCGACAATATACAGTCTTTTAGACATCTGGCTGAAAAACGTATACAACATTATAAAAATCAATATCAGTGCTGCCATAATAAGATATTTGAACGGCAGTATATCAACATACAATGCAAGTCCGATAAACGCCACTGTTATCAAAAACTGGACAGCAATAAATATAATCCCTATTTTTTTACTCAACAAATGCTTCATAAGTATTCTCCCTTTAATATTATCCTGTGAATCCATTGCATAATATATTATCCGGTTATTATATAACATTTTATGACAAATAGCAATTTTATATATCCCATATAAATAAAATCTCCGGAACCTGCCGTACTGCGAATCTCTCCCTGCATCAGAATTGATTTATTTATTCTTATATGATAGAATAAACCCTGTAGATTGTCAAAAGAAAATCTTAACCAATATTAAGGAGCACGTCATATACATGAAAAAATGGTTTGGAAAATTACTGCAGTCATTTTTAATGTTCATAGTCGGCATTACTGCCGTTTTAATAGGAACAGTTTATTTTCATTTTATTTCACAGAACATATATGAGGACAGCACAAGCCATCTTGAAGAAATCTATGGTCAGGTAAATCGGTCGTTCGGCACTTTTGTTGAACGGAACTGGAAACTTTTAGACAGTTGGAGCAATTATTTTACCATACCGGAATTTTCAGACAACACCGCAATATTGGATTTTATAAAAAATGAACAGGCATATTGGGGCTTTTCAGACTTTTATTTTCTCTCTGAAAACACAGAATATATTACTCCCGACGGGACAAACGGCAGTATGCTTTTAGCCGGCTCCCGCGCAAAACTTATCGAGAAAAAGGAATCAATAATGGAGGGCGAAGTCTTATCTTCAGGTCAGGAAGCAACCGTTTTTGCAGTTCCGGCAAAGCACGGGGAATATAAAGGTTTTGGTTACGATTACATTGCGATAAGCTACACCAATGCAGCTCTGGCCAACTCCCTTAACGTAGACGCCTTTTCGGGAAAAGCAAAATGTTTTGTTATACATAATGATGGACGCGTACTTCTATCGACGCAGGCGGGTGGAAATGTATTTGATAATTATCTTGTATATCTGCAGGCTGCTTCCGATTTAAGCGAAAAGGAACTTCAAAATATACAAAACGACCTGATAAACGGTTCGCCGGGTCTTTTCCAGTGTAAAATAGGCGATATAAGCAACTGTATCTTATACCAGCCTATAGGTTATCAGGATTATTTCCTGCTTAGCGCAGTACCGCAAAACGTTGTCAGCGCAGGTTTTCTTTCGGTACAGAAAACTACCATTAACGTTCTTATTGTTATATTCCTGCTAATAAGCATAACTGTAATTACCCTGATTATTCTGCATAACTACAGGCAGTCGCGTAAAAATAAAATTGAACTTCAGTACAGGGAGGCCATGTTTGACGTATTATCAAACAGCGTAGACGATATATTTCTCATGCTGGATATAAGCACCCAGAACGCAGATTATATAAGCCCTAACATAGAACGGCTTCTCGGAATCAATATAAAAGATGTGCAGGAAAATATAAGGATTATGGAAAAATGCGCCGTAAATTATGATGTTGTCTTTCCAAAAGCTGTGCTTGAAGCCATCCCGCTTAACGGTAACAAACAATGGGAATGCGAATATATGCACCAGACTACCGGAGAACGCCGCTGGTACAGAATAACGATATACCACATGAGCATTATGGGCGCAAAAAAACATATTATCGTACTGTCCGACCGTACGCGCGAACAGCAAATGAACCAAAAACTGCAGGAAGCGCTTACGGCTGCAAAAAGCGCAAACGAAGCAAAAAGCAATTTTCTTTCCAATATGTCGCACGATATCAGAACGCCTATGAACGCCATTGTAGGCTTCTCGGTACTTCTGGAAAAAGACGCCGATAACGTTGACAAGGTAAAAGAATATACGCGTAAAATCATGGCATCCAGCCACCATCTTCTCAGTCTTATAAACGACGTGCTGGATATGAGTAAAATAGAAAGCGGAAAAACCTCCCTGAATGTTGACCGCTTCAGCCTTAAAGAACTTCTCGAGGAACTTAATATAATACTAACGCCTCAGGCAAACGCCAAAAACCAGAATTTTACGGTTCAGATACAGGGTACGCCTCCGGAGCATATAATCGGCGACAAACTGCGTCTTAACCAGATTCTTATCAACCTTTTATCCAATGCTGTAAAATATACTCAGGCCGGCGGAAAAATAGAATTTATTTTAAGTGAAATTCCACAATCTGCGCCGCAATATACAAAACTCCGGTTTGTTGTACGCGATAACGGAATGGGAATGAGCGAAGAATTTCAGAAACAGATTTTTGCGCCTTTTAGCAGGGAAACCAATTCCGTAACAAATAAAATACAGGGTACAGGTCTTGGAATGGCGATTACCAAAAATCTCGTAGACCTGATGGGCGGCATAATTAAACTCGAAAGCTCGCCGGGTAAAGGAAGCACTTTTACCGTTGAACTGTCATTTACACTCCCCGAAAAGGAAGATTCCGATACATCTGCCTATACTAAACAGAGCATAAACAGTAACGATATACCGGAAAGCGTAATGTCAGGACTGCTGTTTCTGGTCGCAGAGGATAATGAGCTAAATGCAGAAATACTGACGGAATTGCTTGATATGGAAGGCGCGCGGTGCGAATTAGCTGAAAACGGTTTAGAGGCCGTCGAAATGTTTTCCAAATCAGAACCCGGTTATTACGACATGATATTAATGGACGTCCAGATGCCTTTAATGAACGGTTATGACGCCACAAGAAAAATCCGTTCTCTAAAACATCCTGAAGCATCCACAATCCCGATTGTGGCAATGACGGCAAATACATTTGCCGAAGACGTACGCAATGCAATGGATTCCGGAATGGACGGACATCTTGCAAAACCAATTGACATGAACGCCGTAAAAGATATGGTCGGCAAACTTATCAGTAAAAGACGGCAATAATTTTCAATATAAAGCATGGAGGCGCTGAAAATGAAGAAGAAAACTTTTCCCATAATTTTAATATTAATGCTCGCCGTATCGTTTTTTCTTATATCCTGCAGTAAAAACGATAATAAATCTGACGGCGGAAAAAGCGTCACTCTTACAATCATGGGTAAAAAAAGCGATTTGGAAAAAAGCTATATGAAAAATATATTTGAACAGTATAAAAATGCTACCGGAAATAAACTGGATATCATTTCTTATGAAGATGAAGAATTTGAAACATCCGCCGCAGAAAAATTTGCAGAAAATGAAGTTCCGGATATATTCATGCACTTCAACAATGCAGATTTGAAACGATTTAACATTACTGATAATTTCTATTACCTTAATAATGAAAGCTGGGTATCTGACCTGACCGACAGCGCGCGCGCTTACTGTCTGGACGAAGGCGGCAACCTTCTGGGACTTCCGTTCTGGGAAAATTCCGTATCAGGATGCTATTATAATAAAACTTTACTGGACAGCCTTGGGCTTAAACCCGCCACTACACAGGATGAATTTAATGTTTTATGCCAGACACTCGCCGATACGGGTTATACTCCCATCTGCTGGCCGGCAGACGGCTGCTCGTGGATGATGCAGTTCGGACTTGACCCGGTATTTGCCGACAACCCCGAATTACTGAACAGGCTTAATCAAAACGAAATTTCTTATTCAGATATTCCTGAAATCAAAAAAATGGTACAATGGGTCGCAGATGCCGCAGACAACGGATGGTTTGGTTCAGACTATCTGGAATGCGGCTGGGATGATATCAGTCCTTCCATAGGTTCGGGCGATGCAGTCATGACATTTATATGGGATACATGGTTTTATACCGACTTTAACAGGGATAATAAATATTCCCTTGACGACTTTGCACTGATGCCTGTATTTATGGATACCGCAGCAGGCGGTACATATGAAGGCGGCAACTTAAACATGATGATGGCTAATAAAAACAGCCAAAACCTTAAATCGGTTCTGGAATTTCTTTCATTCTGCGCTTCACCGAAAAATTATAACGTTGCATTTAATGGAATTTCTACCGTAAATTGTTTTAAAGGACAGACTACTAACATACAATCTCAAATGGTAACAAACGCCGGCAAATCCATTGCAGAAAACGAACGCGTATCTACTGCTGCATCCAGAATCGCAGGATACAGCGCGGATGACGTTGCAATGATATTCAGGGAAATGTTTAATAAAAATACAGACGTTGCAGGATGTGTAAAACTTATGGATGAATACCGTATCAAAGAAGCCCGAAAACAGAAAATACCGGGATTCTGATAAAATATATTTATTTAACCTGCGCCGGTCCTCCTTCTTTTTTCATACTTCTGTATATAACCACAGAACCCGCAGGTACCACGCTTTTTTGTATTCCTCTCTCCCACTCCGTTTCAGGTTTTCCAGAGGAATATATAACATCTTCCCACATAACGTCGTTTGACAATATTGGAAGCTGGAACATTTCATCGTATTTGTTCATATTAATTGCAATATATATTCCGCAGCCACTGAGCATAATACCCAGCACCCTGCTGTAAGGCGCAAAATCGGTAATCCATGGAAGCACTCCATGAAACGATATATCAGGCATATCATTATTAATTATTTTATTATTCTTTTTCCCGATAATATATTCCTTTCTGATACGTATCAGTCTCTTAACATATTCAAAAAGCTTTTCATTTTTCTTTAAAAGCTCCCAGTCCAGCCATGACACGGCATTATCCTGACAATATGCGTTGTTATTTCCCTTCTGGGAATTTCCAAACTCGTCTCCTGCAAGCAGCATCGGAGTCTTTAATGACGCAAACAAAAGCGTAAGCGCATTACGTATCTGCTTATGTCGCATCTCATTTATGTCCTTTTTACGCGCAGAACCCTCCACGCCATAATTTGAACTGTAATTATAATCTGTTCCGTCCGTTCCGTTTTCGCCGTTTGCATCATTATGCTTACGCTCATAAGACACTGAATCCATAAGGGTAAAACCGTTAATGTCCGCCGCATACTGTATGCCCACGCAGCCGTCGCACAAAGGCTCATAATTGGCGGCGTACTCCGCAGCCTGTCCTTCCTCGCCAAGTATAAATCTTCTTATATTAATCATGCCTCTGTCATTGTAGTCGGCAAGTCTGCCGTCAATATTTTCCCGTTTCCAGTAACAGGCAAGGAATTTTACCGATTTTAGCGTTTCATCACTTTTAACAAGCTTTTCACAGGCCACATCAGAATTAATCTTAAAACCGTCTATATGATATTCATATACCCAATATCTCAGGCAGTCCAGAATCATGCCATGGCTCATTCCTGCCGCAAAATGTATGTCAAGAAGCACTTCTATACCGGCTTTGTGAAGCGTATTAACCATATCTTTAAATTCTTTTATACAATTTCCGGGTTCCGACGCATAAGACGCCTTTGGGGCAAAATACGCGCAATCTCCGGTATATCCCCAATAATTGACTTTTACATTTTCTTCTCTGACTCCCTTGTCTTCATCGGGGACATATTCGGGTATTCCATACGCATCAGAATCATCCATGATTTCATTAAAATCATAAGCAGGCAACAAAAGCACTGCATTCACGCCAAGTTTCTGAAGATAATCCGCCTTCTCTGACACACCGGCAAATGTCCCTCTGTTCATTACGCCTGAACTTCTATGCTTTGTAAACCCACGTATGTGCATACGGTATATAATCATCTCATCATAGGAAAGGCCGGGACGTTTTTCATCTTCCCAGATATATTCACAAAAATCAAATCCGCAGCGTATGCCTTTACTTTTTTTCCCAAAACGCTCCCTTCCTTTTATCAGCTTCGCATAAGGGTCTGCATAAAGCATACCGTTTACCTCATACATATATTCATATTCACGCATAAGGCGTTCCCGTATATCGTCTGCACAAATTATACAACTGAATATATCTCCCACCTTATAAGTCTTATCCAGTTCAATAAAAACAGCGTCCGTCTTTTTCAGTTTATTATATAAAATCAGTTTACAGTCTTTCACATATGGAAATGCCACAGAAAACTGCACTCCGTTTCCTGTATCCGATACACCTAACGGAAATCCTTTACCTGCCTTTATATCCAATTCATCTGTCTTTATCATATATATTATTTCTCCTGTCAAACAAATTAATTACCCTGCCCGTACGCTATAACTTTTCTAATTATATCACAGGAACATATAAAAAAACAGTTGCAAATTTCATATATTAGGTTAAAATAACTTTATATGTGTATTTTTTAGTATATTTGTATCAGAAAGGAAATTATTATGATTCAGGCAAGCAACGTTACTTTACGTTTTGGTAAAAAACCATTATTCGAGGATGTTAATATAAAATTCACTGAGGGAAACTGCTATGGGCTAATCGGCGCAAACGGAGCAGGCAAATCCACATTTCTTAAAATACTTTCAGGCGAACTGGAGCCAAATAAAGGTGAAATTATCATTACACCGGGGCAAAGGCTTTCAATACTTGAACAGGATCATTTCAAATATGACGAATATCCGGTACTTGATACGGTAATCATGGGTAATGCCCGCCTTTATGAAATTATGAAGGAAAAAGAAGCGATATATGCAAAGGCAGACTTTTCTGATGAAGACGGAATAAGGGCAAGCGAGCTTGAGGCTGAATTTGCCGGAATGGATGGATGGGAAGCCGAATCCAATGCCGCTACACTCTTAAACGGTCTTGGGATAGAAACCGAATACCACTACAAATATATGAACGAGCTTGAAGCTACGCTCAAAGTTAAAGTTCTTCTTGCAAAAGCTTTGTTTGGAAATCCTGATATTCTTCTTCTCGACGAGCCGACCAACCACCTCGACCTGGATGCAATAAGGTGGCTTGAAGAATTTCTGATTAATTTTGATAATACTGTAATAGTCGTATCGCACGACAGGTATTTCCTTAACAAAGTATGCACACATACCGCAGATATCGACTATGCAAAAATTGAACTTTATGCCGGCAATTACGACTTCTGGTACGAATCCAGCCAGCTTATGATAAAACAGATGAAAGAGGCCAATAAGAAAAAGGAAGAAAAAATCAAGGAACTGCAGGAATTTATCCAAAGGTTCAGCGCAAACGCCTCCAAATCAAAACAGGCTACATCCAGAAAACGCGCGCTTGAAAAGATTGAACTTGATACAATACGACCTTCCAGCAGAAAATATCCGTATATAGATTTTAAACCAAACCGTGAAATAGGAAACGAAGTCCTTACCGTTGAAAATCTCTGTAAAACAATCGACGGTGAAAAAGTCCTTAAAGACATTTCCTTTACCTGCGGCCATGATGATAAAATTGCATTTGTCGGAAACCAGACCCTTGCAATTACCACCCTGTTTAAAATACTTGCAGGAGAACTTGAACCTGACAGCGGTTCCTACAAATGGGGAGTTACGACTTCCAATTCATATTTTCCAAAGGATAATACCGAATATTTCAGCAGGGAAGAAACCATCGTCGACTGGCTCATGCCATTCTCTCCGGAAAAAGATGCGACGTATGTAAGAGGTTTCTTGGGAAGAATGCTTTTTTCCGGCGACGACGGAATAAAAAAGGTAAACGTACTGTCAGGAGGAGAACGCGTGCGGGTCATGCTCTCAAAAATGATGATGCTCGGTTCAAATGTACTTATCCTTGACGAGCCTACCAACCATCTTGACATGGAAAGTATTACCGCGCTCAATAACGGTCTTATAAAATTTCCGGGAGTAGTGCTGTTTACATCGCAGGACCATCAGTTTATACAGACTATTGCCAACAGGATTATTGAAATTACGCCTAACGGAATGATTGATAAAGTATCCACTTACGACGAATATCTCGACAGTGATGAAATGGCAAGAAAACGACAGGCTCTTTCATAACGACCCGTATGTATTTTAAGCACTTGACATAAGTAATACACTACTGTAAAATATTGATTATTATTATAAAACTATAAATTTATTGGAGATGATAATTTTTGGACCCCAGTGACGTCGCGACAATTATATTACTCTTTGTACTGTTAGTCTTATCTGCATTTTTTTCTTCAGCCGAAACTGCATTGACAACCGTTGGACGCATGAAGATAAGAAGCCTTGCTGAGGAAGGTAATAAAAGGGCACGAACCGTAAACCGCCTTATAACCAACCCTACCAAGATGTTAAGCGCAATACTTATCTGCAATAATGTTGTTAATCTGTCTGCGTCATCCTTATCCACATCTTTTGCATACAAAATATGCGAAAACAAACTTGGAATGGCACATAATACAAGCATAGCTGCCGGCATTGCTACAGGTATAATTACTATTCTCGTACTTATATTTGGTGAAATAACCCCAAAATCACTTGCCACGGTATATGCCGAAAAATGCGCTCTGCTTTATTGTAACGTTATATATTTTATTACCCAGCTCCTTACTCCTTTTGTTTTTATAGTCAATACGATATCCAAAGGAATACTTAAAATATTTAAGCTGGATTTGTCCATACGTCCTGCCGCCATGACAGAGGACGAGCTTATGACCATATTTGATGTAAGCCATGAAGAAGGCGTCATAGAAACAGAGGAACACGAAATGATAACCAATATCGTCGAGTTTGGCGATTCTCTTGTTAAGGACGTTATGGTACCTCGTATGGATGTTGACCTGGTTTCATCAGACGCCAGTTATTCTGAGCTTCTTGAACTGTTTAGCGAGCACAAGTTTTCACGTATGCCGGTATACAGTGAACGAGTGGATAATATAGTCGGTACAATCAATCTCAAAGACCTGTTCTTCTTCCATGGTTCTCCTGACACATTTAACATAATGGACCTCGTCAGGGAGCCCTATATAACCTATGAATACAGGAAAACCTCAGAGCTCTTTGTAGACATGCGTAAAGAATATACATCTATGGCAATAGTCATGGATGAGTACGGCGGCTTTGTCGGAATAATAACCCTTGAGGACCTCCTGGAGGAAATCGTAGGAGAAATACGCGACGAATATGATATAGGCGAGGAAGATTCGATAAAACGTATAAATGATACAGAATTTATCGTAAATGGCGTCACCAACCTCAACGATATAAACGATGAACTCGACATAAATATAGAAACAAACGATTACGATTCAATAGGCGGACATGTAATCAATCTTCTTTCAGACTTTCCTAAAGGCGGAGAAACTGCAGAAGACGAATTTGCTTATTATACTGTTCTGGAAGTCGATAACAGAAGTATTGACAAGATTCACATACGCTTAAAACCGCATTCCGCTGCTTCAGAAGATGAAGACGAATAATTTATTATTGCACTATATGCTTTACGAAGCTCATTAATAAATTCCCTGTTTCCAATTGAAGGTTCCAGATAATTACGGCCTATAAAACTCGTGATGCTGCCATCAGATTCAGCTTCCGCTGCTTCCATACAGAATGGTATTGCAAATATCCTGCCGTCGGCTATCTGGTATCTTCTTTTTATTTCCGCCAATGTATTGCTTCCGCAGGAATGATAATTTCCAAGCAGAAATATCGCTTTATTTCTCAGAATAGAAAAGTTATTAAAAAACTGATTAAGCACATTGTTGTTCTGATTAAGGTTTACCACTACCAAATCCGCATTTTCAATAATTGTCTTCGTAGAAAGGCTTTCTGCCGCAAACGTATCTATATATACCGTATCAAAACATTTTTCAAGTTCCCGGAACAGATTCGCCAGATTTTTACTGAATTGATAATCCAAAAGATCCCTATTCTTCAAATAACCGTGCGGAAGATAAAAAAGCCTGTTATGCACAAATCCAACTGCACACTGCCTTATCCATCTTTCTTCAACACCGGAATTGGCATTTTCCATTTTTCTCATAAGATTTTCAAGTCCGTATTCATTATACCCATACGTATATTCTTTTACAAAGTATGGCGAACCGGATTTAACAAGACAGGTTTCTATACTGGTAAGATGGTCATGATTTTCCATAAGAACAACCCTCTTTTTATCAAATATTGCCTGAATTGCAGCCATACAGGTAAGATTCAGCGTAGTGCCGCACTGACCACGCACATTACTCCAAAACGCTATTTTCAATAATTAAAAACCTCCTTTAAACTGATTTGATTACTTACAGATTAGTAAAACAATTGATATCTCAGATATTATACGATTTACAGTAGTTATTATAGAAATATTACAGAATATAATAATTATAGCGGAATAAACTATAATTGTAAATATAATTTATCCGCTATTTTATAATTTCGTTTTTTTGCACAAATCAGCCAGTGATTTTTTAGAACATTATATCATTTTTTCTTCTTATAAGCCTTCCGCCGTTTACAATCATTGCTACACCTGCCCCAACTCCAAGTATACAGACTATAATACCAATAACAAGACTTAATACCCCTGAAGAACCCATTGTCCTATATGTTTTTTCTTCCATGACAGCCTCCTTTATATTCCATATTTTTCATAATATGCGTCAATTGATTTCATTATTTCATCATCGATAATTATTCGTCCCTTATAAGGTTTATTATATAAGTGTTCTACAATCTCTTTCATAGTAACTATCGCGGTTGTCTTCATATTGTATGTCTGTCCTATTTCCTCAAGCGCTCCGGCAGAACCTGTGCCGCGCTCCATACGGTCTACCGACACTATCAGCCCGCGCACATCCTTTACGCCAAGACCTTTAAGTACAGGCATCGTTTCCCTTATTGATTTACCCGATGTGGTGACGTCTTCTATCATAAGCACTCTGCTTTCCTTATCCAAAGGCGTTCCAAGAAGTATGCCCACATCTCCATGATCTTTTTCCTCTTTTCTGTTAGAGCAATATCCTATGTTTACATCATAAAGCTCATTTAACGCCATAGATGTTGCAACGCTAAGCGGTATTCCTTTATACGCCGGTCCAAATAAAACGTCAAAGTCAAGTCCGAAATTTTCTTTTATCGCTTTACCATAATAAAATCCAAGTTTCCTCAGCTGCCCGCCCGTCCGGTAGAATCCTGTATTAATAAAAAACGGGGTTTTTCTTCCGCTCTTTGTCACAAAATCACCAAAACGAAGCACCTGGCAGTCCACCATAAATTCAATAAATTCGGATTTATACTGTTCCATTATATTTAAGACCTCCTCACTTTGCCTTTGCGCTTTTTCTTAACATATTATACAGCCATTTACCGGAGTCAGTCAACTCACTCTTTTTAAATCCTGAGATTTTATTGCAACTGCTTTTTATTATCGCAGACGTTTCATTTTTATTCGACAGGTTCCACGCCATATAACTTATTTTATACTTATTGAGAACAGAAATCCATTTACCCGCCTCCGTCTTATTTATAGCTCCGTTTCCACTGGCGTCGCATATACCATACTCCGATACAAATACGGGAAGACCGTTTTCAATTGCCTTAACCAGTTTATCCCTTACGAAGTCTGTATGTGTAGCCGCATAAAAATGAAACGCATACATAATATTTTTATAACCTTTAATCGGATTTTCCGACACTATATCAACATCCTGCGACCACGTGGGAGTACCTACTATAATGACGGCCTTTTTATCATTTTTACGAATGGTTTTTATAACTTTTGAAGCATATTTTTTTATCTGCTCCCAGCTTACTCCGCCGTTTGGCTCATTACATATCTCATAAATTACATTATTGTATTTTTTATACTTCTTTGACATTTCCCTGAAAAATTTTACCGCCTCCGGTTTATTTTTATCGGGGTTTCCATCGCTTAATATATGCCAGTCAATAATTACGTACATGTCATTTGCAGCGGCATATTTTACTCCTTTATCTATTAATTCCTTCAAGTCTTTTTTATTTTTATCACCGCCTGTGCAATAACCGTTATATTCCTCCGTATACATAGCAAGTCGTATACAATTTACTCCCCATCTGTTGCGCAGTTCTTTAAAACATTCGTTATTTACATAATCCGGATACCACGAAAGGCCGTGCGTACTGATTCCCTTTAGCTGAATCGGTTTTTTGTTTTTATCGGTAAGCTGCCCTCCGATTACTTTAAGCCTCCCCGATTGCTGTGGAAATGCAAGGTCCGTATTGGTTATATTAACAGCGGCCTGTACTTCTTTCGGAGCATATACCTGAATACTTCCGAATAAAAGAGCCGTAACAAGCGCTATACACGACATTCTTTTAACCGCCTTTAAAATTGCGGCGGGCTTCGGCGAATTTCCGTAAAGAAGTACCCCTATACGATATATTTTTGCTGCCAGTATACCCGTCAGTATAACGGAAATAATAAGTACGGCAATAGAAACTGCTATTTCATACAAAGGCACCGTACTCATCGCAATACGCGTAAACATTGCCATTGGCGACGTAAACGGAACATATGAACATACCCTCATTAAAACATTATCTACCGTGTTGCTTCCCAGCGAATACATTACTACAATAAACGCAATGATAAAAAGCATCGTAACCGGCATAACCGAAGTATTTATATCCTCAAGCCTCGAAACAGTTGAGCCGATAGCTCCGTATAAAAATGAATATATAAGAAATCCAAGTATAAAGAATACAAGCATATATATAAAAAGCGAAAACGGCATGTCAAATATGGAAATTATAATATCATTACCAATCCAATAAGATTCATTTATCCTGAAAAACAGAAATGCGCCGCCAAATATACATACGAGCTGTATAAAGCCTGCCAGACAGGATGCTATTACCTTTCCAAACATCATGCTTACGGGCTTTGCGCTTGTAATCAAAAGTTCCATTGCCCGTGAACTCTTTTCAGAAGCAACGTTAGTTGCCACCATCTGTCCATATAAAAGTATTACCATATACAGCGCAAAAACCATTATATATGTGTAGAAATAATTCTTAAACATATCTTTACCCAGCGATATCTCCTCATGTGTCACCTGCATTGAAAGAAGCTTCTGCGCCTGTTCATTTGAAATACCGTATTTTTGCATTTCTTTCATACGATATACACTCTGAAGTATCTCGTCTGCAATATTTGCATTATTATCATACATCGAAAGATTATTTACATAATATTTATACGACATGAGGCTGTCCAATACAAAAGCACATTCTATTTCATCCGATACTATCTGTTTTTCTATTTCATCAACACCCGCATCGGACATTTTCACTTCATAATCGCCAAAAGCCTCTGAAAAAGCCGCATTTACCGCTTCCGCATTTTGCGAATCGGCGCAGGATACAAGCATTACCGGAAGATTTACGTCAGATGCTTCAGAGCTTTCATTATTAATACCCGTATCCCCGTTTTCTCCTGTTATACCATCTTTTATGCGTGGGAAAAACATTATTGCCGCAATCAGAATAACAATAAAAACCGTGACCCCTATAAATGTTTTATTCCCAATATAATTTTTAAGCTCAAATTTAAGTATTTTCCAAAACTGTTTCATTATAGCCCCTCCTTACAATCATTCTCCGGCATATTCAACGAAAATATCATTCAGTGAAGGTTCAAAAACCTTTATTCCATCTATATCATAGTTTTCCGTAAGAATTTTCATAACATCCTTTTTTTCATCTGCAGACTTCATCTTAATCATAATTTCACCGTTCTCCGTTATCATCGCCGATTCGCCAAATGCTTTCTCTATATCCTGCTTCTGCTCTGAGCTGACTGTAAGACGGTTACGCGGATAAGACCTCTTAATATCATGCAGTTCGCCCGATATAGCAATTTCTCCTTTATTGATTATTGCAATGCTATCACAAAATTCTTCTATGTAATTCATCTGATGACTGGAAAATAATACTATTTTACCTTTTCTAATTTCCTCTTTTATAATATCTTTTAAGAGGGCTGCATTTACCGGGTCAAGTCCTGAAAAAGGTTCGTCCAGTATAATTATATGCGGGTCATGGGCAAGCGCGGTAACAAGCTGTATCTTCTGCTGGTTACCTTTCGACAGTACATCCAGACGCTTGTTTTTATACTCCGACATTTCAAGCCTGCCAAGCCAATAATCCACTGCACGTACAGCATCATTATGTTTCATTCCTTTAAGCTCTGCAAAATACACAAGCTGCTCACCGATTTTCTTTTTCGGATAAAGCCCTCTTTCTTCCGGCAGATATCCAAACTGCACTTTTTTATAATCAATAGCTTTGCCGTCAAACAGAATTTCTCCGCTGTTTGCGGAAAACACATTCATCAAAATTCTTATGGTTGTAGTTTTACCTGCGCCGTTTCTTCCCAACAGACCAAATGCTTTACCGCCATAAGCAGTAAATGAAATACCTTTAAGTACCTGCTTATCGCCAAAACTTTTCTTCACATCACGAAGTTCAATATACATCTTATTTCCCCCTGCAATCACATCATTCTGCCTGATATTGTAGCATATAATAATTTATTAATCAAAATAATTATTATTTAATATACTTTTAACCCATTTATGTTTATAATATTAATCAAAAAACGTATAAGGAGCTGTCAAACAATGCGATTCGTAATACAAAGGGTATTGGAAAGCGAAGTAAAAGTTAATGAAAAAACTATAGGTAAAATAGGAAAAGGTTTTATGGTACTTATTGGCATAAGCGGCTCTGATACAAAAGAAATTGCTGATAAAATGATTAAAAAGCTTATCGGTATGCGCATTTTTGAAGACAAGGACGGCAGGACCAATCTTTCACTGGAAGCAGTAAACGGAGAACTTTTACTCATCTCACAGTTTACCCTTTATGCCGACTGCAAAAAAGGAAACCGTCCGGGATTCACTAAGGCAGGAAATCCCGACATGGCCTCAGAACTATATGAATACATAATTAAAAAATGCAGTGAATATGTTTCTGTCACTGAGCGGGGCGAATTTGGCGCCGATATGAAAATAAGCCTTATAAACGACGGCCCTTTTACAATCATCCTGGATTCCGACGAATTGTAAAAAGGCCCGGAAGCATCATAATATTTTATAACTTATCTCGCCCTTACGGTACTTTATATTGCCATCTGTTTCCCATCTGACGCTTTGACTTTCATCATTATAATATACCTTTGTTACACAATACTCACCATTTTCATATCCATAACCGTCCCCTGCGTCTTCATACATCTCAAATGTACCGTCAGCGCCCGTGTATATAAGAAGCGTAATATCCTTTCCATCCGTATCAGCCGTGCTGACTGCGGCTTCCATAGTTGGGACAATAGAACCTGACCTTACAAATACCGGTATACGCTCCAAAGAAATCTCTACCGTAATTTCCTGTCCTCCGTTATAACGTCTGTTTGTATACCAATCATACCATATATCGCTACTCTTACCCGGCAAATATACGGTTTTATGCAGGTCTGCATTCTCAATTTTCCTGCTTCCCGATTCATAGTACACAGGTTCGGTAACCGGACATACCATAAACGCAGGTCCAAACATATACTGCGAATATATTTCTCCCGCCCTTATATCATCCGGAAAATCATATATTAAGGGTCGCATAATCAGTTCATCATTCCGCCATGCGTTTCCAGCAAGCGAATATATATATGGCATAATCCTGTAACGAAGTCTGTTCGCCGAAAGCAGGGCATCATAAAAAGGTTCTCCCTCTTTTCCGAAATTCCATGGTTCCCTTCTTGTATCCGTACCATGGCTTCTGAATATCGGCAAAAATGCTCCGTATTGAAACCATCTTACATAAAGTTCCCTGTAACCCATATCATCCGCGCCATCCTCATAATCGCCATTCCAGTACCACTGGTTTCCTTTTTTTACAAAGAACGCCCCTATGTCCAAAGTCCAGTAAGGATGTCCGCATGAAACAAACTGCAGACCTGCGGTAATCTGTTTTTTTAAAGTGTCCCAGGAAGCATATATATCTCCCGACCATAGTATTGTTCCGTATTTCTGGCTGCCTGTATATCCGCTTCTGGTAAGATTAACTACTCTCTTTTTTTCAGTTACGCTTCTTTGTCCCTCGTACATGGTTCTGGCATGGTAATATCCATACGCATCAGCCTCATCAACCGGCATAAGCTTATCCGCCGCATTTACAAAATCCCAGTACATTTTTGCGGCGGGCGGCTTATTAACGTATTCCCATTCCGGGGTAACAGGCTCGCTCGAATCACACCACCATCCGTCTATTCCGTACTTAAACAGACCTTTTTCCGCCTGATTCCAGTATAACCTTCTTCCTTCCTCCGAATATGCATTATAAATATCACTATTTGGGAATAAAAGTCCCGCCTCTGAAAACTCTTTATAATTATCGCACTCCTTAGTCATATTCGGCCATATTGAAATCATAAAATGTACATTATTTTCATGCAGCCTGTCAATCATCCCTTTCGGATCAGGAAAACGTATATTATCAAACGTTTTCTGTCCCCACATTCCGTCAGGCCATGACATCCAGTCAAGAATAATGGTATCAAGTCCAAATCCCGTTTGTCTGAATCTGCATACCGTTTTTTCAATTTCCTCCGCGCTCTCATAACGTTCCTGCGACTGCATATATCCAAAAGCCCATTTGGGCAGCATGGAAGCTTTTCCGGTAAGTTTCCTGTATGCCCTTATTATCTCAGGCATGTTTCCGCTGATAAAATAATAATCCAGATAATCATCTGCCTCCGAATAAATATAAGAGCCGTACTTAGTATCTTCATATATCATCGGGCTGTGCGAGGACAGCAAAACGCCATAACCTTTATTTGAAATAATCATTGGAATTGCAATCTTCAGATTTGCCTGATGAATATACCGGACAGTACCGCGAAGATTCCATACTCCATCCTCCGGCTGTCCCAGCCCGAATAAAAGCTCGTCTTCCTCAGGGATAAGCGATAATCCGGTCCTATACAGTCTTTTATTAAATACTCTTTCAGCATCATGGATTTTACGTTTTATTCCATCCGGAGTACGAACTTCCTCTACCCTTGCGCCATTTCCGTTTACCGTACAATAAGCATCAAATCCTTCTACGGTCTTACTCTTATACTCCTTTTCACGCAAAATCAATTCTCCGTTGAGGTTTTCATATCTTACCGAGCCGGTTTCCTTTGTAACCCCAACTCTTAATAAGCCTGTATATATATATATTTCATCTTCACATTCTTCAAAATACCAGTTACAATCTCCTGATAAATCATTAATTTCCCTGCTCCTTGTTTCACTAAACTGTTTTTCTTCGGTATAAGAAACACGAATAATATTATCCGCCTGCGGCGTAATGCGGATAATTCCTTTCTCCTGTTCCATAAACAGGCTGTTATCCCTGCGGTATGTTTTGATTATATGTAAATTCGGTTCCGGAACCGGTTGAAGCATTATAATTCCTCCTTCCTGTAATCACAGTATTCCCAGTGATCGTTTATGACGCCGATACCCTGAAGATAAGAATAAACTATTGTCGGCCCGACAAATTTGAATCCCCGTTTTTTCAAATCTTTGCTAACCTGCTCAGAAAGTTCATTTTTTGCGGGCATATCTTTGTCGTCCATCAGGTGATGGTCAATAACCTTACCACCTGTAAATCCCCATATGTAGCAATCAAAGCTGCCGAACTCCTCCTGAACCTTTAAAAACGCCTGTGCATTTGTGATGGCAGCCCTGATTTTATTCCGATTTCTTATAATGCCCTTATTCTGCATTAGCTCCTCAACTTTTAATTCATCATAAGCGGCTACAATCTCCGGGTCAAATCCGTCAAAAGCTTTTCTGAAATTATCTTCTTTATTGAGTATCAAATTCCAGCTTACCCCTGCCTGCATTCCCTCAAGGACAAGCATTGCATAAAGTTCCCTGTCATTATGCTCCGGTTTGCACCATCTGGTATCGTGATAAAGAAGGAACTTTTCCGAAACATTATACCCCTTTTTCCCAAAACAAAAACTACATCTCTTTTTTTCCATAGTACAACCTCCTGATTTACATGCCTTAAAAATATCTTCTTACATACTGCTCCGCCTGCGTGGCTGCATTCGCCCCATCTGATGCTGCAGTTATTATCTGCCTGAGATTTTTTGTACGGACATCCCCTGCCGCAAAAAAACCTTCCGCCGAAGTTTTCCCGTCCTCTCCTGCAATAATATACCCGCTTTCATCCAATTTAACAATCTCTTTTACAGGTTCTGTTACAGGCGTCATTCCAACGGCAATAAACACACCGTCCACGCAAAGTTCTGTACCGTTTTCAAGTTTAACGCCTTTTACAACTTTCTCTCCCGTAATTTCAACCGGAGTTGTACCAAGAATCATTTCCACATTTTCTTTTTCCTGAAGTTTTTTTACCGTATTATAAGAACCACGGAATTTATCCCTTCTGTGAATAATATATACCTTCCTGCTTATATCAGACAGATACAGCGCGTCATCTAACGCCGTATTGCCTCCGCCTATTACAGCCGTTGTCTTTTCCTTAAAAAAAGCTCCGTCGCATGTTGCGCAGTAAGAAACTCCTTTCCCTGCAAATTCTCTTTCTCCCGGAATATTAAGATGACGATGTATTGCGCCGGCAGCGTAAATTATTGTTTTCGTTTCAATTATATCTCCATCTTTAAATTCCGCTTTCCATAAATTATCGCTACGTATAAATTTCACCGCTTCGCCATTTTTAATCTCTACTCCAAGCGAAGCCGCATGCTCCCGAAATTTCTCGCCAAGCTCATAACCGCTTATTCCTGCATATCCAAGATAATTATCGACTTTGTTACTTTCTGCAATCTGTCCTGCACCGGAATATACTTTTTCTGCCAAAATTATATTAAGCCCCGCACGTTTTGCATAAACTGCCGCCGACAATCCTGCCGCGCCGCCTCCTATAATCAATATATCTATCATATGCAATCCTTTCTATTCTCCTTTATTCTGATAATCATCCAGAAAATGATGTTTTACTCCATCTTTTTTGTATGCAATTATTGTGTTGAGGTTCACATTCTCAACGCTTCTGAAAATATTTTTTTCAATAAAATCGCTTTTTTTACTAAGTTCCGCTATAAGTTTTTTAACCTCCGCACGTTTTGACGCGCCTTCTTTATCGTCATCCAAATCACATTTTTCAGTAACACGGCACGCACATCTTATAAAATTCAGGTTATTATAATCACGCCAGTGTTTTATATCTTTTTCCCTTATAAGATATAACGGACGAATCAGTTCCATTCCTTCAAAATTAGTACTATGCAGTTTCGGCATCATAGTCTGAATCTGCCCACCATATAGCATACCCATAACTATTGTTTCTATAACATCATCAAAATGATGTCCCAGCGCTATTTTATTACAACCAAGTTCCTTTGCCTGACTGTAAAGATATCCTCTACGCATCCTGGCGCACAGGTAACATGGCGAACCTCCGACATCGTCTACTACCGCAAATATCTCTGACTTAAATGTCTTAACCGGTACATTTAAAATTTTTGCATTATTAATTATATTATTATAATTTGCTTCATTATAACCCGGGTCCATTACCAGAAATTCTATCTCAAAATTTTTACGTCCATGCCTGAGAAGTTCCTGAAACAGCTTCGCCATAAGCATGGAATCTTTTCCTCCCGAAATACATACGGCAATCTTATCACCGTCCTGAATAAGTTCATATTCATTAATCGCCCGGGTAAATTTTGTCCATATCTCTTTCCTGAACTTCTTTACAATACTACGCTCTACATCTTTACATACGTTTTTTTCTTCCATCATCAATTTTCCTTATTTGATTTTATTCGCGCTATGTTATACAATAAAGCCATTATATAACCCTGCTTTCATATTTGTAAAGTAGAAAATGGAGAGGTGCGGCATGAAACCTAAAAACGCATTTATACTTGCCCTTACGGCATTCATATGGGGTACTTCCTTTGTATCCCAGCGTATTGGAATGAATTATCTTGAACCATTTACCTTTAACGGAGTAAGAAGCATCATCGGAGGTCTTACGCTTATTCCGTTTATTTTATTCTTCAGAAGCAATGAAAATTATCAAAGAAAAGAGCTCATTACAGGCGGAGTCTTATGCGGTATACTGCTGTTTGCAGCAACCAGTATGCAGCAAATAGGAATACAGTATACAACCGCAGGAAAAGCAGGGTTTATCACGGCATTTTATATTGTACTTGTCCCCATATACGGCATATTTTTAAAGAAAAAAACAGGCCTGAAAGTCTGGATTGCCGTAGCTATCGCACTCTTAGGCCTGTATTTTCTGTGTATCACCGAAAAATTTACAATTGGAAAAGGTGATATATATATTTTCATATGCGCACTTATATTTGCATGTCACATACTTGTTATAGATTATTTTTCTCCAAAAGTTTCCGGAATAAAAATGTCATGTATACAATTCTTAGTATGCGGAATTATATCAATCCCTTTTATGTTCATACTGGAAACTCCAAAAATATCTGCTATGACCACCGGTATCTTACCGCTTCTTTACGCCGGAATATTCTCGTGCGGCATAGCATATACGCTTCAGATTTTGGGACAAAAAAATGCAAATCCCGCTATTGCCTCACTTATAATGAGTCTTGAATCATGCTTTTCAGTGCTTTCAGGCTGGCTCATACTGGGAGAACGCATGTCGGCAAAAGAATCTGCAGGCTGCGTACTCATGTTTGCTGCAATTATTATTGCGCAGCTTCCCGGCAGAGAAAAAGCAGATTAATAACTGTATGGATAATAAAGTTGATAATATTTGAATTTTACAGGACTTCCCAATATCCATTCTTACTTGCACCATGTCGTACTAATTTTCCCATAGATTTCAGTTTAGATAAGATTCTTTCTACCTGTCTGTCTGTTATTCCAAGAGTGGAAGCCAGTATCTTAGCCGTCAGTCGGTTATCCTGTCTTAGTAAAACCAATATTTTTTCCTCATTTGTTCCGACATTTATTCCGACATTTGCTCCGACATTTGTCGGTCCATTCTGGTCTTTTAAAACATCTTTGAGTGCGTCCCTGATTACTTTCAGCATAAAAGTAACAAATATTGTTGACTCTCCCGCCGTATTAGACTCATTAAGAGCTTCATAATACTCCTCCTGTTTTTCGTATATAAGGCTCTCAATCGGCATCCATGCAAAGAAATCTTTCCATTTCTGTAAAATCAACGATTGCCATAATCTTCCTGTTCGACCATTGCCATCTGCAAAAGGGTGGATAAACTCAAATTCATAATGAAAAATACAGGACTTCACCAAAGGATGAAGTTTAGATTTCTTTATCCAATCAAAGAGCTGTTTCATCAGCTCCGGTACATAATTTGCCGGAGTTCCGGCATGTATCAACTGTTTACCGGCATATACTCCTACATTGCCGCTCCTGAATCGCCCGGCTTCCTTTACAAGTCCTTCCATCATTATCTTGTGAACTAACAGCAGATTTTCCACGCTATATGGATCAAGTGAAGACACTCTCCCATATGCTTCATATGCATTCTTAACTTCCTGAATATCCTGCAACGGACCCAGTATAAGCTTTTTTAATTAATATATCAACTCAATCTGCTGTCATGATCTTCCTCAATCTTCTTTCCCCAATCTTCATCAATGCCTTTATTGGTACGCATTGCACTGATTGGTTCAGAAATCGTATCATATACCAGTTGCGTCCCCTGACTGTCCGCACAATAATTAACCGTACGATTTTTAGTAATGCCAAAATGTTTTGCAGTTTCTACTGCATCAATATTAGCGCCAATAAAAAGAAATTCCCAGCCGTGTTTTTCTTTTTGAATTTCAATCATTTTTTTCACTTCATCACTACTGTAATGTACACTGGCATTTTCCATTCCATCAGTAATAATGATAAACATCGTATGCGCCGGAACATCCTCCGGTCTTGCATACTTATATATGTTCCTAATATGATGAATTGCTCCGCCGATTGCATCTATAAGAGCCGTACATCCTCTTACCGTATAATCTTTGGCCGTCATCTCCTGTATGTCTTTCAGCTTAATACGGTCATGCAAAACCTCGCTCACATTGTCAAAAAGCACAGTAGAAACATACGCTTCACCCGTCTCTTTTTTCTGCTTTCCAATCATGGCGTTAAATCCGCCTATCGTATCATTCTCAAGCCCATACATTGAACCGCTGCGGTCAAGAATAAATACCAGTTCCGTAATATTGTTATTTACCTTCATTTTAATTTGCCTCCAATAATATACTTAGGTTTTCTAACCCTGTAAGCATATTATAGGAGGCCTTATTAAATATATGGTCACATTGTAAGCGACATTTTTAATTTACTTAATACAAATATTACAATCAATTCAGTACACAATTATGCTTAAACTCCCAGAAGTCTTTGGTCGAATGCAAACAGGGCCTCATTTATTTCAAATATATTGTAGTTCCCGTTTGTGATAAAATATTCTATTATAATATCAAATTTGCTGCTGTGCGAAAGAGCAAAACCTGCTTTCATCAGCATATCTTTAGTTTCCTCAAGACTCAGTTCAAGCGCAATAGCAAATGCTAACGCTGTCGTCTTACCCGGACGATAATTCACATCATTTCTGATCTTGGAAAACAGTTTTCTGTCGATGTTTGCCTTTTTATAACATTCAGCATCCGTCATACCTTTTTCATCTATCTTACGTAAAAGCATCTGCGAAAAACTTTCATCCATCTGCCTTACCATATCTTCAAGTGATACCGGTTTTGGCTCCATCGCAGACTGAAAAACCTCATGCCTTAATTCACAGTCATCCGGTATATCAGCCACAGGTAGTTTTTTTTCTGCAAGTAATGCTGTTTCTGCAAGCACCGTGCTTTCTCCGCTATCATCCGCTACTGTATTTCTATATACGAAATTGGCATCAACATACTTATCATCAATATATGAAACGATATCAGCAAACAGCTTTCCACTGATCTTAAATGCGGACTTACCAAATACCACAATATAAACAAGAATATCATGTTCAAGCAGAAATGATGCTATGGCATCAATGGCAACTTTTAACGCCTGGTCTTTCGGATAACCGTATACCCCGCTTGAAATAAGCGGAAATGCAATGGATTCACAATTTTTATCCACGGCAATCTTTAAAGACTCTCTATAACAGCTTTCCAAAAGCTCCCTTTCGCCGTTTTGTCCGCCTTTCCATTTCGGACCTACCGTATGTATTATGAACTTGGCCGGCAGGTTATAAGCCTTTGTAAGTTTTGCCTGTCCGACCTTACAACCACCAAGTTTCATACATTCAAAAAACAGCTTCTTTCCGGCAGCTTTATGTATAGCTCCGTCAACGCCTCCGCCTCCCAAGAGAGAGGAATTAGCGGCATTAACTATAGCATCACATTCCATTTTAGTTATATCGTTTCTGACAATTTTTATAGGCATATTGTTATCTCCTTTTATCCTTTGAATAAATTATATCATATACCGACATGTTAATCAATTTTGTACACTATCATTTACACCTATACAGATTGACATTTCTTCTGTCTGGTGGTATTCTTTTAATTAAAGAGAGGCGGTTTTGTACCACTTGACTACTTGATAGTCCTGAGTGGGTTACTCGCTTCTTTTTTTATATCCACCAAATCATACAGGTGCATCTTTCCTTTTCCCGTACAATTTACCACCAGGCAGCCAGAATAAATATTATAATTTTCCGTTTTCACGTCATTATTATAAACCGGCATGGCAAACCTTGTTTTATAGTAATACCAGCCATTTGCTGCATCACCGGAATGTTTTTCTTTCTGGTTTTCCCTGAATCCTTTATCTGAGGCAATCTCCACCATCTCACGGATACCCTGCGCCGCATTAGCTTTCGCTTTTGCCCTGCCTTCTTTCGTCTTCCTAGTATATTTTGAACCGGCATATTCATCCGGGAAATCTTTTCCCAGATAAATAATGTCGCCAGTCTCTGCTATTTCCACAAGTTCTCCGACAAAACGTTCCAGATACTTCTCCACCTCATTACAGTCAATATTCTGTTTATTATAAAAGATTATATCAGGCAAAACAACAATCTTATTGCCGTTTTTATCCAGTGCAATTTCCATAGCATTTCCTCCCGGTAGTATTGAATATATTGTAACACACATATAAGACAGGGTACAAGCATCAATAATAACCATTGCCCGACTATATACACTCGACCATATCTGACTTTCATAATGTAGATTTTGAATTTGTTCAGCGCTGTTCTTCTTCTTAACCCCAAATGATAAAAAAATAAGGACTCACTTAGTGCTAACCCTCCTTTGATTTTATTGGGTTTCTCTAACTTTGTCCTTATTATAACATCATCATCTGCAAAAGGATGATAAACTCAATCTGCTGTCATGACCCTCCTCAAACTTGAAATAAGCAGAAAAGTAAATGGAGGTGTCTTATAGTTAAGAAACCTCCATTACATTTTTATAATTGTTGGTTAATTGTCTTCTTCTCTTTTATTATCAATACAATAGTAGAAACTATCATTATAATTGCCATTACTGGATAAAGATAATATGAAATACCAATTGCATATTTACTTGATGGTACTACACCACGAGCAACAATATCGCCATTCATAAGCAATGAACTTCCTAACAATAATAAACTAAATATTATACTTAAAACTCGTCTATTAAATATAGCAAACAACAAAACTAATACACTTGACGCAATCAATATTACTATCAATACTATATTAAATATTAATTCTCCCTCTATTACTGCGCCACCTAAGCCTGTATCATTAAGTTCGCTATTTTTTAAACTATCTAAAGCAGCAAAATAAACTTTAAAGTTTTCTATAATTGAAATATTTATTGCATCTTTATTAGTTAATTCTGTTCCTGCAACATTTATTTGCTCCGGATTTTTTTGTAGTTCTTCTTTATATTCTTTTGTTGCTGATTCATAAGGTAATAATAGTCCTACGAATGATAATAAACAAGCTAATACTATTATAATCCTAAAAATATTTGGTTTTTTATTCATTTTTTTCTCCTTATTTATATTTTAATTTAGTTTATTGTACTTCTAATAATTTTTTACTAACTCTTGCTTGAACTTCAATATAATAATTCATTTCTGCATTATTTAAGTCTTCACTTTCCCATTTTTCAAAAGCATTAACTTGTTTTGCATATTTTTTCATTACTGTAGCATACTCACTCATCAATGAAAGGTCTGTACTATTTGAGTTATATTTTTTCATAAATTCAATATATTCGTTCATATATGCCTCATAACTATCCATTGCATTTTTAAAATCTTGTCTAATTCCATCATTGTTAGATGATTTATTACTAGAATTATCCTTTGGAGGTTTTGTCGTGTCCGGTTGAGTTTCAGCAGGTGCTATTGTTTCCGATTGAGTTTCAGTAGGCGCTATCGTTTCCAGTTGAGTTTCTGTCGATGTTGTTGAATTATCTGGTGCTGTTAAACTAATTTCCATAACATTATTTCCTTTATATCTGACATCAACTTTATATCCCTCAGCATTTTCTCCATAAAAATAGTCATCTTCACTCTGATAATCATTAGAAAATCCTGCATTAAGAATAGAATTAGCATATAATGAAAACTCATCTTTTGATGTTTTTCCTGCACAATATGTAAAATATTTTTCACTATTTTCAGTTACTTTTCCTATTTTTGATGTTGGCTCCGGAACTAATTTTGAAAGAGGCGTACTAACCCAAGCATTTTCTTTCATTTCTATTGGTGCATCTAAAGATATGTTGTACTCTTTATTATAATCAATATAATTTACTCTTAATTGATAACCCTCGGCATTAAATGCATCATAAAGGTCTGTATCTTTTTTTGATTCTACATTAAATCCTTTTTCTTTGCATTCTTCTATATATTTACTATAATCTTCTCTTGAAGATTTACCAATATCAATACTTAAATGTTCTTCATTATTAGTAACAACATCTCCTTTATTACTATTTGGCTCTGGTAATATATCGTGCATTGCTATATCATTCCATACAATTTTTTCATATTCAGGCGATAAACTTCCATCACCTGAACTAATAATTGGTACTATTAGCACAAAAGCAATGATAGCAAAAATAGTATGTAATCCCTTTATTGGCGATTTTATTATTTTTGAGCCCATTAACCAGGAAACAATCAATAATACTGCTTGAATAAGTAATAAAGCTTTGGTAAAAAATCCATCTTTAATAAAAAAACATAATACAGAAAAAGCAAAAAGTACTAATATAACTTTAGAAAATATACTTTTTTTAAATTTTGCAGCTTCCTCTTTTTCTTCTTGATTTTTGTTTTGTTCCATTTCATTTTTTAATTTTTCTTGTTCCATTTTTTGTTGTGCATTTGTTTTAATTTTTTCAATTCTTACAGCATCACTTTCATTTAACAAATCAGACACAGAATACTTTGTTCCACAAAATGGACATTCCACATTTTCTTGTAATGTATTTACATCAATTTGTCCACCACAATTTGAGCAAATAACAGACTTGTTGTTAGTTGTTTCCATGCTAAACTTCTCTCCTTTATTTTAAAATATTTATTTTCAATGGAATAAATATCTATGATTTAATACCATATCCCTATTATAAATATAAATTCCATTTAAAAAATTATTTTATCAATTTACATTGTAAATTTCTTTTATTTATAAGTGATATCAGTCCTTTTGAAATATTATCAGCCATTTCTCTATCATTTTCATTTACCGCACTTTCAAATGAAGTAAATTCTCTTTGAATTTGCTCGTTAATATCTTTTAGAGCATTACCACTCATTGTGTTGCTATATCTAAAACTTTCATATACGTTTTTACATATCTCACTCATTTCAGTCGAATTTACTTTCCGCATTAAATGTTCTGCATTTGCTGTAAGCGATTCTATCGCAAAAGTTTTAGACTTTATTTCATTATCCATATCAGATACTACTTTAATTACAAAGCAGGTTATAATAACTAAAACAGCAAATATTCCAGATATAATCATACATATAGCTATTCCTATTGACATAGGTAATATATGGTTTATCATACAAAGCATTCCTGCAATAAAAAGTGTAATAAAGCTAATGTAACTTATTAAAACAAGTGAAATATTATAAAACATTTTTCGTATATTTTCTTCTTTAAAAGCTATATATGAACACAACAATTGTCCAGCAAAAGCAAATATTATAAATATATAGCCAGTCCAAAAATTTTCATTTATAGCATCAACTCGTATAGAACTAAAGAATGTTATAAAATTAAATATAATAAAGCAAATGGTCCAAATTATAAGATATGTTTTAAAAGTCTTTGTCATTTTAATCACTCTCTTTTCTTTCCGCATTTTGGACAAAATTTACCGTTATGTTCAAATTTATATCCACAATTAGCACATACTTTATTTTCCTTTTTTATTTTTGCTCCACATTCTTCACAATATTCGGCACCATTATAAAGCTTTGCTCCACAATTTTCACAAAAACTTATTGTTTCCTGGTTGTTTGATTGAGATTTTGTTGCAGAATTTACCGCATCATTCATCATTCCTCCAACCATACCTCCTACTGCTCCTCCTACACCTGCCATTGTTCCCAATCCTATTCCCATATTATTGAACTCTCCAACAGCTTCATTTTCTGCTACTTTTTCAGCAACATCAAATCCTCTCTCTTGTTGATATGTATATCCCTCTTGTGAACGCTTAGTTGCTTTGGCTTTTGACTCAATAACCGTTTTTTGCGCTTCTGTTTCTGCATTTATTATATCTGTTTGTTGTTTTATCTTTGCTTCTGCAATATCAGCATATTGACGGAAATGTAATTCTTTGAATTTTTCATATTGCGTATCTCCATCCGGTTTCATTACTCTATTAACCATAAATTTTTTTATAGTAATTCCATAATCATCGAAATCTGGAAGCAATAGTTCTTTTATTGCATCAGAAAATTGAGTTAATTTCCCATCAATTTCAAAAATATTTATACTTTCTGATTTTATAATTTGTGCGATATATGTTTTTGCTCTTGTCATTAAAAAAGTTCTAAAATATGATACCAGAATTTCTTGCGGTAAATTATTATCTGTTCCAACAAGTTTTACTAATAATTTCTTGCTATCATTTACCTGTAAGCTCATTTCTCCAGAAGCACCTATTGATAAAGGAATTTTATATGTAGGTTCTATAAATTGTATTCTTGAATCAGTTCCCCATTTTATAGACATTTGCTCACTTTTATTTATAAAATATACTTCACAATGAAATGGACTTAATCCTCCCGTTGCTAAATTTAACACTTTTCCTATTATTGGAATGTTTTGTGTTTTTAATGTGTATCTTCCTGGTCCGAACATATCTAATGCTTGGCCATTCATAAAAAATACTGCTTCTTGATTTTCGTGAACAATAAGTTGTGATAAACAATTAAAATCTTCACAAGGATGTTTCCATACAAAAGTACTATTATCTCCCTCATATTTTATTAT
>CANPYY010000020.1 GCA_947588675.1 uncultured Lachnospiraceae bacterium | reverse complement strand
GAGATTTAACGGCGGAATCAGCCAGCTTTAATACTTCTGCGTCATTATATATATCCGCAATATCAAAATAAGCTTCTCCGCTCTGCCTTACCCCGAACATATCGCCCGGTCCCCTAAGTTTAAGGTCCTGGCTTGCGATATAAAACCCGTTATTTGAATTATTAAGTACCTCAAGCCGTTTCATAACTTCTTTTCTTTCGTCAGCCGTCATAAATATACAATATGATTGTCTGTCGGATCTTCCAACACGCCCCCGCAGTTGATGCAGCTGGGCAAGGCCAAACCTTTCGGCATTTTCTATCATCATCACTGTAGCCTCCGGTACGTCAATACCGACTTCTATCACCGTAGTAGATATAAGTATATCCGTAACGCCGGAATTAAACCGTTCCATCACCGCATTTTTCTCGGAAGGTTTCATCCTGCCATGCAGTATATCTATGCGCACATTATCTGGCATTATCTCTGAAAGCCTGACATAGTAGCTGCTTACATTTTCAAGTTCACTGTTTTCGCTTTCTTCTATCATCGGGCATATTATATAAGCTCTGTTTCCCTTATTTATTTCCTTTAGAATAAATGCGTATGCCGCAGACCTGTATGATTGTCCCACTACGCAATTTTTTATCGGAAGTCTTTTTTTCGGCAATTCATCTATAACCGATATATCCATATCGCCGTACAGTATAATTGCAAGCGTTCTTGGTATTGGCGTTGCGCTCATAACAATAGTATGGCAGCCATTTCCCTTGTCTGATATATTTTTTCTCTGATTTACCCCGAATCTGTGCTGTTCATCTGTAATTACCAGACCCAGCTCTGAATATATGACTTTTTCCTGTATAAGGGCATGAGTGCCTATTATGATATCAGTACGATGCTCCCTTATATTTTCATACTCTCTTTTTCTGGCAAGCGCAGTCATTGACCCTGTAAGAAGCGTCACCTTTACATCAAAATCTGCAAATAGCTTTACAAAATTCTCATAGTGCTGTTTTGCAAGCACTTCCGTAGGAGCCATAAGCGCTCCCTGATAACCGCTTTTGGCATTTGCAAGAAGGGCAAGCGCCGCAATTATCGTCTTACCTGAGCCCACATCGCCCTGTATAAGCCTGTTCATAAGATAGCCCGATTTCATATCGTCCATTACTTCAGACCATACCTTTTTCTGGGCTTCGGTAAGTTCATAAGGAAGCGAATCTATAAGTCTGCTACATTCTTCAAAATGGCTGTACTTCCTTTCGGATTTTACTTTTGCCGAACCTTTCTTATAATATCTTAACATAACAAGAAAGGTAAAAAATTCATCAAAAACAAAACGCCGTCTTGCTTCTGACACTTCACTGCGTGTTGCAGGAAAATGTATTTTTTTTACCGCCGCCATAAACGGCATCACTCCGCATTTTTTTCTTATGGAGTCAGGTATATAATCTTTTATGGGATTTATTTCTTCTATTGCATATGCCATGGCTTTCATAACGGCATTATTCGTAAGTCCGTCCGTCAGGCTGTATATTGGTATGAGTTTATGAAGTCTGTTATAATATTCTTCTTTTGTCAGAATTTTGGGGTGCAGCATCCTTTTCCTGCCGGCGTTTACTGTAATCTTTCCTCTTAGAATATAATATGTGCCTGTCTTCAGGCTGTTTGCAAGATATGGCATGTTAAACCATATAAGATCAATTATTTCTCCTCCGTCATTAAGCGGTACGCTTACTATTTTCCTGTTTCGTATATTTTTTACGGAAGGTCTTTTTAACAGGACGCCCTCTATAATTACATTACAGTCCAAGGGCGCATTTTTTAACGGTACTATTTCCTTATATTCGTCATAACCGCGCGGAATGTGCATAATTAAATCACCGACGGTATTAATTCCAATCCGTCGGTAATTTGCAGCGGTTTTTTCTCCGATTCCTTTTATCTTTCTTATATCAGCATTTATTTCCATATAGCAGATACATATCCTTTATCTTATTCTACTGACAAATAATAATAATATACCGGTTGTCCTCCATAATGGACTTCCACCTCTATATCAGGATAATCTTTTAAAATATTTGAAGCAATCAGATTAGCCTCATCCTCGGTAGTATCTTTACCATAGTATAAAGTAATAAGCTCTGTATCTTCATCTATCAGATTTTTAATAAGTTCTACGGTCGTAGCCATAACCTGAACTCCGGTGTTGATTATCGTACCGTTTTCTATTCCCATGATATCTCCCTGTTTGATTTCATGTCCCTGTACAACCGTATCTCTTATTGAATAAGTAACAGCTCCCGATTTTACATTATCCATTTCGCTTATCATTGCCTTCTCATTATCGCTTATGCTTCTGGTCGGCATATAATTGAGCATTGCCATGATTCCCTGCGGAATGGTCTTTGAAGGAATCACAATTATCTGTTTATCCTCACACATAAGTTTTGTCTGCTGCGCGGCAAGTATTATATTGGAATTATTCGGAAGTATAAATATTGTTTCCGCATCTATCCTCTCTATCGCATTAAGCATATCTTCCGTACTCGGATTCATGGTTTGTCCACCTTCAATTATAATATCTGCGCCAAGTCCGGCAAATATTTTACTCAATCCTTCTCCTGCCGATACCGTAATAAATCCCGCAGGCTTTAAAGGTTTATCGCTCTCCTCCGGCATATCAGCTTCCTCAGTGGTTTCCTCCGGTACATCTTCTTCTGCGATATCTTCTTCCGGTACGTCAGTTTCCTCCGGCACATCCTCTGCGATATCTTCTTCCGGTATATCAGCTTCTGCGATGACTTCCTCCGGTACGTCAACTTCCGCTATATTTTCTTCCGGTATATCAGCTTCCGTTATGGCTTCCTCCTGTGCATCAGCTTCCGCGATGGTTTCCTCCGGCATATCAGCTTCTGCAACAGCTTCTTCACCATCGTCTTCTGCCGCCACGGTTTCCGACAATTCATTCATAAGAAGCTCATTATGTTCTTCACGCATATTATCAATCTTAATTTTTGAAAGCGAACCGTAGGTAAGCGCCTTTTGAAGGGCAATACCCGGCATATTGGTATGAACATGCACTTTGACAATATCATCATCTGCAACAACGACTATCGAATCGCCTATTGCCTCTAAAAATACTTTCAGTTCTCTCTCTTTAAAATCATCAAACTCTTTTTCAAGTACGATAATAAACTCCGTACAATATCCAAATTGAATATCGGCAGTACTTATATCTGCCTTTGATTTTACTGGGCTATACACTTTTTTCTCCTGTTTCTTGCTCTTTACCTCAGGTTTCTTTGCAGGTTCTGGTTTCTTTGCAACACTTTTTTTCTTCTTTATATTACTTATATCAGGTTTCTTTGCTCCTTCAGGTTTCGGAATACGCCCGGCAAGAAGCACAAATGCTCCTTCAAGTATGACTAACAATCCCTCGCCGCCTGAATCAACAACCCCTGCTTCTTTAAGTACCGGCAGCATATCCGGCGTCTGATTAAGAACATTTCTCATATGTTCTATTACGGCTTCCATATATGTTACAATGTCAATATCCGAACCCGTAAGGTATGTCGCCATGTCGGACCCTGCCTTAGCCACCGTTAAAATAGTTCCCTCTTTCGGTTTCATTACGGCTTTATACGCCGTATTTACGGCTTTTTCAAAGGCTTCCGCCATAATGTCCGTATCTATTTCGTCATACTCTTTTATTGTTTTCGTAAAGCCTCTTAAAAGCTGTGATAAAATTACGCCTGAATTGCCTCTTGCTCCCCTTAATGAGCCGGAAGAAATTGCCTTACACAGACTTTCCATACTATCATCTTTTAAAGCCTTTACTTCCTTTACGGCAGATTGGATAGTCATTGTCATATTAGTTCCGGTATCTCCGTCCGGAACCGGGAACACATTAAGTTCATTAACATATTCCTTTTTTGCCTCAAGTGCTTCAAAACCCGCAATAAACAGCTCTTTAAGAAGTCCGGCATCTATTGTATTCATCAGAAGACCTCCATACAAATATACTTTTATTCTGTAACCCTTATGCCTTCAACCCTGATAATAATATCAGCTACTTCCATTCCGGTAAATTCCTCAACCTTGTATTTTACATTACTTATAAGATTCTCACATACTGCCGGAATACTCACACCATATGCTGCAATAATATGCATTTCTATTTTAAGTTTATTATTCTCTATAGTAACCTCAACACCATGTGCAAGGCTTTCCTTTCTAAGAAGTTTGGAAAATCCATCCCTGACACTTACTGATGCCATACCTACAATACCAAAACATTCAACAGCAGAAGAACCCGCATACTTTGCAATAACATCAGTATCTACTATTATTTTACCCATATCGGTATTCATACGGCCTTTCATGACAAACCCTCCTTACCTTATGTATATATTATTCTTATATAGTATACCTTATTACCACATAAAAAGCAATTATTTCATACCAATATACAATGTAATCAAATACAGGGCAGGTACATATATTATATCAAAAGACAACTTCCGGTGAATGTGTGTGAAAAAGCTTCTCGGTTTCATGCTTTTTTTTATTGCCATAGGAATGATAATCATGCTATTTATAACAAATGGTTTTATAGCTATATGTCTTATTGCCCTGTTTCTAATTCTCGGATATAATCTCTTTACATCATGCTGAAACAGTTTAAAAGGGACTGTCCTCTTTAAAACAGTCCCTCTTTCATTTCATTCAATCACGATATATGAGAACTATGCCCTCTCTACCTTTCCTGAACGCAGACAGGCAGTACACACATTCATCTTTTTTGTTCCGCCATTAACCTTTACTCTTACTGATTTGATGTTAGATTTCCACATATGGTTATTTCTTCTGTGGGAATGGCTTACACGGATTCCGAAGTGAGCTCCCTTATTACATATTGCACATTTTGCCATCTAAAGCACCTCCTTACATCACTATCTGACACAATATGTGCCACAAACAGTACTATTTTAACAAACACTATAGTTAAATGCAAGCTTTTTTTTCTTACTGCTCGGATTTATCATTACTATTTTTTGAAAACTTATTTAATACATCAGGAACCAGGTCCAGTATTTTCGTAATTCCATCCTGATTTTTAACATTTACAAGTTTAGAAGACCCGTCTTTAATAATAAGCACGGCGCTTGGCTGTATTTTTCCTCCCATGCCTCCTCCGCCGTTATTTTTCTTGCTGTCCTCATTCGCAAATGCACCGGCTGCAACACCAAACGATACATCTACTAATGGAAGTATAATGGTTCCATCTTCCATACTTATAGAATCTCCCACTACCGTTTTGGTAGTAATAAAACTGTCCATCCCCTTGAATAATGACTCTACTGTTGTCTGAAACTGATTGTCTGCCATAATGTATTCCTCCATTCTCCCGTATGTCAACGGATTGTTTTAAATTGACCTGTTACTTTCTTTATATCGCTATTAGTAAATATCCTAATCAAATGATATATCACTATAACTGACCTTATTCTTCCTTTTGCATATACTCTGCCGCATATTCTTTTATTATAAAAATCCGGAGTAATATTATATTTTCCTTTAACAAAAGATATTATGATTCCAAGCGCCCCGAATAAAAGTCCCGTATTGCATGGGTCACCAAGTCCGATAACCATATCGGCTTTAAGCGTTTTCGGCGCTAAATGTTTAATAAGCGCGGTAATTGTTTTTTTTGCAAATCCATATGCTTTCTTATTTTCTGAATCTGACAGCAGTTTATAATATGCTTTTATTTTACTAAAACTATATTTATTACGCTTTTCTTTTCCCAAGCGCCGTTTCCGCGCCTTACTTTTTTTCCCTTTTTTTACACCGGATTTAACTTCGGCGTTTTTGGTTTCAGGAATCTCTGTCCTATCCTCTGAAACTTTTTGCTTTTCACCTTTTGGATTCTTAACTTTTTTCTTTTTATTTTTTTTCTTTTCAGGTTTTCTTTTTTTCGATTTACGCAAAACGGGTATTCCAAATACCCTTATTCCCACACCCCCGCCGTTTCCGGGGTATATATAATTTATCGACACAATACCCAAAAGCCACCTGGCTTTCACAGATACTGTATTTTTTTCTTTTTCTTCTTCAAAACATGCCTTAATCCGGTAACGGAGCGGAATAAAAAGTACCATGAGAATAAGACATATGACTAATATTAGTATTGCAAGTAATGCAATCCCTGTTATTTTAAGAATAATCAATAATGTATGCAATTAAATATCACATCCCGGTCCGGCGCCAGCTTTAACAAAACTCCTTATATCAAATGCGCCTGTTTTCTGATATACCTCAAGCAGTATATCCGACGCAAGGCTAAGCGCCGTTTTGTATGATGCTGCTATACCTATAACATGCAAAGTTTTTCTCTTATAATGTTTAAAATATAATTCGTTAGATGATATAATGTCAAGCAGATTTGCCTCATTTGATGCAATTGCTATACAGTATACAGGAGTAATATGTAATCTGCCGCTTTCTGCTATCTGTCGGAACACATCCGGCGACTCTGACGTTTCACTGTCCATATACAGGTTCTTATACCATTTTATCATAGATAATTCTCCTTAATATCATCTATAAGCTTCACCGAAGCAATAAGCTCCGCAGTATCGCCGCAGCCTTTTATGGAATTTTCAATATAATCTTCAATCTCATCCGCGCTGTTAAAAAACAATGGAAGCCTCGCAAGCGAAAGCGACATGACAGCCCTTACAAGTTTTCTGTTATGGGTTTTTATCATATTTGTTATATCGTCAACAAAATCCTGCGTAACCTTATTCAGATATTCTTCCGTAACGGGTTTTGAGTCTTTTTTTTCGGTTTCGACAAATATGCTGGATGAAAACAAAAGCTTTGAAACAGAAAGCCTTTCTATATCTTCATCGCCGCTTTCCCCTTCAGTCATATTTTCAAATATTGCTTCATATGATATACGCTTATCATAGTATCTTTCAGGAAGTCCCTCAATCTGCGCAAGGACGCTTTCGGAATCAAAAGTATCTTCTGCTGCGCCTGTAAATACGTCGTATATTCCTTTATACAATTTAAGACATAAGTCATATACCTGCATATCCTCTTTTCCGGCCGCTTCCTCGTTAAGCGCATATACGTATAACATATTAATTATCTTCTGATATATCATATATATATCGGAAATATCATTTAAATCACGCGACGCTTTGCTTATCTTATCCTGCAATATTACAAAATAGTCTTTTTCTATTGACGTAAAATCAACCTGCCCAAGTTCATGGGTAAGCTCTGCAAATTCCTTAAAATATATATCCATACCGTGCGGCTCATATAACATCGCCGTGGTACGCAGCATGTATATAAAACCGTCAAGGGAATCCACATCCGAATCTTTGTACAGCATTATGCTGCTTTTTATAATATCAATGTACTTTGAACGCGCCATCCTCATCGGCAGCTGTTCAAACACAATATGCAGGTTATCAATTATTTCCGCATCGTCTTTATCTGCAAATATAAAGGTAATCAAATCTGCTATATAATTATCACTGTCAAATTCCGAAAGCCACGCTTCCCTTTCTTCCTCGCTCATTGTAAACCGCGCTTCCAGCCTGTTCATGACATGTTCATAAGCAATAAACTTGTCCACATATGCGGTTACAACCTGCATTTTTTCAGTAATCTGCTTACGCAGCCTTTTATATTCAGGTATCATGGAATTTAATTTTTCACCTGAAATAAGCTTTTTAACAGACTCGTTTATAATGGCACATTCTTCCTCTTTTATATCAATGTATTTATTGAATCCATCTTCCCACACTTCATACATCAGATAATACTCAAGTACAATTTCAAAAAGCGAAAGATACTTATAATTGCATGACATTTCACTATAATATTTTGATAATTTATCAGTACCATTATTCATAGAATACCATATCTCCTTTTATCATTAATAAAGAAGCACCCAGCTGTGGAACCATTTTAACAGCTTTGCATATTCCAGTGTGATAGGATATCCCGAAAGCACCGGATAAAACGCTCCAAACAGAAATACCGCAAATCCCACATATACCCATACAACCGGTTTGAGTTTGGGTTTTTCCTTAATTATTGTATATATACTGTAACCTATCATCATAACTACAAACGGCACGCTTGGAAAATAATGATATATAAATGTACATCTGCTTACGAGCATCCATGGCAGATACTGTGCAAGATATCCTACTGATAAAAACAGCGCTATTCTGTCTTTATTTTTAAATATCAGATAAATCATATATATAAATGCCGGTATTCCTATCCACCATACAAGCGGATTACCCATTGAACTTATTCCCGAAGTAAGCGTATCTGTTACCGATTCCAGATAAAACAGTATCGGTCTTTGCATAATAGGCCACTGATACCAAGCCGACTGATAAACATGAGTTGATTCCAGGTTTGAATGATAAGAATACATTCCTTTCTGGTTAGCCAGCATCCTGCTTACGAGCCCGGTATGCACATCATCCGAATAAGGTATATATGATAAAAGATATATAATTCCGGGTACAATAACAAATGCAATCAGACAGAAAGAAAGTGTTTTTAACGTTGCAAGCTTATAATTATTTATTACATGGCTGTGTTCTATTCCCTCCGTACTTCCTTTAGGGTCCGCAAGCGCCGTCTTATACTCTCCGTACCTTCTTATCATAACGGCTGCAAATACTACCGCAAGTCCTGCCCCGGCATATACGCCTGTCCATTTGCTTGCGCAGCCGAGTCCCATACATATTCCCGAAAGCAAAAGCGGTACAAATGTTTTTATAAGAGGCGTATCGTTAAAGCTCATCTTATAATAACACAGCATGAAATAGTACATAAGCATTACAAACAATGTAACAAATACATCTATTGTCGCAATTCTTGTCTGCGCAAAATGCATGAAGTCAAACGTAAACAATAGCGTTATAACGGAAGCAAGCCACGTTTTCTTTGTAAGTTTTCTTCCAATAAGATACATTACAGGAATCATAAGTACTCCAAATAACGTACCCATAAATCTCCATCCAAACGGACACATTCCAAATATAAGTATTCCTATAGCCATTATCGCTTTTCCAAGAGGCGGATGCGTATTCTCATAGCAATACATTCCGTGTATCATCTCATATGCGGTACGAGCATGGTATATCTCATCAAAATACGTACTGTTCATATACGACATGGTTCCGTCAAATATATCCTGTTCATCAAAAAGCTCAGGATAATCGGATGTATTTACGGGAAGTATCACATTTTTATCAGGACCGTAAAGCATCATTTCCATAACCGCCGCCTTATCATCCTGCTGTACAAATTTAACATATCTGGCGTTAAACGACATATCCAGTTTATTCCAGCAGAATACGCTGACCATATTTACCGAATTTTCATATGTCACGTCATCTTTTTCGGCGCTTACTCCAAGCTTTGTCCAGGTAACTTTGTCATCTGAAGTCTGTACTTCAAAAAGTCTGTTTTCATAGTATCCCAAAAATGCGTATACATGGTCTACCTGCTTTGTTTCACCAAGGTCAAGAACTATTTCTTTGCCCTTTTCATTGCTTACCCAGGGCGTCTGCGGCGCATCAAAATCACCCAGATGATAAAACGCAATACCGGTATATATTACCGTTATTGCAATCATTATTATCCAGTCCCATTTAGTCCATTTAGGCATAACATCTGAAGGTTTTATTGCAAATATTTTTTTCTTATTACCGTCATTTGCATCGCCTGTCTGCTGTCTGCCTCCACGCACATTTGCATTTCTGTTATTACGATTATTCCTGCTGCTTTTTGTTTTCTTTGTATTTCGTTCAATTTCCTCGATTTCCGCCTGGGTATATGCTCTCCTGCATTTGAGCTGTCCCAGATATACGTACATGAAATATGCAAAAGCTGACACGGAAAGGAAAGAAATAATATATATAACAGGATTGTGAAAATCATAGTTCCGGTAATCATAATAAAACAGTACGTGGTACGCATTGAGGAACTGTACAATTGACAAAAACGCAAATGCCAGTACATAGTTATACTTTCTTTTAACCGCCGCCGTAAGGAGCAGAAGCGCAAGCGCAGGATACATATAACGCTCATGCATACGCACTGACAGCATAAATACCGTTGTTACTATAAATGCCCCTGTCAGATAATATTTGCTTTCTTTTTCTTTATTCCGCATACAGTAATAAGCCGATACCGCAACCGTAAGTATTATAAATAAAGTACCCCACACCTTATAGGGCATAAATATAAAAGTGTCGCTCTGAGGAGTCCAGTTCTTACCTAAAAGCGCCCACAAATTGTACGCATTTACGGACGCAAATTCATACTGTCCCAGCGTATCAACATACTGCCGCAAAACATCTGGAAGCCCAAACGGCGCTGCCGCAAGGACAAGCGCGGCTATGGCAGAAAGACCGATTCCAAGCTGTGTAAACATTTTTTTAACTGAAAAATCGGTAAGAAATACCTGATCTATTATTCCATATATTAACACAGGAGTAAATATAAGCGTCTGGGGTTTAATAAGTATTCCTATCGCAAGCATGAAATAAGCGGCGGGCAGTTTCTTTTCAGTCACAAAATAACACATAAGCACTACAAACAGGGTAAAGACCGAATCCACCTGACCCCATGTACAGGAATTGATTATTATTGCGGGATTAAATAAAAATGCCATTGCAAACAATATTGCATACGAATGTTTTGTATATTTTGCCGCAACTCTATATATAATATAGCCGATTACAAGGTCGCAAATAATGGCGGGCATTTTCAGAAGCACCGCAACGCCTGAAGTCAATGAAGTAATTCTGAAAAGCTTCATTATACCGCCTATAACATACAGTATATATATGTATCCCGGCGGATAATCGGTAAACACATCCGTTTTATAGAAATTGGTAACACCGTTCTCAAACACGTCTGTTGACCAGTACATAAAACAATCCATGTCGGATCTAAAGCCTATATATGCCGCTGCAAAAATAATATGCACAATAAGCGCAGCCGCAAACAAGAGTATAAGCGATAATATCTTCTCCTGATTTTCTTCTTTCAATGATTTAATCGGTTTCCCATTAGCCATATTATATAATTTCCTCCTTACCTATGAACATGCTCATGTGTAAATATATGATCAGAACAATATTCATAATTTCCATCACATTTGGAACAGAACCTGAACTCAAGATCAGGACTGCTTATATCCGTACGACCACATATTGCGCATTTGTGCCTGTATATTTTAACAACCTTCGGAGATGAATTTTTCTTAAATTGCGTTTTCCTCTTATGCTCTTTATAAGAATGTTTTTTGTAATTTCTGGACGATAAAAAGAATATAAGGAAATTGAGCATCGAGATAACTATTGCAACTGAAAAAGCAAGTCCCTCCGAGCCGTATTTTAAATATGACAATACATCAAAGCCCATCATTACGGCATACAGGATACCAAGCCATTTTGCTTTTACCGGCAATATAAAAAACAACAGAAACTCTATATCCGGGAAAATAGTTGCAAATGCAAGGAATAACGCCTGGTTTACATACTCAAATCCAACCGGCCACTGGCTGACTCCTGCAAATACATACAGTATGAATCCCGCCAGTATCGACAATACAAGACCCGATATATAATAAAGCGTAAATCTGAAAGAACCCCATATATTTTCAAGGCTGTTGCCTATCATATAATAAAGATATACCTGTATGGCAAATACAAGTATGCTTATGGGGTCAAGCGATGTTATTTCCGGGAAAAACAAAAATGTAACCAGTCTCCATATCTGTCCTTTTGCTATTGCGGCAAAATTAAGGGAAAACAGGTTATATAATAAAGGGTTAAAAATGCCGATGACCGCACCCACAAGTTCTATTGCAACAATATATCTCATAAGACCGCGGATGCCGTATTTCCCAAATTTTCTTTCTGCCTTGTCCAGCCAACTTTGTCCCATAAATATCTCCTCTCAATCAGAACATCTTCTTTTTTGCAAATATAAGCGCCACTATTCCTGTTATTACGCATGTGGTAACTGATACAGCCATAAATCCATACGGTGAATCGCCCAGAGGAATATTTACAAAATTCATTCCAAAGAAACTGGCAATCATAGTAGGGATTGATAATACTATCGTAATAGTAGCCAGAAATTTCATCACTATATTAAGATTATTCGATATAACGGATGCAAAAGCATCCATCATACCGCTAAGTATTCCGCTGTATATGTTCGCCATTTCGATAGCCTGTTTATTTTCGATAATTACATCTTCCAGCAAATCCGCGTCATCAGGATATTTCTTAATCTGTTCGGTACGCACCATTTTTTCAAGCACTACTTCGTTAGAACGTAACGAGGTGGTAAAGTATACAAGGCTCTTTTCCAGTTCCAGAAGCTCAATAAGCTCCTGGTTTTTCTGTGAAATATGGAGTTTTTCCTCAATTTCTTCACTTTTACGGTCAATATTACGCAGATACTGCAGAAACAAGGTAGCATTTCTGTACAGAATCTGCAAAATCAGCCTTGTCTTTTTAAACGTGTAGAAAGAACGTTCCCGTCCTCCCATAAAATATTTAAGAACTCCTGTTTCTTCAAGACAGACTGTTATTATTACCGAATCCGTAAGCACTATTCCCAGAGGAATAGTAACATATTTTTCTTTTTCACTGATATTCTCATGCATGGGAATATCAACAAGAATCAATGTATAATTATCTTCTGTCATAAGACGGGAGCGTTCCTCCTCATCCAGAGGAGCCCTGAGATCATCAATATCTACTCCGCATCTTTCAGATACCATCTCAAGTTCACTGTAATCGGGTCTTGTAAGAGCAACCCAGCATCCTTCCGAGATATCCTCCTGTACGCTAAGCACACCGTCTTCTAAAGTTTTAAATATCTGAATCATAACAATTCCTCCCGTTTTTGTCAACGAGTTCTTATAGTTGAATGGAGCTTCTGCAGCGAGCATACATTCAGTCCTTCATCTGATAAAACTGCCTTTATTCCTTCTGCCGTAGCCTTTGCCGCCGCCATTGTCGTCATATACGGTATCTTCTTTTTGATAGCCGTCTTTCGTATATAACTGTCATCAAATACCTTTTCTGCTCCCGCCGGGGTATTTATTACAAGCTGGATATTGCCGTTTGTCATTTCATCTACTATATTCGGTCTTCCCTCCTGCATCTTAAATACCTTCTTTACAGGTATTCCGGTCCGTTTTATTACATCATATGTTGAGCCTGTTGCCATAATATTAAATTTACACTCATGAAACAGTTTTGCAATTTCCGGAAGTTCAGCCTTTGACGCCGCATTTACCGAAAACAGAACTGTTCCGCTAAGAGGCAGGCAGGTCTGCGTAGCCTCCTGGGCTTTATAAAACGCTTCTCCGAAATTCTCTGCAATTCCAAGGACTTCTCCCGTAGAACGCATTTCAGGTCCAAGTACGGGGTCCACCTCAGGAAACATATTAAACGGAAATACTGCTTCCTTAACTCCAAAATGATTATATTCTTTATCGCAAAGCATTGGAACCGGAGATTCTTTTCCCGTTATGTCAAGCGTAATAATCTGCGTAGCAATCCTTACCATCTGTATATCGCACACCTTTGATACAAGAGGCACTGTTCTGGACGCCCTCGGATTTGCTTCAAGCACGTACACAACATCATTTTCTATCGCATACTGCATATTCATAAGACCGCATACATTCATTTCTGCAGCAATCTTTCTTGTATATTCTTTTATAGTAGCAAGATGTTTTTCCGATATGTGCATCGAAGGAAGTATACACGCCGAATCACCGGAATGTATACCGGCAAGCTCTATATGCTCCATAACGGCAGGTACAAAAACGTCCTTTCCGTCGCTTATCGCATCTGCTTCACATTCCATTGCGTTTTTAAGGAAACGGTCTATAAGAATCGGCCTGTCAGGCGTCACTCCTACTGCCGCCTTCATATAATCTTTAAGCATTTCAGGGTCGTTTACAACTTCCATTCCCCTTCCGCCGAGAACATAAGAAGGTCTTACCATAACCGGATATCCTATCTTTTCCGCTATTTTAAGAGCTTCATCCACATCTACAGCCATTCCCGCCTCAGGCATCGGAATATCAAGTTTGTCCATCATTGCGCGGAACAGGTCACGGTCTTCAGCCATATCAATTACGGAAGGCTTGGTTCCAAGAATATTAACTCCGTATTTTTCAAGGTCGGCAGCAAGATTAAGCGGGGTCTGTCCGCCAAACTGCGCTATAACTCCTATCGGTTTTTCCTTCTCATATATACTTAAAACGTCTTCCAGCGTAAGCGGCTCAAAATACAGTTTATCCGAAGTGTCATAATCTGTTGAAACCGTTTCAGGGTTACAGTTTACAATGATTGTTTCAAATCCCATTTCTTTAAGGGCAAGAGCCGCATGAACGCAGCAATAGTCAAATTCTATACCCTGGCCTATACGGTTAGGGCCTCCGCCAAGAATCATTATTTTCTTTCTGTCGCTTTCAGCGGAAACCTTATCATTGGAATTGTATGTGGAATAATAGTAGGCGCTGTCTTTTGTTCCCGATACATGCACGCCTTCCCAGGCTTCCTTTACGCCAAGCTCTGTTCTTTTATTTCTTATGCTTTCCTCATCTACTCCGAGTATACCTGCCAGATATCTGTCCGAGAAACCGTTCTTCTTTGCAGATATAAGCATATCGTCTTCCGGGAGGCCTCCTTTACAGGCAAGAAGCGCTTCCTCCTCGTCTACGAGTTCTTTCATCTGTTCAATAAAATATTTTTTAATATGCGTAAGTTCATACAGCTCAGAAACCGTCGCTCCTTTTCTGAGTGCCTCATACATAATGAACTGACGCTCGCTTGACGGAACCTTCAGCATTTCCATAAGTTCGGAAAGGCTCTTTTCATTGAAATCCTTTGCAAAACCAAGTCCATACCGTCCTGTTTCCAATGAACGTATGGCTTTCTGGAAAGCTTCCTTATAAGTCTTTCCTATACTCATAACTTCGCCGACGGCTTTCATCTGCGTGCCAAGTACATCCTTGCTTCCTTTAAACTTCTCAAAAGCCCATCTTGCAAACTTAATTACTATATAATCACCGTCGGGAACATACTTATCAAGCGTTCCGTATTTACCGCACGGTATCTCATCTAATGTAAGTCCGCTTGCAAGCATTGCCGATACAAGGGCAATAGGAAATCCTGTCGCCTTGCTTGCAAGTGCGGAGGACCTTGACGTTCTTGGGTTAATTTCTATAACTACAATTCTATCTGAAACAGGGTCATGGGCAAATTGAACATTGGTTCCTCCAATAACTTCTATGGCTTCTACTATTTTATAGGCCTGTTCCTGAAGACGTTTCTGTACTTCTTCGGAAATCGTAAGCATTGGCGCAGCGCAGAAAGAATCTCCGGTATGTACCCCCATAGGGTCGATATTTTCTATGAAACATACCGTAATAAGATTATTTTTAGCGTCGCGTACAACTTCAAGCTCAAGTTCTTCCCAGCCTATTACCGATTCTTCAACAAGTACCTGTCCGACAAGACTTGCCTGAAGTCCTCTTGAAACTACTGTTTCCAGTTCTTCTGCATTATATACAAGACCGCCTCCGGCTCCGCCCATTGTATACGCCGGACGTATAACAACCGGATAACCAAGCTTGTCAGCTATGGCAAGCGCTTCTTTTACACTGTATGCAACTTCACTTTTCGCCATCTCTATACCCAGGCTGTTCATCGTATTTTTAAATTCAATACGGTCTTCTCCTCTTTCTATTGCATCTACCTGCACTCCGATAACTTTCACGCCGTATTTATCAAGTATTCCTGCATTTGAAAGCTCTGCACATAAATTAAGTCCTGACTGTCCTCCAAGATTAGGAAGCAGGGCATCAGGCCTTTCCTTTTCTATAATCTGTTCAAGGCGCGCCACATTAAGCGGTTCAATATAAGTGATATCTGCCGTACCCGGGTCCGTCATGATAGTTGCCGGATTGGAGTTTACAAGCACTATTTCGTAACCAAGTGATTTTAATGCCTTACAGGCTTGTGTTCCTGAATAATCGAACTCGCAGGCCTGTCCGATTATTATCGGCCCCGAGCCAATTATAAGTACCTTATGAATATCTGTTCTTTTTCCCATTTCTAATTTGTCCTCCTGTTATTTCTTCCCATTATTAAAGTATACTTCCCATAACCAGTGGTGTCAACCAAAAAAGATACGGGCCTGCTACTTTACGGATTTTAGGTTTGCAAAGCGGCAGGTCCGTTTTTTTCTTATTCTTTCATCGGAAGAATTACCGTGATTCCCGGCTGTAAAAGCATATCTGACAGCGAATTGATTTTCAGTATATCTTCCAAATCTATTCCGAACCTGTCGACAATGTACTGTACAGACTCGCCTTCCCTGACTACATACGCAAATGTTTTGGAATGTTCCCCGTTATTCATCCCATTATCCATTCCATTATTCATTCCGTTATTCATTTCATTATTCATTCCATTATTTTCGGTATCCATATCAGAATTATCCATATGGCTTACCGGTATGCAAAGCCTCATTCCTATCCCAAGATTGTATACGTCAACATACGGATTAGCTCTTAGTATCATAACAAGCGGTACATTGTACTGCCTGCTCAGGGAATACAGTGTATCGCCTTTTCTTACGGTATGGACAATTCCATTGCAATAGTTATTATTCATAATCAGTTAAACCTTATTTTTTTACTTTATTATATGTACTTATATAATATTTTGTGATATACTTTTAATGTATATAATTACTTTTTTTAGGTGGATATTTATGAAAATTATTACCCTCATACTCGTTATTTTAATAACATTAATTCTTTTATACCGCACTCTTATTATTTCCGGGGTTCGCCTTCCCCATAATAATTTTACGGATAAATATATTAAAGGCTCCGGATATGCTTCCTACGGCGGTGAGAAAGTTTCTGCAAAAAGTCTGGTTTCAATCGGCGCGCAGGCTCTTGCTTTCAGGCTTTTAATATATTTCGTATCTTATCTTACAATGGTTTTTATAGCAGACCAGAAAGCCGATTTTATCAGCTGGTGGTACAAATGGGACGCCAGCAACTATATCGGAATAGCGGACGGAGGCTATACTGAAATCACCATTTCCAGCGGAATCATGGGCGACAACGTATATCAGACTCTTGTATTCCTTCCGTTATACCCTGCCGTTACATGGGTAATAAATCTTATAATTCACAATACAATGTTAGCCGCACTGATAACTTCTACAATATGCTATACAGCCGGTATAATATTTCTATACATGGCAGTATCGCTTAAATATAATATTTCAATTGCCACGAAAACCGTAATACTCATTTCAGTATTTCCTTTTGCTTTTTATTTCGGCGGAATGCTCCCTGAAAGCACCGTCCTTCTTACGGCTTCCGCCTGTATGTACTTTTCATTCAGGAAAAAGTGGTGGCCTGCCGGAATATTTGCAATGTTATGCACCCTTGCCAAACTGCAGGGAATTGTAATAATGATTTTTATGGGTGTGGAATGGCTTGAAAGCAATAAGATATTTCTTCTTATAAGAAATAAAGACTGGAAATCATTTTTCGGGAAACTGAAAGATATTATCCCGATGTGCCTTACTATTATCGGGCTTTTAATATATCTGCTAATAAATTATTACTATACGCATGATGCGTTCTATTTTCTTAAACTCCAGAAATATGTATGGGCGCATTCATTTGCAGACTGCGGAACATGTATAAGCAATATTATAAATACAATAAAAGACCCGGGTACTGAATTTAACGTGGCTTTGGCAGAATATATCCCGGAACTTATATTGTTCTTTGTTACTTTATATATAATATTAAGATGCTTCGCACGTCACGGCAGCAGTATATCGGTTTTTCTCCTTTCATATACCGTAATGAGTTATTCGGCAGACTGGGTAATAAGCGGAAGCCGTTACCTAAGCGTTGCGCTTCCTCTTTTCATTATGTCTGCCGAACTCATTAACAAGCGTCCTGTCATTTACAGATTCCTTGTCTGCGCAGGGCTGCTTCTTTTGGTTGTATTTATGTACTGCCATACAAAAGGCATCAACTTAGTAGTATAAATATTATAACATTACTATTTACGTCCGCGTCTGTTCCTGCGGTTTCCACTGTGGTTTTCCCTGCGGTTTCCATTGCCGTTTTTATAATTTCTGTCACCCTTAAAGCGTCTTTTATTTTTATTGCTCCGGCTCTGTTTGAAACTCTTGTATTCATCGCTGTCAAACCAACTGTGGTCAAGCTTCTTCTCCTCTACTTCTTCGCCTATCTGCATTTTAAGAAGCGCGGCTGAAAGCTCTATAGCGTTAAAATCTTCTTCATCAAGCTGGTTTTCAATAAATTTTATAAGCGAATAAAGCGACGTTTCATCATCGTTAATAAGTTTCTTTACCCTCTTTATCACATTGTCCGCCTTAGCATGGTTAATATCTCTGGCGGAAGGCACATGCCTCGGTTTAATACGCGTCTTACATACGTTTTCAATATCACGTATTTTATATATTTCCCTGCCTACGACAAGCGTAAATGAGCGTCCGGATTTTCCCGCGCGGCCCGTTCTTCCTATCCGGTGCACATAGTATTCTATATCCTGCGGAATATCATAATTAAATACCGCCTCTATATCCGTAATATCTATTCCCCTTGCAGCTACATCCGTAGCAATAAGTATATCCGTAAAGCCCCTTCTGAAAGAATTCATTATACGGTCGCGTTCCGCCTGCGTCATATCGCCGTGGAAGCCTTCCGCAAAATATCCCCTTCCTTTTAATTCTTCGGCAAGTTCATCTACCTTTTTTTTAGTATTGCAGAATATAAGCGACCTTTTCGGATTGTAATAATCAAGCAGCCTTGCCGTAACCTCATCTTTATTTTTCTGCTTTACCTCATAATAATACTGCCGTACAAGAGGTATTGTAAGTTCTTTCGCCGCAACCTTTACAAATACTGCATCAGGTTTCTGGTATTTTTTAGTTATATTCAGTATCTGTTTCGGCATGGTTGCTGAAAAAAGCCCTGTCTGATGTTCTTCGGGTATTGCGTCAAGTATTGTTTCTATATCTTCCCTGAATCCCATATTGAGCATTTCATCCGCTTCATCAAGAACAATTGTTTTAAGATTTCCAAGTTTTAGCGTATGCCTTCTCATATGGTCCATTACCCTGCCCGGCGTGCCTACAACTATCTGTACGCCGCCGCGGAGTGATCTTATCTGCTTGTTTATATCCTGCCCACCATATATCGGGAGCACTTTTATCCCTTCAATGTATTTTCCAAATTTTCTTATTTCATTGGCAGCCTGTATCGCCAGTTCCCTCGTAGGGCACAATATAAGAGCCTGAAGATTTTTTTCCTCAGGCTCGGTCATCTGCAATATAGGAATACCAAATGCTGCCGTTTTGCCGGTTCCCGTCTGCGCCTGTCCTATTATGTCTTTTCCTTCCAAAAACACAAATATTACCTGTGCCTGTATAGGCGTCATATTCTCAAATCCCATTTCCTTTACGGCACGAAGTATACGCGGCTCCAGTCCGGAATCCTCATAACTTATTTCATTCAATTCCTTATTCATTACAATACCATTACTTTCTTTCAATAGTTTCCATTATATAATTTGCAAATTCTTCACCGGTTGCGCCTGTATTTCTGCCTGTCATAACAAGTTTCTTTTCCTTAATTGTACATATGTCAAGCGCCTCGTACAGTTTCTCCGATTCTTCTATATATCCTATATGATTAAGAAGCATTGCTCCTGCCCTTATTACGCTGCACGGGTCTGCGTATTTCGCCCTGCCTTCTTCAACCATTCTTGGAGCAGAACCGTGTATGGCTTCAAACATTGCATACTTCTTTCCAATATTGGCGCTTCCTGCAGTTCCCACGCCTCCCTGAAGTTCTGCCGCCTCGTCAGTAATTATATCTCCATACAGATTAGGCAGTACGACAACTTCAAAATCTTTTCTCCTCATTTCATCCAGAAGCTTTGCCGTCATTATATCAATGTACCAGTCGTCAGCAGAAATCTGCGGATATTCCTTTGCAATAGCGTAAAATGTATCCAGGAATTTGCCATCCGTTGTCTTTATTATATTTGCCTTGGTAACTGCCGTTACACGTTTCTTATTATTGGCTTTTGCATATTCAAACGCCGCGCGTATGATTCTTTCACAGCCCTGAGTAGTCGCAATCGTAAAATCTATTCCAAGATCGTCCGTTACATTGACTCCTTCCTTACCTGCGGCATAACCTCCCTCCGTGTTTTCACGGTAGAACGTCCAGTCAATTCCAAGTTCCGGAATCCTTACCGGCCTTACGTTTGCAAACAGGTCAAGTTCTTTTCTCATAGCCACGTTAGCTGATTCAACATTCGGCCACTTATCTCCCTTTCTCGGCGTCGTTGTCGGGCCTTTAAGAATTACATCGCATTCTTTAAGCTCCGCAAGCACTTCCTTAGGAATGGCAGACATCTCAGCGGCGCGTCTTTCAATAGTAAGTCCGTCTATTACTTTAAATTCTACCTTTCCTTTTGCAATCTCATCCTTGAGCAGATATTCAAGCACCCTCTGCGCCTGTGCAGTAATGGCAGGTCCTATTCCATCTCCTCCGCATACTCCTATGACAATCTTATCCAGAGCCTGATAATCTGTAAAATCACCCTGTGCTTTCATCTGCTCTACCCGCATAAGCTGTTTTTTCAGCAGTTCTCCAAATTGTTCCTGCGCTTTTTTGATTTCATTTTCAAACATGATAACCCTCCTGATTAAATATTATCCATCTGCCAGTCAACGGTCGTTTCCCCGTTGGCTTTAAGAAATTCATTAGCCTTACTGAAATGCCTGCATCCGAAAAACCCGTTGTATGCCGAAAGAGGACTTGGATGCGCCGCTTCCAGTACAAGATGTTTTTTATTGGTAAGCATGGCTTTCTTAGCTCTCGCCGGTCTTCCCCACAACATATATACTATAGGTCTTTCCTGTGCATTAACCGCCTGTATGGCGGCGTCGGTAAATTGTTCCCAGCCCATATTTTTATGTGAATTGGCAACTCCCTGCCTTACCGTAAGTACGGTATTAAGAAGAAGCACTCCCTCATCAGCCCATTTTTTCAGATAACCGTTATTAGGTATATAACATCCGAGGTCCGAATTAAGTTCCTTGTATATATTAACAAGCGACGGCGGTATATCAACGCCCGCCTTTACTGAAAAACATAACCCATGCGCCTGATTCGGACCGTGATACGGGTCCTGTCCCAGAATCACGACCTTCACTTTGCTAAGCGGAGTAAAATGAAACGCATTGAAAATATCGTCGGCCGGAGGATATATAATATGCTTTTTGTATTCATCGTTTACAAATCTGTAAAGCGAGGCATAATACGGCTTTGCAAATTCCGGGTTCATTGCCGCAAGCCAGTCGTTTTTTATTGCTCCCATTAAGTACCTCCTATATTCTTACGCTTACATTATTATCTCTCAGATATTTTTTCAAATCCATGATTTCAAGTTCTTTATAGTGGAACAATGAAGCTGCCAGCACCGCATCCGCATGTCCTTCATTAATAGCATCCAGGAAATGCTCAGGTTTTCCTGCGCCTCCCGATGCAATAACCGGTATACTCACGTTATCGGCAACCGTCCTTGTAAGTTCTATATCATAACCGTCTTTTGTGCCGTCACAGTCCATACTTGTAAGCAGTATTTCACCGGCTCCCAGCCTGTTTGCTTCCATCGCCCATTCTACAGCGTCTATTCCCATATCGACACGTCCGCCGTTTTTATATATGTTCCAGCCGCTGTTATCCGGTCTTCTTTTTGCATCAATTGCAACAACAACACACTGGCTTCCAAATTTCAGCGCAGCCTCGGATATAAGTTCAGGATTCATTATCGCCGCAGTATTAACTGCAATTTTATCCGCGCCTTCCCTGAGTATAAGCCTGAAATCATCCACCGTACGTATGCCGCCTCCGACAGTAAACGGAATAAATACCGTTTCAGCAACTTTTCTAACCATATCAAGTTTTATATCCCTTGCATCACTCGAAGCAGTTATATCCAGGAACACAAGCTCGTCGGCTCCGCATTCCCCGTACGCCTTCCCGACTTCCACCGGGTCGCCTGCATCTTTAAGATTGACAAAATTAATACCTTTTACTACCCTGCCTTCATTCACATCCAGACAGGGAATAATTCTCTTAGTAAACATTTGATTCTCCTAATGAAGCAAAATTTTTAAGTATTTTAAGTCCTACATCCCCGCTTTTTTCAGGGTGGAACTGACAGGCAAACACATTGCCGCATTCTACCGCCGCATGGATATGGTTGGTATATTCGGCAGTTGCCGTTACAATATTCTCATCTTCTGCTTTAAGATAATATGAATGTACAAAATATACATAAGAACCTTCATCTATTCCTTTAAACAGCGCCGACTGTTTCGGAAAACTGAGCGAATTCCATCCCATATGCGGAATCTTATGCACTCCGTCATGGTCCATTGCGCATATTTTCCCTTTAAGTATTGATAAACCGCTTACACCCGGCGATTCATCGCTTTCTTCAAATAAAAGCTGGAGTCCGAGGCATATCCCAAGAAAAGGAGTGCCGCGGCTTATGCTCTCCTTTACAGCTTCACAAAGACCATATGAGTTAAGTTTTTTCATCGAATCGCCAAAAGCCCCTACTCCGGGAAGTATAATTTTATCTGCTGACAGTATTTCAGCAGGTTTCCGCGTTACTTTCGGAGTTTCCCCTATATATTCCAGCGCTTTCTGCACACTTTTTAAATTGCCCGCATCATAATCGACTATCGCTATCATCTTATCCGTATGCCCCTGTATTTCTTATTTTATGAGATAGCATAGCACATCCGGAAATGTTTGTCTACTTTATAATTCTATCAGTTTTTCGCGCATTCAAGTTCAAACCAAAATTCCACTCCGTCTTCACAGTTATTAACACCGCACTCCCTGTTAAGGGTATTCATAACGGCTTTTACTATGGAAAGGCCTATTCCGTTACCGCCATATTCCCTGGTTCTCGCCTTATCGACTTTATAGAATTTAACCCATATTTTATCCAGTTCCTCCTCAGGTATCCTATCCCCGGTATTGACAACGCTTATACGTACTACATCTTCTATTTTCCTGGTATATATTCTTATAATTCCTGATTCATTTACATGGTTAAGCGCATTGCTTACATAGTTGGTGAGCACTTCTTCTACAAGATATTCTTCCGCCCATACGAATACAGGCTGCGGTTCATACATGATAAGTTCCACATTTTTCTGCTTAAATATAATATCCGACGCCGACACAACGGATTTGATAACCTGCACAACGTCAAAACGCTCCATGTCAGGCTTATCGGTTCCAAATTCAAGCTGGTTGAGGTCTAACAGCCTTCTTACCATCCTGTTCATTTTACGCGCTTCATCTATAATAACGTCACAGTAAAATTTTCTGTCGTTCACATCGTCTATTACATTATCGGAAAGTCCCTCCGCATATCCCTGTATAAGAGCTATAGGGGTTTTAAGCTCATGAGATACGTTTGACAGAAACTCCTGGCGCATCTCATCTATCTGCACTTTCCTGGCAATATCGGACTGGAGTTCGTTATTGGCTGTTTTAAGCTCGGAAATAGTATTTTCAAGCTGTGAAGAAAGGGTATTCATACTCATTCCAAGCTTTCCTATCTCATCATCAGTTTTTACATCATATTTTGCATCAAAATCCAGGCGGGTCATCCTGTCTGCTATATCCGACAGTTCAAGTATCGGTTTCGTAAATTTCCTGCCTATAAAAAACATCGCAAGCGCGCCGGCAATTACCGCCATTATTCCTATATACGTCATAAATTTATTTGACACTTCTGCGCTTTCCTTAATATTCTGGTAATTGGCGCGAAGAAATATAAATGTGCTTCTGTCAACCTTACCAAACAGTTCAAGATAATTAGAGCCTATCTTTTCATCAAATATTTTGTACATCTGATAATCCTGTTCGTCCGAAATTTTCTGGTAACTGTCGTCCAGCTCGCTGTAGCCGTAATAATCATTTATATAATTATCAAGCCTTCCCTTTATAATATTGAATGCCGTACCGCCGGAGTCTACATCAGGGTATGAAAAATCATAATAATCCCACAGCATACCGCTTCTAAGTGAAAATACATACAAAGTCACGCCGTTATTGGCGCTAAGACCGTCAAGATAATAATAGCTTTCTTCAGACGAATATGTGTCCATATTCTTTACATCGTTATATACGTCAACAAGTACGTTTTTTTTCTGATGCGTATAATATGTTTCCAGCAGTGAAATATTCATAATAATGTTTACTGCCACAAATACAACTATTACAAAAGTAAGCATAATAATAAGTCTTGTACGAATGGAATGTTTCATATGCTTCACCCCTGTTCGGATTCAAACTTGTAACCCATGCCCCATATAGTCTTAATATAATTTCCTTTATCTCCCATCTTGCTGCGGAGTTTCTTTACATGCGTATCTATTGTTCTGGCGTCGCCATAATAATCATAATTCCACACATTGTTCAGAATTTTTTCCCTCGAAAGAGCAATCCCCTTATTGTCTATAAAATATGATAAAAGCTCAAATTCCTTAAAACTGAGTTCCAGCTTCTTTCCGTCTATAGTTACTTCATGCGCGCTTTTATCAAGAGTTATTCCTCCTATTTCAATAACATCATCGCCAATAACGCTTGCCCTGCGCAAAAGCGCTTCGACCCTTGCAACGAGTATCTTCGGGCTAAACGGCTTGGATATATATTCGTCCACTCCAAGTTCAAAACCCAGAAGCTCATCCTTTTCACCTGATTTTGCCGTCAGCATCACTATGGGTACTTTTGAATACTGCCTTATTTCGCGGCAGACTGCCCATCCATCCATTTTCGGCATCATAATATCAAGAATAACAAGCCCGATGTTCTTTTCCGCAAAAAATATATCTATGGCTTCCTCCCCGTTAGATGCCTCAAGCACAATAAAATCTTTCTTTACCAGGAAATCACGGACCAGCTTCCTCATTCTCTGCTCATCATCAACAACAAGTATTTTTACATTATCCATAGTGACCACCTCTTATTTCAGACCGGTTATCTGCGCCCATTCCTTAACATGGTTTTTAACGTTTTCCCTCAGCATTGCATCTTTTGGATTCTCGCCATAACCTGTTTCATAATCAGCTTCCATTTCTTCAATCGTCTTCGTCTGTTCTTCGCCGTTTTCATATTCCATATATTCTATAAGAAGATTTCTGTATTCTTCGTCGCTAAGCGTAATATTTTCTTTTACCGCTATAGTTTTAGCAACCATTTTTTCAAGCGCGGCGTCTTTTGCCACATCATCCAAATCATCTTCCGTCATACCAAGCGATTCAAGTATCGAGTCAAGGCTTTCGCCTGAAAATTCAGCAAAATTAGCATAACTTTTTTCCGTTTCTTCCGTTGCCGCTTTAAGCTCGCCTCTGTGATATTTTTTTAACTCAGTATTTTCAAGCACTTCTTCCCATATATTATCAGCAAGGCTTTCTACATTATCGTTATAAAGCGTTTCCCTTAAATAATTGTCAAAATCGGCAACGCTCACACACTCGCCGTCTGAATAATTCGAAACAAATTCGTCATTAAGTTCTGGTTCTATCTCATCTCCGCATATATAATTGAGCGTTACATTAAATTTTACCGTCTGTCCGTCAATAAGCTCATCACCGTAATCATCTGGCACTTCCACAGTAATTTCCTTTGTTTCGCCTGTATTCATCCCGGCAATTTCCGTATCAAATTCGGGAAAATAATCCTCATCCCCAAGCACGGTATATTCATCCTCGGATGTATAATCTTCAGCCGCCTCTCCCGAAAGCAGACATGTATAATCAATGTTTACCATATCTCCTTCTTTTGCCGTGCCGTTTACTTTCTCGTATGATTCCGAATCCTCAAGCGCAAATTCTTTTTCTTCCTCAACATCTTCGTCCGTAACTTCAACTGACGCGGCAATATTTTTATATTCTCCAAGCTTAATATATCCGCCCGCCTCATAGTCTACCGGCACTCCGTATTCCACCGTATTGCTTCCTTTCGTTTCTCCGTTAATAATAAAATACATTATTATAACAATCGCAACTATGGCTACTGCCGATATAACAAGCATAAGCTGCTTTCTGCTGTCTTTTTTGCTTGCGCTTTTTTTACCTGTATTTTTTTTGCCAGACATAAATTATCCTCCCGATATTCTGTTAATTTTTTATATAATAGCATGAAATTGTGTCCAAAACGTGGAGTAAATTATTTTTTCCTGTTTTATACATTATAATACCGGCTGTTTTCATAATCGGCTTTACCTGTATCTTTTCTGTAATCAGAGAAATTCTTTCCCGTAGCATGTCTGAAAAAATATGAAAATGCCGATATTGAACTGAATCCAAGCTTCTCTGCCGCCTCCGTACAGCTTAACCCCTGTTTTATATACGCTATCGCCATATTAACTTTAAGCTCGTTTATATATTTGTGCGGCGTAATTCCTATATCCTTTTTAAAACACCTTATTATATGATTTACGTTCCTTTTGAGCCCGGATGCAAGCATATTAACCGACAGTTCGGACGGCGGGGTATTGTGCAGCAGTGAAAGCGCCTCTATGGTAACTTCGGAATAACTCCCGTCCGATTCCAGATAATCCCTGAGATAGTATAAAAGTATTTCAAAGTAATCCTTTACTATTTCAGGCTGCTTTAACGGTGTTTTGAAATCCTCGCTTATAAGAGAGGCAAGTGTTCCGAGCATTTTATCTTCCGACAGGTCTATCTCTATATATTCTTTTCCGCAAAGACCTTTATATGTACTAAAGTCAAAAAACACATGGTCTACCGGGTCATCCGCTTCCTGATGCACCTTAAAATCAGGAGAAGCCCTGAATACATACATATAACCCGGTTTAAGCTGTATGTTATTTTTATAAAACGCTGTACCGCTTATTATATAATATATCCTGTTTACAACATACGACGGATTATAATACCAGTTATAAGGGTTATATACCCTTCCATATGATAAAAGCGAATAATTTCTGAACATATCCAAGCTCCGTTTCCCTGCAGGCAGTTTTTGTTAAAATATCGATTTTTCTAAAATATTAGTCAACTATTATTATATACATAAAAGCCTGATAATTCTACAATAACTTTATAAATTGCAATTTTAAAACTTTATAAATTGCAATTTTAAAATGTTATAAAAATGAAAAGGAGAAAAAGCAATGTTAAAAAAAAGTATCGCATTCTTATTAATTATTGCTCTTATGTTGCCTATGTTAAACATACAAAACAAACATACAACTACGGCAAAAGCAGCCGATAACGTATCCGCATTCACGCGGCAGACCATCAATTTTAACAGGGAATGGAAATTCGTCCGGGATGATGTGGCAGACGCCGAAAAGGAGGATTATAACGATTCAAGCTGGTATAACGTGGGACTTCCACATGATTTCAGCATTCCTTACTGGCAGGAAGAAAAACATTATACGGGCTACGGCTGGTACAGAAAAACTTTCGATATTAAAAACGAATGGGCGGGCAGACATATTACTCTCGACTTTGCAGGAGTTTTCCATACGGCGGAAGTATATATAAACGGACAATTTGCAGGTATGCACGAGGGCGGCTATACAGGATTTGAAATAGATATTACGGATTATGTACGTACGGGAAGCAATGTCGTTGCAATAAGGGTAAATAACCTGTGGAAAGCGGACCTTGCGCCCCGTTCCGGCGACCATATGTTTACCGGAGGAATATACAGGGACGTAAATCTCGTTGTAACAAGTCCGGTGCATGTGACATGGTACGGTACTTTCGTACAGACACCCGACGTATCGAAAGAGCGCGCCAATGTAAGAGTGCTTACTGAGATAGCAAACGACAGCGACTCCGCCCGGACTGTAAATGTTATAAATACTGTATACGATGCGTCGGGAAAGGAAGTTGCCGTCATTAATTCCCCTGCGGTTTCCATAAACGCCCACAATACATATGAATTTGACGACACGAGCGGTTACATATCAAATCCCGGATTATGGAGTCCCGAAACGCCTACCCTGTATTCGGTACACACCAGTGTCATGATAAACGGAATCCAAACCGACCAGTATGATACGACTTTCGGCTTCAGATGGTATGAGTTTTCTCCTGACGAGGGATTTTTCTTAAACGGGGAACATTACTGGATTGACGGCGCTAACGCCCATCAGGACCATGCAGGCTGGGCCAACGCCGTTACCACAGAAGCATTGTACCGTGACGTCGCAATGATTAAAGAATCTGGTCTTAATTTTATAAGAGGCTCACACTATCCCCATTCACCTGCTTACGGTGACGCCTGCGATAAAATCGGTATGCTGTTCTGGAGCGAAGCTGCTTTCTGGTGCACTTCCTTCTGGGGAGAAGGCTCAAGTACAGGTACTTCCGATGATTATAAGGCGGACGGATACCCTTCCACCGGGAACCGGGCTACCGAAGAAGCATTTGAACAAAGCTGTATAAATAATCTTTCGGAAATGATAAGGATTAATCGAAACCATCCTTCAATCATAGTATGGAGCATGGGAAATGAACCGTTCTTCGGCGATAACGCTGAAAAAAAGAAAGCCCTGATAAGCAAAATGGCGGGAATTGCAAAAGAACTTGACCCGACCAGATGCACTGCGATAGGCGGAACACAGAGAGGTTCTTTTGATCATCTTCCAAATGTAGATATAGCAGGATACAACGGCGACGGCGCCGATATGCCGGAATATCAGAATCCCGGTGTCGGAAACTTAGTATCCGAATATTCCACGCACACAGGCAACAGACCTGAGAATTTCACATGCTATTACGGAAGCGTGCAGACAGATGAAAACGGCGAACCCATCCGCTACCCGTGGAGAAGCGGCATCGCATTATGGTGCGCATTCCATCACGGTTCGATACTGTCAAGAAGCTACGGCGACATGGGCTATATAGATTATTACAGGCTTCCTCTTAATATATGGTACTACTACAGATACAACCGTACCGGAACAGAACCTGAAAGTTCGCGTGACGGTACTCCGGACAGGCTTTTACTTGAAGCATCTTCCACTACTATCAAAAACGACGGAACGAGCGACGCCCATATCACTGTAACTGTAGCAGATAAAGACGGCAACTGGCTTAATTCCGAGCCTGAAGTGACTTTTGAGGTTATAGACGGACCGGGAATATTCCCTACAGGCAAAAGCATTACTTTCAAACCCGGAGACAGTATGCGCGACGGTAAAGCGGCAATTGAATTTCGTTCTTACTATGCAGGTACTACTACTATTGAAGCCTATTCCGATACCAATCCGGAAATCACTCCTGCAACTATAACTATAACTACTACAGGAGAAGGTTCTGTAGATGAACCTGCAATTGAAACAATGTACGGGGCATTCATGAGCAACGGCGGATATGTCCCCAATTCACTTGAAGAACCCACGCCTTACAAATACCACAGATTCAAGGGCTGTCCCATGAATGCAAGCAGCGGTCTTAGCTCCGCCGTTAATATCCAGGACGGCGATAATACTACTTCCTGGACTGCTGAAACTCCGGGAGGCGGCCAGTGGCTGTATCTGGAGATTGAACACGGCGGCATGAGCCTCTACAAGGCAAAACTCATATTTAATGGAAAAGCATACCCTTACAGAATCCAGTATAAGTCTTTAAATATTTCAGAAGACGAATGGATTACACTAAAAGAATATAATTCCGATACAATTAACCAAAGACCTGCAGAAGACAGTCTTGGCGGTACTTACATGCGCTACATAAGAATTGAATTTCCAGATGTGCCTGCCGACGAATATGCAAGTCTTGCAGAGCTTAAACTATATGGAATCAGAGCGGATTCGGAAGGCTACGCGCAGGGAATCAAACCATTATCCGAAATTCCTAACGACCAGGTTGCCATTGACAAAGACACGGGCGTCATAACCGGAAAAATCACAGGCGGTAACGAATGCAATATCGTATACGACCTTGAAAAAGATTCACCCGGTTACGCAAGATTCCAGACAAACATCGCATTTCCGGAAAATACAGATGTGTCCGCGCCCGTCAAATTTTCTGTATATTGCGACGACGAGCTTATGTATGAAAAAACAATAAGCACGCCTTCCGAAAGCTGCGATATAGATATAAGCATCAACAAAGTTAAAAGCCTTAAAATAACTGCCTCATCTTCTGCAGAAGATATTACCTTCCGGTTAAAAGACGCACGGCTTATGGGCGTATACCGGGATATAACACGAAGCGACGCAGATTATAAAAACGGAAGCGATGATTGTGAAAATCCTCTTTCCGGCACTGAAAAAATACTTACACAGCTTTGTCCGGATATGGATACGCTCAAACCCGGCAACCCCTTAAATATGCAGTTAAGGATTACCAATAAAAATGAATCGGGGATTTCTGCCGCATTTGCCGCGCTTCTTTACAGAGCGGATAATACTCTAGTAAAGATATCTATAATTCCGGTACATATTCCCGGAAGGGGTTCTTATGTAACTGACTTTAACATAGATATACCTGATAATATAGGCAAGCTTGATTATGTAAAAATAATCGGCTGGGACGCCGGTACTCTCTTGCCGTTTACACGTACGACAGTCATAAGCGAAGATGGTTCGGGCACATCGGGAACCGGCCTTAGTCCCTCAGGCAGCGAAGCGGAGCTGCTCGCAGCCATACAGGAAGCAATGCAGATAATATATTCTGCAGATGCAGACAAATACACTGAAGAATTAAAAACAGGCTATACGGAAGCTTTAATATATGCAGCAGGTCTTCTTTCAGATTCAGGAGCTTCTTCCGCAAGCCTTGACGCCGCTGCGCTTCAAATAAGAAATGCCATAGCAAGGCTTATGCCTGCGCCTAAAGAAAACAACGACGTCAATACCGAAAATCCGGCTCCTGCTAATATAGTCCTGCCGTCCAATTCTCTTTCCGCAGGCGGTTTATATAAAGTGGGAAAATACAGATACAAAGTGCTTAAAATAACAAAAAAATCAGCAAGTGTCTCGCTTTACAGACCGGTATCCAAAAAAATGAAAACAGCAGTAATACCTGCTTCAGTTAAGATAAAAGGGGTAAAATGCAAAGTTACCGCCATATCAGACAAAGCTTTTGCAAACAACAAACGGCTTACTAAAGCCGTTATCGGAAAAAACATTAAAAAGATTGGTAAAAAAGCTTTTTATAACGCAAAAAAACTTAAAAAAGTAACTGTCAAATCAAAGGTAATAAAATCGGTAGCAAAAAACAGTTTTAAAAAGACCGGAAAAAAACTCAGGTTTCATATACCGGCAAAAAAGGCCAAAGCATACAGGAAGTTCTTTAAAAATAAAACTTTGCCTTAAAAAAAGAAACCGGCGCATAGATACCCTCTTTTAATAACGGGACCGGAACCCCTCCATATAGCTTCCGGTCCCAAATTTTAAAAAATAATCTGCGGCAATAATTCCCCTTCTGTTTTATCAATTGAAAATGTGCTATACTTACTGTAATCTGACAGGAGGACTTGAGTATGGAATATTTACATTTTCATTCATTAAACGATGCCATATCAGCTATATTTGGAAACAGCCTGCGTATAGTAAGCAAACGCCCGGTGTACGGCGGCGACATTAACGAATCTTACCGCCTTCTTCTTTCTGACGGCACAAAGTTATTTATGAAATGTAATTCCCCCGCCAATATTTCATTTTTTGAGGCTGAAGCAAAAGGACTGAAAGCGCTTGAAAATACGCATACGATAAATATCCCCAAAGTGTACGGCATGGGAACCGACGATATAACCGGGACATCTTTTCTCTTAATGGAATATCTTGAAGCTTCTCCAAAGATTGAAAATTACTGGGAAGTGTTCGGTCATGAACTTGCTGCACTGCATATGGCTACTGTAACTTCATTGTCTGATAAAGACAAAAACCTTATGTATGGTTTTGAAGATGATAATTATATCGGAGCTACTCCGCAGATAAATACGCCCGCAAAAAAATGGATTGAATTTTTCCGTAAGTGCAGGCTGTATCCCCAAATTCAAATGGCAGACCGGTATTTTGATAGTAAAACACGAAAACAATTCATTAAACTTATGGACAACCTCGAATCTTATATTACAGAACCCGAATTTCCATCACTGCTTCACGGAGATTTGTGGATTGGCAACGCCGTCTGCGGACCTGACGGCAAAGCATGGATACTCGACCCGGCTGCATACGTTGGGAATTTTGAAGCGGAACTTGCAATGACTGAACTTTTCGGAGGATACCCTGATTATTTTTATCAGGCATATAATGATACCAATCCCATTAACAGCGGCTACAATGACAGAAAAGACATCTACAATCTATATCATCTGCTTAATCATCTTAATCTGTTCGGAAGTTCTTATCTTGGCTTGGTAAAAAAGATTCTTGACAGAAGGATATCTAATATTTAAGCGAGTTGATTTTAATGTCGCTAGCGATAGGATTCTGTAATTTTTACATATCTCACAAGCCCCCGAAAATACGGTGTTTCCGTCATTTTTTTCCAAAAAATGGAGTAGGCGGGAATCGAACCCGCGTCCAAAATATCTTCCATCGTCCTTCTACAAGCTTAGCCATTCTTTTGCGGTTCCCCAAACTGTCCCCCGGATGGCAGGGTGGCAGCCTCGGTAGCTCCTAATACGCCCATATGCTAAGAGCATCACATATGTCGTTTCCTGCATAGTCGATGCCCGCTTTATAAGTGCAGGTGCTTATAGGCGGACAGCCGCCATCAGGCAGCGTATGCTAAATTGTCTTCAGCGTTTAATTTTAATTGTGAGATTTGACGCATCATCCTGCGGCTTGCTTCTCCGACTTCTAATACCCTGTCGAAACCTTTACTACCCCAAATAATAAATATATAAAATCAGATATTTGCAGCCCTGAGCTATATGCGGAACGAAGAAGACTTAAAGTTCCTCTCCGCATCACGTCTTTGGTCTTTCTTTGCAATATCCTGCCTTTTATCATATAACTTTTTACCCTTTGCAAGAGCTATCTCTACTTTTGCAAGGTTTCCTTTAAAATATATCTGCAGGGGTATAAGCGTATAACCCTTCTGCGCTATTTTACCGGTTATTTTTCTTATCTCGCTTCTGTGGAGCAGAAGTTTTTTAACCCTTAAAGGTTCTCTGTTAAATATATTGCCCTTTTCATACGGACTTATATGCATATTATATACAAACACTTCCCCGTTTTCAATACGGATAAAGGATTCTTTTATACTGCATTTTCCCATACGAAGTGATTTTACTTCCGTTCCGAAAAGTTCAATTCCCGCTTCATACTGCTCCTCTATAAAATAATCGTGATAAGCCTTTTTATTATTTGCAATAAGCCTGACTGCTTCCTTTGCCATATTGTATTACTCCTATTTTTCCACAAATACAAAATCTACTGTACGGGTTTCAGTCGAAGCATTAAGCACTTCAACCATAACCTTCTGTCCAATCAAATACTCTTTACCCGTGTATCTTCCGGATATCCTGTAACTCTTGTCTTCATATACATAATCATCATCCGTCATATCTGTTATCCTGACCATTCCCTCTACCGTGTTTGGCAGTTCAACATATACGCCCCAGCCGGTTACACCGGATATTATTCCTTCATATACCTCTCCGATATGCGAAAGCATATATTCCGCTTTTTTCAGCTTATGGACTTCCCTCTCCGCAAGCTCTGCACGTCTTTCAAGCATACTTGAGCGTTCCGCTATTTCCGGAAGTATTTCATCATAATGACTTGTTCTTGCGCTATCAAGTTTACCATGCAGATTTTCTTTGATTATCCTGTGTATTATCAAATCAGGATATCTTCTTATCGGCGAAGTAAAATGGCAGTAATATTTTGTTGCCAGTCCAAAATGCCCCTGTGCGGTTACAGTATATTTGGCTCTTTTCATTGACCGTAAAACCAGTCTGCTTATAAGATTTTCTTCAGGTACGCCTTCCAGTCCCGCCAGAAGTTTCTGAATCTCCATAGGATGTATATCGTTACCCGTAAATCTTACCTTATATCCAAAATTACTTATAAATACGGACAATTCATGCATTTTAGCCATATCAGGCGCCTCATGCGACCTGTATACAAACGGCTGGTCCTGCCAGTAATAATCTTCTGCTATAGTTTCATTTGTTGCCAGCATAAATTCTTCAATAATTCTTGTAGCTATATTTCTTTCATAAGGTTTTATGCTTACCGGATTTCCGTTACTATCCAGAATTATCTTACTTTCCGGAAAATCAAAATCTACCGCCCCCTGCTTTTTCCTTATACCGATTCTTTTCTCTGCAAGAGTCCGCATATCTAAAAGCATATTAAGTATATCGCTGTATTTATTCCTTTCTTCCGCATCATTATCTGCAACAATCTTCTGTACGGAGGAATATGTCATTCTGTGATTTACATTAATTACTGTTTCTGCAATCTCATGGTTCAACAGGTTTCCGTCATCATCAAACTGCATTATACAGCTAAGGCACAACCTGTCCGCACCCTCATTCAGAGAGCATATTCCATTTGACAGCTTCTTAGGAAGCATCGGTATAACCCTGTCAACCAGATAAGCGCTTGTGCCTCTTGCCAGAGCTTCCCTGTTAAGCGCTGTATCTTCCCTGACATAGTGCGTCACATCTGCTATATGCACGCCAAGCGTATATATATTGTTTTCATATTTAAGCGTTACCGCATCATCCAAATCTTTTGCATCTTCGCCATCTATCGTAATGGTAATCCAGTCACGTATATCTTTACGCTGCGATATTTCCCGCTCTGATATGACGTCGGGCATATTATCCGCTTCCTCAAGCACTTCATACGGAAATTCATCCGGAAGCCCTGCTTCCTTTGCTATTGCCAATATATCAACTCCCGGTTCATCTGCGTAACCAAGTATTGATATAATTTCGCCCGAAGGACTTTTGCCGTCATTTCCGCCATAATCATTTATATGTGCAACTACTTTCTGATTATTCGCTGCTCCGCCTGTCTTTCCTTTAGGTATAAATATATCCTTTATCTTATATATATCATCAGGGACAACAAAGGAAAAGTTTTTGTTTTTCTGAATTGTTCCTACTACTTCCGTAATTTTCCTTTTTATAACCTCAGTTATTATTCCTTCACGTCTTTTTTTCCTTTTTCCCGAAAGAATTACCTTAACAATATCTCCATTCATCGCCGAAAACGTATCGCTTTCATGGATAAATACATCCTCTGTTCCGTCGTCGCATATAACGAATCCATACCCCGGCTTTGCCTGTGAAAACGTACCCGTAACTATACTTTCCCTTTCAGGATGAATTAACCCGTATCTGTCAAGGTATATACGGTTTTCTTTTATAAGTTCGTCTATAATATCCCTGTATTCACGCTTATCTTTTGCAGGAACGCCTATTATGGCGGCAAGCTGTTTTATCTTAACAGGAAAATACTGCGTTGAAGCAATATATTCATAAATCCGCTTTTTACGGTCATCATGTATTATACCCGTACAAAGCACCTCCTCGTACCCTCAGACTTTTTTATGACAATAAAAACCCCCTTGCAAAACACAAGGGGGAATATGATAAACATAATTTTTTACCGGTCTTTTACCATTCCAGATTCAGCAGAAGCGACATTACTATGAAAAGCCCTGTAAGAATATGCGTGCTTTTCAACAATCCGCCTTCCATCGACCTTCCTTTATTCTTTCCCCAATATGTTTCAGCAGCTCCGCTGATTGCTCCAAGCCCTGCTGACTTTCCTTCCTGAAGAAGAACTACAACGATAAGCGCAATAGATATTAAAATATATATCACAGTAACAATTGTTCTAATAACTGATAACATACAAAATCCTCCTAAAACATACATCTATACCAAACAACCAATAGTCTACCATACCAGTCCAAAGATTTCAAGCACTTTTTTTATTTTTTAATTAAAAGCGACTTTCCTGTCATTTCTGAAGGCTTCTCAAGTCCCATCATTTCAAGCAGTGTAGGGACTATATCTGCAAGGCAGCCGCCTTCTGCGAGCTTATAATCTTCATCATAATTTACAAGTATAAACGGTACCGGATTAACCGTATGGGCTGTAAACGGTTCGCCTGTCTGATAATCTATAAGCTGTTCGGCATTACCGTGGTCTGCGCATATAAACATCTGTCCGTCTGCGGCAAGAAGCGCTTCATAAGCTTTACCTACGCATTCGTCCACCGCTTCAACCGCCTTAATCGCAGCAGCCTCCACACCGGTATGTCCAACCATATCCGGATTGGCAAAGTTGATAATAATAACATCATATTTACCGGATTCTATTGCCCCTACAAGCTTCTCACATACTTTATAAGCGCTCATTTCCGGCTTGAGGTCATATGTGGCAACTTCTTTCGGCGAAGGGACAAGTATTCTGTCCTCTCCGGGATTCGGCTCCTCTACGCCCGCATTAAAGAAGAAAGTTACATGCGCATATTTTTCCGTCTCTGCAATTCTTACCTGTTTCATTCCCTGTGCGGCAAGGAGCTGTCCGAATGTATTATTTATCTCAACCTTTTTAAATGCAATTTCTTTATTAGGAATTGTAACATCATATTCTGCAAAACATACATAAGTAAGGTTCATCCTGTTTCCTCTGTCAAAGCCGTCAAACTCGTCGGCGCAGAAAGCCCTTGTTATCTCTCTTGCGCGGTCAGGCCTGAAATTGAAGAATATGATTGAATCATTATCTTTTATTGTTGCAACCGGCTCGTTATTCTCTTTTATTACTACCGGCTCTACAAATTCATCCGTTATATCATTTGCATACATGGAAGCTACGGCGTCCGCAGCATTATCCGCCTCTATGCCTTCGCCTTTAACCATTGCCCTCCATGCCTTTTCAACTCTGTCCCATCTGTTGTCACGGTCCATTGCATAGAATCTTCCCATAACGGTAGCAATCTTTCCTGTTCCGATTTCTTTCATTTTATCAGCCAGTTCTATAATATAATCCCTGCCTGATGCCGGAGGGGTATCCCTTCCATCCAGAAAACAATGAACATAAACTTTATCAAGCTGTTCTTTCTTTGCAAGTTCCAAAAGCGCATACAGATGAGTATTGTGGCTGTGTACTCCTCCGTCTGATAAAAGACCGTACAGATGAAGCGAAGAATTATTCTTCTTACAGTTCTTAACTGCGTCCTGAAGTGCCTCATTCGTAAAGAATGTACCGTCTTCAATCTCCTTTGTAATTCTTGTAAGTTCCTGATATACTATGCGTCCTGCGCCCATATTAATATGTCCCACTTCCGAGTTGCCCATCTGTCCATCCGGAAGTCCTACTGCAAGTCCGCTTGCATTTCCTTTCACAAAAGGATATTTTTTCATAAGCATATCCATTACCGGAGTATTTGCTTCATATACAGCATTGCCCTGTTTATTTTCATTTAAACCATATCCGTCCAATATCATAAGCACTGTTGGTTTCTTACCCATTTCATTTCCTCTTTTCATTTTATTATTTAAACACATTACGCATAAAATTATAGTAACCATGCTCCCAGCTATGCCCAACCGGATATTCATAGTAAATATGGTCAAATCCGTTATCCGTAAGAGCCTGATGATAAGTAAGCGGATGCTCGTTTACCACATCGTCATATATACCTTTGAGTATCATTAAAAACGTATTATTTGTATACGGTTCCGGTATCATAAATTTATCCTTTTCAAATAATCCCGGTTCATTGCGGTTCTCATCAATATAATACTCAAACAATCCCGGCGCAGGGCAGAAAGCTCCTATATATCCAAATACATCAGGATGAGATACTCCTATATAGAGCGCTTCCCTTCCTCCCATTGACCAGCCTGCTATAGCCGTATTCTCACGGCCTTTCTTAATACTGTAATTATCGTACAGCCATGGGAAAAGACTGTCGAACAGTTCTTCATTAAACAGGTCGTAATACGAATAATTCTCTGCCGTATGTGTATTCTCACCTGTTTCAGGAATGTTGCTTACGCGCGTATCCGGAATAACCAGTATAAACTCGTCGCACTCTCCCGCATCAACGATATTATAAGCTATCTTTGCAGGACCGCAGCCGCTTCCCGAACCGAACCTGCTTCCGCCAAGCCCGATACCGTGAATCATTATAAGAACCGGATACTCCTTCTCCGGATTATAATCCTTAGGAAGTACAATATCTACGCTTCTGTCAGTACCGGTAATATTGGAAGGATACTTCTCGGTACTGAAAGTATAATTATCATTATACGCATCATAATCGTCAGGCGCTGCTCTATCTGTTACCATTACTGCCTCCTCGGGTGATATGATTTTAGGCGTCGGCGAAGGAACTTCCGTAGGTTTCGCCGTAGGCATTTCCGTCTGTACCGGAGACGGAACGTCCGTCTGCACCGGAGCTATAGTATTTGACGGCTGATTCGTTGTTCCGTCTGACGCAGGAGTTACTGTCTGTTCTGCATCATTCTTATCTGCTTCCTCCGATACTTTTATTTTACATGTAAGTTTCCTGGAAACAGAACCATATTTATACGCCGCGGTTAAAGACGTGCTTCCAATCTTAACAGCCTTAACGGTTGCAGAAGCTTTCTTTCCTTTAACAACTTTCTTTGTAATCTTAGCGACTGATTTTTTGGCAATCTTCCATGTAACTTTACCTTTCTTATTGCCATTAACCAGTTTAACTACCGCTTTTTCTCCTACGTGAAGTGAAACTTTCTTTTTATTAAGCTTTACCTGCTTTGCAGCGTCCGCCTCTGTTATACCGCTTAATGTTCCTATAACAATTACGGCAGACATCATTGCCGCGCATACTCTTTTTATTCCAACCTTCATTGTATCATCCCCTACTGTAATTTTTTTGTGTTCCACGATAAAGTTTACCTTCACGTACCCAATTTGTCAATCAGATATTTTCATTTTTGAGCGTTTCTACGGTATTGTCTTTCCTGATTTTATTGACGGAATATAACATCGTTGCAAATACCACTATAAATACGCTTAAAACAGATATAAGTATGCTGCGTACCGGTATATAAAAACCTATATTTATCTCAGCCTTTAACTGACTGTACATAAAATACGTTATAATAACGGCTATTCCCATTCCGTATGCCAGGCCCTTTATTCCGTACAGCACACATTCATAATACATCATTTTATGAAGCTGCCTGTCGGACATTCCCACCGATTTAAGCATTGCAATCTCGCCTCTGCGTATCATTATATTGGTTGATATGGTATTAAACACATTAGCCATGGCTATAAGCGAAATAAGTATGATAAATCCATATGCAAATATACTTACCAGAAGTTCTATGGCGCGATTTTCTTCCTCCTCCTGCCGTATATCCTGTACCGTACCGGTAAACATTTGCTCAGTACCTGCTGCCTCAAGTATATCCGTCACCTCTGACGTTACATATTTATGTTTGTCCGTCTTAAAAAAATATTCCAGCACCTCAGAACCATACACCCTTTCGTTTCTCATATTATCTATCACATCATACGGATATATGACACACGGTGCGTCATATGCTGTTCTGTCCTTATCTTTTACTTCTCCGGCTATATATATATCAGAATATTCAATCCTTTCATTTTCTTCATCTTCATATATATGAATCAGACTTGTCATGGCGCAGGGGTAATCTTTTATAACAAATACATCAGAACCTTCCTGCCATACTTTTCCGTCCGTATCCTCCCATCTTGTATCATCCTTATTGAGAAGCAGTCCGTAAGGCTTTTCATCATCCGGTATATCGATACCATTCTCAGATACCAGCCTGTTATATTCGGCTGTATCGACAAAACACAGTTTTATCGGGATTTCATTATTATATTCCGTATTTTGGTATTCTTCATCCAGATACATTTTCCTGTACTTCTCCGTGACCATTTCCTTAGTAACGGAAACATCGCTGTACATAGTAGTACATCTGGATACCGTCTTTACACCGTTAATCCTTTTTAAACGGTCGTACAGGCTATAATATTCTTCATTCTGCGCCCGTACACCTTCATCTTCCTCCATATATATTGCAGCGCGAACATCATAATCGGAATTATTTGCCATAACGTCAACAGCATTTATCATATAACTGCTAAACGACGATGTGGATACAAACAGAACCACGCTTACGCATAAGGACAGGACCGTAGACCTGTACTTCTTTTTTGACCTCTTAAAATTCTTT
>CANPYY010000019.1 GCA_947588675.1 uncultured Lachnospiraceae bacterium | reverse complement strand
AAATTTTCTTCTGACATGCCTGCCAAACCTCCTCAATTATATTGTTCGGGGTCGAAGCCCCTGCAGTTATTCCCACGCTACGGACAGATGTTAGTTCGTTAAGGTCCAAATCATCAATGGTCTGAACAAAAAACGTACACTCGCATTCTTTCTTACATATCTGATACAGCTTTTGTGTATTTGAACTATGCCTTCCGCCGATAACTATCATAGCATCGGATTCTGAAGCCAAGCTCTTAGCTTCGGTCTGCCGTTCTTCTGTCGCATTGCAGATAGTATTAACAGCACTAATATCATACACTTTTTTTTCTAAAATTTCAACTAGTTCTTTAAATTTATTAAAATTATATGTCGTTTGCGCAACAACGCATACCTTTTCGCCCGGCAAAAAGCTTATTTTTTCAATATCACAGATATCTTTTGCAACATATGTTTTGCCATCCGACCATCCTTTTATTCCTACTACTTCCGGATGGTCCTTATCGCCTATAATAAGTATTGTTTCCCCGTTCTTTGCATGTTCTTCCACAATTCTGTGTATCTTTTTTACAAAAGGACACGTCGCGTCAACTATATCAATACTGTTTTTCTCAATAAGCTCATATACTTTTCTTGCAACGCCGTGCGAGCGTATTATTACCGTTCCCTTTTTCAGCGCGGCAAGTTCTTCTTCCGTATTTATTACCGTTACGCCTTTCTGCTCAAGGTCTTTTACCACTTCTTCATTGTGTATTATAGGCCCATATGTATATATATTTCCGCCTTTGTCAGCTTCATCATAAACCATCTCCACCGCCCTTTTTACTCCAAAACAGAACCCTGCGCTTTTAGCAAGTTTTACATTATCCATTCTTTCGCTCCCCATATATTGTTTTCAGCTTATCCACAACCTGACATATACTCATATCCGAAGTATCAATAAGAAGCGCGTCGTCCGCCCTTTTTAAAGGCGATATCGCGCGGTGCATATCTTCATAATCCCTTTTTTCTATGTCTTTTTCTATTTCTTTTATGTCACAGCTTATATTTTTAGCCGTCAGCTCGTCATATCTGCGTTTTGCACGTACTGCTACTCCTGCCGTAAGATATATCTTTATATCGGCGTCCGGAAGCACTCTTGTTCCGATATCCCGTCCATCCATTATCACATCGGCTTTCTTTGCAAGTTTCCTTTGTATGTCCACAAGTTTTTCCCTGATACATCCGATTTTTGCCACACCCGAAGCCATCTTGCCTATTTCCTCGTTACGAAGTCCGGAAGTAATATTTTCTCCATTAAGTATAATCTGCTGCGCTCCGTTTTCATACGTTACGTCAATATTGATATTTTTACAGGCTTTGCGCGCCGCCTCCTCATCTTCCGCGCACAGTCCGTTTTTTACAAAATAATATGCTACCGCCCGATACATAGCTCCCGTATCAATATATATCATTCCAAGTTCCTCTGCGGTAAGCCTTGCAATAGTGCTTTTTCCTGCTCCTGCAGGTCCGTCTATGGCTATACTGTATCCCATCGTTTTTTCCTCTCTTTTCATTAAATATCATACGCTGCTTCCTGCCGTATACCCCGTTGACCACGCAATTTGAAGATTATATCCTCCCGTTACTGCATCCACATCAATTACCTCGCCTGCAAAATACAGATTTTTTACAAGCTTTGATTCCAGTGTAGAAGGATTTATTTCCTTTACATTTATTCCTCCTCCGGTTATTACTGCTTCATTATAATCTCCCGTACCGGTAATGGTAAGGCGCAAATCTTTAATACAACCGGCAAGCCTTTTCCTTTCCTGCACGCTCACGGAATTTACAGGTTTATCATATCTTATTCCCGACAGTTTTACAATTACCGGAATAAGTTTTCTGGGCAGAAGTTTATCAAGCGAGTTAGCAAAATAACAGTTCTTCTGCATTTCAAAATCCCTAAGTATGCGCTTCGTCAATCCATCGGCATCAAGCGCCGGTTTGCAGTCTATATGCATTGTAATACCGCCGTTTCTTATCCGTTTTGCAAGATAACTGCTTGCGGTCAGCACAACCGGTCCGCTTACTCCGAAATGCGTAAACAGCATTTCTCCAAAATCCGTATACACTTTTTTATCGCCATCATAAAAGCTTACCGAAACATTCCTGAGTGAAAGTCCCATAAGTTCTTTCACCCATTTTTCTTTTGCCGTAAGCGAAACAAGCGCCGGATACGTCGGCGTTACGCTGTGTCCGGCGGATTTGGCAAGTGTAAACCCATCCCCGGTAGAACCGGTAGATGGGTATGATAATCCCCCTGTCGCTATAATTACAGCGTCTGCTTCATATATTTTATTGCCACAGGCTATACCCTTTACTTCTCCGTTATTTATTATCAGCCTGTCTGCCCTTTTATTAAACACAACCTCCACGCCTTTTAATTTAAGGCCTTTTACAAGTGAATTAATTACGTCTGACGACTTGTCAGACGCCGGAAACACCCTGTTTCCCCTCTCCGTTTTAATTTTAAGTCCCAGTTCATCCGAAAACAGCTTCATTGTCTGCTCTATAGTAAACCCATAAACTGAACTGTATAAAAACCTTGGGTTAGATACAACATGCTCAAAAAAATCCTGAATATCGCAGTTATTGGTAAGATTACACCTTCCCTTTCCCGTTATATATATCTTTTTTCCACACTTTTCATTTCTCTCTATTATTTTTACACTATTACCGTCATGCGCCGCCGCATACGCTGCCATCATTCCTGCAGCTCCCGCGCCAACCACAACTATTCTTCTGCCCAAATTATATTCCTCCGGTATTTATTTTGAAATATACGGTTCGTCATATCCAAGCTCCATATTACTGCTTTTATAATTATCCGACCCGCATCTGAAATATATTTCATTGCAATAATCCAGATTATCTAACAGGCTATACGAAATACAGTCAAGCATACCTGCTTCCATCTGGCTGCTTACATTAACTACCGGCGCGGCATCTGCCGAAAAATATACAACAACACTGTCCGGCTGTTCTTCAATATTAAGTATAATTACATTTTCCTTAAAATTGGCAATAACTTCATTTATAATCAGTTCGGCGTCAACTTTAGCATCTTTGGGGATGACCGATATGCTTGGTATGCACTCGTATGTGTCGTCATCAATAGTATATATGGCAAGCTCCTTATTGCCTTCTGAAGATACCGGCGCTTTGGTCGGACTACCAGACGTTTTTTCTTTTAATTCGTATTTTGAATAACACCCGCAAAGAACAAATAATACAAATATAAGAGCTAATAAAACCAATTTTTTCTTCATGCCAATCTCCTCATTATCATTTCAACAGCCGTTTCACACGCCTGTTTTCTTACAGAATTTCTATCGCCTTTAAATTTAAATTCCGCTACATCAGTCTTATTATTAAAACGTATTCCTATATATACAAGTCCTGTCTTTTCCGGTTCACCTGCGACCGGGCCTGCATAACCCGTTACAGATACTGCAATATCCGCGCCCGCATATTTCTGCGCGCCTTCCGCCATTTCTGCTGCAGTCTGGCTGCTAACAGCCGTATAAGTATTAATAGTATCTTCTTTTACTCCAAGAATATTTATTTTAGCCTCATCGCAATAAGTAGTTACACACTGTTTTATTACGCGCGAAGCGTCAGGCACGTTTATAAGCATTGACGATAACATTCCGCCCGTACATGATTCGGCAAATGTTATAGTAAGATTTCTTTTTATAAGTTCGCCTACAAGTTCGCTCTCACTTACAACCGGTTCACGCAGTACATGCATATTGCGCACTATACATACAATAAGCGAAATAACCGTAAGCGCAAGGGCAAGATATATAAGTACAAGTTCTATGGCATCCATAACGCGGTTATTAAAGTCAAGTATTACCAGTATAGTCATAATCATCTGTACAAAGGTTTTTAACTTGCCCGTATAATCAGCCGCAATAACAACGCCATTATCAGAAGCAACCAGCCGGAATCCGTTTATGATAAAATCTCTTGATATTATAACTATAACAACCCAGCACGGTACCGGATTATCAGGCGTAACCAGAAAACATATAAGCGCAGCGTTTACAAGCAGTTTATCTGCAAGCGGGTCAAGAAATTTTCCAAAATTAGTAATAAGATGATATTTTCTTGCAATATACCCGTCAAAAAAGTCAGTAAGACTGGCAAAAATAAATATTGCCGCGGCTATTTCATTGTTATATGCTATTCCTCTGCACAGATATACAATAACAAAAACAGGTATAAGACAAACCCTGAGTATAGTAAGTTTATTTGGAGTATTCATCTGTTTGATTTCCTTTCAGATTCACATATTTGCAGGAACCGCCATAAGGTCATATCCTACGGCTTCTGTTATACGGACGCGAACTATATCCCCAGACATATAATCTCCTGTCAGAGGTAAAAATACACATCCGTCTATATCCGGGGCATCCATACTGCTTCTTGCAACATACAGATTATCGGAAGGCAGCTCTCCTTCAATAATAACATATATTTCACTGCCTGTCCTTTCTTCTGCCATTTCAAATGCAATATCTTGCTGAAGCTGCATTATTTCATCAAATCGTGTCTGTTTTGTGTCATCATCTATCTGTTTTTCAAAATCTGCAGCAGCTGTATTTTCCTCAGGTGAATATTTAAACACTCCCAACCTTTCAAATCTCATGCTTTTTATAAAATCAAGTAAAATTTTATGATCCTCGTCCGTTTCTCCCGGAAAACCGGTTATAAGTGTTGTCCTTATAGCAATGCCCGGCACCTTTTTTCTTATAAGCTTAATTTTATCTGTCAGCTCTTTTTGGGTTGTATGCCGTCCCATTCTCCTTAATATGCTGTCCGACGCATGCTGTATCGGCATATCTATATATGCGCATATTTTATCCTGCCTGTTAATAGTATCCATAAGTTCTTCCGTTATATCCTCAGGATATGCGTACAGAATCCTTATCCATTTAATATCATCTATCAGGCATAACCTGTCAAGAAGTTCAGGCAGCGCATCATGTCCATATAAATCAATTCCGTACAAAGTGGTTTCCTGGGCTACTATTATAAGTTCCCTTACTCCTGACGAAGCCAGATATTCAGCCTGTTTTATAATATCTTCCATTGGGACGCTTCTGTATGAACCCCTCAATGACGGAATAATACAATATGTACATTTTTTATTGCAGCCCTCGGCAATTTTCAGATATGAATATACAGTACCCGTAGAATATATGCGCCTGCCTTTCTGCATTGGAAGATAATTTATATCTTTTATATTTACAGACATTTTATGTGTTACTGCATCATTTAAAGCTTTTATAAGTTCTTCATATGCGGTTGTTCCCACTACCGCATCTACTTCCGGTATCTCTTTTATTATTTCCTCACGATATCTCTGCGCCAGGCATCCGCATACAATAAGCGCTTTACATACGCCGCTTTTTTTATATTCCGCCATTTCAATTATGGTTTCTATGCTTTCCATCTTGGCATCGTTAATAAAACAGCAGGTATTTATTATAATCGCTTCCGCTTCCGCCTCATTATCCGTTATTTCATATCCGTTATCAAATAACTCTCCGAGCATGAACTCGGAATCCACAAGGTTCTTATCACATCCTAAAGATATAAGCAAAACTTTCATAAATAGTACAATCCCCATTTTTTCCCTGTAATAATAATTTTTATTTTAACAGTTTTTATTATAATGGTCAATAAATCAGTTTACTTTTATATTGCACTGTGATAATCTTTAATTTATTAAAGATTATACATATTGGAGGCGTATGTATGAAAAACAAAATTAAAGCGTATTGTATTATAATACTGTTGTCGCTCATTTTCGGATTTTGTTATTATTACGCGGCGCTGCCTGCAATCAATATACACTATCCCGGCTTTTGGGGCTTTATTATAATACTTTCACTGATTCCCACAATAATAACCGTAATATATTCACTGCATGTACGGAGCATAAATTTTACCGAAAAGAGAAGCATTAGAAAACTTTTTAAAGGAAACCTGCTTTTAGCAGTATTCAGTATAATATCCCTTATACTTATCATAATATATCTGACAGGTTCATTTTTATCGTCAGAAATTATCAACGCCCGTAAATACAGACAGCTTATAAATATAGAAGACGGCAACTTCACTGACGACATACAGCAGATTTCATATGATGAGATACCGCTTCTTGACCGTTCTTCCGCCGAGATTGTAGGCGCCAGAAAAATGGGTACAATGGTCGAATATGTATCACAGTTTGAAGTATCCTCTGATTATACGCAGATTAATTATAACAATAAACCGGTAAGAATTACGCCTCTTGAATATGGCAATATACTTAAATGGTTTACAAACAGAAAAGAAGGCATCCCCGCGTATATAATGATAGACATGGCTTCACAGGACGCGGAATGCATAAAACTTAAAGAAGGTATAAAATACTCTAAATCAGAGCATTTTGGAAGACTGATATACAGACACCTGCGCTTCAGATATCCTACTTATATGTTTGATACAATTAATCTTGAAATTGACGAAAACGGTACGCCTTACTGGATATGTCCGGTAAAGAAATACACTATCGGACTGTTTGGCGGTATCAAGATAGGAAATGTAGTTATTGTAAATGCAATAACCGGCGAAACAACTGATTATGACGTAAACGACGTTCCCGAATGGGTTGACCACGTATACTCTGCTGACCTGCTTATATCATATTATGATTATTACGGCACGCTTAAACACGGCTTCCTAAATTCGGTACTCAGCCAGAAAGACTGCTTAAAAACAACAGAAGGTTATAATTATATTGCCTCAGATGACGACGTATGGGTATATACAGGAGTTACAAGCGTTGGCGGCGATGAATCAAATGTAGGATTCGTACTTATGAATCAGCGTACCGGCCTTACCAGATACTATCAGATTCCTGGAGCCGAAGAATTTTCTGCAATGGGTTCGGCAGAAGGTAAAGTACAGAACCTTGGATACACCGCTACATTCCCCATCCTTTTAAATATATCCGGCGAACCAACATATTTTATGTCGCTCAAAGACAGCGCGGGGCTTGTAAAAATGTACGCCATGGTAAACATACAAAAATATACCGTTGTCGCTACCGCAAATACACTGGAAGAATGTGAACAGACATATAAAGATATGCTTATAAGCAACCATATTACCGAGGCAGAACCCGATGAACCGCAATACACTGATACAAGCACTATAACGGGCACAATAACACGTATTGCTCAGGCTGTCATTGACGGCAATTCGCATTATTATATTGTTCTTGATTCATCGGATGATATATATGATATAGACGTATCTGATAATCTGTCGGTCATACTCGTTGAAACAGGCGACACAATTACTTTTGAATATGTAAAAGACAAAGACAGGAACAAAGTTATCAGCATAAAGTAGAAGGTGAAGATACATGTTTAGAATGTGGGGCAAAATTATTAAAAACAATAAAATGAAATGGGATTATGTTTTTGAGAGTGATTCGCAATCACTCTCAAGAACAAAGAAAATATTTACGGGTCTTGAGGAAATATGCCATAAATATGACCTTTCCGTCCCTATCTGGCTTGATTCCAATATAAACGAGTTTAAAAGGGTCGATAAAACCCGGTTTACATCCGATAATTTTATCGACCCCATTGAATTTGATTATCTTGAAATACATGTTATTGAGGAGTAGCCCCATCTATAACAATTGTTGAAACACTGTGTGCCGAAAGCTCCTGGCATTGAAGTTCGTCCAGGCTTCCACTCTCCGTATAAAATTCTTTGGTGTTTTCACCGTTCTGATAATTGGTAAGTATGACTTTACTGCTGTCAATATTATAATCGGCAAACTGATACTGCATTTTTTTTGTTTCATCAGTGTCGTTCACCGTAACTATAACAATCCTGTCCTTATTAGGTGAAATATATGCCGTACAAGAAAGGTCGTCCAGCTCTTTTCTTACAACAGAAAGTTCGGCCTCGTCTTCACTGTCCCCATCATCTTCTTCATCAAAGGCATGTACTTTGGTATCAATACGTACATAACCAGGAAGTATATATTCCGAAAAATGCCTCATGGAATAATACTTTTCACCAATCACATAACCATGTTCATGGTCCCATGTTTCTTCGTCAGTACCTGCATCCATTCCGATAAGATTTTCCATTTCGGGCTGTCCCGGATTCTTCCATACGCCGCCCCAGAAAATATAACAGTTAAGATTCTCATACTGCATTGAATTTTGTATTATCTGAACCGTATCCATAAAATCGCCTTCATAATATTCTGTCTGCCATTTGGGAAGGTCGGGATATCTCTTTGCAATAGAGGCAAATTCAAGGTTGTATGTATACGGTTTGCTCTTAGTTGCGCCTACATAAAGATGATGACCTATACCGTAAAGGCTTTCAGGGTTGTTTTCAAGTATTGGGTCGATATAGTCTGACAACGAAGTAATCTTAAACGACATTGTTTCAGGTCCAAGCATCTTTGGCGGATTTTCAAGTTTTTTACACGCCTGGTATGTTGCTTCAAACGCTTTCTGGTATGAAGCTGCCTTTCCTGATTCCTCAGGGTCAAATGAACAGCTTTCATATGAAGCGACAAAATCGGGCTCATTTTGTATACTAAGATAATCAACAGGAATACCGGCATTATTATAAGCCTTTATCGCCTGATACCAGTATTCTCCATACCTGTCATACACATAATTGCCATTTTCATCTTTTGCAAGCGTTCCCTCGCCGGTCAACGCATTTGAACTTTTCAGATAAGCGGCAGGCGACCAGGAACTCATAAGAACCCTTGGCTTAATTCCGATTTTTTCAAAACGCTCACAGGCATTTTCATAAAAATCCCGCTCTGTTTTCGGATTAAAATCCACATTATAATCCTCATCTGTCTTAGGATCAAAATCATAATATTCATCTCCGTAAAGGAAAGAGTTTTTAAATCTGAGTATACTAAGATGCGCATCCGAAAACAATAAATCATAGACTTCATCCTTATATTGGGCAAAGTATACATAATTGCTGTAATATGTATATCCTGCTCCAAATCCTTCTATTTCCTGATGCAAAACAGTATTATCAATGTCTATCTGCGTCGCATCTTTTTGAACCTTCACATGTCCGGGAGGTTCTTTTGCGCATCCGGCAAGTACGGCTGCAGATGCAACAAGCATAATCACTATTTTAACTTTACTAAGCATGGCGTCCTCTCCTTTTACTTACATTGTGTGTATATATTACCATAATTTATATAAAAATTCTATAACATCCTTAATTAATATTGTAACAATTCAAGTTATGTTGTAAAATATTTAGGACAAACATTTTAAAGATAAGGAGTTTAAAGCATGAAACATCTTATTACCCCTCTTGATCTGAGTGTTCATGAGCTTGATGACCTGCTTACTCTCGCAGGAAAGATTTACCGTAACAGCGACCGGTATAAAAAAGTATGTGAAGGCAAAAAACTTGCTTCACTGTTTTACGAACCGAGTACACGTACCCGACTGAGTTTTGAATCAGCAATGATGAATTTAGGCGGCAATGTACTCGGTTTTTCTTCTGCTGATTCAAGTTCTGTCGCAAAGGGCGAGAGCATAGCCGATACCATACGGGTTATATCCTACTATGCCGACATATGTACAATGCGGCATCCTAAAGAAGGCGCTCCGCTTGTAGCCTCACAATATTCCGGTATTCCTGTCATCAATGCAGGCGACGGCGGACACAACCATCCGACACAGACGCTTACCGATTTACTGACAATAAAAGAACTTAAAGGAGATCTAAATAATCTTACCATAGGAGTATGCGGAGATTTAAAATTCGGACGTACTGTTCACTCTCTTATTAATGCAATGGTACGTTATAAAAATATTAAGTTTGTAATGATATCCCCGCACGAACTTAAAATCCCGGATTATTTACGCAGAGAAACTCTTGATGCTAAAAATATCCCGTACATTGAAACATCCGATTTTGAAGGAGTTATGCCGGAGCTGGACATACTCTATATGACAAGGGTACAGCGCGAGAGATTCTTTAACGAAGAAGACTACATCAGGCTCAAAGACAGCTTTATTCTTGATAACAATAAACTTAAAAACGCACGTAAGGACATGCTTATTCTCCACCCGCTTCCACGTGTCAACGAAATATCTACGGAAGTTGATTCAGACCCGCGGGCAGTCTATTTTAAACAGGCACAGTATGGAGTATATCTTAGAATGGCGTTAATTATGAAATTACTTGAGATACCTGACCCGTATCAGAAGGAGGATTTATGTTAAATATAGGAGTTCTTCACGAAGGCGTGGTAATTGACCATATAAAGGCCGGCGGCGCAATGCAGATATATCATTATCTCAGCCTTGAAAAAATTGATTCAAGTGTTGCTATTATTAAGAACGCCAAAAGCAATAAAATGGGTAAAAAAGATATAATAAAAATAGAAGGTCCGATTACTGTAGACCTTGACCTTCTTGCCGTGCTGGACGACGATATCACACTGAATTATATAGAAAACGACGTTATCGTTAAAAAATGCCACCCAAACCTTCCCGAAACAGTAACAAACATCATAAAATGTAAAAACCCACGCTGCGTAACGTCTTCACCTTCAGAACGCGGACTTCCGCATACATTCAAACTGACCGACCGCAAAAACCGTATATACAGGTGCATGTATTGCGAGCAGAAATTTAAAGGACAGTTATAGAAATAAAATGCCGTGCTTAAAACGGATATTCATAATCCTAAATAAGCACGGCTGTTATTTTTTTATTACAGATAACCCGGTCCGTTAAATTTAATAAACTCTACATTTTCGGGTACTATGATTGAATTTGTAGTTGGATTTTTAATTCCGCTTATATCGTCATTCATATTATAATTGTCTTCATGCTCACCGTAATTAAAGCATACTTTACCGATTGATTGAAATATTGCCATCGGTATTTCTTTCAGATTACTACAGTTCTTTATATAAAAGTATTCCAGATTACTTCTTACGTCCGACAGCGTTATTTTTTCTACATTTTCATCATTTATTTTAACAAATTCAATATTCGGCATACCTGACATGTCAAACTCTTTAAACATATTTTTCTTCAAACAAAGCACCTTTAAATGAGCATTTTCTATTTTCATTTTTGGCATTTCTGTATTGTATAACTCCATCACCGTCAAAGAAGGTAACTTGCTTACATCTAAATTTTCCAAAGGCGCTTTTATATTAATATCTGTCAGCTTTTTATTCTGGTCAAAATCTATATCTTTAATCGGCGCTTTTATATATATGCTTCTTAAATTTTTATTATTACTGAGATTTATATTCTTAACCGGCGCTTTTATCATGGCTTCTTTTAACTTTTTATTTTCACTTAAATCTATGCCTTTTGCCGATACGTCTACTTCAAGTTCTTTTAAATCTTTATTATTGCTGAAATCTATATTTTTTACCGGCGCTTTTATTCTTATATATTTAAGTTTTTTATTTTTGCTTAAATCTATAGTCTTTAACTTTTTGGAAATAACTGATAAGTTTTTCATATTAACGTTATCAGATATGTCTAATTTTTTTACCGGGCCCACAATATGTAATGTTTCTAATTTTACATTTTTAGATGTGTCAATGTTTCTGTCGCAATCTAGCTCCTCCAATTCCTTTAAATTTCCAATATCAGCTTTCTGCACATTATGCAAAGTTAAACTTTTCAATTTCCTGTTATTGCTTACATCAACACTTTTTATGGTTCCTTTTGTAGTGGATACATAAATTTTCTCTATATTAGGAGCTTTTTTGAAGCTGATTTTACCCATACCGGTACGACAGTACAGCGAAAACTCTTTTAACTCATTAAAACTGCCAATCTTCAGATTCTCAAATTTTTCTCCTTCAAGATAAATATGTTCAACAGCAGTAAAATACTCCATACCCTTACAATTGACCGGTCGATTACTTTTCCATTCCTCTATTTCTATTGTAATGTCCTTTATCCTGTTTATTTCACTTTTGGACAGACGGTTATCATTATTTTTATCAAAATCATAATGTTTACAATAATCTATCATATATTTTGAAAAATATTTTCCGTTTATCGGAATACCGTCTGCCGCATATGCCGGTCTTACCCTGCCAAACATACTAAAGCAAATCACAAATGCAGCAACAATAAATGCTGTTAAAAAACTTATTTTTGTTTTTGTTTTCATAATATATCCTCCCAGGCTCTGATTATATGATATATTATATACTATATATACATATATTACAACCCATCAAAATAATCCTGTTATTTTTCCTTCTTCATTTACATCAATACGCTCAGCAGCAGGGTGCAGCGGAAGTCCCGGCATCGTCATTACAGTTCCCGTGATTGCAACGACAAATCCTGCCCCGGCAGATACATAAACCTCCCTGATATTAACTGTAAACCCGCTAGGTCTTCCAAGTTTTTTAGGGTCATCAGAAAGAGAATACTGGTTCTTTGCCATACATACAGGCATATTTCCAAAACCAAGCTCAGTAAGTTTATCCAGAGACGCCTTTGCTGCCGCATCAAATGTAACCGCATCGGCTCCATATATTTCTTTTGCCACTGTTTCAATCTTCTTATCCAGAGGCATATCGTCAGGATAAAGCGGTGTATATTCACTCTTTTTATTCTCAAGCGTGGATATTACTTTATTAGCAAGCGCAATACCTCCTTCGCCGCCATGCTCCCACACTTCTGACAATGCAAATTCGCAGCCTCTTTCCTCACAGAACTTTCGCACATATTCAAGTTCTGCGTCAGTATCTGTAATAAATCTGTTAAGCGTAACTACACACGGCACTTTATATTTGGCAACATTTTCAATATGTTTTTCAAGATTTACTATACCTTTCTTTAATGCAGAAAGATTCTCCTCTCCAAGCTCTGTCTTAGGCACGCCGCCATTATATTTTAATGCGCGTACGGTAGCCACAAGCACCACTGCGTCCGGTTTAAGGTTTGCCATACGGCATTTTATGTCCATAAACTTCTCCGCTCCAAGGTCGGCTCCGAATCCCGCTTCCGTAATAACATAATCCGCAAGTTTCAAAGCTGTCTTTGTTGCGCGTACGCTGTTGCAACCATGCGCAATATTAGCAAACGGACCACCATGCACAATGGCGGGAGTATTTTCAAGAGTCTGAATTATATTAGGTTTAATCGCATCTTTAAGCAGCGCTGCCATCGCGCCTACAGCGTCAAGTTCTCCTGCCGTAACAGGCTTTCCGTCATAAGTGTACGCTACAATAACCCTTCCCAGTCTCTTTTTTAAATCTTCCATATTATCGGCAAGACAAAGTATAGCCATAATTTCAGAAGCAACGGTAATAATAAAATGGTCCTCCCTTACTACTCCGTCCGCCTTGCGTCCAAGCCCTACAACTATGTTTCTCAGCACCCTGTCATTCATATCCACGCAGCGTTTCCACACTATCTGACCCGGGTCTATGCCAAGCCGGTTGCCCTGCATAATATGGTTGTCAAGCATTGCCGCCAGCAGATTATTAGCCGAAGTAATTGCATGAAAATCACCCGTAAAATGAAGATTAAGGTCTTCCATCGGTACTACCTGCGCACGGCCGCCTCCCGCAGCTCCTCCTTTTATTCCAAAACAGGGTCCAAGCGACGGTTCCCTTAATGCAATTACGGATTTTTTACCCATTTTTCCAAGAGCCTGTCCAAGTCCTACGGTAGTTGTTGTTTTTCCTTCGCCTGCAGGCGTCGGGTTTATTGCGGTAACGAGTACCAGTTTACCGTCCCTGTTATCTTTAACACGTTCCCATAATTCATCCGAAAGTTTCGCCTTATACTTTCCGTAAAATTCAAGCTCGTCACTATCTATTCCAAGTACGGAAGCAACTTCGTCAATAGGCTTCAATACCGCTTCCTGTGCTATCTCAATATCACTTTTCATTGAAATCTCCTCCAATAATAATTTATATAGTAAGCATGATATCATACTATAGGTAACATTTACAAGATATTACGGCTTATATATTCAATATATTTTTTAACATATCCGTTTTTTCCGCACGCCGACAACATTCTGGCGCCGACAACATCTTCAATTTCATTAAATACCGGTATTTTTCCGTCTGTATATAAAAAATCTATTCCAATATATGAAAAATCTTCCAATTCCAATATCCTTTTTACCAAATCGGTCATATAATCATCAGGCTCAAACAGACTTATACTGCCTCCAAGCGAGTAATTGGCTTTAAATCCGCTTTTTGCCGTTCTTTTCACTGCGCCTTCTATCTCACCTCCCGTCAGATATATTCGTATATCTGAATCATACCCTGTCATTACCGGCTGTATAATATACTTGTCTTTATAATATTTGGCTGCATCCGGCTCCTGTATTCCAAATACTGCATGGGTTTTGCAATAATCCGAAAGAAGCATTACTTCAGCGCCGCCATGTCCCGTCACCGATTTTATTATATATTTGGACAAATCAATATCCGATATATTTTGCAATTTCAACGCATCGCCATAAAAAATCATATCCAGCGCCGAATCCTTCATTACGGAAAGACTTTTATTATATTCCTGCAATGCCTCACATTCTATCAACTCATACTTATATTTTCCATCAGTTCCTGCCGTTACTGATATTGTCGGTATATGTACAATCCCAACGTCATGTATACGCCTTATCGTATCTGCCTTATTATTGCACAGTCTGGACACTGACGCGCTATTAAATAATTTTATACCGTTTTTTTCAATACAGTCAGTAAGTTTCGGATTTATAACACGCGATATTACTGCTTTTGGTTTTTCCGTTTTTATTAAATCATTAATTTCTTCTACGGTAACAAGCCTTATATCAAGGCCGTAATTAATTCCTTCCGAAATCATTTCCGTTATAAAATACTGATTTTTACATATATATTTTTCATAGTATAAAAGCCATACTTTTTTCATTCTCACCACTCCGCATGATTGGAAATAATATAGGATATAATATCACGCGCCGTATCGGAACCCGTACAGTTATCAATGTTTATAAAATGCGCATTGGAATTAACTTCACAGAGAACCGGTTCTTTATTATTGCCAAACAGCATATCAACACCACAAAAATCCAGCCCAAGCTGTTTTGAAATGCTTACGGCAAACTCTTTTTCATATTCGCCCGCTTCATATGGTTTCATTTTACCGCCATTTGTAATATTAGCCCTGAAATCTGATTCCGAATATCTGTACATCGCCGCAGTAACTTTATCTCCTACAACCTGAAATCTAACGTCGTGTCCGCGGCTTGTATATATATATTCCTGAAAAAGAAGCGGTATTGAACCTGCTTTTCCGACAAGTTCTTCAAGTTCCGTATAATCCTTACACATATATACCTGCGCTCCAAAAGAGCCGAAGGCTTCCTTAACTATCATCGGGAATCCAAGAGTATCCGCTGCATATTTCAGAAAACGGGTATTCGCATAACCTATATTTGAATATGTCATTGGAGCTATAATTGTCTTAGGAATATGTATATTAAGCCCTGCAAGCTTTACCGCCATAAGCGTTTTATCATCGCATATTGCAATTGCCTCAGATGGGTTATATAACCTGTGTCCTGATTTTTCAAGCGCCATACCAAGTTTTATATCTTTATCCCAAAAAAGAACCGGATCATCACCATTTGGAATAATCCCGGTACTAATCCGATTACTTTCACATTCAATAAGACAGTCCGCATTGGTTACTATCTGATAATCAATGCCAAAACAACTGCATGCCTTTCTTATACTGATTTCAAGCTCACTAAATTTAGGAGTTCTTAGAAATTCGTTGACAACAACCCAAAGTTTCAATATATCTACCTTCCTTCAGCAAGCATCTGTTCAAATTCTTCAAGGGTCATAAGTATATTTCTTGGCTTTTTACCGTCTTCTTCACTTACAACTCCTGCCTCGCACAACTGATCCATAATTCTGGCCCCGCGGTTAAATCCTATTTTAAATACTCTCTGCAATGTGCCAATCGAGGCTTTCTGCTTTTCAATTATAAATCGTCCCGCTTCACCAAAAAGTTCATCCCTTCCATTTCCTTCTTCCTGCGCTGTCTCCGCCTGTCTGCTGTCTGAAGTTTTTCCTGTAAGTTCAGTGTTTTCTATCTGGTTTTTAATATTTTCATTGTAAACAGGCTCATCATATTGTGATTTTACAAAATCAGTAACTTTAGCAACCTCGCTGTCCGATACGAAAGCTCCCTGCACCCTTATCGGCTTTGAAATATCCTGTGGATAAAAAAGCATATCGCCTTTTCCAAGAAGTTTTTCAGCGCCTGAACTGTCAAGAATTGTCCGGGAATCTATTGATGACGATACCGCAAACGCAATCCTTGAAGGCACATTAGCCTTAATAAGACCCGTTATAACATCAACGGACGGTCTTTGAGTTGCAATAATAAGATGAAGACCTGCCGCACGCGCCATCTGCGCAAGACGGCATATTGCAGTTTCAACATCATGGGAAGCAACCATCATAAGGTCTGCAAGCTCGTCCACTATTATAACAATCTGAGGCATTTTAACATAATTATTGGGATTATCTTTAAGTTTTTCGATTTTCTTATTAAATCCCGCCATGTCACGTACGCCAAATTCAGCAAATTTACTGTATCTGTCGTTCATCTCTGCAACCGCCCAGTTCAGCGCTGCCGCTGCTTTCTTTGGGTCAGTAACAACCGGAATACACAAGTGCGGAATACCGTTATATACACTAAGCTCAACAACTTTAGGGTCTACCATTATGAGTTTTACATCATTAGGATCTGCTTTATAAATAATACTCATAACAATTGTATTAATACACACTGATTTACCCGAACCTGTCGAACCTGCAATAAGCAGGTGCGGCATCTTCGCAATATCCGCAACTATATTTCTGCCTCCTATATCTTTTCCTGCGGCAAATGCAATGTTCGATTTGTGATTTATAAATTCACTGCTTTCAAGTATTTCCCGCAATGTTATAATCGAGTCATCAGAATTAGGCACTTCTATTCCTACGGCTGATTTACCCGGAATAGGAGCTTCTATTCTTATATCGCTGGCGGCAAGGTTGAGTTTAATATCATTCTCAAGTTCGGTTATCTTCTTTACTCTTGTCCCAAGCGCAGGCATGAGTTCATACCTTGTAACAGTAGGTCCGCATATAATATCCGTAAGCGTAACATCTACCTTAAAACTTTTCAGGCAATCTTTAAGCCTTCTGGCTGTTTCCTGAAGTTCTCTTTCCGACATGCCTCTCTTGCCTTTTTTAGGCTTTGAAAGAAGTTCAATTGACGGAAACACATATTTTATAGGTTCAGGCGGAAGTTTTATATCCAGTTCACCGCTATCGTTACTAGTTTCATTATTTCCAATATCTGAAACTGCCTTAACTTCATCCGGCTTTTGTTTTGTATTGTCAATATCGGGTTTTACTTCCGTAATATTTACCGCTGCAGATGATACGGCTGCATTATCAGGCTCATAAGCTCTCCTTACAAGTTTTTCAAGAGAATTATCATCAGATTTTTCATGAGAAACTTCTTCATGTCCGAATTTTTCATTTATTTCCTGCTGATATATTGGAATCTCCTGCCTGTTATCACCCCAATGCACTGTTACGGTCTGCTCAGATACATTGTCATCATCTTTAATTTCTTCCTCTTTTGGTTCGTCAACAACCTTTTTAAAATCCTTTGTATCCTCATCATTCTTAGGAAACGTATATCTGTATTTCTTTTTAGGCTTGTCCTCATATACGTTATCATCGGGTTCATATCTGCGTCTTTTGGCATATGTAACTTCATTCTGCTCAGATTTATTCTTTTCCTTTGTCTTATGTTCTTCTTTATATCTGCTGTACTTTTCAGAACTTCTGTCAATAATGCCTGATGCAATAAGTTTCCCTGTAATAAATACTATGAGCATTATTGCAACAATAATAAGAAGTACCGCTGCTGCAAAGGTACCCATAACAGCATCCAGTCCCATACTTAAAAGCCCGCCGATAAAACCGCCGCCGGACTTTTCTTTATATCCCTGCACATAGCATATGAATACGCTTTCTGCCTGCTCGCTTTTAAATAGCTGGCACAAAGCACAAATAATAACATATAATACCCATGTACATATAACCCTTGACGTAACTTTCTTATTATTGCGGTTCATAAGATAAAAACCTATTGAAAAAAACAGTAAAAACGGAAATATGTACGCCATAAATCCAAACAAGCCAAACAAAAGACTTCCGAAAATACCGCTTAGAGGTCCGCACAGATTAAATATACATAATATAAGAATAATACTGACAAGTAACGTAATCCAAATAATCAGTTCCCTGAAAAGACCGCTTTTCTCCTTATCTGAACTTTTACCCATAAATCCTCCTAAACAAGCTCCCAAATAATTGAAAATGCGCCAATCAGGAAACAATAATAAGCAAAATACTTATACTTCTTACCCCGTATGACAACGAGCATGGTTTTAATACATATGTAACCTACGATTGCCGCTACAAGAGTTCCTATGCAATAATTCAGCATTTCCGTTCCACTTATACTAAGGCTTGTAAAATCCTTAAATTCCAAAACCACCGCGCCAAGCACTGCAGGAATTGACATAATAAACGAATACTTTACCGCAAACTTTTTTTCAAAACCGCATAAAAGCCCTGCAGTTATCGTAGAACCGGACCTTGATATTCCCGGAAGCGTGGCAAGTCCCTGTACAACTCCCACAATGCCCGCTTCATAATATTTTATATGTCTGGGACGTTTATTACCTTTTCCGGAAACATCAGAAATTATCAAAAGCACTCCTGTTACCAGAAGACATATGCCTGTAACAATTAACGAAGTTGATGCGGCGCTTACAATATCTTTTAAAAGTATACCAATAACAGCCGTAGGTATAGTTGATACAATAACAAGCATTACAAACTTTCTATAAGATGAATTAACTACCTTACGGTAAGGCACCACATCCTTGTTACGTTTTCCTATATTTCTGAAAAATATAACAATATTCATAACAAAATCCCTGATAATAAAGACGCCCTCTACAACCAGTTTCTTTATATCCTGCCAAAATGCAACGAATATCGCAAGCAGTGTTCCGAGGTGAAGCATAACATCAAAAACCATACCTGCTTCCTCTATATTTAAAATATTCTGAAAAATTGCAAGATGACCTGAACTGCTTATTGGCAGAAATTCGGCTGCCCCCTGTATAAAACCTAATAGTATCGCATGAAATAACGTCATGCCATCTCTCCCCTCTCATATAAAATTCATTTACAAACTAATTATAAATTATACCCTTTTATGGCAAAAAATGCAAACATTTGTTTTATTTTTTGCAAATCATTTTCTTGAGATGAGAAAGAGCCCTGTCAATACTTCCAACTTCATCTATAAGCCCCCTGTCAACCGCCTGTTTTCCGACAAGTATTGTACCAAGATCTTTTGTAAGAATCCCTTTTTGCAGCATCATAGCTATAATGCTTTCTCTTGAAGTCCTTGTATGCGCAGCTATAAAACCTACTATTCTTTCCTCTATAAGTTTAAAATAATCGTACGTCTGAGGCGCGCCAATTACCGTACCGCTAAGCCTTACAGGGTGTATAATCATTGTTCCGCTGGGGACTATAAATGAATAATCTGCGGATGCAGCAAGCGGAACGCCTATTGAATGGCTGTCGCCTATAACAAGCGCAACCGTAGGTTTCTTTATTCCCGCCACCATTTCTGCAATTGCAAGCCCTGCTGAAACATCTCCGCCAACAGTATTGATTATCATAAGAATACCGTCTATATCCTTATCATCAGCAGCGCTTACAAGCTGCGGCAGTATATGCTCATACTTTGTCGTCTTTGCAGACGCCTGCATATTATCATGACCTTCTATTTCACCGATTATTGAAACCAATTTTATACGGCAGTTTTCCTTATTGTTTTCAAGAACCATCTGTCCGTAATCTTTTAATGAATCATTTGAATTATTATCTGACATAAAAAAACCTCCTGGAATAACTTCTTATTAGTATATTCCGGGAGGCTGTAAATAATACGCCGGTTAATTTTCATTATAGTCCCAAATACTGTCAACTGTCATATTTTGTACTAAAAACAGACCTTTGACCGTCAAAATCTTCAATAAAAAATTGAATATTTCCTATACACTCGATATATCATACGGCGTTTCCTGATATACGTAATAATTAAGCCAATTACTGTAAAGCGCATTTGAATGTGCCCGCCAGGTAAGAAGCGGTTTATTATCAGGATTGTCATCTTTGTAATAATTATATGGTATTTCGGGATTGAGTCCTTTCTCCAAATCCCTTTTATATTCATTGTCAAGAGTAAGCCTGTCATACTCAGGATGTCCGAATAAAAATATCTGCCTGCCTCCTCCTGCCATTACAAGAAAAAGCCCTGCATCCTCTGAATCCGCAAGTATCGTAAGTTCAGGATTACTTTCGACATCTTCTTTTCTTATCTCTGTATATCTGGAGTGCGGCGCCAGAAATACATCATCAAATCCCCTGACTAAAGGAACTTTCCTGTTATGGACCCTGTGCCAGTATATTCCCGATTTTTTCTTTGGAAGCTGATATTTATCTATGCCATAATGATAATACATACCTGCCTGGGCTCCCCAGCATATGTGAAGCGTACTTGTGACATGGGATTTTGACCATTCCATGATTTTGGTCATTTCATCCCAGTAAAGCACATCCTTCCATTCTTTATTTTCAACCGGCGCTCCGGTAATTATCAGTCCATCATAACGGACATCTTTTACATCGTCATAGGTAAGATAAAACTGGTCCAGATGGCTTTTTGAAGTATTGCTTCCAATATAGCTTGCTGTCGATAAAAAAGTCACTTCCACCTGCAGAGGAGTATTCGACAGGCACCTGAGAAGATGCACTTCCGTTTCCTCTTTTAGCGGCATAAGATTAAGGATTGCTATTTTTAATGGTCTTATATCCTGTTTTCCTGCCCGTATTTCATCCATCATAAATATATTTTCTTCTTCCATAACCTTTTTTGCAGGAAGTCCCGATTGTACGTTTATTGGCGGCATTCTACTATCCCCTTCCGTATATTCAATATTATTTCAATCCAAATTCATTGACAAAATCCGATTCTGACATTATTTTTACGCCCAGTTCATGAGCTTTCCTGTTCTTTGAAGAATTAGATGTTACATCATTATTAATCAGATAATCCGTATTCCCCGTAACGCTTCCGGTTACTTTTCCTCCATTCTGTTCAATAATGCTTTTTAGCTTATTTCTATTGGCAAACATATTAAGAGAACCCGTTATTACTACTGTTATTCCCGAAAGATTCCCATTTTCCTCCTGTATTTTTGGAATTATTATATCAACCTCTTTGCGTATAGCCTCTATTTCAGCCCTGTTATCCGCATCTGACATATAGCTGACCCATTCCTTTGCCAGCACATCTCCGATACCCTCTATCTCCACAAGTTCATCATATCCTGCATTCATTGCCATATCTATATTATTATCAAACTGTTTACATATCAGCCTTGCATTCGACAGTCCTATTCCCGGTATTGCAAGACTGTATATAAAATTCTCTATCCGTACTTTTCTTGAATTATCAACCGACTGAATCATATTTATATATGATTTTTCGCCAAAACCTTCCATATCAATTATAATATCTTTATAATCAGACAAATGATAAAAATCAATACGTTTTCTTATTATCCTTTTCGCAATAAATTTTTCTATTGTCGCCTCCGACAATCCGTCAATATTCATTGCCTCCCTGCTTACAAAATGCGTAAATGTTTTTATCTGCTTTGCCAGGCATGTCCTGTTCGGACACACCAGGGTTTTGGTGCCGTTTTCCTTCCGTATCTCAAGACGTCCTCCGCATACCGGACATTCGTCAGGAATAACAAGATTTCCGCTTTTAGTAAGATTATCCGCTATCTGCGGAATAATCATATTTGCCTTATATACAAGCAGCCTGTCGCCTATTCCGAGTTTTAACTGTTCTACTATGCTTATATTATGCACGCTTGCCCTTGACACAGTAGTCCCTTCAAGCATCACCGGTTCAAATATTGCCACAGGATTAATAAGACCGGTTCTGGAGGCGCTCCACTCAATTTCTTTAAGCGTAGTTTCAGCAGTTTCGTCCTCCCACTTAAATGCTATCGAATGTCTTGGAAACTTGGCAGTCCTGCCAAGAGATTCGCCATATGCAATATCATCATACGCAAGTACCAGTCCATCGGCGGGAAAATCATTTTCCGCTATGCGCGACGTATATAAAGCCACCTCGTCCGCCAGGCTTTTACTGTCCACCACGCTGTGTCCTACCACTTCAAATCCCTGCGACGCCACCCAGTCAAGCTGCCTGCTTCGTGTATCAAAACTTACATCTGCATCAAGAACACCATATACAATAAAATACACCCTTCTTTTCGCAGTAATTTTGCTGTCAAGCTGCCTTACAGAACCACTGCAGAGGTTTCTGGGGTTTTTATATTTCTCATCAGAATTTTCTATTTCCGAATTTATTTTATTAAAATCCGAGTATTTTATCAGCGCTTCTCCGCGAAGGACAAACCTTCCTGTATGCGGAACAGACAACGGAATATTGACAAACGTTTTTGCATTTGCAGTAATGACTTCTCCCGTTTCGCCATTTCCGCGTGTAACTGCTTTTACAAGCTTTCCGTCTTCATATGTCACAACTACCGTTAGTCCGTCAAGTTTCCATGAAAGGACTCCGCGTTTATCACCAAGCCAGCTTTCAAGTGTCGAAACATCCTTTGTTTTATCAAGAGAAAGCACGTCGTATCCATGTCTTTCTTTTGGGAGTTCACTTACAACCTCATATCCGACTTTAGTTGTCGGACTGCCTGCAATAACAATCCCGCTTTCATTTTCAAGTTTTTCCAGTTCATCATATAATCTGTCGTATTCAAAATTGCTTATTATCTCATCTTTTCCCTGATAATATGCTCTGGATGCCTCATCAAGTATTGTAATTAACTCTTTCATCCTGTCAACAATACTTTTCACTTCTATTTCTCCTTTCCCGCTTTTCATATACCCAGCCTGTTTTTTAATTCCTTTATCTCCGAAGGCGTCATTTCAATATATTCCCCCGGTTTCAGACCGCCAAGCCTTATGTACATTATCCGCACTCTTTTTAACGACTGCACCCTGTAATCAAAATATTCGCACATTCTGCGTATCTGTCTGTTAAGTCCCTGGGTAAGTATAACAGAAAATTCTTTTTCACCATAAACCTTTATTTTGCATGGTCTTGTTACCGTATCAAGAATCGGAACCCCTCTCTGCATCCCTTCAGTAAATTCTTTCGTAATCGGTTTATTAACCCGTACAATATACTCTTTTTCATGATAATTGGACGCTCTTAACATTGCGTCCGATATATCTCCCTGATTGGTAAGAAGTATAAGTCCGGTAGATTCTTTATCAAGCCTTCCTACAGGATATATTCTTTTATGATAACCTATATAATCTATTATATTATTTTTTTCCTTAGTCGAGCATACCACGCCCCTGGGCTTATTAAATATAAGTACAACCGGTGCTTCTGATAATGCTACCGGTCTGCCTTTAAAATACACCGTATCTCCTTCGGCTACTTTCATTCCACATTCTGCAACAACATCATTTATCATAATTTCGCCGTTTTCAATATACCTGTCCGCTTCTCTCCTGGAACATACGCCTGCTTCGCTGAGATATTTATTAATTCTTATTTTCTGTTCCACTTTTCCTCCATATATATAATCAGTGCCGACTATATAAACCGGCACCGACTGTAAATTTAACATACAAATTAATTACTGTGCAACATCCATTGACTGCGGTGATACATCAATTGCATCCGGCGACACTGCCTCGCTTTCATCTTCTACATCAAGCGCACTGCCTGATACTGCGGAAGACGGCAGCATACCGTTATCCAACATTTCGCAAAATTCTTTAAGTTCTTTATCACTGTCTACAACATTCTGGAATCTCGCATTTACGAGAGTCTTCAGGTTCTGTACATCAGCACTTGCATCTGCGGATGATATAAAGTCCTGTGTTTCCCCGTCCAGTCCGCTCAGGTAAACTATATAATTGCCATCCGACGACATAGTAACATAAAATGCGTATAATGCAGGCGCCGGAGTATCAATTCCTTTAAGTTTCATATCATAATAGACATATACTCTGAATGTTCCCTCAACCTCACCGTCTACGGTATAACATATAATATTATCTACACTTTCCATATAGGAAAGCTGTCTTTCCAGTTTTCCTGCATCAACCTGTGTTATATCGCTTACAAGCCCTTCAAGTGAATCCATATCCACGGAAAGACAGGCGTTATAATAATTTCTCATAAGTTCGTTGATTTCCGGATATGCATCCTTTCTGAGGTAATCCGTACCTTCATAGGCAAATACATTTTCAGGATTGGCATTTGAATCACTTATTTTTGCATTGTCGTCATATAATACCGCAGCCCTCAAATCTCTTACGTCATTCCAAGAAGGAGCTGCCGTAAGCACTATGAATCCTAACACCGCTGCTACTGCGGTTGTTCTTACTATTGGTTTAATATATCTGTGACTTAATTTCATAATCTTCTCCACGTATATCAAAATATTAATCCGTACTATACATATAACAAAACGCACCTGAAGGGACTCGAACCCCCGCAAACATAGTTCCGGAAACTATTGCTCTATCCACTGAGCTACAGGTGCAGACCAAAATAAATGTAACATATTTTCATATTGCTGTCAAACAAACCGCCCTGCAATATAACGCCTGCGCCATACATTTCCCTACATGTTTACATACTTATGAAGCGTATCCCGTACTGCCCCGGGCGCAACAATCATTTGTGCAAACATATCCTCAATTTTATCCGCTATTCCCGCCTCAATAAGATTTGTTGCGAATAACGACTCCTTAGACAGTATATCTTTAAGCTTACCGCCTATCGTATCAGGTTTTCCAAATTCAATTCCGCTAAGTTTATCGGAAAGTTCATCAAGCATGGGGTCAGAACTTGGCTGCATTTTACATCCGTTATCGTCTATACCCATAAGGTATCTGAGCCATCCTGCAATTGCAAGAGGTATGTATACAAGGTCTTTAACCGAAAGGTCAGGATTCGCAATATATGATTTAATTGTTTCCCCGAACCTTACGGGCACCTTCTGGCTTGTATCCGTTGCAATACGTTGAGGCATATCAGGTACAAACGGGTTCGGAAGCCTTTCATCAATTACTTCTTTTATAAAATCAAGAGGATTAATGATTCCCGGATCAGTAACTACCGGTATGCCTTCTTTATAACCTATATTTTCTACCAGTTTTTTCAAATCAGCATCCTGCATTTCTTCCGATATGCTTTCATATCCCAACAGGCAGCCGAATACTGCAAGCGCGGTATGAAGCGGATTAAGGCAGGTAGTAACCTTCATTCTTTCAGTATCATTTACAGTCTTCCTGTCCGCAAAATATACTCCTGCTTCCTCAAGATGAGGTCTTCCGTTGGGGAATGAATCTTCTATCACAAGATACTGTGGAATTTCTGCATTTACAAACGGGGCTATATATGTGTTTTTTGAAGTAGTAACCGGTCCCATATCTTCTATTCCCATATCATCAAGCATATCTTTAATTACATTTGCAGGTCTGGGAGTAATTTTATCAATCATGCTCCATGGAAAACTTACTTTACTGCTGTCATTAAGGTAATCTATATATTCTTTTTCAACAAATCCCTTTTTATACCATTCGTCTGCAATAAAAAGCACGCTTGCCTTTAATATATCGCCATTATGGCTGCAATTATCCATGCTGACAAGCGCAACCGGCATTGCCCCCGCTTTATACCTTTCATATACCAGCGCGGCAACAACGCTCATTGCGTGTTTCGGCTTAAAAGGTCCGTTCTCAATATCTGAAACCACGACCGGAAGCAGTTCTCCATTCATATTTTTTAAGGAATACCCTTTTTCCGTTATCGTAAAACTAACCATTTGCAAAGACTTTTTCACAAAGATTTCTTTCAGCCGACTGTATGAAGGCTCATCATTACAATTTGCGGAAAGAGCCTCTGTGACGCTTGCAATTACATTGCTTTTTGTTCTTCCGTCGGGAAGAAGTCCTACAAATAAAGTCAGATTATCGAATGGCTTATATATTTTATCAATTATTTCATAATCAAAAGTATCCGTCGCTACAATTCCCGTATCCGCAAGTCCTTTATTAAGAAGTTCATCTGCAAGTCCGGCAATAAATCCCCGGAAAATATTACCTGCTCCAAAATGAATCCATACAGGATTATCCTTTGTTTTCTCTTTTACTGCGCATATATCGTATTTGGGAAGACGTACTCCCTTTTCCTCCCATTTATCTGCAGGTTTTATACCTTCATATGTTAATTTCATAATTAATTTCCTTCACTTTCTTTTATGGAATCTATCTCTGTACCCGTCCTGAAGCATCTCCGTCCGCAAGTTTTTTGACCTCATCTACGGAAACCATATTAAAATCACCCTCAATTGAATGTTTAAGACACGATGCCGCTACGGCAAATTCTATAGCGCTCCCTGAATCATAATTTTCCATAAGGGCGTATATAAGACCGCCGCCGAAACTATCTCCTCCGCCTACCCTGTCGACTATATGCATAAGGTATGTTTTGCTGAAATAATAATCATCACCGTCATACAGCATCGCCGCCCATTTATTGTCATTAGCAGATATCGATGTACGGAGAGTTATCGCTACCTTTTTAAATGAAAATCTTTCATAAAGCTGCCTTGCCACATCCTTATATCCCTCATAGCTTATTTCTCCATCTGTCACATTGGTACCTGACGCTTTTATTCCAAACACATCGTTTGCATCTTCTTCGTTAGATATACATACGTCAACATATTCGCACAGTTTTCCCATGACCTTACCGGCTTCCTCTTTTGACCACAGTTTATTTCTGTAATTGAGGTCGCAGCTTATTGTAAGTCCTTTTTCTTTAGCCTTTTTACACGCGCATAGACATATGTCCGCCACATCTTTTGAAAGCGCAGGCGTGATTCCCGTAAAATGGAACCAGTCTGCACCGTCAAATATCTTATGCCAGTCAAAATCTTTTTCCGAAGCTTTTGCTATTGATGAACCGGCGCGGTCATATATTACCTTAGATGGTCTTTGGCTTGCGCCTTTTTCCAGAAAATATATTCCTATTCTGTCGCCGCCCCTTACAATATATGATGTATCTACTCCGTATTTCCTAAGTGAATTTATCGCTCCCTGCGCAATTTCATTTTTCGGAAGTTTAGTGACAAAACTTGTATCATATCCATAATTTGCAAGCGAAACGCTCACATTTGCTTCTCCGCCGCCAAACGTCGCTCCGTAACTTTCCGCCTGTACAAATCTGTAATATCCCATAGGCTCAAGCCTTAACATTATTTCTCCGAATGTAACTACCCTTTTGCTCAATTTACAGTACCTCCTTTAGTCTATATTAAATCCAAAATAATTACGTGCATTATTAAAAGAAATATCACTTACTATCTGTCCCAGTCTTTTTTCATCGAAAGGAAATTCTCCGTTATCAACCTTTGTACCAATTATATTACATAATATTCTTCTGAAATATTCGTGCCTCGTATATGATAAAAAACTTCTTGAATCAGTAAGCATACCTGCAAAATTTGCTAACATTCCAAGATTTGCAATGCTTAGCATCTGTTCAGTCATTCCATTAATATGGTCGTTAAACCACCATGCCGAACCCTGCTGTATTTTTCCCCGCACGCCAAACTCCTGAAAACAACCCATGAGAACTCCTATGGCTGCATTATCGTTTGGATTCAGACTATATAATATAGTCTTTGGAAGGCTGTCCCTACTGTTTAATTCATCTAAAAAAGCTGAAAGTTTTTCAACAGGCAGTCTGTTATATATTCCATCAAAGCCCGTATCTGCGCCTATGCGCCGATACATCTTCGTATTATTATCCCTCGTAACGCCAAAATGAAGCTGCATGACCCATCCTCTCTTTGCATATTCTTCCGCCAGGAACAGCAGCCCCTCTGTTTTAAACATATCTTCTTCTTCTTTTGAAATACCGTCTCCGTTTACCGCCCTGGTAAATATATTGTCGATTTTCTTTTCATCTGCTCTTGTAAACGGAACGTACTTCATTCCATGGTCGCTTCCAAGACATCCCCTGTCCTGAAAATAATCAAGCCGTATTGCCATGGCTTTCTTCCAATCCGAAAAACTGTTTATATCAACCTGCGATGCATTGGAAAGCCTGTGTATATAATTACCAAAATCCGGTTTTTCAATTCCTAACGCTTTATCCGGACGCCACATTGGAAGTACCTTTATGTCAAAACTTTTATCATCTTCTATCTTCCTGTGCCAGGCAAGCTCGTCTGCAGGGTCATCCGTAGTTCCGATAAGAATAACGCCTGACATTTTCATAATATTTCTTGCCGACATAGACGGATTTTTAAGTTTCTCATTGCACAGGTTCCATACTTCCTCAGCCGTATCCGAATTAAGGTCGCCGTTATATCCAAAATATCTTTTCAGTTCCAAATGGCTCCAGTGATACAGAGGATTACCAATAGCCCTTTCAAGCGTTTCCGCCCATTTCTGGAATTTCTCTCTGTCAGAGGCGTCTCCCGTTATATATTTTTCACACACTCCGTTGGAACGCATAAGACGCCATTTATAATGGTCGGCTCCAAGCCAGACCTGCGTAATATTATCAAACCTTCTGTCTTCCGCTATCTCCTTTGCATCGATATGACAGTGATAATCTATTATCGGCATTTTCTCTGCATAATTGTGGTACAGCAGTTTTGCCGTATCACAGGACAAAAGAAAATCTTCATCCATAAACTTCTTCATGTCAAGCCTCCTCCGACAGTTTATCAAGCATATCCCAACATCCTAAAAGATACATGATTCCAAGCGCCCTGTCATAAAGCCCGTATCCCGGACGGCATTTTTCTCCCCATATATGCCTTCCATGGTCAGGCCTCATATATCCGTCAAATCCACAATCGTGATAAGCTTTCATTATATCAAGTATACCGGTATCCCCGTCACAATCCCTGTGCGACGCCTCGCTGAAATCACCGTTTTCAAAATGCTTTACATTTCTTACATGTGCAAAAGCTATACGGTCGCAATGCTTTCTTATTATATCCGCCACATTATTTTCAGGATTGGAACTAAGCGAACCCGAACACAACGTAAGGCAATTATACGGGTCATCCACCATATTAAGAAAACGCTCTACCGATTTTTCATCAACAATAAGCCTCGGCAGCCCGAAAATATCCCACGGCGGGTCATCCGGATGAATTGCCATTTTAATATCCAGCTCATTGCATACAGGCATAATGGCGTCAAGAAAATATTTCAGGTTATCCCACAGCATTTCCTTTGTTACGTCTTTATACATATCAAAAAGTTCTCTGAGTTTTGACATGCGCTCAGGCTCCCAGCCGGGCATCGTATAACCTTTACATTCCTCAAGTATATACTGCGCCATCTTTTCAGGGTCATCGATTATCTTATCTTTTTCATAATAAAGCGCTGTAGAACCATCTCCAACCGGATGGAATAAATCCGTCCGCGTCCAGTCAAATACAGGCATAAAATTGTAACACACAACTTTTACCCCAAACGGTTTAAGATTTCTAAGCGTCTGTTTATAATTTTCAATATATTTATCCCTTAACGGACCTCCTGTTTTAATATCGTCATGTACATTTACCGATTCAACAACATCCATGTTAAATCCATATTTATCAAGCTGTTCTTTAACTTCTGCTATTTCTTCCGTATACCATACTTCACCCGGAAGCTTGTTATGTAATGCCCATACTATGCCGCATACTCCCGGTATCTGCCTTATCTCGTCAAGCGTAACGCTGTCATTGCCTTCACCATACCAGCGAAAAGTCATTTTCATGCGAAAACCTCCTTATATAAATATACTAGTACATTATTCCAAAAAAATCAATCAATTTAAAACCTTACAATGAAGCAATTAATAAAATTCATAATATTGACATTTTTTCTTTAAAGTATATAATTAATTAATAAAAATGAAAGGAAGACTCTCAAATATGAAAAGTAAAATACCTTATAAGATTTACCTTAATGAAAATGAAATTCCAACAAGGTGGTATAATGTCAGAGCCGATATGAAAAACAAGCCCGCGCCGCTTCTTAATCCTGGCACGCTTGAACCTATGGGTTTTGAAGATTTAAGGCCTGTTTTCTGCGACGACCTCGTTAAACAGGAACTCGATGATACTACCCCATATTTTGATATACCGGACGAAATACTTGATTTTTATAAAATGTATCGTCCATCGCCGCTTATCAGGGCTTATTTCCTTGAAAAAGCGCTCGATACCCCGGCAAAAATTTATTATAAATTTGAAGGAAACAACACTTCCGGAAGCCACAAACTCAATTCCGCCATTGCCCAGGCTTATTACGCAAAGAAGCAGGGACTTAAAGGCGTTACTACCGAAACCGGCGCCGGACAGTGGGGAACCGCCCTTTCCATGGCATGTTCATACTTTGGCCTCGACTGCAAAGTATATATGGTTAAATGCTCTTATGAACAAAAACCTTTCAGACGCGAAGTAATGAGGACTTATGGAGCATCCGTAACTCCTTCCCCGTCAGAAACAACCAATGTCGGCAGAAAAATGCTTCAGGAATTTCCGGGTACAACAGGAAGCCTTGGATGCGCAATATCCGAAGCCGTTGAAGTTGCAGTATCTACCGAAGGTTACAGATATGTACTTGGTTCGGTTCTTTCACAGGTTCTGCTTCATCAGTCAGTTATAGGTCTTGAATCTAAAACGGCTCTTGATAAATACGGTGAAAAACCTGATATCATCATAGGATGCGCAGGCGGAGGTTCTAACCTTGGCGGTCTTGTAGCTCCATTTATGGGTGAAAAATTAAGAGGTGAAGCTGATTATCAGATAATAGCTGTCGAGCCTGCTTCATGTCCAAGCCTTACACGAGGAAAATACGCTTACGACTTCTGTGATACGGGTATGGTCTGCCCTCTCGCTAAAATGTATACACTTGGAAGCAGTTTCATACCTTCCGCAAACCATGCAGGCGGACTCAGATATCATGGAATGAGTTCCGTACTTTCACAGCTTTACGACGACGGATTAATGGAAGCACGTTCTGTAGAACAGACCAGCGTATTTGAAGCCGCGCAGAAATTTGCCCGCGTCGAGGGAATACTTCCTGCCCCTGAAAGCAGCCATGCAATAAAGGTTGCTATTGACGAGGCTCTCAAATGCAAAGAAACAGGCGAAGAAAAAACTATCCTGTTCGGTCTTACTGGAACCGGTTACTTCGATATGTATGCTTACCAGGCATATAATGACGGAACTATGACAGATTACATTCCGACTGATGAAGACCTCAAAAAAGGCTTCGACGGACTTCCGAAAGTAAATAAATAATAATTTTATGGGACTGCTGTAAGGTTTTTGCTATACGGCAGTCCCATAATTATATAATATAATCCCCTCTTGATATTTCTATCTCATATCCTATGCTTTTAAGTTCTTCTGCAAGAAACGCTATATGTTCTGCAGCCTCGCTTTCTTCATACGCTTTATTATCATAAAGAGTGTATTTATCCCGGACGCCCTGCGGCGACAGGTTTGGCATAACAACATTTGCCCCGGCAAGTATTCCTTTCTTTCTTCCTTCAGGATTAACTGTAGCCAGAGCTGTCGTAGCCGGAATGAGCATATGCGGTCTTAACAGCCTTAAAACAGCCACTAATTTAAGCGTCATATCCATTGTTCCTGCGTTTTCTTTTGCAAAAGGAGTGCCTTTATGCGGTATAAACGGTCCTATTCCCGCCATATGCGGTTTAAATTCGCATATAAAGCTTATGTCTTTAAATAATGTATCCGTTGTCTGATACGGCGAACCTACCATAAATCCGCATCCCGTCTGATATCCTATTTCTTTAAGGTCGTACAGGCACCTCATGCGGTTTGAATATGAAAGCGCATCCGGATGCAGCTTCTTATAATGTTTTTCATCTGCCGTTTCATGACGCAAAAGATATCTGTCTGCGCCCGCATCAAAATACATCCTGTATGAAGCATAGCTTTTTTCCCCGATTGACAGCGTAACGGCGCAATCACTGTGGCGCTCTTTTATAGAATAGACTATATCGCATATTTTCTTATCATCATAAAATACATCTTCTCCGCCCTGAAGCACAAATGTACGGAAACCCAGCATATATCCTTTTTCCACACAGCAGAGAATCTCATCTTTTGAAAGCCTGTAACGCTGTATTCCCGGACTGCTCTTTCTTATACCGCAATAATAACATTCGTTTTTGCAGTAGTTTGTAAACTCTATAAGACCGCGTATATATATCTTATTTTTATATACGCTTCCCGCTGCTGTGCGCGCTTTCTCATACAGGTATTCACAAGCCTCCCTGTCGTTGTTTTTAAGCAAAATATCCAGTTGTTCTGCATCTATCGCCTGATTTTCGGCAATACAGTCAATTATTTCATATACAGTATCCAATTATTATGTACCCCGCAAGTAATAGTATTTATAAATTATACATATATTATCATGGCAATTTTTTTATTGCAATAAATCCTGTAAACGTATATACTTTTATCATATATTAAAGTTATTTTGGGAGGATTTTTTATGTGTGGAATAGTGGGCTATATTGGCAATACAGACGCCAGGCAGATTATAACCTGCGGTCTTCTGGCACTTGAATACAGAGGATACGACAGCGCCGGAATAGCATATTGTATAAATGATTCGCTTAATCCCGTTAAAATTGTTAAAACTACCGGAAAAGTCATGAATCTGGTTAATAAACTTGAACAATACAATGAAGACTCCGTTCCTCTTTCCGGAATAGGACATACAAGATGGGCTACGCACGGCGGCGTCACCGAGGTTAATTCCCATCCTCATTCATACGGCCGCGTCACTCTTATACATAACGGAATCATAGAGAATTACCGTGAATTATCTGACATTCTGGCTAAAGACGGCAAATTTCCCGTATCTCAGACAGATACTGAGATTGCAGCCATGGTAATTGATTCATACTATGAGGGAGACGCTTTTGAAGCAATAAAGAAAGCCTGCGAGGTACTTGAAGGCTCTTATTCATTCTGTATAATTTTTTCAGACCAGCCGGATAAAATATATGCTACGAGGAAAAACAGCCCTCTTATAGCCGCCAACTGCAGTACCGGCTCTTTTGTCGCCTCAGATATAGTGGCTATCATAGATTATACAAAGGATTATTTTATACTTCCCGAAAATCATATTGCCAAACTTACTTCAGACAGTATTACCGTATACGATTATTTCGGAAACATATTTACTCCGGAAACAATACATGTAAACTGGGATATAGCAGCGGCAAAAAAAGGCGGTTACGAACACTTCATGCTTAAAGAAATCCACGAACAGCCCGATGCCGTTATAAATACGATTTCTCCAAGAATAGTTAAAGGCCTGCCGGATTTTTCATCCGACAACGTTCCTGATGATTTATTTAAAAATCTAAACCGTATTGTAATTACTGCATGCGGAACGGCAATGCACGCAGGTATGCTTGGGAAAGTTATGATTGAAAAATATGCCAGGATTCCGGTTTCCGTAGACATTGCTTCGGAATTTAGATATTCCGACCCCATTATCGACGAACATACTCTTGTCATTGCAATATCACAATCAGGTGAAACCGCCGATACCCTTGCTGCCGTCAAGCTTGCAAAAAGCCTTGGGGCAAGAACTCTTGCAATTGTTAATGTAAAAGGCTCTATAATAGCTCTTGAAAGCGATTATGTCCTGTACACACATGCAGGCCCCGAAATATCCGTTGCAAGCACAAAAGCATATACCGTACAGCTTTCACTTATGTATCTTATTGCATATAAAATAGCAATGATTAAAAATCTTCTGTCTGACAACGACGCGCGCTGCAGAACGGAATGCTTAATCAATTCCGTAGACGATATGAAAGCAACTATCAATATGGACCAGGAATTATTCTATATAACAAAAAAACTAAAAAAAGCTGATAATATATTTTATCTGGGCAGGGGTCTTGATTATGCAATTGCATGTGAAGGCTCGCTTAAACTGAAAGAAATAAGTTATATTCACTCAGAGGCTTATGCCGCAGGAGAATTAAAACACGGCACAATATCTCTGATAACGGATAATGTGCCGGTAATTGCTTTTGCAACACAGGATAACGTATATTCAAAAGTTATTTCCAACGTTGTTGAAGTCCGCTCACGCGGAGCATATGTAATACTTGTAACAAAATCAGGCGAGCATGTTGACACATCCTTATGTGACCATCATATAACGCTTCCGAAAATGGATGAAGAATTTACACCGTTCTGTAATGCGGTAATATTGCAGTATCTTGCATATTTTACTGCCGTAAGACGCGACCTTAACGTAGACCAGCCCAGAAATCTTGCAAAATCCGTAACTGTAGAATAGGCTGAAAAACCTTTTCATTTAAGACTGTTTAAACCGGAGCCAAAACAGCGTATTGCGCTATTTTGGCTCCGGTTTTATAACAAGCGTCAGCCTTATTGTTTTCTTGCTAGCTTGTATTCATCGTCCGAATTAAAGTAAGGACAGGCGCTTACAGAGCCTTTCATAAATCTGTACATTTCATCTTCGTCCAGATTTACATCACAGTAATAATATTCTTCCAGCTCATCATATACATAATTTGAGCATATATCGCACTGACTCTGTATTGCCATACTATAATTCTCCTGTAATTTTATAATACCGTTAATTCCTGTTATAATTTATAAGACAACCCTTTAATATAATATCTCTTTCATCATCTGTAAGCCTTCCGAGGTCAAATTCACATTCATGAAGTCCGTCTTGTTTTATAACATAAGCTTTAACAGACTCTTTCTGGGCTTTTATTGCAGATACTATTCCGGGAACGAATATATAATCTCCGTTTGCAAACGGAAGTTCCTCATGGTTTCCATTATATATAAACGGAAGCATACCCCAGTTAATAAGATTGGAACGGTATCTCTTTGTTGCATATTCATTTGCAATATTGGCAAGTCCTCCAAGCACTCTCTGGCATGAAGCCGCCTGCTCCCTTGCCGAACCGTCTCCCGGTTTTACTGCAAATATAGTGCTTCCTATCTCACATTCCAGAGGATTTATGTCTTTAAATCTTTCATCTGCCTTAACTGTTTCAAACGCGTGTGCAAATTCCGATTCACACGGACATTTACCGTTCTGTCTTGCTTCTTCCACTGCACGTACTTCTTTCGCCCTTCCTACATATGCAGGGTCTTTTCTCGATAGCGCAAATTCCGCAAGTCCCAGAGGATTCGAACGGTATGACGACGTTTCTCCGGAAGGTATAAGTTCATCGGTAGTAGTAACAGGGTCATGTATCTCAGATACTACCTTTAACATAATATTATCCCTGAGTTCTATCATCTCCGGCCAGTCTTTAATATTTGGTCCGAGTTTAATTTCCTGCGTTTTATCAGCTATTCCCTTGCTGTCAAATACACGATTCTCATATATCGTACTGTCAAAATGATATTTCGGTGATGTATATTCAATATCCGCCATATCCGTTGCCGCCGTAAGATATCCTTTGTTCGCAGCAGTTGCGGCAATTGAACGCGCGTCCATAAGAGCTACCGACGATATCTGGCCATTTTGAAGCTTAGAGCCTTCACGGTTAGGGAAGTTCCTCGTTGAATGCCTTATACTGAACGCATTATTTGCCGGAGTATCTCCTGCGCCAAAGCAAGGACCGCAGAACGCTGTCTTAACTATTGCGCCGGTTCCCAAAAGCTCCGCGAGTTTGCCGTTACGTGCAAGTTCCATATATATAGGCGTACTTGCAGGATATACGCTAAGTGTAAATTCATCATTACCGATACTCTTTCCTTTAAGTATATCAGCAGCATCGCATATATTCTCAAAACCTCCGCCGGCGCATCCCGCAATGATTCCCTGTTCAACATACAGTTTTCCATTTCTCACCTTATCTTTAAGAGAATATTCAACCGCGCCGTCAAGGCTTACAAGAGCTTTCTTTTCACAGTCGCTAAGAATATCCATAAGATTACCGTTCAGTTCTTCTATTGTATAAGCATTGCTTGGATGGAACGGCATTGCTATCATAGGTTTTACTTTGGAAAGATTTATATATACCATTCCATCATAATATGCAATATCCGAAGGATTAAGTTCCTTATAATCCTCAGGACGTTTATGTATATCGTAAAACTCTTTAATGGTATCGTCAGTACGCCATATTGATGACAGGCATGTAGTTTCCGTCGTCATAACATCCACACCTATACGGAAATCAGCGCTAAGCGAACTGATACCGGGGCCTATAAATTCAAGCACCTTATTATTTACATATCCGTTTGCAAATACCGCCTTAATAAGCGCGAGCGCAACATCCTGAGGACCAACGCCTTTTTCAGGTTTTCCTGTCATATACACTCCGATTATATCAGGCATTTTAATATCATATGTCTTTGAAAGAAGCTGCTTTACGAGCTCAGGGCCTCCCTCTCCCATTGCCATTGTACCAAGCGCGCCGTATCTTGTATGGCTGTCAGAGCCGAGTATCATCTTTCCGCCGCCTGCAAGCATTTCCCTTGCAAACTGATGTATTACAGCCTGATGAGGCGGTACATATATTCCTCCATACCTTTTTGCGCATGAAAGTCCAAACATGTGGTCATCCTCATTAATAGTACCACCCACTGCACAAAGACTGTTGTGGCAGTTGGTAAGGACATACGGTATAGGGAATTTTTCAAGTCCCGACGCCCTGGCTGTCTGAATAATACCTACGAATGTAATATCATGGGAAGTGAGCTTGTCAAACTTTATCTGAAGCTCATTCATATTTCCCGAAACATTATGATTTTCTAATATCTCATATGCTATAGTACCCTTTTTTGCTTCATAAACATTTACATCTTTTCCGGTTATCTTTTTAATTTTTATAAGCGCGTCCGCATCATTTTCTATAACTTCATTTCCATTAATAAGATACGCGCCCGATTTACTTAATGTAACCATTACATTACCTCCTGAGTTCTTTTCAATTTACCAGATTATATAATAACATGATAAATTCTTATAATCAACTTTTATGAGCAAATCATCTCTTTTTAATCTTTACACCTGATTTAATTTTCGATTTTTTAAGCATTTTCTTATATGCTGCAAATTTTTTCTCCGGAATATATATCTTCGCCTTACCGTATATTCCATAAAATGCTTTTTTACCGATTTTTATATTTAGCGACAATATAGTTATCTTTTTTAATTTCCTGCAATTCATGAACGCCTGTTTTCCTATAGAAACTATATTACTTCCAATTACTGCCTTTTTTAACTTCTTATTACCTTTTAATGCTTTATCCGATATAGATGTTACAGAATACGTAATATTGTCTGCCACTATAGTATCAGGTATTGATAAAGCGCTCCTGTTTCCCGTAATTCCTATCAATGCTACGGTTTTATTCTCGGCATCTGACGATGTTACCATATATCTGTTACCATCACACTCTAATATGCTGCCCGGCAAAACAAGCTCATTTGCCGGTGCTGTAACCGGAGGATGTATATCCGCTTCCGGTAACCGTGGTATTTTATTCTCGTCTGCCGCTTCCTGATTTGTTGAGCCTGCCGTGGGTCCCGGTATCGTTCCCGGCGTTGGCTCCGCCGTAGGTTTCGCTGTCGATTCTGTCGTCGGTTCCTGCGTCGGCTCCGCTGTCGGTTCTGCCGTCGCTTCCGGTGCCGGCTCTATTGTTGGTTCCGCTGTCGGTTCTGCTGTCGTTCCCGGCGTTGGTGCCGCCGTAGGTTCTGAAGTCGGCTCCGCTGTCGTTCCCGGCGTTGGTTCTGCCGTAGGTTCTGAAGTCGGCTCCGCTGTTGGCTCTGCTGTCTGTTCCGCCGTTGGCCCCGCTGTCGGTTCCTGCGTCGGTTTCTGCGTCGGTTTTAGTGTTGGCTCTGCAGTCGGCTCTACTGTCGGTTCAGGCGACGCCAAAGGGTCATATTCTGTTTTACTAAGAACAGGCCCGTTTATAAATTCAACACCGTCTTCAGACGCAGAATTTGTAACAGGATGAGAGTCAATAAATTTCGTATTCCGTATTACCGTATCCGAACCAACACATAAATAATCCTCTCGCTCATAACCTGAGTCTGCCTTTTCAACATTGCGGACCACAGGGTCATTCCACGTAACATCTGCGCCATACCACAAACTGCCGATTTTCACATAATTCCACATATGGTCGCCTGCATTCCCGTAACTGTCCACTGCGCTTCCATCTACAAGAATACAACCGATTCCCGACCTGTCGCACAAAACTTTAAAGGCCCGTGCATATCCCTCGCATACCGGTCCTTCACTGCCCGTATTCCCCAAAAGAGCGCTTATACACTCCCACGCATATTCGGATGCCGCGCTATTGTTTCCCTTTGAAACTTCAGTATTATATGTATTGCTCTTTGTCAGTCTGTGATTGAAATATTTTATTTGCTGATATATTGAATCCGTACTGCTTATTTCCGATAAGATATTATTAACGGCATTATTTCTTTGTGAAATTCCTTTCTTTACAGTCCCGGCCGCCGTATAATCCTGTCTTCTTATATCATAAGTATCATTTTTCAGTACTAAATACAGTTCTGCATTATATGTAGTAGTATTTCCGCTGGTAATCATTTTCCAGGAATACTGATATGTAGTAGTACCATCAAGCCAGAACACTTCCGGATGGTCCCTGTCAAACGCATCAAAAACCGCGCGCATAAGAAAAGCCTCGTCTTTCATCCGCGCCTTAAATTCTTCTTCCGTACCCTGCACTTTAACATCCGAAAATTTAATTGCATTAATACTGCTTCTTTCAATCCATGTACTTCCGTTTACAGTAAAATTGGTATCATCCGTCCAAAAAGCCTCATCAGACAACTTATTATAAAAATCCAGCGCATATTCAGGCACAATTATCCTGTCAATCCATTTATCATAATTACCGGACTTTAATTTTACATATTTATCGGAGCCGCTATAAAGCCTGTATATTTGCCCCGCATCAGATGGATATATTGTTTCCGCTTCGCTGTATCCGTATTTTATTGTATCGTTTTTAACTGCGGCATCTGCAGTATAAGAATTAAATATACCAGCAGTCATTGCCAAGATTAACAAACACGCCAAAAATTTTTGAAATCTTTTCTTTCCCATAGCCTATCCTCCTTACATTTTATATAAGAATATCACATTTTTTCCGTGTTTTGAATATAATTTTCACACTTTACAAAATTTTTCCTGCAACAATAAAATAACACAATTAAGTCACATGTTGACTATATAATGTATTTAACCCTTGTATTTTTTCTTCAATAACTGTATACTATTAAAATACTCGGAGGTATGATATGAAAACGAAAAAATTTAATATTCTGCATTCGCTTCTGATAGTTTTAATTATACTGGGAATTATAACTTTAGAGATTATTGTTAAGGTAAATGCCATTAAAAATAACTATTTTATATATACTTCAATATTTGTTATTCTGATGTTATTACTAATATATGTGCTTTCAATATTTCCGCGCAAAAATAAAATACACAGAAAACTTTCTTTTAATATACCTTTCTTATCGGTCTGGATATTAATGTGCCTGTGTATGCTATATTCAGATATTGTGGTTTTTAAGAAATACTGGTTTTTAAGCCTTATTCTTCTTGTGCTTTTTACTTCCCTGTTCTGCGTATCCCAGCAGTATACAGAAGAAGGAAGGGACAACCTGTGGAGTTGTCTGATTTACAGCGTACGAATAATTTTTATTTTTTCCGTAATTTTCTGTTTTCTTTTCCGGCCGTATACTTCGGGCGTCAGATACATGGCGCTGTCTACTAATCCCAACGTATACGCCAGATTTTTAATTACTGTATGGATATGCCTTATTTCAAGATTCGACTACATTATATATACAAAAGGCAATATTAAAAATTGTATGTTTATATATGCCGAAGCCGGCTGCGCGTTATTCTTTCTGTACATGACGGGAGCGCGGACTTCTTTCGCCGCTATCGCTTTTATTACCGCCATATGGTTTTTCTTCCGTTTGTTTTTTGCCAGAAAATCCGGACAGGTATTTATTAAATATATTTTAGCCGCAATACCGGTTATGGCAATATCATTTTTTGTATCATACGGACTGCTCGCAACTGTTCCTCATCTTATAAACCATCCTATTACATTTGAAAGAGATGAAGAATATCTTGCAGAGTATTCCAACGGCAGCCTATGCCTTGCAGCCGATTCCGATACAACTGCAAATCCAAAAGCCATTAATGAAATCGAACAGGATATCGAATCCGCCATTGATAACGCAAACAAAGAGCCGTCGCTGTTAAAAAGGATTATAATGACTTTCAGAGATGGCGAAAGTCTGGATAATATCTTAAACGGAAGAATTACTATATATAAAAGCTATATTAAAAAATTGGATATGAAAGGTCACAGAAAATACAGCAAAAAAGTAAACGACTACCGTGCGCCGCACGCACACAACAATATACTGCAGATGGGATATTCATATGGGATACCTGCAATGATTTTTTATATAATACTCAATATATTCAGCATTATACTGTCACTGCGTCATTATATAAGATATCATGACAAAAGACGCAATTCCGTACTTCCTCTGCTAATCACCTTTGGCTTTACAATAACCACACTTACGGAATGTATGCTTATCCCGATACAGTCACTTCTTGCCTTTTCGTACTACCTTTCTATCGGCGAGCTTATGAATACACAAAAGGAATAATAATCCACACAATCCACCGATAGAATCGACCAATACGTCAGACGCTTTACCGGTTCTGCCCGGCACAAACAACTGATGTATTTCATCTGTTATCGAATATATTACACATATTATAAAAGTGACCAAAAATATTTGCTTACGTTTTCGGATTCTTATATTTTGTACATACACGTTAATCATAAACGGTATATATATAAGGATTGCAAGCATTGCATATTCTGCCATATGAGCCGCTTTTCTTACCGGCGTATGCAGTTTTTCCACAAGGGCATTATATTCATCTTCCGTATACTCTCTGTTATATTCAATGATATCTACTATTTTCTGTGTTATGGTTAAACTTAAAGATGATGATGTGTTTCCGTCGTCTTTTGAAAAACCGAATATGAACATCATCCAGAAAATTGCCGGCAGAAATGTAAGATACAATAATTTTTTCATAACGCTTCTTCCATCTCTTTTCCGACACATATCAATGCTTCTTCTATCACATTATGCATATCCATATATCTGTACATGCCAAGCCTTCCTCCAAATATGACATTTTTTTTATTTTCCGCGAGTTTTAAATATTTATTATAAAGGGCATTGTTTTCATCATTATTCACCGGATAATACGGCTCCATTCCCGGTTTCCAGACATCGGGATATTCTTTGGTTATTATTGTATTTTTCTGGTTTCCAAACTCAAAATGCTTATGCTCTATTATCCTCGTATAAGGAATATCATACTCGGTATAATTAACTACCGCATTTCCCTGAAAGTTATCCGTATCCGGCATCTCATGTTCAAATCTTAACGTTCTATACTCAAGATTTCCGTAACAGAAATCAAAATACTCGTCTATCATTCCTGTAAACAGCACTTTATCCGCCATGCCGTCATATTTATCCCTGTCAGAAAAATAATCTGCCGAAAGCCTTACCTCACAACCCTCAAGCATTTTTTCAACAATCTCCGTATACCCTCCGACAGGTATTCCCTGAAACTTATCATTAAAATAATTATTATCATATGTAAATCTTACCGGCAGCCTTTTTATTATAAATGCAGGCAGCTCTTTTGCAGGTTTGCCCCATTGCTTCTCGGTATAACCTTTTATAAGCTTCTCATATATATCGCGTCCTACAAGCGACAAAGCCTGTTCTTCAAGATTTGAAGGCGTTATAATTCCTGCTTCCTTTCTCTGCGCTTCAATCTTCTTTTTTGCTTCGGCAGGAGTTATTACTCCCCACAGCTTATTAAACGTATTCATATTAAAAGGAAGATTGTATAATTCGTCCTTATATCTTGCAACAACGCAATTTGTATATCGGTTAAATTCTGCAAACTTATTAATGTAGTCCCATATCTTCCTGTTGTCTGTATGGAAAATATGCGCCCCATATTTATGAACCTTTATACCTTCTATTTCTTCCGTATAAATATTTCCGCCGATATGCTCTCTTTTATCTATAACAAGGCATCTTCTGCCTTTTTTCGTCATTTCATATGCAAATACCGCTCCAAACAAGCCGGCTCCAACAACCAGATAATCATACATACGGGCTCCCCCTTAAAATTATCTTTTATAAAAATGGGGTTGTTGCAAAATAACAGGTTATTTCACAACAACTCCATAATTTGTAATAAATTAAACTGTAAAATTAAGCTTTTCCGTTACTTCCAAGCACTTCTGTAATCTTGTGTGCAACGATAGCTTTAACATTGGCACGTCCAACTTTAAGATATTCTCTCGGGTCAAACGCTGCAGGATTATCTGTAAGCACCTGACGGATACCTGCTGTCATTGCAAGTCTAAGGTCAGAATCAATATTTATCTTACATACTGCGCTTCTTGCTGCCTGACGGAGCTGGTCCTCAGGCACTCCGATTGCGTCTGCAAGATTACCGCCCTTCTCATTTATAATCTTAACATATTCCTGCGGTACGCTTGAAGCTCCATGAAGTACAATAGGAAATTCAGGAAGCCTCTTAGATACTTCGTCAAGAATATCAAAACGAAGCTGCGGCTTTGTTCCGGGCTTAAACTTAAATGCGCCATGGCTTGTACCTATTGCTATAGCAAGCGAATCAACGCCTGTCCTCTTAACAAACTCCTCAACTTCATCAGGATTGGTATAGCTTGAATCTTCAGCCGATACCTTTACTTCATCCTCAACACCTGCAAGAGTTCCAAGTTCAGCTTCAACTACAACTCCCTTATCGTGCGCATAGTCTACGACTTTCTTTGTAACTGCAATATTATCTTCAAAAGGTTTGCCTGAAGCATCTATCATGACTGAAGTAAATCCTCCGTCAATACATGACTTACAGATATCAAAATCTGCGCCGTGGTCAAGGTGGAGAGCTATAGGAATATCGTTAAGCTCCAAAGCTGCTTTCACAAGATTAACAAGATACTCATGCTGGGCATACTTTCTTGCGCCTGCCGATACCTGAAGAATAATAGGAGAATTAAGTTCTCCTGCTGCTTCAGTTATTCCCTGTACAATCTCCATGTTGTTTACATTAAACGCTCCGATAGCATATCCGCCCGCATATGCTTTTTTAAACATTTCTGTTGTTGTAACTAATGCCATATCTATATCTCCTTTTCATAATTTTATTCCATTATAATTCTCTTTAGTATAATTTGCAAATTATTTTGTAAATTATTTCCTAACAAGATGAACCGGAACACCGTTTGCAAAAAGCGGAGTAAGTTCTCCCATAATAAGCGGTCTTGCATATCTTTCAAATTCATCCGTAAGTCCGCATCCGTCTTCCGTAATCCATTCATCAGGAACTTTTCTCTCAACATTGGCGATATCATGTATATCATGCGCGCTTGTGCCGCACTGATATGGGTCGTCACAATTTCTGTCAAGCGTTATCATCATTGCAGTCTTACCTTCATCCGCTGCCTTAACTGCGGCTGCTCCAACCTGGAATGCTTCATTGATATCAGTAAGCGATGCAATATGTGTTGCCGACCTCTGAAGGGTTGAAAATTCAATGGCGCGAGTCTTGAGACCTGTCCTTTCCGCAACTATATCGGCAAGCTTTGCAGCCGTTCCCGACATCTGCTTGTGTCCGAATGCGTCAACTGCAACTTCACGTCCTATTTCACATACATAACGTCCGTCGGCAATCTTAACGCCTTCCGATACGGCTATTACTATAGATGATTTTGTCTTTTCAAGTTCTTTAATCTTATCCACGAACTTATCTATATCAAATACTCTTTCAGGCAGATATATTGCATCCGGTCCTTCACAGTCGCCGCTCTTTGCAAGCGCAGCCGCTGCAGTAAGCCATCCTGCGTTACGTCCCATAATCTCAACAATACATACCGTAGGCTTTTTAACGCCAAATGATGAATTGTCACGGATAACTTCCTTTAATGACGTTGCAATATATTTTGCTGCTGAACCATATCCCGGACAATGGTCCGTTATAGGAAGGTCGTTATCAACCGTCTTAGGCACTCCTACAAATCTCTGTGTCTTTCCATGTGCAGCCGCATAATCTGAAAGCATCTTTACCGTATCCATTGAGTCGTTGCCGCCACAGTAAAACAGATAATCTATATCATGTTTTTCCATAACTTCAAATATCTTATCATAGATTGCTTCGTTGCCTTCAATTTTTGGCATTTTAAAACGGCATGAACCAAGAAATGCGGAAGGCGTCCTTTTAAGCATCTCTATTCCTTCCGGAGATGCAAGATAATCATCAAGGTCGCATATCCTGTCGTCCAGGAATCCTTCAATTCCGTGAATCATACCATACACTTTGTCAACACCAAGTTTCTTTGCCTGTGCATATACGCCTGCAACAGACGAGTTAATAACGGCTGTCGGTCCACCTGACTGTCCAACAACAATATTCTTACCCATTTTCATTACCTCCGAAAATTCTTAAATTTACTTTTACGGTACTGTATTATAACAAACTCCTTTCCTTTTTTCAACAAAAAAACCAGATTAATAAATTAATACCGTTTATTTAGCGTTTTTTTAATAAAAAGAAATACTCATACGCATTAAACATAACCTCGCACGCCACATCTTTTATCTGCAAAATTTTATTCACTATCTCTTTATCACCCGGGGAATTTTCATTTTCAAATAATGAATAAAAACATTCTTCAATTACAAGCCCTGCTTCATAAAAATGCCTTTTTGCTTCATTGTAGGTATAAAAATGTATACAGCCTTCATAGAGTATCCCTCCGCTTTTATACGTAAATTCGCCTCTTAAAAGGCCGGCTATCACCGAATGGTGCATTATATTCGGTATACACACAATGATTTTTCCGTTCTCAGACAGGTTTCTGCTTATATTTTTTAAATAATCTACGGCGTTTCCTATATGTTCCATGACGCTTTCCAGAATTATATAATCAAAACATCTTTCACGGCCGCATAACACCAGGGTATGTACATAATCAGATATATCATAAATGCTTCCCGTTATATACGGAACTACCCTATCGCCACAGGAAAATGCATATTCGGGAATCTCTGCGCCTATTACTGTACTATTCGGATATATGCCTTTTATACCCGCAGGAACATTTCCCGCGCCGCAGCCTATTGACAGCAGATTAAATCTTTCATCCTGCTTTCTGTGTATAAGCAGTTGTATATCCTGACGCCTTTTACACAATCTCTGCGCATATATATTCCATTTGCGGAAAAATATTTTTTCATCGCAGGCCTTAATGCAAAAACCTGATTCACCATAAAATCTGCTGTTCTTCGCTATAATATTCCTGTATCCGAGGTTTAATATCCTCATACAATAATCAAATACCGCATACTGCATACTTTCAAAGGATTCGTCAAAAAGCCCTGCCCTGTCAATAAGTTTTCTACTGATTATAAACGATTTACTTTCACTTACAGCCGTATTTTCATATGGCGAATATATCGTATTTTCGTCATACTTTATATCGTGGAAACTGCTGAAAATTATGCCGGTATTATTATCTTCATAAAGCGCAAGCCTTAACCAGAAAACCGTCATTTCATCTATTTTATCCCTTGACGGGTATATATATATATCATTATCACTTATTTCATTTCTTATTAATCTGTTACACTCTCTTATATTTTCGGATATTTTAATACCGGTAAACGGCTGTACTTTAAAATTCTCCATCTTTGCAATTATTTTCATCCTCTCACAGGAATATTCATCACAGACCATTTCCAGGCATATATATTCCTGATTAATATTTTTATCCGAAAATATATCAGCAAGCTCCAGAAAAAAATCTTTCTTTGGCCGCTTCATTTTAAGCGCGCAGGAAAGAGTATACGCCCTTTCCAGTGAAAGAGATGGTACATATTCATACCTGTACGCAGGACTTTTATGATATTTACAGTCGCTTTCCATATTCATACACCTATATCTTTTCTTATAAATATATGTAATGCAATTAAAGTGTATGAATTAAAAATATTTTCAGGCATACAAAAACTCCCACAGGCAATATGCCCAATGGGAGTTTGTTTTTAGTTGCTGTACATATTCAGAAATATTTCTTATTTCCCCATAAATTACACTTTTTGAGGTCAAGGTATTCCATATAAGCCTTCTCTAAAATCTGCTTTTCATTAATAAACTTCAGAAGATGATAAGCTTCATGATATTTATAATATCCGGAATCGACAAAATATTCCTCGCGTTGTGGTTTACTGTAGTAGCTGTCAGCCATCATCAGGTACCAGTGGACATCCTTAATAACCGTATCATTTTGTGCATTAAATGAATACTGACTTTTGCCTACGTACTTAATAATTGACGCATCCGCGCCCGATTCTTCCTTTACTTCACGAATGGCTGTTTCCTTATATTCTTCGCCATCTTCTACAGTTCCTTTTGGCAATACCCAGCCTTCATACTTATTTTTATAGTTCTTGTATAAAAGCAGAATCTTGCCCCGGAATATAACCACACCACCACAGCTAGTTGCTTCAATCATTGCAAGCCCTCCTGTAATTGTCGTACAGACGCATGGTGTGTACATAACTGTTGTTAGTATAACACAATCAAATATACTATTTCAATAGTACGCATCAAATATTTTTTTTGCAATTGTATAGGTGTCAATGATTGGTAACACTTTCACCTTTAATTATGTCAAGGGTAAGGTGGAGATTCTCGCAGAGAA
>CANPYY010000018.1 GCA_947588675.1 uncultured Lachnospiraceae bacterium | reverse complement strand
TATAAATAAAATTGTAAGGTTATTACATAGTAATAATAACAAGTATTTTTATCGATTGAGGAGGAGTATTTTCATGAACAAAACAGAATTAGTAGCTGCTATTGCTGCACAGACAGAATTATCAAAGAAGGATGCTGAAAAGGCATTAAAAGCATTTGTGGATGTGGTAACTGATGAATTGAAAAAGGGTGAGAAAATTCAGTTAGTTGGTTTTGGAACGTTTGAAGTTACGGAAAGAGCAGCAAGAGAAGGAAGGAATCCGCTTACGGGTGCAACCATGAAGATACCTGCATCAAAAGCTCCTAAATTTAAAGCAGGAAAAGCTCTTAAAGATGCAGTAAACTAATATTTTGCAAGGCAAGATAAAAATGCGTAAGGACTGTTATTCGTAACAGTCCTTATTTTGTCAATTATATAGATTAAAGGTGGAATTATATCATGAGATTGGATAAATATCTGAAAGTATCAAGACTTATAAAAAGAAGACCGGTTGCAAATGAGGCGTGCGACGCAGGACGTGTATTTGTAAACGGAAATGTTGCTAAAGCTTCCCTGTCGGTTAAGCCGGGAGATGTAATTGAAATTAATTTCGGCAATAAAAATGTTAAGGTGGAAGTATTGTCTGTACAGGAAACATATAATAAGGAAGAAGCTAAAGAATTGTTTCGGTACCTGTAATATTTTAACGACTGCCGGAATATTATTATAATGTTATTATAGGCAGGAGGTTCCGGTATTGGAAGATAAACCGAAAAGTACAGGCGCCCATAAACTTCAGATAAATGGCAGGGGCGAAACGCTTATAACAGGCGTTACAGACGTTATATCCTTTGATGCAAAGGAAGTGTTGCTTGAAACAGTGCAGGGTTCGTTATTGATATGCGGCAGCGAACTGCACGTAAGCCATCTGACACTTGATAAAGGGGAGGTTAATATAGATGGCAGGGTGGACAGCGCGGCATACTCTGATAAATCAGATATAAAATCTGCAGGGTCATTGTTAGGCAGGCTTTTCAGATGATAACGGAACAACTTTTGTATGTAACCGCAACATTTGTATCGGGACTTGCCATTATGTTTGCATATGATGCGCTTATTATATTAAGGGAAGCATTACGGCGTGCATGGATATGTATTATTCTGGAAGATTTCATATTCTGGGTCAGCGCAGCGTTCGCTGAATTTTATGTTATATACAGGTTTAACGAAGGGGAAATCAGATTCTATTCACTGCTATCATTATTTTTGGGAATGGCTGTATTTCAATGTCTGATAGGCAGACGTATGGTAAAAAAAGTAACATTTTTCATTAAATTGTTAAAAAAGTACTTGAAAAATGTAAACGAGCGTTGTAGAATGAAACTATCTAAACATAGTAGCTAGCTGTGTGTTATGGGGGATAATGTATGCGGATAAGAAAAGGACGCAGGAAAAAGTCAGGGATGGCTATTATAGTAGTTACTGTATTGGTCCTGTTTGTAATAATTACATATAAAAAAATAGATCTTGACAGCAGATGCAGTCTTCTTAAAGAGGAAAAAGCCAAATATGAAAAGCAGCTTGATAAGCTTAATGAGGAGAAGGATAACTTAGAATCGTATAAAGAATATGTATATTCAGATGAAAACATTGAAAGGATAGCCAGAGAGAGGCTTGGACTTATATATCCTGATGAAATAGTATTTGAAGCTGAGGACGATTGATATAATCGTCCTTTTTTGTCGTAAGGTGTAAACGATTTTTTTCGGGACATGACGTCTTTCTACAAATCTTTTTTTTTGCACTATATATACTGTTATCGCATATTGGTGCAGAAAAGAGGGATATGTGTGAAGACAGGAAAAGTAAGCACAAGACTTATAGCAGAATGTATAGTAAGCTTTTTTATAGCAAGGGTAGTATTTTTTTCGATGAGCGTCGCAGCGGAAGCGTTATTTGTGATTGCACTTACGGGGAAAAAAAGAAATAATCCGGTTATAGTTTCCATATATGCCGGAGTAGTCGCTTCGTATATTTTTCCCATTTCCATGCAGGGCGGCGGCAATATAATTAAATACAGTCTTGTATTTGTAAGCGTAATGGTTATCGAACGTCTGGCTTATGTCAAAAAGACGTATATGGGTTTTAAGAGCATTGCATATCTTACGGCTGCAGTAAGCGCTGTACTTGGAATATCCGGCGGAATATTTGAAACATATGAAAATATATTTTTTTCAGTCGGTGAAGGTATTCTTATAATAGTATTTGCTAATCTTTTGTATAAAGGAATACATCTGATACGATATGGGAAAATTGAGCAGGCGCTTTCGGGAGAACAGCTTATAAGCGTTGTTCTTATGCTTTCGCTGACTGTCAATGGTTTGCCTGAAACGCTGTTTGATTTTTTCTCTGTAAGGGAATGCGGAATGTTCATCCTTGTGCTTTGTATATCGTATAAATATGGAGCGGCGGCGGGCGCAATCGCCGGAGCGGCAGCGGGGATATCGGCGGGAGTGTATGGAAACAATATTGCGCTTGTCGGGTTATACTGTATTGCGGGTATAGCTACGGGAATTGTAAGCGGAATGGGTAAATCCGCCAGCGTGCTTGTTTTTGCGGCGTCAGGAGTGGCAGTAGGGCTTTTATGTCCTGAAGAACTGTGGAGCATGTGGGAGTTTAAGGCATTTTTATCTGCGGCGGCAGGTTTTTTGTTTATACCTAAAACAATTCTTTGCGTAAGGGATTCTGAAGATGAGGAGGATAATGTACTTGTTAAGAATAATGTAAGGCAGGAGATGAGCGTTAAACTGTTAGAATTTGCAGGTGCGTTTGAGAATCTGGGAGAAACATTTGCAAAGCAGGGGGTTGAAAAGCCTGTACTTAATACAGTAAGCGTCGGTAAAATATTTAACGAGCTGACCGGAAGCGTGTGCAGGACATGCAGTAATTGCCATTATTGCTGGGAGCAAAAATATTATGATACATACCACGAAACGATAAAAATGCTGGGCAGCGCCGAGAGGGACGGAAGAATAAGCAGAGAAGATGTATCTGTCGATTTTGCAGCCAGATGTATGCACTTTGACGATTTTATGAGGGAAACTAATAAGCAGCTGGAAATAATGAGAATAAGCGAGGGCTGGCTGAACAGGTTTGCGCAAAACAGAAATCTGATTGCGCAACAGATGAAAGAGGTATCCCGTCTTATCGGTGAACTTGAGAAAGATATATCTTCTACAAGAAGAAAGATATTGAAAGAGGAAGAAGAAATATTATCACTCCTAAGGTCGTATGGGGTGAAGGTAAAAAAGATTGCGGTACTGGAAAAAAGGGATAACAGGATGCAGATATGTATAACTGCCAGGACAGGAGGAAATGTATGTATAACTCTTAGGGAAATGGCGGATATAATATCGGGAGTAATGAAAAACAGATGGCGGGCATATGAGGGCGTAGGAATTATACCGAAAGAATACAGGGAAATTGTGTTTGTTGAAGATGTAAGGTATAAGGTGCTTACGGGAGTAGCGAGAATTTCAAAAGACGGAGAAATGGTTTCCGGAGATAATTATTCCGTACTTACGCTCCCGAACGGCAGAGTAGTAATGACTATTACAGACGGTATGGGAAGCGGCGCGTCAGCCTATGATGAGAGCGAAACGGTCATAGAAATGATAGAACAGTTGGTTGAGGCGGGCTTTTCTGAAAGCATGGCGCTTAATTTTGTAAATTCAACGCTTGTATTTTCCAATGATGAAGAAAACTTTTCTACGGCAGATATATGCGTAATAGATTTGAATGACGGTATGTGTGAATGTATAAAATGCGGAGCGGCGGCAACATATATAAAAAAGAAAAACGGGGTAACAATAATACGGTCTGATACAATGCCTATAGGAATATTGCCTGAAGCAAATCCGAAAAGCAGCAGACATAAGCTTGCAAACGGAGATATGGTTATAATGCTCAGCGACGGGGTCGTTGATGGAATACGGGGCAGTGAGCCGGAAGAAGTTATAAGAGAGATTATAGAAACTAGCAAGACAAGCAATCCACAGGAAATGGCGGAGCTCATTTTGAATGAGTCCGGGAAAAACACATATAGAAAAGCAATGGATGATATGAGCGTACTTGTTGCAGGATTGTGGTATAAGGTATAGAATTAGATTAAAGCTGATACCAAAGAAAGGAAATTTTATGGATATGCCGCTTGATAAAGTCAGGACATTTATAGAGGAAAAAAAGATTTTTTCACCCGGAGATGCAATCATTGCAGGGCTTTCGGGCGGAGCAGATTCCGTATGCCTTTTTCGTATGCTTGTATGTTTACAGCAGGAATATCGTCTTTCTCTGTACGCGCTGCATGTAAATCACGGTATAAGGGGAAAAGATGCGGCAGATGATGAAATGTTTGCAAAAGAGCTGGCGGACAGCTATGGCATACAATTTAAAAGTGTTTTTTATCCGGTAAGCGATATTGCAAAAAATATGAATATGACAATAGAGGAAGCGGGAAGATATATAAGATACCGGGTATTTGAGGAAGAAAGAAAGAGGCTGGGAGCCGATAAAATTGCTGTGGCGCATCACAAAAATGATCAGGTGGAAACAATACTTTTCAGAATGTGCAGGGGGACGGGAATAAAAGGCCTTCTGGGGATGGATGCTGAAAGAGAGAATATTATAAGGCCTCTTATGTGTCTGCAGAGAAATGAAATAATTGAGTATCTTAAAGATATTGGGCAGGACTACAGGGAAGATGCAACTAACAGATGTACGGATTATGACAGGAACCGTATCAGGCACAAGGTTATTCCGCAGTTGGAAAATATTAATGAGGCGGCTGTGGAACATATAGCTGCGATGTCTGATAATTTACGGCAGATATATGACTGGATGACTGCCGAAACGGATAAACTGTACAGGCAGTATGTAAAGGAATATGACGGTTATGCGGAGATAGTATGCAATAATCTTGTTAAAATGTATCCGGCAGCAAGAACAGAGATTATAAGAAGGATGATAAATACACAGACAGGCAGCCTGAAGGATATTACAATGCGTCATATAGATATGACGGTAAAGCTTGCTGAAATGGAAACGGGAAAAAATATACATCTTCCGTATGGGTTGTGCGCTGAAAGAGAATATGGAATTTTAAGAATAAAAAAAGAGGAAACCTGTAAAGATAATTGTTTTGATAAGTTTGAGTATATTTTAAACAGGGAAGATATAGAGGGAGAGGCGCTTGATATACAGCTTTATAACGTATATCTTCCGGATGCGGAAATGTTTTGTGAGAAACTTAATGTTGCCGTATCATTAAAAGCATATAAAACAGATACTATGGAAATTCCTAAAAATAATTGTACAAAATGGTTTGATTATGATAGAATCAATTGTAAATTGAGTATAAGACGGCCGCAGGAAGATGATTATTTTGTGTTAAGTAATGGAGGAACCAAAAAGATTACAAGATATATGATTGACTGTAAGGTTCCGAGAAAATACCGTGACAGAATTGTTGTGGCGGCAGACGGCAGTCATGTTCTGGCGGTTTTAGGAGGGCGTATCGGTGAAGATTATTATGTGAATGATAATACCGAATCGGTGCTTGAGTTAAGTATCGGATAAGAGGAGCAAAAGAGGATATGAGAAAAGAAACTGTAGAGGTATTTATTGAAGAAAAAAAGCTTAACAGACGTATAGCCGAACTGGCGCATCAGATTAATAACGACTATAAAGGAAAAACTTTGCATATAATATGTATTCTTAAAGGAAGCATATTTTTTACCTGCGAGCTTACAAAAAGGCTCGACATTCCCGTGAAGATAGATTTTATGCAGGTTTCCAGTTATGGTGACGGAACTGAAAGCTCAGGACAGGTGAAAATAATAAAAGACCTGGAGTCACCCGTGACCGGAAAGCATATAATGATAATTGAAGATATACTGGATTCCGGCAGAACATTGTCAAACCTTATCAAATACCTTAAAGAAGCGGAACCGGCAAGCCTTGCAGTATGCACGCTGCTTGATAAACCTTCCCGCAGGGAATATCCGGTTGAAGTCAGCTATAATGGATTTGAGATTGAAGACAGGTTTGTTGTGGGCTTTGGGCTTGACTATGCGCAAAGGTACAGGAATCTTCCATATATTGGTATACTTAATTTTGAAGAATAATAAAAACAGAGCATATTAGGAGGTTAAAGTTGAGAGGACAAATGAGAGGAAATGGGTTTTTTATAGCGTTGATAATTATAACGATATCTATACTGTTTGTGTCAAATTCCATGGCGAAAAGGTCTACGGAAGGATATAATACGTCGAAGCTCGTAAAAGAGATAAAAAAAGACGAAGTATTATCGGTTGTCATATCGCAGGATCAGAATACACCGTCAGGAAAAGTAACGGTATATTACAGAGATCTTGACGAGCCGAGCGTATATTTTTCAACCGACGTTGGGGCAGTAGAAGATAAACTGTATGAATTGTCGCAAAATCCTGACATTAACAAATTTAAATATATGATAAAGGCAATAAGTAAGACGCCGTGGTGGGTTAGCATTATTCCGTATGTGCTGTTATTTATAGCCATAATTATTTTGTTTGCAATGATGAATTCACAGGCCGGCGGAGGAGGAAACACCCGGCTTATGAATTTTGGAAAAAGCAGGGCGAGAATGACGTCGCCTAAAGATAAAAGGACAACGTTTAAGGATGTTGCCGGGCTTGTGGAAGAAAAAGAGCAGTTGGAGGAGATTGTGGATTTCTTAAAAGATCCTCATAAATATACAGCTCTTGGGGCAAGGATTCCAAAGGGCGTAATTATGGTAGGACCGCCGGGAACCGGAAAGACCCTGCTTGCAAAGGCGGTGGCAGGAGAAGCGGGAGTTCCGTTTTTCAGTATATCGGGTTCTGATTTTGTGGAGATGTTTGTAGGTGTCGGAGCAGCGCGTGTGAGAGACCTTTTTTCAGATGCGAAAAGGCATTCGCCATGTATAGTATTTATAGATGAAATAGATGCCGTCGGAAGAAGAAGGGGAACCGGACTTGGCGGAGGACATGACGAAAGGGAACAGACTTTAAACCAGCTCCTTGTTGAAATGGATGGCTTTGGCATTAATGAGGGAATTATTGTAATGGCGGCAACTAACCGTATAGATATATTGGACCCTGCAATACTCCGTCCGGGAAGGTTTGACAGGAGAGTTGAAGTAGGAAGACCCGATGTGCGCGGCAGGGAGGATATACTTAAAGTCCATGCAAGAAATAAACCTCTTGCTGAAGACGTTGATTTAAAAAATGTTGCGCAGACAACGGCGGGAATGACGGGAGCAGATCTTGAAAACCTCCTTAATGAGGCGGCTATATGCGCGGCAAAGGATAACAGGGCATATATAGTACAGGAGGATATAACGAAATCATTTATAAAGGTTGGTATCGGACCTGAAAAACGAAGCAGGATTATTTCGGATAAGGACAAGAAGATAACGGCATATCACGAATCAGGTCATGCGATATTGTTCCATTTGCTTCCTGATGTCGGACCGGTGCATACCGTATCAATTATACCGACAGGACTTGGCGCAGCAGGTTATACGATGCCGCTGCCTGAAAAAGATGAAACTTTTGAAACCAAAGGAAGAATGTTACAGCATATAATTGTAAGCCTGGGAGGAAGGGTTGCAGAGGAAATAATTCTTGAAGATATTACGACAGGAGCTTCGCAGGACATCAAGCAGGCTACGGCAATTGCGACAAGCATGGTTACAAAATACGGTTTTTCGGATAAAATCGGAATGATTAATTATGACGATGAGGACGAAGTATTTCTGGGACGCGATTTCGGGCATACGAAAGGCTTTAGTGAAAGCGTGGCATCTGTCATTGATGGGGAAGTAAAGAGGATAATTGATGAATGTTACGCAAAAGCAAAAGAAATACTTAACAATAATATGGATGTACTTTGCAGGTGTGCGGAACTTTTAATTGAAAAAGAGCGTATAGGCAGGGAGGAATTTGAGGCGTTATTTGATGGCAAAGAGGCTGAAACCGTATAAAGGTTATTGGTAATAATCACAATGTATGGATATATTCGGGCTGAAAAATGTTGCAAAGCTGACAAAACAGAATAATTATATTGTGATTATTCACAAAGAAAATTGAAAAAAATAAAAAAGTTTGTGCACACTGTTTTGTTTTATAGTGATATACTCCGTATTGTAAACCCCAATACATTATATAGTTTTTGCTACACCCCATAAGTAACAAAAATACCTTCTCCAAAACAGGATAGTGTAAACTATCCTGTTTTACTTTTATACCCAGACGATAACAAGGAGTGAAATGAGTTGGATAATTCATCATATAATCATGAAATTAATATTGAGGCTATATACAGCGACGGAACTGAAATGTTCAGAAGCCCGGCAGAACAGGGGACTTATAAGGAAGTAACAATACGGATAAGAACAGGGCATGGGGATATGGACAAGGTGTGTCTTGTTGCAGGAGATACGGTATATAATATGAAGGCTGCGCGAAGCGACAGTATATTTGATTACTATGAGGCGGTAATAACGCCTGTTAATGAAACGGTAAATTATTACTTTGAACTGCACAGCGCAGACAGAATATTATTTTATAACAGGCTCGGAGTGCAAAATGAAAAGGCGGATTACGCGAACTTCTGCATAATACCGGGATTTAATGTACCTGACTGGGCAAAGGGCGCGGTAATGTATCAGATATTTGTTGACAGGTTTTATAATGGCGATAAAAGCAATGATGTGGTTAATGACGAATACAGTTATATCAATGAGCATGTATCAAAATCAGATGACTGGTACAGGCTTCCAAGGACAATGGACGTCAGGGAGTTTTATGGCGGCGACCTGGAGGGAGTTATTAAAAAACTTGACTATTTTGAAGAACTTGGGGTAGAAGTATTATATCTTAATCCCATATTTATTTCTCCGTCAAACCACAAATATGATATACAGGATTATGATTATGTAGACCCGCACTTTGGAAAGATTGTTGCTGATGACGGAAATGTGCTTGAACCGTATGATAATGACAATAAAAGGGCGGAGAAATATATAAGGAGAGTAACGGATAAAAGAAATCTTGAAGCAGGAAATGAACTTTTTGCAAATCTTGTGAAAGAGGCGCATAAAAGGGGTATACGCATTATACTTGACGGCGTATTTAATCACTGCGGTTCTTTTAATAAATGGCTTGACAGGGAAAGAATATATGAAAATCAGGCGGAATATAAAAAAGGGGCGTATGTAAGCGCAGACAGCCCATACAGAACCTTTTTTAAATTTTTTGAGGAAAACTGGCCATATAATGAAAAGTATGACGGCTGGTGGGGACATGATACGCTTCCCAAATTAAATTATGAAGAATCGCCGCTGCTTTTCCATTATATTATGAAGATTGCCGCAAAATGGGTGTCTCCGCCATATAACGCCGATGGCTGGCGTTTAGACGTTGCGGCTGATCTTGGGTATAGCGACGAATATAACCATAAATTCTGGAAGGCATTCCGTGAGAGCGTAAAGAACGCTAATCCCGATGCGGTAATACTTGCGGAACATTATGGAAGCCCCAGGGAGTGGCTTAAAGGGGATGAATGGGATACTGTAATGAACTATGATGCATTTATGGAGCCGGTTTCATGGTTTTTTACGGGAATGGAAAAACACAGCGATGAATACAGGGAGGACCTTCTCGGAAATGCAGACGTATTTTACAATGCGATGCTGCATAATATGCTTAATATGACAACTCCTTCGCTGTATTCGGCGATGAATGAATTGTCTAATCATGACCATTCGAGATTCCTTACAAGGACTAATCATATTGTAGGAAGGACTGCAACGGTTGGGGCGCATATGGCTGAAGCAGGAGTTTGTCAGGGAATTATGAGGGCTGCAGTAATTGTACAGATGACGTGGCCGGGAGCGCCGACGATATACTACGGCGACGAGGCAGGCTTATGCGGTTTTACTGACCCGGATAACAGGAGGACGTATCCGTGGGGCAGGGAGGATAAGGACCTTATACTTTTCCATAAAGAGATAATAAGGATTCATAAGGATTATGCCGCGCTTAAAACCGGTTCGCTTATATTCCTGAATCTTGAAAAGAATGTACTGTGTTATGGAAGATTCAATACAAACGAGGCGTTTATTATAGCATCCAATATATCGGAGGAAGTAAAAACCATAGATGTGCCCGTATGGAAACTGGGAGTTACGAAAGACACATATTTTGTCTCTCTTATTTCGTCTTACAGGGAAGGGTTTTCATTAAATGCCGTAAGTTATTATTCGGATAACGGATATATGAAAATAGAACTTGCTCCTGTGTCGGCGGTTGTAATAAAAAATATGAAAAATATTACTTGAACTTTTTCTTTCATGTGATATACTATATACTGTTCACGTTGAACAGATGCCGGTGTGGCGGAACTGGCAGACGCACAGGACTTAAAATCCTGCGGGTGGCGACACCTGTACGGGTTCGATTCCCGTTGCCGGCATTATGGCTATGCTTATGAAACAGGCATAGCCATATTATTTTCAGGGAAGGAGATTGATATGAAAAAATTATTAAAAATGATTAGCGGGACTGTTTTGATTGCAGCAATGTGTTTTTCGCTGGCAGGATGCGGAGGTTCCAAACAGGAGAATACAGATGCCCAGCCTACTGAAAGCGTAACTGAGGAAACGTCTGCGGAGACAGATGCGCCGGGTGATGCAGATGCGCAGACGGATGCAGATGCACAGGATGATGTGGATGCGCAGACAGATGCAGATGTACAGGATGACGCAGAGGAAAATACGGCAGAGACTGATACGATTGAAGGTTATGTAGCAGGTATGCAGTCACAGTTTGACTCAATGGCTGAATCAATGAAAGAATCAGGCCTTGACATGAAGGTTGAGGCAAGAGATAAGTCTGTAGTATACAAATATCAGTATATAACAGATGTAGGTGATATCGATGTTGTAAAGGAAGCTCTTGAAGCATCTATTGAAGCAATGGATACGACTTTTGAGGGATACCTTGAGGCGTTAAAGGCAGCGGTTCCCGATGCAGAGTCGATTATACTTGAGTATTATTCTGCCGGCGGCGAATTGATAACGTCGAAAGAATATAAGTAAAAAATAATCTTGGCATAAATATTAAAAATAAAATCTGCACAAATCGGAATAAAATTCTGAACTTGTGCAGATTTTGTATTGAATAATAAATAATAAAAATGTATAATAATAAGGTAGATTTTGTATATGAGGTGCGGATATGCTGAATGGTAAAAACGGAAGGGCAACTTACATAGTTGACAGAGATTACAGGATAGTATATTTTGATAAAGGTCTGGAAAAATTCTTCCCGGATATTAAAGCAGGAGAGCAATGTTATAAATGCCTGAAAGATGAAAATAAAGTATGCTCCAACTGCCCAAGGGAGAAAGGCGTGAATCAGGGCGCTGTTTTTTGCCGTGAAACCAGTAAATGGCTGGATGTTGAATGCATATACATAAATCGTGATGATATAGATTCGTATACAATACTTAATATAAGCGAAATAGAAGATTATTATAAAGTAAAGGATAAAGAACCGGATGATATATATATAAAAGATTCTTTAACGGGACTTTTGCTGAAGCAATATTTTAATGAACGTGTGTCTGAATATATTGCAGAGCATACAGGTACAGGTAGATGCCTAGTGGCAATGGATATAAAACAATTTAAGCTGTATAACGAAGTTTACGGACAGGAAGCCGGAGATTTTATATTGAAAAAAATCGGAAATTATATACGTAGTATTGAAAATACTACCGGAAGTATAGGCGGCTATTTTGGTTCAGATGATTTTGCAATATTCATGCCCGATGATGAAGATTTGATAAATCAGTTGTATGACACGGTGTATCAATATGTAACGGTATATGAACAAAAGGCGGGATTTGTACCGGTAATGGGTATATACCGTATTTCTGACAGTAAACTGAGCGTAGAGGCTATGTATAATAACGCACAGATAGCCGCAGATTTTGCCAAGGGAAATTATAATAGCAAGATATGCTATTTTAATGAAAGTATGGCTGTAGACATACAGAAAAAACAGAGAATTTTTAATGGAATATGCAGAGGTCTTGAAAATGAGGAATTTACATTTTTCCTTCAGCCTAAGTGCGATATAATAACCGGCAAGATTGTAAGTATGGAGGCGCTTGTTAGATGGATTCATCCCGAACAGGGACTTTTGCCGCCTGGCGATTATATACCTATACTGGAAGAAAGCGGACTTATAGTTGAATTAGATAAGTACGTATGGGAGAGAGTATGCCGTCAGATTAGCATATGGAAACAGAAAGGGATAAAGCCGGTTACGATTTCGGTGAATATTTCCATTGTAGACGTCAAGTCAATGGATGTGCCAAAATATCTGAGTGATTTGACAGTCAAATATGGTGTGGAGCCTGATATTCTCGCTGTTGAGATAACAGAAACAGAGTTTGCAAAAAATAGCGATATATTAAAAGATATGGTGCGCAGATTCCATGAAATGGGATTCAGGATACTGTTAGATGATTTTGGAAGCGGATATTCATCGCTTAATATCTTAAAGGATATTGATATAGATATTCTGAAGATGGATATGAAATTTCTGGAACTTGACGAGAGCAATCTGGGCCGTGGACGTAATATAGTAGAATCGGTTATAAGAATGGCGCATGCTATGGATATATGGGTAATAGCCGAGGGTGTTGAAAATAAAATTCATGCAGATGTTCTTAAAGCGCTTGGATGTACATATGGACAGGGGTACTATTTTTACAGGCCAATGCCGATTGAGGAAGTCGAAAAGCTTTTGAGGAGCGACAGAAATGTAGATTACAGAGGCATTTATGTAAAAAATGAAAATCATTTAATAAAAATGCTGCCGGGCGAATATGAAACTGTAGAAGCAGATGAGATATCCGACGAGGATGGGGATGTTTCCCATGAGGCGGCAAAGTTTATTGCAGACATATATTTTAAGATTCTTAAAGTTGACCTTACGGCAGATACGTTTGAGGTTATAAAAATTGCCGATAAAGAAAGTGAACTGGCGAAAGGAACGATTAAAAGCTGCTCAGAGTGGTTTAGTAAGTTTGGAAAATCTGAAAATATATATAAGCGTGACAGAAAGGAATTTCTGAAGGTTACGGACATTGATAATCTTAGGGCTTATTTTAAAAAGAACAGCAGGCTTAGTTTGAGGTACAGGCGTAAACTGGATGATACATACAGGTGGGTTATACTTGAGATGTTTATTGATGCCGAATACAAGGATGACAGGCAGATTGTTATGATGTATGTACGGGACATACATGACGAGTATGTTGCTGAACTTTATCAGAGAAGACAGCTTGAGTATATGAGTAACTATGATGGCCTGACTAAGGTGTATAACAGGAGCAAGTTTGAAAATGATGTAGCATCATTTTCATTTGAAGGGCTGAAGTCGTTAGCATGTGTATATATGGATGCGATCGGTCTTCATGAAATTAATAACCATCTGGGCCATAAATCAGGCGATGAAATGCTGTGCCTTATAGCAGATACGATTCTGAGGCATTTTGTCGGGGATGACGTGTATCGTATAGGCGGGGATGAATTTGTTATACTGAGTTTTGATAAATCTCATTCTGATATAGTACATTCGGTGGAGTGCGTAAAGGATGAACTGCATTATAAAGACTATGAAATATCTGTTGGAATTATGTGGGATAACAGTTGTGATGATTTGCAGGATATTATTAATCAGGCAGAAGAAAAAATGAGGGAAGATAAGAACAGATATTATATAGAGAATGGTAAAGAGAGGCAGCAGCGTTCCCTGAATCAAAAGCTTGAAGAAATTCTTATGAGGAAAAAAGATGCGGAACAGTTCCTTAAAATAATTGCCCCCAAGTATAAAGGGGTATACTTTGTAAATACCATTACTGACGAAGTAAGATATATATATATTCCTGAGTATTTTAAGGAAATTTTGCGGCAATGCAGAAACAAGTACAGAAAAGCCATAGAAATATATAAGGATAAATATATAGAACCCTCTTACCACGAAAAATTCATGAAAATGTGTGATTATAAATTTTTAAATGAAGAACTTAAAGAGAAAGGTTTTTTGAAGTATGAATTTATGAAAAAAGACGGGTTACAGATAGCGCTTGAGGTACACAGATATGATGTAAAAGACCCGGATTCGGCTGAAACGATATGGATTTTTTCAGAAAAAGAGAATACAAGGATGCTTTAAAAAAAGAAACAGGTTGGCAACAACCTGTTTTTTTAATTTTGTTTAGTATATTTTTTAATATATCTTTTAATTGCAGCAAAGGATTCATCGCTTATGTCGTGTTCTATTTTACAGGCATCTTCTGCAGCAGTATCAGGCGAAACCCCCAGTTCGGTAAGAAATCCGGTCAGTACGGTGTGTCGTTCATATATTTTATCGGCTATATATTTTCCGCTTTCCGTAAGCGTGATAAAACCGTTTGTATCGACAGCTATATAGCCGCCTTTCTTCAAAAGACCGACGGCGCGGCTTACGCTTGGTTTGGAATATCCCATATATTCGCAAATATCAATTGAGCGTACCGTAGCCTGTGAGTTTGATAATATAAGAATCGTTTCCAGATACATTTCTCCTGATTCCTGCAAATGCATGTTAATACCCCCTTTGTGTAAAAATAATAACACATAAAAAAAAAAAATGCAAAAATGTGTTGACAAATATTAGGAATATGAATATACTAATTATTAGTTAGCTGAAACTAACTATATTTTTTGTCAGATTAGTTAGCGACTGCTAACAGAAGGAGTTTCAAAACGGAAGCTCTTTTTTAAAGGTTATAAGTTAGCACAAGCTAACATAATAATAAAGTAATAAGGAAGGATAATTTATGATGCCACTTACATTAGCAGACATAGGTGAAGAAAATATTATAAAGCGTATAGGTGGGAAACCGGATATAAAAAAACATCTTGAGGATCTGGGCTTTGTTGCAGGAAGCAATGTTACCGTAGTGAGCGCAATAGGAGGAAATGTTATAGTAAATATTAAAGATTCACGTGTTGCGGTAAGCAGAGAAATGGCGCAGAAAATCATGGTTTAATTTTTATATAGGAGGATGAAAAAATGCAGACACTAAAGCAGGCTAAAGTCGGCGACAGGGTAAAGGTAGTCAGACTTCATGGGGAAGGAGCAATCAAACGACGCATAATGGATATGGGGATAACCAAAGGCGTTGAGATTCATGTAAGAAAAGTCGCGCCTCTTGGCGACCCCGTGGAAGTTACGGTACGAGGATATGAATTATCCCTCAGAAAGGCTGATGCGGATATGATAGAAGTTGAAAACATATAGAAGAAAGAGAGGATAAATCAATGAATATCAGAATAGCCCTTGCAGGTAATCCTAACAGTGGTAAAACTACATTATTTAATTCGCTGACGGGCTCTAACCAGTTTGTGGGTAACTGGCCGGGTGTAACGGTTGAGAAAAAAGAAGGTAAACTTAAAAAACATGAGGGAGTGACTATAACCGATTTACCGGGTGTATACTCGCTTTCGCCGTATACGCTGGAAGAAGTGGTTGCGAGAAATTATCTTATAGGGGAAAGACCTGACGCAATACTTAATATTGTAGATGGTACGAACCTTGAAAGAAACCTGTATCTGACGACACAGCTTGCAGAACTTGGAATACCCCTTGTAGTAGCTGTTAATATGATGGATGTTGTAAGAAAAAACGGCGATGTAATTAATATTAAAGAACTTTCCAGGGAGCTTGGATGCGATGTTATAGAAATATCCGCGTTGAAAGGCGAGGGAGTAATGGAAGCTGCGGAGGCCGCCATAAGCGCCGCAAATAAGGAACATATGGTACCAATGCATACATTTTCGGGAGCGGTAGAACATGCGATTGCGCATATTGAGGAGGCCGCACTTCACGATATGCCGGCTGATGAACAGAGATGGTATGCAATTAAAATATTTGAGCGCGATGAGAAAGCGTTAGAGAAAATTCATATTAATAAAGAAGTGTTAAACCATATTGAGAATGATATTGCGGCGGCTGAGAAAGAGTTAGACGACGATGCGGAGAGCATTATCACCAATGAAAGATATATATATATTGCTTCTCTTATTAAAGGCTGTTATAAGAAAAAAAGGACAAATAAGCTTACAATATCGGATAAGATTGACAAGGTTGTTACAAACAGGTTCGCTGCGCTTCCTATATTTGCAGTTGTTATGATTCTTGTATATTATATATCGGTTTCGACGGTTGGAACCTGGGTGACGGATTGGACCAATGACGGGTTGTTCGGAGATGGCTGGCATCTGTTCGGGATAGGAAACGCGCAGTATGAAGAAGACATGACAGAATACGCAGTAAATAATATATGGACTGAAGACATGGTATCTGCTATTAAGCAGGCTTCGGATGATGGTGTGACAGGCGCGGAAGATGTCCTTGCAGCAATCGAGGAAAAAGATTTTGGAGCATTTGACGAGGAATTTGGTACATATGCGGATGCTTTTGAAGAAAAAGGATATGCGGTAGCGGATATATATGATGCGGCTATGGAAAATGCACCTGATACTTCAGAGTATGGAATATGGGTTCCGGGCGTGCCGGTTATAGTCGGCAATGCGCTTGAGGCTGTCGGTTGTACAGAATGGCTTAGCGGTCTTATACTGGATGGTATTGTAGGCGGCGTTGGGGCAGTGCTTGGTTTCGTGCCTCAGATGTTAGTGCTTTTCATATTCCTTGCGTTTCTTGAAGCGTGTGGTTATATGGCTCGTATAGCATTTATAATGGATAGGATATTCCGTAAATTCGGGCTTTCAGGAAAGTCGTTTATACCGATGCTTATCGGTACGGGATGCGGCGTTCCGGGAGTTATGGCATCCAGGACAATTGAAAATGACCGTGACCGTAAGATGACGATTATGACTACTACATTTATACCGTGCGGTGCGAAACTTCCTATAATAGCGCTTATAGCTACGGCGCTGTTTGACGGAGCCTGGTGGGTTGCGCCGAGCGCATATTTTCTCGGAGTATTTGCAATAGTAACGTCAGGCATAATGCTTAAAAAGACGAAAATGTTTGCGGGAGACCCGGCTCCGTTCGTTATGGAACTTCCGGCATACCACTGGCCTACATTGTCTAATGTGCTGAGAAGCATGTGGGAGCGCGGATGGTCATTTATAAAAAAGGCAGGTACAATTATCCTTTTGTCGTCAATTATAGTATGGGCAGGTTCATGTTTTGGGATGGAAGGCGGAAAGTTTACATTTAGTCAGGATATGGAACTTGAAAACAGCGTGCTTGGAATTATCGGAAATGCCATAAGCTTTATATTTGCTCCGCTCGGATTTAATAATATCAGGGCTACAATAGCAACGATAATGGGTCTTGTGGCAAAAGAAGAAGTAGTCGGAGTATTCGGCGTTCTGGATTTTGAAGGAATGACACAGCTTGCGGCATATGCTTTCCTTATATTTAATCTTCTGTGTGCGCCGTGTTTTGCGGCAATAGGAGCAATAAGAAGGGAAATGAACAGTGCAAAATGGACATGGTTTGCAATAGGATATCAATGTGTGTTTGCATATGCAATTTCACTTATAGTGTACCAGGTAGGGCTTCTGGTAAGCGGTTCGGTAAATGTGTTAGGGCTGGTTTTTGCAGTAGCGGTAGCGATATTCATTATATACATGCTGTTTAAGCCTTATAATGAATCGGATAAACTTACAGCTAAAGTATGACGTAACTTTTAAAAGGGGAAATGTATATGGCTGATTTCATTATAGGAGGTATAGTCTTAGCCGTTGTGGTTTTGATTATCTTATATCTTATTAAATCGAAGAAAAACGGTAAATCCTCATGTGGAGGAAACTGTATGTCATGTCCTATGGGTGGAAGTTGCCGTGAAAGTAAAAAATAAGTAAATATGAGGGGTTGCCGCAAAGTATCGGTTATGAAGAGCGGCAGCCCCTGTTATATTTATTTATTTTCTAGTATTATCTTTTCAATCTCGTCCCAGTTATCGAGAGCAATCTGACCGATAACCGGGTCGTACATTATTCCGAGATTCTTTTTAATTTCGCTTCGGCAGTAGTCAATATCGAATGCTTTTCTGTATACACGGTTAGAAGTCATGGCATCAATGGAATCTGCAATTGCAATTATTCTTGAAATTGTAGGAATTTCTTTGTGCGACAGACCATCGGGATATCCTTTTCCGTCAAAGCGTTCATGGTGATGTCTTATTGCTGCGGCAATATCTTTCATGCTATTGGAATTATCTATGATTTTAGCGCCAAGCGCTGCATGGTCTTTCATGATTTTAAATTCTTCATCCGTAAGCTTGCTTGATTTATTAAGTATACTGTCAGGTATTGCAATTTTGCCGATATCATGTATATTTGCCGCTATACATGTATCTGATATGGTTTTTGGCGACAAGCCGAGTTTGGTTGCAAGGAGTTCCGATATAAGTCGTGTTCGTGAAGAATGTTTTGCAGTATAGATGTCTTTTTCTTCCAATGTGGTGACAATACAGTTCATTATGTCGAGAACCTCTGGCGTTTCAATATAGTTTTTGCCGGATTTTTGCTCCTGTTTGTTCCGGTACATATTCATATCGGCAATATTTTTCCATTTGAGTATGTTTAGGCGGTTTCCTTCTGAATCAATCATATGGCTTATTCCAAACGCGATTGATAATGTAAGGGAGTGGGACTTGTTATCCTCTGCAATAACATTTTCAAGTTTGGAAATAAGGGCGTCGTCGTCCTCTTTACAGTCGGGAATAATGACGGCAAATTCATCACCGCCAATACGATAGCAGGTTCCGCATTCCTCGTATGCCGTATTTATAGATGAAGCGGCGCGGCATATGAGTTCGTCGCCGGCAAAATGACCGTAGGAATCGTTAGTATATTTAAGACCGTTTAAGTCAAGTATAATAAGCGCAATATCGGCATTATCATTGAGATTTTCAGTAAGGTCATTGATATCCTGGTCGAAGCAGTAGCGGTTATTAAGACCGGTAAGGGAATCTTTTTTGGAGAGTTTTGTATATATTGTAAGCTCCTGTTCGGTTTGACGCGCTTTTTCCGTTTGGGTACGTATTGAAATTACTATGTTGGCAAAATGTATTATACAGAACAGTGTTAATATAATCTGTATTAATAAATGAAGCGGATTATTTGTAAGCAGGTACATTATCATAATAAATATAACCGTAACAGCCAAGACAATTACGGATATGAAAATCGTAAGATTATATTTTGAACGGTCTTCTTTGTACATTTTATTAAGATATATTATACAGATAATAAGTGAAAACATTATTATTATTCCGGTTGGTATAAGCAGATGTGAAGGACTGATGTCGGTAAATATGCCTGCAATTAGCTGAAAAATTATATTGATTCTGCATATTATTATCGTTACGTTAAAAATATTATACTTCATCCCTGTAGTGTACCATATATAATGCAGGGCGGGTATAGGGATTATCATTATCGTAAAAAAGGTAATGCTTGCAGAAATCTCAGGTATTAAAGGCGTAAGCTCCGAAATAGACGAAGACGAGGCTATAAGCAATGTTGAAAATAAAGTAAAAATAGTAAGGCTTGATATACGAGCGTCAAACATATGCCGGGCAGATGTCGATATTACAAAGAACAGCAGTATAATTGTAATTATAAATAACGCTATGATGTTTATTATAGAGAATATATCAAGCGAAGCTATATATGTATAGGCGGCAAAAAGAGAGCCTATTTTAAATTCCGGAACAGAGCAATAGTCGTGATTATAGTTGGTAAATTTAATTGATATATGGTACAGGTTGCGGCTCACGGGGAGCTCAACCATGCAGTAATGCTCGGTAATACATGGAAGTATAAAATCATGGTCGTTAGATGTATATATAATTTCATCATCCGTACTTACTTCTATAACCTGATGGTTATTTCTAAAGACAAGAACCATATTATTATTAATTTCAGGTATTATGGTACGGGTAATGGTAACTTCATTTGAATCAAATTTCTGGGGCAGTGTTACGTAAGTTCTTTTTCCCGTACTGGCAATCTGCCAGCCTGTATTAAAGTCAGACATCGAACGAAGCTGATGTGATTGTGTGTTGATAGGGTTTCCGGTTGCGAGAACGGCAATAAGTGTAATTATCAAAGAAGGAACTACTATTAAAAATGTAATCAGGTTGATTATATTAAGCCGAGCTGCAAATTTATTCTTTTTTTTCATACAATGCCTCCTTTGACATAGAAAAAATTATAATAAAATTATAGCACAATTATAAAATAAGTAAATAAAAAATATAACTGGATACAAACAAAGTATAAGTCATAACTGAATATGTCCGTTCATACAATATACAGAATGTAATATGAAGGGGAATTTTTGTGAAAGAGTATATAGAAGAAAGGGCGATACAGATTGCAAATTACATTATTGAGTCTAATGCTACGGTAAGGCAGACTGCAAAAAAATTTGGAATCAGCAAGAGTACGGTACATAAAGATGTAACGGAGCGGCTGTTTATGATTAATCCGGCTCTTGCGGCGAGAGCAAGACAGGTTCTTGACATCAATAAGTCCGAAAGGCACATACGCGGCGGAATGGCAACCAAAGATAAATATATGCGTGAAAGGTCCAAATTTTCGTAAGCGGCGGCAGAAGTGAGAATAAAAGAATGTTATCCCGGTGATATTTTAAAATATCCGTTATCGCAGCATATAGGTGAAAGCGCCGTGCCGGTTGTATGCGTTGGGCAAAAAGTATGCGTTGGACAGAAAATAGCCGCCGCGCATGGAAAAATATCCGCAAATATAGCGTCGTCGGTATCAGGATATGTGACGGGCGTTGAGGCGGGAAAGGAGATTACAGTCAAAAATGACGGCTTATATACTGTTTCGGACGGATATGGGGAAAAAAGAAATATTATTGGAACAGGCAAAAGTGAAATACTAAAGTATATATATGAAGCAGGCGTTGTCGGTATGGGCGGCGCAGGATTTCCGACCCATGTTAAACTTGCCTGTAAAAATAGCGATAAAATCAGGCTGATAATAATAAACGGCGCAGAATGTGAGCCGTATATTTCGCCTGATTTTACACTTATGGTGGCAGAGAGCAGCAAAATACTTTCAGGCATTTTAGTTCTCCTTAAATTATTTGAAAACGCATCAGCAGTTATCGCTATAGAGGATAATAAAAAAGAGGCAATAGATATATTTTTAAAAAAGACACGCCACATAAAAAATATAAGGGTAAAGGTTTTAAAAACCATGTATCCGCAGGGCGCCGAAAGACAGATTATATACTCCGTTACGGGAGAAAAGATAAAAATGAATACGCTTCCGCAGGACGCCGGCTATATGGTATGCAATGTCGCCACCGTAAAGGCGGTAAATGATGCCGTATGTGAATCAAAACCTCTTATAAAAAGAATTGTTACTGTTGCAGGGGATGCGGTATATAAACCATGTAATCTGATTGTAAGGACAGGTACGGAATTTATAAAACTTATTGAGGCGGCAGGAGGACTTAAAGAAAAGTGTGAAAAGATTATTGTCGGCGGACCGATGATGGGTAAGGCAGTATATGATATGAATCATCATGTTACCAAGACAACGTCAGCCCTGCTTTGCTTTTTAAAAGATGAGGTTTCGGCGCGCGCCTGTACACCGTGTATAAGATGCGGCAGATGCGCGGCTGCATGTCCGAATGGGCTTGTACCTTTACTTATGGCAGAATATGCGATAAAGAACGATTACAATTCTTTTATAAAAATAGGAGGTACAAATTGTATGGGTTGTGGAAAATGTACATATGTATGTCCTGCGGCAAGGTGCCTTACACAGATGTTTACGGCGGCAAAAAGGAGAATAGCAGAGGGGAGAATATAAAGTGCTTAATGTATCGGCAGCGCCGCATATAAGGAAGGGCGTTTATACTGAGGAGATTATGACGGACGTATGTATAGCGCTTATGCCCTCTGCATGTTTTGGTATATATTATTTTGGACACAGGGCATTTTTAATAATATGTATAAGTATTATTTCATGCGTGTTATCGGAGTATATATATGAGAAGATATTGAAAAGACCGGTTACCGTTAATGACAGAAGCGCGCTGCTTACCGGATTGCTTCTCGGGCTTAACCTGTCTGCATATGTGCCGTTTTGGATTCCTGCAGTTGGAGGGATATTTGCAATTATTGTTGTAAAACAACTGTTTGGAGGATTGGGACACAATTTCATGAATCCTGCGCTGGCGGCAAGGTGTTTTCTTTTAATATCCTACAGCAGACAGATGACTGCATTTTTCGTGGATGGGGAGAGTAAAGCTACGCCCCTTATGATGATTAAAGCGGGAGAAAGACCGGATATTTTTGATATGTTTTTTGGCACTACGGCAGGATGTATAGGCGAAACTTCCGTTCCGGCGATACTTATAGGCGCAATATATCTTATAGCCCGCAGGGTTATATCTTTTACAATACCGATATCATGTATACTGTCATTTGTCACGTTTATGTCTGTATATAATATAATGTCCTGTGGAAGTATAGATGGCGGATATATTATATTACAAGTGTGCGGCGGCGGACTTTTATTTGGTTCGGTTTTTATGGCGACAGATTATGTTACGTCGCCGGTGACGTCATCGGGCCGCATTTTGTACGGAATGTGTATAGGGACGCTTACGGGTATTTTCAGGTTATCAAAAGGCTTGCCTGAAGGAGTATCTTATGCGATAATCTGTAGTAATATGATAGTTCCGCTTATAGAAAAATGTACGATGCCTGTACCGTTTGGAGAGGAGAGAAAGAGCATATGGCTAAAAAACATGTGAAAAGAAAAGGCGACAGCCTGTTAAGAGACGGACTTATACTTTGCGTAATTGCTGCTGTTCTCGGGCTTATTCTGGGAGGAGTGTTCCTTAAAACAAAAAAGCATATAGATGAAGCTTCAAAAGAAGCCAGACTTACCGGTTATAATAATGTATATAAAGATTATAGCGGCGTGAAGTTTGAGGAAAGCGGGGAACTTTCTGCTGGGATTTCGGAGTATAATTCCCGAAAAAGCGAAAATATGAAAGCATATATAGATAATATTTCCAAGGTGGAGGATGAACAGGGGAATGTCATAGGATATGCTTTTATTGCACATTCAGCAGGGTATTCGGGAAATGTTACAATAGCTGCAGGCATAGATTTATCGGGCGTGGTTACGGGTATCGATATTGTATATATGAATGAAACCGCGGGACTTGGAGCTAATTGTACGGATGAAGAATTTAAGGAACAGTTTAAAGGAAAGTCGGGAAAGATAGGAATTAATGCAGGTACGGAAGCAGACGATAATGAAATAGACGGACTGACCAACGCCACGATAACTTCTGATGCGGTGGTCAATTCAGTAAATATATGCCTTGATTTTTTTAATACAATAAACAGCGCTACAGGGGGAAATTAATGAACAGATATGCCGAAAGAATTTATAACGGTATAATAAGGCAGAATCCTACGTTTGTACTTATGCTTGGAATGTGTCCCACGCTTGCGGTAACGACGTCTGCGGCAAATGGTTTTTTCATGGGTATAACTACAGGCGCAGTGCTGGTAATATCAAATATACTTATTTCGGCGCTTAGACATATTATTCCGGGAAGTATAAGGATTCCTGCATATATTATTGTGATTGCGGCGGCAGTAAGTGTAATACAGATACTTCTTATGGCATATATGCCTGAAGTGTATTCGGCGCTTGGATTATATATACCGCTTATTGTAGTCAATTGCATAATACTTGGACGCGCGGAGGCGTATGCGTCTTCACACGGTGTGGTACTTTCAGCATTTGATGGACTTGGGATGGGGACCGGATTCACAATGGCTCTTACATTGATTGGCATATGCAGGGAAGCGTTTGGGAAAGGCACAATATTCGGATGGAACTTTAATGAATACTTTTTAAAAGGAAGATATACGCCCGCAGCGATTTTTACAATGGCCCCGGGCGCTTTTTTTGTACTTGCATTTATGTGCGCCGTGCAGAACAAAAGGAAAAAGGGAAGCAAAAAAAATTGCGGCGCGTGCGGCAAAAACTGTAAAAACTGTGTCATGGAGCGATGATTATGAAACTTATAGCGGTGTTTATGACTGCGGCATTTGCAAATAATGTTATACTGAGCCGGTTTCTTGGCCTGTGTCCGTTTCTCGGTGTTTCTAAAAAAATGTCTACTGCCGCCGGTATGGGTGTGGCGGTATTTTTTGTAATAACCATATCAACTGCGATTACATATCCGGTAGAAAAACTGCTTACATATTTTAATATAGGATTTTTAAGGACGATAATATTTATAATGATAATTGCCGGGCTTGTACAGATTATAGAGTTGTTTATAAAAAAGAAATCAGAAGGACTGTACAGGTCGCTTGGAGTATATCTGCCTCTTATAACGACTAATTGCGCAGTGCTGGGGACGGCAATAAACGCAGCGGAGGCAGACTGCGGTTTTATAAAAAGCCTGGTGTATGCAGCGGGAGTATCGGCGGGTTTTTTGATTGCTATTCTTATTATGGCAGGTCTGAGAGAAAAAATTGAATATAATGAAGATATACCTGAGGCATTTAAAGGAATGCCTGTAACGCTTGTTACGGCCGGACTTATGGCGATAGCATTTTTCGGGTTTGCGCAGATATAAGGAGGATTGGAAAAATGACAATAATAGTGTGTGCGGTATCGGTTATGGGTATATGCGGTATTATAACAGGACTGCTTGTAGGGCTGGCAGGAAAAGTTTTTTTTACTGAGGAAGATGAAAAGGTAACGCTTATAAGGAAAGAACTGCCCGGAAATAACTGCGGCGGGTGCGGATATGCGGGATGCGATGAATTTGCAAGAGCCGTGGCAGAAGGAAAAGCTGAATTTGTAATGTGTGTTGTTCCAATAAACAAAGAAAAAGCATATACCGTATCGAAGATATTGGGGTATGCCATAGAAGAAAAGGACAGACGGATAATGCACGTACGGTGTATAGGGACATGCAGTAAAGCGCCTGACAAATATATATATACGGGAGTACCCGACTGTATATCTGCCCTAATTATTCCGGAAGGCGGTAAAAAGGCTTGCTCATATGGGTGTCTGGGACTTGGAACCTGCGTAAAGGTATGCCGTTATGGCGCGATATCCGTTAAGGATGGCGTTGCGCATATAGACAAAGGACGTTGCACAGGCTGTGGTAAATGCAAAGAAGCTTGTCCGAGAAATCTGATTGAAAGTATTCCGTACGATGCAGGGTATAAAGTGGGCTGTAATAACAATGACAAAGGCAAGAATGTGAAAAACGTCTGCAGCGCCGGATGTATAGGGTGTGGGTTATGTAAAAAATCATGTAAGGCGGGCGCAATAGAACTTGTCCATAACATACCGCATATTGATTATTCAAAATGCGTAAAATGCGGCAAATGCAAGGAAAGCTGTGTGACAGGCTGCATAAGTGGATTTGTTGACAATACGTGAGATAAATTATATAATTTATGCACTTTGGAGGTGTTTGTAATGGCAGAGAAAGATTTTGAGATGTTTGCATGTTTTCGGGATGGAATGGTTATTCAGAGAAATGCCGATGTAAAAGTATGGGGATTTGCAAAAGAGGGAACGCATCTTAAACTGGAATTTGACGGCGGTATATATGAGGCTTATGCAGATAATACGGGAGAATTTATATTTAATATAAGGACAGGCAGTGCGAAAGGCCCGTATTCCATGACTATAAGCTCAGATTCATGCAGTGAAACAATAAACGACATACTTGTTGGAGATGTATATATAGCGAGCGGGCAGTCGAATATGGAACTTCGTATTGAAAGGACGATAGACCTTGTCGGGAAAGAGCTTGATGATATTAATTATCCTATGATAAGGGAGTTCAGAGTACCTGAACAGATAAAGTTTGGAGAATACGACAGGCAGTTTTACGGCGGCGCATGGCTGAAGGCGTCTGAAAAGGAAGATATACTCAATATGAGCGCAGCGGCGTTTCATTTTGCGAGGCAGATTTTTGAAAATGAAGGCGTACCTGTGGGAATAATAAACAATTCTATTGGAGGCACGCCTATAGAAGCGCATTTGCCGGAAGAAACGCTTGCAAAATATAAAATATATGACGACGAGATAAAAAGCTGCTGTGATGCAGAATATGTTAAAAAGGTTCAGGAAGATGATATTGCGGCAATGAATGACTGGTATGAACGGCTTGATGAAAAAGATTCGGGAATAGTAAACGGAGAGCCTGTATATGCAAAAGACGGTTATGACGATACGGATTGGGAAAACATTATGGTGCCGGGTACGTTCCATGATACGGAACTTAAAGATTTCCACGGCTCTTTGTGGTTTCGTAAGGAATTTGAAATACCTGATGATTTTCTTATAGAGGATGTAATGTTAAGACTTGGCGCGATGATAGACGCAGACAGAGTTTATCTGAACGGAACTTTAGTCGGAGTTACCGAATATATGTATCCGCCAAGGAGATATCCTTTGAAAAACGGCATATTAAAGCATGGTAAAAATGTACTGGCAGTCAGGCTTATAATAAACAGGGGTACGGGAGGCTTTGTTAAAGACAAGAAATACTGTCTTCAGGGTAAAGAATATATATATGAGGGTTCGTATGCGGGATGCGCGTGTATGCCAAAAGATGCCGACGTAATGAATGGAAGATGGGAATTTGATTTAGCAGGCTTATGGAAATATATAAAAGGGGCGGAGATGGAAGTTCTGCCGCAGATGACATTTTTTCAGTATAAACCGACGGGACTTTATAATTCCATGATGAAACCGCTTGAGAAGTATGCTTTTAAAGGAGGATTGTGGTATCAGGGCGAATCAAACGCCGACAGTCCAAAGAGGTATATATCGCTTATGAAAGATTTGATAGCATGTTGGCGAAAATGGTTTGGAAAGGAGCTGCCGTTCTTTTATGTACAGCTTCCGCAGTTTGATGATCCGGCGGCTAAGGAAATGCAGGATAGATGGTATGAGTTCAGGGAAGCGCAGAGACAGGTGCTTGAAGTTCCCAATACGGCAATGATAGTTGCGATTGATATAGGGGAGAGTAACGACCTTCATCCGCAGAATAAAGAAATGATAGGAAAAAGGCTTGCGCTTGCGGCGCTTAATATGATTTACGGAAAAAATGTCGAGTACAGTGGCCCTGCAGTTGAATGTGTATATGGCGACGACGTAGAAAATACGGTAACCGTTGAATTTACGCATTGTGACGAAGGGATAGATATTGTAAACGATAATTACGGATATTTTGAAGTATGCGGTAACGATTCCGTATGGACGAAAGTTACAGGGTTTACGGCAACAGGCAATAAAATTGTGCTTTCCTGCCCGAAGACAGGCGTAAAATATACGAAAGTCAGGTATGCCTGGTTTAATAACCCCGGCAGACCGCCTGTTTATAATACGGCGGGACTGCCTGCGTCACCGTTTATAAGCGGAATATCGTAAAATGAAAGATAAAAGTTCATCTTTTCCCATGCGGCTCATGTAACTGTTATGGAAAAAGGTGTTACGGGTAACTTCATCCCCAAACCAGTCCGGAGGCGTAAAACTTTCGGCTTCACTAAGGGAATTAAATTCGACTTCGGCAATAATAATGCCTTTAAAGGCGTTTTTGAATACGTCGAGTTCAATAGTAAGTCCTGAAGGTTCAGGTATAATGTATCTGGTTTTTGATATGATATTACCGTCGGCTTTGGCTATAAGGTGTTCGTAACCGTTTTTGGTAAGAGGATGCTCATATTCTTCGCGCATCATAAAACCGCTTGATTTGTATGTGAGTATATAATCGGAATCCTTTTTCCGTACTCTTATTACCGGGTCAATGCACAGATACCCCTGCTCAATATCAAAATGGATATAGGAATCAAGGTTTTCGGGGAGTTTATTAATTAAAAATTTTTTTTCAATCTCGTATGATTTGCTCATTTGCGATACCTCTCTTAATTTTGTATATTATTTTATAATAAGATTAATATTAATGTAAAGGAGTTTATTTATGCCTAGATGTAATTCATTGGAAGAAGTAAGGGAATTTTTTTCAAACGACAGATTTGCAACGGAAAACGGAGCGGTAATTGAAGATTATAAAAAAGGATATGCAAGGTGTTCGCTTAAAGTGACTGACAGGCACAGAAATGCCCTTGGCGCATTGATGGGCGGGGTAAGTTTTATGCTTGTCGATTTTGCGGTTGCGGTTGCGAGCAACTGGGATGAACCAAATACCGTGTCGCTTAGCAGTAATATTACATTTTGCGGGACGTTAAAGGGTGAAACGGTTACGGCAGAGGCAAGATGTATAAAAGAAGGACGCTCAACGACATTATATTCAGTGAATGTAACTGATGATGCCGGAACGCTTATTGCATATGCAACTATTAATGGGTTTAAGAAATCTTAAATCAGACCCGGGTTTTGTATCTGTTGGTAATTGCCTGCCGTTCATCTGAATTGAGGTCAATATATTTTTTGTATTCAATATCAGCCAGTGTCATGGCGCAGTGACATTTATAACAGGTATAATTATAGCTTGTCACAAATCTGTAGTTGCCGCAGTTAGGGCATATATATACTTTAAGCATCCGGATAATCTCCTATATGTTATTTTACATATAAGTGTAATTACCGGATGCTTTGATTTCAAGTTATTTTCATCGCAAGTTACGACAAGGATACCGTTAGGCAGCCATTAGTTATAAGTGTCGTAGATGGGTGAATATTCGCCTTCGCCGTCAGGATAGATAATGCTTTTAGTGCTGTAGTAGTCTGAAGGGGAAGGAGAAGGAACTGGTTCGGCAGTATGTTTCTCCGGTTCTTCGGTTTGTTTATCATCATCATTATTGTTATTATTATCTCCGGAGATTACTATTACGGTATAGGCTGTTTCTTTTCTGTTCGAGATAAAAGCCCGTATTGTCGTACGGCCCTCAGAAATTGCAGTGACCGTTCCGATACTGCTTACAGTGGCTATGTCGGGGTCGTCGGATATATACCGTGGCTGTTCAGCCGAAATATTTGGTTTGATTATGGCTTTTACTGTTTTAGTTTCCCCTTTAGGAATTTTTACCTTATGTTTTGGGAATTTTATGCTGACGGCAGAAGGCGATACAGTAACTTTGCATTTGAGTACCGAAACGATATTGTCGTCTGCATCTGAGATTTCAGCAGTTACCGTCGCTGTTCCGGAAGCTTTGGTTTTAAGCCTGCAGGACCTGCTTTTTACCTTTTTAATAGCTACAACGCCCGTATTGCTTGAAGAAAAATCAACCGTCTGTTCCTGCTGCATATTATATACGTTTAATTTATATGAAGTATGCCTGGCTGCAGAAAGGTATCTTAAATTGAGCCTTGGCTCGCGTACCAGAGCGCTGGCTGTATATGTTGGGAAAAAACATGCTAATAATATGGATGTTAAAATTAATATTGACATATACGTTGAAAAAGTTTTTTTAACATGCATATTAAAACCTCCCTTATAAATTGATTCACGCCTGTTTATTTATCTATACAGTAAAAGTATATTGGTTATTTGTCAGAATAATGGCATGGTTTTTGATTTTTAGTGTCAGATTCGCATAAAGCAGGATATAAATTTGACATTTATTTTTTATATATTATATAGTATAATTTAATTAACAGCAAAAAAAGCGAGGAGGAGAAAAATGCCGTATATTTTAATTGCTGATGATAATCAGGATATAACAGATATTCTTTCCAATTATGTATCAAAAGAAGGCTTTGAACCGATAGTTGCGATGGACGGGATGGAAGCGACGCAGATGTTTGTAAAATATAATCCTGTGCTTGTGCTGCTTGATGTCATGATGCCTAAAAAAGACGGTTATCAGGTGTGCCGTGAAATAAGAGAAAAATCAGATGTTCCTGTTATACTGATAACGGCCCGCGGCGAAGACTTTGAAAGGATAATGGGGCTTGATATAGGCGCTGATGATTATATTGTAAAGCCATTCAGCCCGAGCGAGGTTATGGCACGTATACGCGCCATATTGCGAAGAATCAGCAGACAGGAAAATGATGATTCAAAGACGGTGTTAAACGTAAGCACTATTACAATTAATATTGAAGAATACAGCCTTCAGATATCCGGAAAAAATATTCCTCTAACCAAAAAAGAGATAGAAACCATGTGGGTTCTTGTGGGAAATCCCAATAAAGTATTTACAAGGGATAATCTTTTGGACAGCCTGTGGGGTATAGACTATTTTGGCGACAGCAGAACTGTGGATTCACATATAAAAAGACTGCGTGCGAAATTAGATGCTGTTCCGCATCCCGAATGGCGCATTAAGACGATATGGGGACTCGGATATAAGTTTGAACTGGGAGAGCAGGGATAGATTTGAAAAAAGGCATCCGTTTTTACAATACTATATATTTCAGGCTCTTAGTAATATTCGGAGTTGTGTTTTCACTTTTTATTACGATTACCGGAATTGTATTTGTAAAGATGTATTCGCGTAATATCATACAGGATTATGCGGAGCAGCTTACAACAGATGCAAAGAGGATAGCCGATAATGTAGAGGAATATTCGCTTGCTGAAGAAGATTCTGCTTATCTGAATTATATTGATGCAGTGGAATCAATTTTGGACAGCCAGATGGTAGACGTTTGGATAATGCCTGACCGTAAATCGGTAAATAAGCTGAAACCCAAATACTGTAATGTAAAAATGAAGTATAAGGATCTTTCTTCAGGAATGAAAAAAGTAATACAGCAGGCATACAAAAATGATGAACCCCGCGGAAATCAAAGTTATGATGAAATATATGACGCTGAACTTATAAGGGCTGCGGCGCCTGTGCATGATGCGGGAGGAATGATTTCCGGTACGGTGCTTCTTAACGGAATTGCGGAGAGCCGTGTTCAGATGATAGATAACTGTAAGAAGATTGTTATTATAAGTATGCTTATTTCATGGATAGCGTCCTTTATTCTTGCATTGTTTTTTGCAAGGCAGATATCAGCGCCGATATCTAAAATAAGGCAGACTGCGGTGGAACTTGCCAAAGGCAGATATTCGGTCAAGACGGGAATTAATTCAGACAGTGAAATGGGAGAGCTTGGACATACGATAGATATGCTTTCGGATAAACTTGCCGAAAATGAGCATATACGGGATGAACTGGAACAGAGCAGGATGGACTTTTTTGCAAACGTATCGCATGAACTCAGGACGCCTATTACAGTTATAAGAGGATATGTTGAGTCGATAGTTGACGGTTATGTTACGGATGCGGATAAAATAAATTATTCACTCCGGAGAATGTTAAAGGAGTGCAGTGGAATGGAGAGGCTTGTGGGCGATTTGCTTACGCTTTCCAAAATGCAGAATCCGGATTTTGAGATAGAGAAAGAGCCGGTAAGCGTAGTTCAGATATTTGAGGATGTTATAAGAAGCGCGAAAGTATTAAGCGAGAAAAAAGGAATAAGGATAAATTTTGCGGCGGATGACCAGTATTGTTTTATGCTTGGAGATTATGACAGGCTAAGACAGATGTTTATGGTTATTATGGATAACGCCATAAAGTTTTCTTATGAAAATTCCGTAGTAGATGTAAATATAGAAATTGATGAAAAAATGCATATAAGCATACGTGACCATGGCGTTGGAATTAAAGCGTCGGTATTGCCGAATATATTTGAAAAGTTTTACAAATCAAAGCTTCAGATGAACGAAACAGGTTCGGGTCTTGGGCTTATGATTGCAAAAAGTATTGCAATTAAACATGGCGGTGATATAATTGTGGAAAGCATAGAGGGGCAGGGCAGTGAATTTATTTTTGAATTTGACATGATAGAACCGCCCGAAGATTAATATTTTTATTAAACAGCATTAGAAAAGGAGAGAGTATATGAAAATATTGTCAGTAGGGATTCCGTGTTATAATTCGGCTGAATATATGCACAGGGCAATTGAGTCGATTATACCATGCGGCGATGATGTTGAGATTATTATAGTAGATGACGGTTCGTCTGACGATACATTTAAAATCGGAAAAGAGTATGAGGCAAGATATCCGGGTATTGTAAAAGCCGTGACACAGACTAATGGCGGTCATGGAAGCGCGGTAAATACAGGACTTCATAATGCGGAGGGCGTATATTATAAGGTGCTTGACAGCGATGACTGGTTTGATACCGGAGCGCTTAAAAACATGATAGAAACAATTAAAAAACTGTATAATAGCGGCACTGAAGTGGATATGTTTATTGCCAATTATGTATATGAAAATCAGAATACGGGAAAGCAGAAGGTTATTAATTATAAAAGCGCCATGCCGGAGGATAAAGTATTTACCTGGTCTGAAATGGGGCATTTTAAAGTGAGCCAGAATATACTTATGCACTCCGTGATTTATCGTACCGACGTCCTTAGGGAATGCGGGCTTGAATTGCCGAAGCATACATTTTATGTAGATAATATATTTGTATATGTACCGCTTCCGTATGTACATACAATGTATTATATGGATTTGGATTTGTACAGATATTACATAGGAAGGGCGGACCAGTCGGTTAATGAGGAAATAATGCAGAAAAGAATAGACCAGCAGATTAAGATTACAAAGATAATTATAGATTCCCATAATCTTCCCTCAATATCAGACGATAAATTAAGGAAATATATGACCAAGTATCTTACCATGATGATGACGGTAAGCTCGGTATTTCTCGTAAGGGAAAATACAAAAGAAAGCCTTGCAAAAAGGGAGGAGCTGTGGGCATACCTTAGGAACGCAAGCCCTGAAACGGCAAAGATGGTAAACAGATGCCTGCTGGGAAGACCCATGCAGATGAAAAGTTTTGCCGGACGTAAGATTATAATATACGGGTACAGGCTTTCAAGGCGCATATATGGTTTTTCGTAAGTATGTTTAATAAGCCTTTTTAAAACGGTTGAAAATACTTACCCTGCTATATATAGGAATATACAGTAAAGCGGCAAGGAGAAGGGCGCACAAACCGTCTGCTACCGAATGCTGTTTTAAAAATACCGTGGAAAGGCATATGAATATTATCAATATAAGCGAAAGAGCCTTAATAATCTTTTTGGATTTGAAAAACCTGCTTTTTACAATCGCTATATGTGCGGCAACCGAGTTAAAGACATGTATGCTGGGGCAGACGTCTGACGGGGAATCGACGCTGTATATAAAGCATACAAGCTTTGAAAATATGTCAGTATCCGTAATTTCCGGACGCAGCGACTGATACGACGGAAACAGTGCATATATGATAATACATACAGACATACCGGTTATTAAATATACTGCATATTTTATAAGTTCAAGTTTATCATAAAAGAAGAAAAATATAATTGTTACAGTTATATATAAAAACCATGAAAAATATGGTATTACAAAATACTTGTTAAAAGGAATTAAATCATCAAGCGGAATATGGACATTTACGCCGATTCCTGCAGGTCTGCTTTCAAGTTTAAAAAAACAGAACATATATATTGGTATATACAATAGGAATAGTATGTGGTTATATTTTTTAATCATTATTGCTTCCTGCCTTAGGTGAACTGTATGATGCAAGCAGTTCATTCTTTATTTTCCAAAGTTTTTCCGAAAGGTCTACGTATACATTGTGCGGGTTTACGAAACGCTTGGTTTCATCCCAGAGCGTAGCCTGTTCTTTTATACAGTAATTACGTATATCCATGACGTTCGGGGATTCATATACGCATGTGCCGTTCTGGAATATAGGAACAAGCATTTCACGTATTGTATATGTTCCCGGTTCAAGCAAAAGTTTCTTCCATGTATTTACGGGGTCGAATAAAAGCAGAGGTTCATTTTCATCAAATACTTCATCTGCAAGGCATATAAGGTCGGCATGGATTTTGCCGCTGTCCTTATGATATATTCTGTAAACTGTTTTGTTGCCCGGATTGGTTATTTTCCATTGGTTTTCTGAAAGTTTAATTCTCGGAATAAAAGTATCGCCGTCTTTTATTGCGGCAAGTTTATATACGCCGCCAAAAGCGGGATGGTCTTTAGAGGTAATTAGGTTAGTGCCTACGCCCCATGAATTTATTGCAGCGCCCTGCGCTTTAAGAGAATCGATAAGATATTCGTCAAGGTCGCTCGAGGCGCATATAACGGCGTCGGTAAATCCTGCCTCATCAAGCATGATACGCGCCTTCTTGGAAAGATAGGAAAGGTCGCCGGAATCAAGGCGTATTCCGTACATGGAAGGCATATGTCCTGCTTCCCGAAGTTCGGTAAATACCTTTATGGCATTTGGAATACCTGAACGTAAAGTATCATATGTATCTACAAGAAGCGTCGTGTTGTTGGGATAAAGTTCCGCATATTTACGGAAAGCGGTAAGTTCATCAGGAAAGCTCATTATCCAACTGTGTGCATGTGTTCCCAGCGCGGGGAGATTGAACTTTTTGGCGCAAAGAACATTGCTTGTACCAATACAGCCTGCTATTACGGCGGCTCTTGCTCCAAGCGTTGCAGCGTCGGGCCCCTGCGCCCGCCGCAGACCAAATTCCATTACTCCGTCGCCTCTTGCGGCATGGCATACGCGGGCAGCCTTGGTAGCAATAAGGCTCTGGTGATTCATAATGCACAGTATTGCGGTTTCTACAAGCTGTGCCTCCATTATAGGCGCGACAACCTTTACAAGAGGTTCCATTGGGAATACTATGCTCCCTTCCGGTATTGCATAGATATCTCCGGAGAAATGAAATCCTGCGAGATAGTTAAGAAAGTCTTCGTCAAAGATTTTAAGTTCTCTGAGGTATTCTATGTCTTCATAGCTAAAGTGAAGCTCTTTAATGTAGTCAATAAGCTGTTCAAGACCGCAGCAGATAGCATATCCGCCGTCATTAGGATTTACACGGTAAAACATATCAAATACGACGGTCGGGTTGGTGTTGTTTTTAAAGTATCCCTGCATCATGGTCAGTTCATAAAAATCCGTAAGCAGTGTAAGATTGGTGCTCATGCGCGACACTTCCTTCAGAAGATATTTTATATGTGTAACTTAGTATTTAATGTAACTAATTTCTAAGAGAATGTCAATACAAGCGTTGACAACTCGGGGAATATATAATATTATTTAAACGTTATTTTTTGTTTTATAATTCGTACTGGAGGTATCTTTATGTATAAAAAAGTTTCAACAGATTTAAAATTTGTTGACCGGGAAAAAGAAATATTAAAGTTCTGGAATGATAACGATATATTTGAAAAAAGTATCAAAATCAGGGAAAATGGCGAACCATATACATTTTATGACGGACCTCCTACGGCTAACGGTAAACCGCATATAGGACATGTTCTTACGCGTGTCATTAAAGATATGATACCGAGATACCGTACGATGAAGGGGTATAAGGTAATAAGAAAAGCAGGATGGGACACTCATGGACTTCCTGTTGAACTTGAGGTTGAAAAAAAACTTGGCCTTGATGGAAAAGACCAGATTGAGGAATACGGACTGGAACCGTTTATACAGGAATGTAAGGAAAGCGTATGGAAGTATAAGGAAATGTGGGAGGATTTCTCCGGTACGGTTGGATTTTGGGCCGATATGGAAGACCCTTATGTAACATACCACAATTCTTTTATAGAGTCTGAATGGTGGGCGCTGAAGCAGATATGGGATAAGAAGCTGCTTTATAAAGGGTATAAAATAGTTCCCTATTGCCCAAGGTGCGGAACGCCGCTTTCAAGCCATGAGGTAGCGCAGGGTTATAAAGATGTAAAAGAAAAGTCTGTTATTGCAAAGTTTAAGGTGAAGGGCGCAGAAGATGAGTATATCCTTGCATGGACGACTACACCGTGGACGCTGCCGTCCAACGTAGCCCTTTGCGTCAATCCTGATGAGGAATATGTAAAAATTAAAGTAGGACTTGATGAAAAAAATGATGTCGTAACGGAAGAAAATGAGGATAAAGCGGTAAAGACGGAATATTATTATCTGGCAAAAGCGCTTCTTACTGTTATTGAAGGAAAATATGAAATTGTAGATTCATATATAGGAAAAGACCTTGAATATAAAGAATATGAACCTTTGTTTGACTATGTATCTCCTGATAAAAAAGCTTACTATGTTGTATGTGACAGTTATGTAACTCTTACAGACGGTACGGGAGTCGTTCATATAGCGCCTGCATTTGGTGAAGACGATGCTAATGTGGGAAGAAAATATGATCTTCCGTTTGTACAGCTTGTGGATGAAAAAGGAGAATTTAAGCCTGAAGCGTCAGACATCGCAGGCGTATTCTGTAAAAAAGCCGATGAATCCATTATGAGGATGCTTGGGGCAAAAGGACTTTTGTTCAAGGTACTCAAATTTGAACACAGTTATCCTTTCTGCTGGAGATGCGATACTCCGCTTATATATTATGCAAGAGAATCCTGGTTCATTAAGATGACCGAAGTGCGTGACAGGATGATAAAAAATAATGATACGATTAACTGGATTCCCGAAAGTATCGGTAAGGGAAGATTTGGCGACTGGCTTTTAAATCTTCAGGACTGGGCGGTGAGCCGTAACCGTTATTGGGGAACTCCGCTTAATATATGGGAATGTGAATGCGGACATATGCACGCGGTAGGAAGCATAGACGAACTGAAGGAAATGTCGGATAATTGTCCGGACGACATAGAGCTTCATCGTCCGTTTATAGATGATGTTACGATAAAATGCCCGCACTGCGGAAAACAGATGCACAGGGTTCCGGAAGTTATTGACTGCTGGTTTGATTCGGGTTCAATGCCGTTTGCGCAGTGGCATTATCCATTTGAAAATAAAGAAATATTTGAGGAAAATTTCCCGGCTGACTTTATCAGTGAAGCTGTCGACCAGACAAGAGGATGGTTTTATTCACTGCTTGCAATATCGACTCTTATATTTGACAAAGCGCCTTATAAGAATGTAATTGTACTTGGACTGGTACTCGATAAGGACGGACAGAAAATGTCAAAGTCAAAGGGAAACGCCGTAGACCCGTTTGAAGCGCTTAATACATTTGGCGCAGATGCAATAAGGTGGTATTTCTATATTAACAGCGCGCCATGGCTTCCGAATAAGTTTCATGACAGGGCAGTGACAGAGGGACAGAGGAAATTTATGGGAACGCTCTGGAATACTTACGCTTTCTTTGTACTGTATGCTAATATTGATAATTTTGATGCGACAAAGTATAAACTTGAATATGATAAGCTTGACGTTATGGATAAATGGCTTCTGTCGAGATTGAATACTACGGTGAAAGAGGTAGATGAAAATCTTTCGGCATATAAGATACCCGAAACGGCAAGAGCGCTTCAGGAATTTGTAGATGAGCTAAGTAACTGGTATGTAAGAAGATGCCGTGAACGTTTCTGGGCGAAAGGAATGGAGCAGGATAAGATTAACGCATATCTTACCCTGTATACCGCGCTTGTTGTTATAAGCAAGGCGGCGGCTCCTATGATTCCTTTTATGACGGAGGATATATACAGAAACCTTGTGTGCAGTATTGACAGCACGCAGCCTGAAAGCGTACATCTGTGCGATTTCCCTGAAGTATGCGAAGATATGATAGATACAAAACTTGAAGCAGAAATGGGCGAAGTGCTTAACGCGGTAGTGCTTGGACGCGCATGTCGTAACGCAGCCAATGTAAAGAACCGCCAGCCGCTGCTTAGGATGTATATTAAGGCTGATAAGAAACTGTCTGATTTTTATGCCCGTATAATAGCTGATGAATTAAACGTAAGGGAAGTATGCTTTACTGATGATGTAAGCGCATATACGAGTTATTCATTTAAACCGCAGCTTAAAACTCTTGGCAAGAGGTTTGGAAAGCAGATTAATACTCTTAAAAATATACTTGCGGAAATTGACTCGGCGGACGCTATTGCGCAGCTCAATGAAAAGGGCGCTCTTACAGTACAACTGGATGGTACGGATGAAGTTATAGACAAAGAAGATTTACTTATAGAGGCTGTTCAGCATGAAGGATATATTTCTGATTCGGGTAACGGCGTAACGGTAGTGCTCGATACCAATATGACCGACGAGCTGATTGAAGAAGGTTTTGTACGCGAGATTATAAGTAAAATACAGAATATGCGTAAAGATGCAGGGTTTGAAGTAATGGACCACATAACGGTGTATGAGAACGGCAATGACCTGATAAGTAACATCCTGTTAAAGAATGCCGACTTTATAAAGAAAGAAGTTCTCGCCGAATCAATAAATGTTGGCTCGGTTGAAGGGATTGTTAAGGAATGGAATATTAATGGGGAACAGTGTACAATTGGCGTAAAGCGTATATAATTTGATTGTTGGGGACTATAATAATACAGGAGGCATTTATGAAAAAAGAATTTAGTAAAGAGGAATTGAAACAGGAAATTGCAAATTACCTTAAAATACTGTACAGAAAGTCAATTTCCGAAGCAACCAACCAGCAGATGTTTCAGGCATTGTCATATGCGCTTAAAGATGACATTGTTGATAAATGGATTGCGACGCATAAGCAGTATGAAGAACAAGATGCAAAAACGGTATATTATTTGTCAATGGAATTTCTTACCGGCCGCGCATTGGGCAATATAATAATTAATCTCAAGGCGAATGATGTTGTGCGTGAAACTCTTGAAGAAATCGGTTTTGACCTTGACGCCATCGAGGATGAGGAGCCGGATGCAGCTTTGGGAAACGGCGGTCTTGGAAGACTTGCGGCATGTTTCCTGGATTCGCTGTCCTGTCTTGGATATCCTGCATACGGATGCGGAATAAGGTACAGGTATGGAATGTTCATGCAGAAGATTGAAAACGGATGTCAGGTGGAAGCTCCTGACGACTGGCTTGCAAATGGCAATCCTTTTGAAATGAAGCGTGCGGAATATTCAAAAATAGTAAAGTTCGGCGGTTATGTTGCAGTACGCAAAAATGAACAGGGAAAAGACTGTTTTATACATGAAGGATATCAGGCAGTACGTGCAGTGCCGTATGACCTTCCGATAGTGGGATATGATAATAATGTAGTTAATACGCTGAGAATATGGGATGCAGAAGCTGTTGACAATTTTAATCTGGACCAGTTTGACAAAGGCGAGTATCATAAGGCGGTTGAGCAGAATAACCTTGCAAGGACAATATGCGAGGTACTTTATCCTAATGATAACCATTATGCGGGTAAGGAATTAAGGCTTAAACAGCAGTACTTTTTTGTATCTGCGAGCATACAGCGTGCAGTTGCCAAGTATATGGAGAAACATGACGATGTAAGGAAACTTCATGAAAAGGTATGCTTCCAGCTTAATGATACGCATCCTACCGTTACTGTACCGGAGCTTATGAGAATACTTATGGATGAGTATAATCTGGAATGGGACGAAGCATGGGAAGTTACTAACAAATCATGCGCGTACACCAACCATACAATCATGTCAGAGGCGTTGGAAAAATGGCCTCTTGAGCTGTTCTCAAGGCTGCTTCCGAGAATTTATCAGATAACGGAAGAAATTAACAGGCGTTTTATTCTTGAGATAGAGAAAAGATATCCGGGCGATTACGAAAAAATCCGTAAAATGGCTATTGTATATGACGGACAGGTTAAAATGGCAAATCTTGCAATAGTAGCGGGATTTTCGGTAAACGGCGTTGCAAGGCTGCATACGGAAATACTTAAAAATCAGGAACTTAAAGATTTTTATCAGATGTTCCCTGAAAAGTTTAATAATAAGACTAACGGAATTACGCAGAGGAGATTCCTGCTTCACGGCAATCCGCTCCTTGCGAAATGGGTTACTGACAAAATAGGTGATGACTGGATTACAAATCTTTCCCACATAGATGAACTTTCCGTATATGTGAATGACGTGAAGTGTCAGAAAGAGTTTATGAATATCAAACATCAGAACAAAGTAAGGCTTGCAGAGTATATACGTAAACATAACGGAATAGAAGTTGACCCGCGCTCGATATTTGACGTACAGGTTAAGAGGCTGCATGAGTATAAAAGACAGTTCCTTAATATACTTCATATTATGCACCTGTATAACCAGCTCAAGATGAATCCGGGAATGGATATGTATCCGAGGACATTTATATTTGGCGCAAAGGCGTCTGCGGGTTACAGACGGGCAAAAGCAATTATTAAGCTTATAAATAATGTTGCCGATGTTATTAACAACGATAAATCAATAGAAGGTAAAATCAAAGTTGTATTTATCGAAAATTACAGGGTTTCAAATGCAGAGCTTATATTTGCGGCTGCAGATGTGTCTGAGCAGATATCCACGGCAAGTAAGGAAGCTTCGGGAACAGGTAATATGAAATTTATGCTTAACGGAGCTGTTACGATTGGAACGATGGACGGAGCCAACGTGGAAATTGTAGAAGAAGTAGGCGAAGAAAATGCCGTTATATTCGGACTTAGTTCAGATGAAGTAATCGCATATGAGCACAACAATGAATATAATCCGAGAGATATATACAATACCGACCATGAAATAAGGGCGGTGCTTACACAGCTTATTGATGGAACTTATTCGGCAGAGAATACCGAATTATTCAGGGAGCTTTACAATTCACTTCTGGAAAGCAATGGAGGAGAACGCGCAGACCAGTACTTTATACTTAAAGACTTCCGTTCCTATGAAGCAGCTCAGAAAAAGATTGAAGAAGCATACCGTGATACTGACAGATGGGCTAAAATGGCAATGCTTAATACAGCTAAGTGCGGTAAGTTCTCATCAGACAGAACTATTGAGGAATATGCAAAGGAAATATGGCATCTTGAGAAAGTAAAAGTAGAGATGTAATATATCTGCAGATAATATATTGCAGGATATCGGTTATAACCGGCGTCCTGCAATAATTTTTTTTATTCATTCCTGTGGCAATGCTGATAAAATTCTTTGGGAGATATTCCTTCTAATTTCTGGAATGTTCTGTAGAAGGTAGAGTATTCCTTGAATCCGGTAATGAGATATACCTGCGACGGCGGAAGGCCGTTTGCCATCTCCTGTTTGGCTACGCTGATTCTTTTCATTATCAGATAGCTGTGTATTGTCTGCGAAGTCTGGTTTTTAAATTCTTTTGTAAGAGTAGATTTGTTGATATAAAAATGCTCCTTTAAGGAATCCAGGGAAATATCCTCGGTATAGTTGTTGTTAATATATGATAAAATACGTTCGACTAAGGGATTTACGTGTATAATATCGTGAGGAATAAGGTCCTTTTGTATATTGCGGCATATGAGCGACATGCACTGCAGTATATATGAACGGTTTAAAAGTTCTGTACAGGCTTCGGAATTGTTTTTATTGTTGTTAAGCCTGTACATACAGGAACATATCGAATTAAATTCGTAATCATCATCTATTCTGAGATGATATTTTTTGTTTTTCTGCGCAAGCCTGAGAGAATCCAAAAGACCGTATTCATTAAACTGAAAAGTTCTAAGACATTCTTCAGTCACATACAAAACCAGACGCACATACGGAAGATAGTCGGGTTCGGACATGATAAGCTGATGTATGGTATAGGGAGGTATAATAAGTATATCCCCCTTCTGTACGTCGTAAATCGTATTTTCAATTGCAAGTTTTATCGTAGCGTTAAGCGAAATATATATTTCGTAAAAGTTATGTGTGTGCATCGGAACGAAAGGGATATAATCCCTGCTGAGATAAGAAGTTTCATAATAATAATCGGTTGCCATAGGATTATCCTTTTCGGAATATATATACCTCATGTTGTCACCTCCGACATAACAGTATAAATATATTTTCTATTAGCAATTTTATAATAATATTTTAACGCATACATTGCAAATAATCAAGAAAATGTTGCAATTATGCTTGATTGATTGTTAAAAAAGAATATATATGATAAAATACATATGTATTTTATCATTTAAAATAAATAACCAAAGTGATTAAGGGGGAAATGATATGAAACATATCGGAAAAATTAAGAAACTTGGGGTGTACATACTGAGTTTGGCCATGATAATTACTTGCATGGCTCCCGGAAGTATTACAGCCGCCAAACAGCCTAAATTAAACAAAAAGAATGCTACGGCATATGTAGGCGGCACAGTGAATCTCAAGTTAAAAAATGTTTCCAAAAAAGCAAAAGTAACATGGAAATCCAAGTCTAAGAAGATTGCCAAAATAGCAAAAAAGACGAAAAAGTCTGCAAAGATTAAGGCAATTAAAGTGGGCAAGACGACAATAACAGCCAAATATGTGTTGGGAAAAAGCAAAAAAACCCTTTCCTGCAAGCTGGTCGTTAAAGAAAAGGAAAATGTAACTGATAATACTAATACGGAAGCAAGTCCTGCTCCGACACAGCCAAATGCAACAGACGCACCAAAAGCGACAGATGCGCCTAAGGCTACGGATGAACCGAAAGCGACAGATGAACCGAAAGCTACGGAACCTGCAGAAATGGCATGGGTGTCTACCTGGGGAACAGCAGAGGAAAAATGCGATATAACGGCGGATGCAATGCCTAAAATGGAGTTAAACGACACTACGGTAAGACAGATAATAAGGGTCACTACTTCAGGCAGTAAAATGAGACTCAGGCTTTCAAACCAGTATGGTAAAAGCGACGTGCAGATTAGGTCGCTTCATGTTGCCAAACAGGTAGAGGCTGATAAATCTACAATTGATACTTCAACAGATAAAGAGGTAACGTTTGACGGATATGAAGACGTTATAATTCCACCGGGAGAAGTTATAATGTCAGATGAATTTGACTTCAATGTCAATGCGCTTGAGAATGTTGCGGTATCAATATACTTTGGAGATACTCCTTTAAACAATATAACAGGCCACAGGGGAGCAAGGGCAACTACTTATCAGGTATCAGGAAATCAGGTATCGGAAGAAACATTTACGGATTATGAAACTACAACAAGCTGGTTCTTCCTTGCCGACGTATCGCTCATGCAGCCGGCCGGAAGCAAGGCGGTAGTATGTTTCGGAGATTCCATTACAGACGGATACGGAACAGATGCAAGCTACCTTGGAAAGAAACCTGACAGCTACACGAGATGGGGAGACTATTTTGCAAAGAGGCTTCAGGCAAATGAAAAGACAAAGAATGTATCGGTAATCAATGAAGGAATAGGTTCTAACTCTATGATGGGTTCATATCCTACAGATGCAGGAAAGGACAGATTTGCAAGAGACCTTCTTGAGCATGACGGCGTAGGTTACTGCATTATTCTGTTTGGCGTAAACGACCTTGATAAACTTCAGGATACAAGCAAGTATGACCAGCTTCTTCCTGAGTATCAGAAGATGGTTAAGCTTTGCCATGATAATGGAATCAAGGTGTACGGAGCGCCTATCCTTCCATTTGGAACGAGCAATTACTACAGCGATGCTTCAGAACAGGTAAGGACAATGATTAACGACTGGATGCGCTCTGAAGAATCTGAAATGGATGGAATCATAGATTTTGACAAAGCAGTTGCAGACCCGGATAATCCAAAGAATGTACTCAAGGAGTATACGCATGATGATGGACTTCATCCTTATGACGGATATGAGGCAATGGCAGATGCAATTGATTTATCATTGTTTGAATAATAAATATTTAATATTTTAAGGAGGGACAACATGAAACTTTTAAAAAAGACACTTGCAATAGTATGTGCAGTAAGTATGGTGGCGGGAACACTGGCATATACGCCGCAGACAGATGCACAGGCAGCTAAGAAAGTTAAGCTTGCAAAGAAAAAGTATTCGGTAAATGTGGGAAAAACCGTTACAATCAAGCTTAAAAATTCTGCAAAAAAGGCAAAGGTAACGTGGAAAACGAATAAGCCTAAAGTTGTAAAAATTGCTAAAAAGAAAAATGGCAAAAAAGCATATGCTAAAGTAAAAGGATTGAAAGCAGGTAAAGCAAAAGTGACAGCTACATACAAGGTTGGCAAAAAAAGCCGTAAGCTTAAATGCACGGTAACGGTTAAGAAAAAGGATAATGCAGGCGATAATAACCAGACAAATAATCAGACCAATAATTCGTCTGCTCAGCCGCCGCAGCCGACAAATTATGTAGACCCGGGTAAAAAAGACCCTGACATCGTGCCTACCCAGACACCGGAACCGTTTACTATTGTAGATAACCAGAAAGCAAATGCGATGATGTATATTGATGCAAAGGATTCCGAATATGACGGACTTAGCATTATTGCAGAAGCATTCAAAGCTGATATCGCAAGAGTATGCGGAATAGGCGTTGATGATGAAGGAGTTGCAAACGAAAGCAGCGACGGACTTCAGGTTGTAACGGATAAGAACAGTTTAAAAGGAAAAGCTATTATCGCAGGTACAGTAGGAGCCGACGGATGCGACCTTATTAATCAGCTTGTATCCGAAGGTAAGCTTGATGTATCTGATATTGAAGGAAAATGGGAGTGCTACAAATTAAAGGTTGTAAAGAATCCTGTTGAAGGAGTTGATGAAGCTCTTGTAATCGCAGGAAGCGACAAACGTGGTACAATTTATGGAATATTTAAGATATCAGAACTCATGGGAGTTTCTCCATGGGTATGGTGGGCAGACGTTACTCCTGAAGTACAGCAGAGGATAGACCTTAGTGGAGCGGATATAAACGTTACGTCAAAAGAGCCGTCAGTTAAATACCGTGGAATATTCCTTAATGATGAGGCGCCGTCGCTTACAGGCTGGGTTAATAATAAATATTCAGGATACAACCATGAATTTTATAAGCATGTATTTGAACTTATACTCCGTCTTAAAGGAGATTATCTGTGGCCTGCAATGTGGGGCAATGAATTTAGTAAAGACGGAACAGACGGAGGTAAGAGTGACGATACGCTTGCCAATGCAAAACTTGCAGACAAGTACGGAATTGTTATGGGAACGTCACACCATGAACCGCTTTACCGCGCCGGTAACGAGTGGAATCAGGAGTATAACAATTATAAAGGAAGCCTTAATGAAAGTTCTGCATCGGCATGGAATAAATATAATATTCCGGGAGAAAACGGATATGACGAAAAAATTAATACTGCAATAGAGAATTTCTGGGCAGACGGTGTAGAGAGAAACAAGGACTTTGATAACATATGTACAGTAGGTATGCGTGGCGAGGCGGATTCTTCGCTTCCTGCAGCAGATAACCCTCCTAAATATGCAGAGCTTCTTAATTATATAATTACACAGCAGAAAAACATACTTGCAGAAAAGGGAGATACCAATCCTACGCAGCTTGTAATATATAAGGAAGTTGAACGTGCATGGAATGAGGGCGCGCTGTATGACCAGGAGTGCATGAAAGATACTATAGCAATGTTTGCAGACGATAACTTCTCATATCTGCGTACGCTTCCGACGCTTGAACAGCAGGGTAAAGTTGGCGGACTCGGAATGTATTATCATTTTGATTACAATGGCGGACCGACATCATATTCATGGATTCAGACAACGCCGATTTCACGTATATGGGATCAGATGACTCTTGCATATGATTACGGAATTGATGATGCCTGGATTGTAAACGTGGGCGACCTTAAATATATGGAACTTGACATATCATATTTCATCGACCTTGGCTACGACTATGAGAAGTGGGGCAAAGGCGGTAATGAGAGAATAGATGAATATAATGCCAAGTGGATAGCTCAGCAGTTTGCAGGTTATGCAGGTTCGGGACTTAGCGATGAACAGCTTGCAGAGGCTTCACAGCTTATAACGGACTACCTTGACCTTGATTCACTTATAAGAGTTGAACATCTTAGATATGAAAATACTGACAGCGCTGACAGAATGTTCAGTGTGAATAACTACAGCGAGGCTCAGGATATACTTATCAGGTGTAACAGCATAATGCAGAGGGCGGAGGCTCTTAAAGCAGAAATACCGGAAAACCTGCAGGCAGCTTATTATGAACTTGTATATTATCCGGCAATGGCAGTTCCTAATATAGTTAAGATTGAGATATATGCAGCCCTTAACCATAAGTATGCTAACAAGAATCTTACGGCAGCCAATACTTATAAGCAGCGTTGTGAAGAAGCGCTGGCTCTGGATAAAGAACTTGATAATACGATTAATAATGATGTTCCGGGCGTTAAGGACAAATGGAAAGGAATGCAGTCAGGCGGACAGCAGTCGCGTATCGGAGTTGGAACTACAAAGGGCCATTGGGAGATGGACAGCGGACAGATTCCGTCACTTGCCAGTGTAAATGCACAGTCAGGAGCACAGCTTAATGTACTTGTGGAAAATATTACAGGTTCAATGAATGACGTATACACGTCAGGCAGCGCATCGCTTCCGGCATTTACCAATATTAATAAAGAAGCATATACAATAGAACTTGCTAATACGGGAACCGATTCTTATGATTATACGGCATCTGCAAGCGCAGACTGGATTAAACTTTCCAAGAACTCGGGAACTGTAACTACTCTGGATAATATAGAAGTAAGCGTTGATTGGAGCAAAGTTACTTCTGACGTACAGGGAACAGTAACTATAAGCGCCGGAGGAAGTTCCGTAACGGTTGATGTATCAGCGCAGGTTGTAGATGTATCCGGACTTGCCGAAAAAACTTATGTAATGGCAAATGGATACGCAGCCATAAATGTTGGTAACTATACGGAAATTAAAGGCGGTTCAGGTTATGCCAATACAGGAGAACTTACGGATACCGATATGATATATTTACCTGACAATGGAAAATATATGGGTTCTGTTAAGATGGAAAGCAATGTAATTACCTATTATGATGAAAATGAACTTACAGGACTTAATGCACCGTATGTTGAATACAAGGTATATGTTCCGCAGGCAGGAACATACAGTATACAGTGCCAGTTCAATCCTACAAGTAACGTAGAATATGGTAAAGAAAACAGAAGACTCCGTTATGGAATATCGGTAGACGGAGGAGACGTAGTTATTACCAATTCAATAAAAGATGATTACGTTGCCGGTGAATATTCAGGATCATGGGCAGGAGATATAATAAACAGCGGAAGGTCTTCGGAAGTGTCAAATATAACGCTTTCAGAAGGTACGCATACAATAAGATATTATCAGTGTGATCCTAATATGGCACTTATAAGAATGGTTGTACATGAAGGCTCGCTTGCAAAAGTTTTCAGCTCGCCTGCAGAAAGTTATTATGTTGGAAAGACTGTAAATACTGATGCAAGGATTGCAGACAAGAATACAATGTATTCAAATATTGGAAACTAATTTATAGGTCGATAATTTAATAAAGACTGAATAATCACCTCTGTATCTGGTAAAGCTAGTTACAGAGGTGATTGATTATGAAAAAGAGGATAAAAGATTATTTCCGCACCAAAGGGTTTTATATATCCCTTATGGCAGGAGCAATATGTATAGTAGCAGTAGCGGCATTATTTCTTAATACATTGAGCAGTACGGATGATGCTAACGATATTACGCAAAATCTTGACCAGTCTGCGGAAATTGCAGATAAAGAATTTTTCGTACCGGATGTTGCAACAAAAGAACCGCAGATACCTACAAAAGAACCTGAGGCGAAAGCGGATAATTCAGGTGAAGACAGCGGGAAAAACGGAAATGAAGTAAAAAAGAACAAAAATAATAAGAATAATAAAAAGAAAAAAGATAATGGCGTAACCGTTATGGGTTCGGGAAAGAATATAAGTAATTTAAGTTTTGACCAGGAAAAGGGAATAATGTGGCCGGTAACGGGTGAAGTTATTATGAAATATTCGGTTGATTCACCGGTATATTTTAAAACGCTTGGACAGTACCGTGTTAATCCTGCATTGGTAATATCGGCAAAAGAAGGCGCGAATGTTTGCAGCGCTGCCGATGCCGTGGTAACAAAAGTAAGCGAGAATGAGGAAATAGGAAAGTATGTCGAAACTTCGATAGGAGATGGCTATAAAATAATATACGGCCAGCTTGAGGGTATACAGGTGGAAAAAGGCAGTGTACTTAAAGAAGGAGAACTGATAGCCTCTCTGGCAGCTCCTACTAAATATTATGTTGAAGAAGGAAGTAATCTGTATATGCAGATGCTTAGCGGAGATGAAACTGTAGATCCGCTGATATTTTTAAGGTAGCACAAAAACGATGAAGATGAATATATTATTTACAAAGGACCCGTGGCGGTAGGCATGTGTATACTGCTTTATATAGCAGCCCGTATGTATTATGTTAGTGCATACGGACTGCATTTTGTTTGCGGTAAATAAATTTTTTTAAAAAACAAGTTGACGGATTGTAAGTGTTGTGTTATTCTAGACTAGCGATGAAATAGGTCTTTTTTTTTT
>CANPYY010000017.1 GCA_947588675.1 uncultured Lachnospiraceae bacterium | reverse complement strand
TTGTAAACAATTAATAGTTTTTTCTTATGAATTGCAATGAAAATACATTACTCTGCAATTTGGGGCGGTTTATATCCTGTACGCTTTGCGCGCTCGGAACTTGCACCCTTTTTAATTCGCCCATGCCGGGCGAATTAAAAAGAGGAGCCGCCGCAAACTTCTAATAATTAAGCAGAGCTCCTCTTTATCCGTATTATTTATATTATTTCTTTATTTTTACAGTTTTTTTCTGTCCCTTATTTTTTAACAGCTTTTTATATGCTTTAAGCTTCTTTTTGGGAACTTTTATTTTTGCTTTTTTATTGATTCCGGCAAATGATTTTTTACCTGCCTTACTGAGCTTTACGGATTTTATCGTAATGCTTTTAAGTTTGGCGCAGCCTTTAAATGCTTTCTTTCCTATTATTTCTATATTACTGCCAATGACAATTCTTTTAAGCTTCTTACATTTTGCAAATGCACTGTTTCCTATCTTAGTAACGTTAAATACTTTACCTGAAACCGTAATCGAAGCTTCTATTTCAAATGAAGTAATATTTTTGTTTTCAACTCCAATCAGGCTCACGCTGTCTTCTGCCGTTACTATGTATATGCCGCCATTGTAAGTAAACTTATATCCTGCTTCATACTGCGCCGTATTTCCACCGGGACTCTGAACGCCTGCGTTTGATGTGTCAACCGGCGTCTTATTATCCAAATCATTGGCTTTAGGCGGTTCTGCTGTAGGCGTAGGTGATACGTCTGCAGTTGCCGTCGGCTGCGGTTTGTCTGAAGGAGCCGGAGTACTGTCTCCCGGTGTGTTTCCTCCGCCCCATGGCCAGTTTCCTCCGCCCTGAGCAGGAGTTGGGGACGGAACCGGCTTAGGTGTAGGTGTCGGCGTTGCAGACGGAACAGGTATATCGCCTTCAGCATCCTTGTATATTGCCTGTATTGATACTTTAGCGTCATTGAGCGTTACTTTTGTTTCCTGCGCATTTTCATCCTCTGCCTTTGCGCCCGTTATTTCCCAGTGGTCAAAATCATAACCGGAAACTGCATTAGCTTTAACCGTTATAGGATATGCCCTGTAATACTCGCCGTTCCATGATTTTGATATATCGGGCACTATCGTATTTATTTTTATACAATCCGAACTGCCTATATTGTCCCATAGATTAACTTCAGACCGTTCATTATTTTTAAGTTCCTGCATATTATTTTCAAGCATTGTAAATATATAACCGGGTCTGTTCTTTAAAAAGTTTCTCATGTTATTTACACCGCCCGATACGTTTCCCGTATTCCACCTTATACGGTTCTTTTCCATAAGCGGCGTATATATTGCCGTCATTTTATCAAGCGCGGCTGAAGCGCGGTTATATTCAAAGTTCCAGTTTCTTACATCCAGAAGGGCGTTCGTAAACCGCATCCTGAAATCGCTGTTCTTCATAAGAGCTTTAAATACAGGGTCGCCTTTCCCGTTATCTTCACCCATTGCATGATATTTTATTGAATCATAATATGCGCCCGCTTCATTTGAATTATATATGCCCATAGACCATTCGGTATCAAATAACATATACCTCCATTTACCGTCTGCGTACGGATTGGAAGCATCTTCCTGCGAAGGGTCCGCAACTTTCCAAAACTCAATATTATTATTAGGCGTTTCGTCATTTGTGCCGCTCCACCAGTCATTATTGCATATATACACTTCCGTTGCATAATAATCTATGTAACTGTCTATATCGACCATATCCTGGAATTTCTTATAATTTTCTTCCTTCGTCATATCCAGATTGCCGAGCGCAAGAAGTTCTTTAAGAGCATTTCCGTCAGGGTCCAAATCTTCGCCCTCGTCAATTTCCATATCTTTATATACAATAACATTCTTATTATTTACGTCAAACTGCTCCTCAAGGTATTTATCGCTATATTTTTCGGTAAGGTTATATAATCCCCAGTATTCTCCGTTCAGATAAAGCATACATGGTCTTGCCGCCTGGGTTGTAAAATTTTTATCCGTTACCATACTCTGGATAAATACATCCTGAAACTTGGTGATATCTGCATCATTACCGCCATTCCTCAACATTACGTTCTTATATTTGTTCTTTCCCGAATCAGGTATAAGTTCATATCCTTTAAGATTCTTTGTTCCGTAATCGTAATCTTCCCTGAAATATACATTAATGCTTTTCTGCTGGTTACGCCTTGAATATCCGCCATGGATTCTTATTCCCACACCAAGGGATACATCTGCAGTATCTTCTCCGTTAAAAAATTCCATATAGGAAGAACGTTCCCATTCCTGTCCATGCTGCATGAAGTTAGCATATTCCTCCAGTTCTTTATCTCCCGGATAATACAGGGAATTGTAAGCATCGCCCAGCACATATATTCCGGTCTTACCGTCTAAAAGGTTATCGGGGTCAGTAACAATCGACATTACAGCGCATCCGTTATAAGCCTCTTTAATATTATTACCGATAAAATATGTCCTCGTAGACACGAGCGTCATAGCGCCTGAAGCATCAACTCCTGCCGCCCTTATTATAGAAGCTCTGTCAAGATTTGATTTGGATGGCACATACGCCCCGTTCCAACCGTCCGATACTACAAACTGGTTTGCATATTCCGACCTTGTAAGAACCGGCTCCGTATTTTTTTGGTCCGCAACTCTTATCGGTCCGGTATACTGTTTAGTCGAAGTATCTCCCGGCTGCGGCTTGCTTCCGTCGGTAGTATAATATATTGTATACCCCGGCTGCGCGCTTATCGTCAAATCAAACGACTGGCTGTAGTAGCCCGAATCCTTTGAAAACTGCAGCGCTTCATCGTCCGCCGCCCGTACCGATACCATAATGACTAAAGATGCAAAAATCCCAAAAGTAATCCCCATTACATTTCTTATAAAACATCTACACCTTTGCATAATACTCCTTTCCTTTTTTAATAAAACATGTCTTCGCCTTCTATATCAAGCCTTCCGCATTATGATATACTTCCTGTACATCGTCATCATCATCCAGAAGGTCAATGATACGGTTCATCATTTTAATATCATTCTCATCTTTAAGTTCGACATATGTCTGAGGAATCATTGTAACCTCCGCAGATACCATGGCAATTCCTTCTTTTTCGAGCGACTCGCGTATACTGCTGAAATCCTCCGGAGCAGTAAGTATCTCGTAACTGTCGTCTTCTTCTGAAAAATCTTCTGCCCCGAAATCAAGAGCCATCATCATAATATCATCCGGTTCAAGCTCACATTCCCCGCGGTCAATTATTATCTGTCCCTTTTCATCAAACATATAGGAAACGCATCCTGTCGTTCCCACATTTCCGCCGCCTTTTGTAAAAGCATTGCGGACATTTGAAGCTGTACGGTTCTTATTATCCGTAAGCGTTCTTACGATAATAGCCGTACCGTTCGGTCCATATCCTTCATATGTTATGTTTTCATAATTGGCGGCGTTGCCATCTCCCGCCGCTTTTTTAATTCCTCTCTCAATGGTATCGTTAGGCATGTTATTAGCCTTTGCTTTCGCTATCACATCCCGCAGCTTGCTGTTATTTGCCGGGTCAGCCCCGCCTTCTTTTACTGCAACTGCAATTTCACGCCCTATGATTGTAAAAATCTTTCCTCTTTTTGCGTCGTTTTTTTCCTTCTTATGCTTAATATTAGCAAATTTTGAATGTCCGGACATTATTTCTTCCTCCAGTATTATAAAATATATTTTTTATTATTTATAACATATCAGATTACATCAAAGGACCTACGTATTCTGATATGCTTTCTATCACACCGTCTACCAGGGATGTGCTTTTTACCGCGCACATTATCGTATCATCACCGGCTATGCTTCCTGCTATTTCCTCTATCTCAAGCGCGTCTATTGCAGCCGCTACCGCCATTGCCATTCCCGATACGGTTTTTATCACTATTATATTTTCCGCCCTTTCAACTGAAATTACAGCGTCTTTCATAACATGTATATATTTTTTCCCTGTAACATCGTAAAAATTATTTGTAACTGCATATTTCTGCTTTCCCGCCGCCGCAGGAACTTTCATAAGCCCAAGTTTCCGTATATCTCTCGACACGGTAGCCTGTGTAACGTCATATCCGTCTTCTTTAAGATAGGCTGCGAGTTCTTCCTGGGTTTCTATATCGTTTTTTGTAACAAGTTCTATAATTCTGTTATGCCTGTCAGATTTCATTTCAGCCTCCTCAGTTAAGTTTGGTTCTCATACGATGATAAAAATTGGTATTTTCCTTTAAAATAATCTTCGTATAATACTCAGATTTTTGAACTTTAACCGAATCGCCGCTTACTATATCTTTTACATTCCTTCCGTCAGAAATAATTATGGCATTGTCAACCGCCGAATTTTTACCTTCCGTCAGCCTGATAAGCACCTTATCTTCACCGCTTATTACAAAACTTCTGTCATTTAATGAATGCGGGCATATCGGAGTAACGCATATTGATTCAATCTGCGGCGATAATATCGGTCCTCCGGCAGACAAATTATATCCCGTAGAGCCCGTAGGCGTTGATATTATTATTCCGTCTGCAAAAAATGAATCAAGAAAAACGTCATTTACATACAAATCGAAACCTATAAGTTTTCCAACGTCACGTTTTGATACAACAAAATCATTTAGCGCAATGCAGGAATAACCTTTTTCGCCCGCCATGATGTTTCCTGACAGCATCATTCTTTTTTCAACACGGTAATGCCCGTTTATAAGGCTGCAAATATCTTCCCACATATTTTCAGGGTCTGATTCGGTAAGAAAACCCACGCCCCCGAGATTAATCCCAAAAATAGGTATATCCTTTACCGCAATATCACTCGCCGCCTGTATCATTGTACCATCTCCCCCAAGTACAATCACACATTCCGTATCTTCCGAAATATTTTTACTGTCAGTATAAGTTGTATTGATATCCTTTTTTTTAAGAATATTTTCAATGACAGTACAAAAACATCCCTTTTTTTTCAAATAATCCGATATCGCCATTGCCGTCCGGTACGCATTTTTTTTATCCGTATTGGCTATTACACAAAACCTGTTCACTTCCATTCCTCCTAAAGAACAGAATTAGCGTCACTCACTACGCTTTCTGCAAGTTTCATAAGTTCATCCAAATCATTGCTCTTTTCATCGCATTTAAGACATTTTTGCATATAAAGCAGATATTCTATATTTCCCTCCGGTCCCCTTATCGGCGAATACGAAAGTCCCAGTATTTTATAACCGAGTTTTGCCGCATAAATCATTATATCGTTTACTACTTCCAAATGAACTTTACTGTCACGCACTACGCCTTTTTTCCCCACCTTCTCACGTCCTGCTTCAAACTGAGGTTTTATAAGGCATACTATTTCTGCGTCATCTTTCATAAGTTCATATACCGGCGGCAGCACTTTTTTAAGAGATATAAATGCAACATCTACAGATACAAAATCCGCCTTTTCCGGTATATCTTCTCTGGTAACATATCTGATATTGGTTCTTTCCATACAGACAACCCGTTCATCCTGTCTTAAACTATACGCAAGCTGATTAGTTCCAACATCTATTGCATATACCCTGTATGCTCCGTTTTGGAGCATACAATCCGTAAATCCTCCAGTAGAAGCTCCAACATCTATACACACTTTTTTTGAAATACAGGGTTTCCATATATCTATTGCTTTCTCAAGCTTCAGTCCGCCGCGGCTTACATATTTTAAAGTCCTTCCTTTTATGCTTATGTCAGCATTAATATCTATTCCCGTGCCGGCCTTATCTTCACGCTGTCCCCTGACAAATACGTTTCCGGACATTATAAGCGCCTTTGCTTTTTCTCTGGAAGGCGCAAGACCTCTGTTTACAAGTATTACGTCAAGTCTTTCTTTCAACTTATCGTTCCCCTTATTTTATCAAATATATCTTTCTCCCCGAGTCCGTATTTTTCCCTAAGCGCCTCCTGCGCCCCATGCTCTATGTAAGAATCCGGCAAAGTAACCGGTATACATTTTATATGCGCGCAGCCTTTCCACATGAGGTGTGATGCAATATGCTCCGAAAGGCTTCCCGATAATATATTTTCCTCAAGCGTAACAACCGTATCATGCGTCCTGCACAATTCGTCTATCAACTCATAATCTATGGGGTTTGCAAACCTCATATTTACAAGCGTTGCTTTTATACCGCACTCATCATATAACATATTACATACATTTACCGCCTTGCTTACCATGCTTCCAAAAGCAAGAAGCATAATTTTCCCGCCTTTTTGTATGATTTCAGCCTTTCCATATTCCACAGGTTCATTATATTCATGCAGACCGTCATATACTTTTCCTCTTGGATAACGTATGGCTGCAGGACCGTCAATCTGATATAAAGCATACTCTAACATATTTTCAAATTCCACGTCGTTTTTCGGCGCCATTACAGTAAGGTTCGGTATGCTTGTCAGATACGAAATATCGTATATGCCCTGATGTGTTTCCCCGTCGTTTCCTACAATTCCACTCCTGTCTATCGCAAACACGACATGGTGTCCGCATATACAGACATCGTGCAGAATCTGGTCATACGACCTTTGTAGAAACGTTGAATATATAGCAACGACAGGTTTCATATTGTCCGACGCAAGCGCTGCGGCAAAAGTAACCGCATGTTCTTCAGCTATTCCCACATCAAAAAACCTGTCCTTAAATTCTTCAGCAAAATCAGTCAGTCCCGTACCCTGCGGCATGGCCGCGCATATCGCCGCAATACTTTCATCCTTTCTTGCAAGCTCGCATATCTTATTTCCAAATACCTGTGTATATGTAGGCCTGCAGTCAGAAGTCTTATTCCTTAACTCGCCCGATTTTACGACAAAAGGTTCTATACCATGAAAATATGAAGGGTTTTCCTCAGCCAGTCTGTAGCCTTTGCCTTTTTTTGTTTTTACATGTATCACTACAGGCGCGTTCATACGCATTGCATCTTTAAATGTCTTTACAAGCTCATTTACATTATGTCCGTCTACAGGTCCGATATAAGTCAGTCCCATATCCTCAAACATCATTCCCGGAATCATAAGCCTTTTTATGGAACTTTTTGAACGGCTTACTTTCTCAACTACTGAATCTCCTATTCCCGGTATGCTTTTTATCGCGCCTTTTACATTGTCGTTAAACTGTCTGTACCTGTCGTCTGTCCTTAACTTTGTAAGATAACCCGACATGCCGCCTACATTTCTTGAAATTGACATGTTATTATCGTTCATTATTATTACCATATTTGATTTAAGGTTCACGGCATTGTTAAGGGCTTCAAAAAACATTCCTCCTGTCATTGAACCGTCGCCTATTACCGCAAACACCCTGTTATTCTTATCCTGAAGCTGTCTTGCGAAAGCATAGCCTAACGCTGCAGATACCGAAGTGGAAGCATGTCCCGTATTAAAGGCATCTGAATCGCTCTCGCACATTTTTGGGAAACCGCTTATTCCGTCATGCTGCCTGAGGTTCTTTAACATATCTTTTCTTCCCGTCAATATCTTGTGGACATAAGACTGATGCCCTACATCCCATATAACCTTATCTTCCGGAAACGAAAGACATAGATGTATCGCCATTGTAAGCTCTACAACCCCCAGATTAGATGCAAGATGACCCCCGGTCTTACTTACATTCCTTATCAGGCATGTACGTATTTCCTTTGCAAGTTCCTTGTACTGCGCCGGATTTATATTTTTTATATCATTTGGTTTCTGAATCTGCTCAAGTATATTATACATTTTTTATCCTCTCACATGAATATATTACCAGAAAAACAAGTCCTACTTTTCTCTGTAAATAAGAGATTCTATAAGTTTCTTTATAGTAGTCCTGTCGCCTTTTACATTAAGTCCCGATAAAATATCTTCCGCTTTCTCCGAATATTTTTTTACGTCTGTTTTCGCCTTATCAATTCCAAAAAAGGAAACATACGTCGTCTTATCATTTTTTTCATCGCTGTTGACCGGCTTGCCGAGCACCTCCGTAGAGCTTGTCACATCGAGTATATCATCCTGTATCTGAAAAGCTATCCCGACGTTACGCGCAATCATTTCCAGCGCCTCTGTTTCTTCCTCGGTTGCACCGGCAAGTATGCCTCCTATCATAAATGACGCTTCTAAAAGCGCTGCTGTTTTAAGGCGGTATATGAAATCAAGCACTACCGGCTCAGGAACCTGCGCATTCATTTCCACATCCACAACCTGTCCGCCGACCATTCCGAATACTCCCGCCTTTTTTGCAAGCACCGAAAGAGCTTTTATTACATTTTTCGTATCGCATGTATTATCAAAAGCTGACAACGCCGTTTCATAAGCATAATTAAGAAGCGCGTCGCCTGCAAGTATTCCCATTGCCTCTCCATATACAATATGCGTAGTTTTCCTGCCACGTCTGTATTCGTCGTCATCCATTGCCGGCAGGTCGTCATGTATAAGCGAATATGTGTGTATCATTTCCATTGCCGCCATAAATGGCTCAATAACCTTTTTATCCGTTCCTCCAAACATCACATAAACTTCATACATAAAAAGCGGACGAAGCCTTTTACCTCCCGCCATAAGCGCATATTCCATGGCTTCAAATATTATTTTCTGGTATCCTTCCTTTTTTGGAAGATACTTTTTTAAAACATCTTCAATATAAGCGGTTGTATCCTGCATAATCACTCACACACCTCGTCGCCGTTTAAAATAATAAGCTGTTTTTCCACTTTATCAATCTGTTCATTGCACTCAGCCACAAGTTTAACGCCTTCCTCATATGCTTTGAAAGCCTCCTCAAGCGACAGCTCATTATTTTCCATACTTTCAATTATTTTTTCGAGTTTCTTAAAATCATCCTCTAATTTTGCCATAACTTTCTCCTTTATTCATATCCTCTGCTACGGCATATATCTTTCCGTCCGCAAGGTTAATTACAAGCGAGTCGTCCTTTTTTACCTGTTTTATACTTTCAAGCGCCTGTCCGTCTTTAAGCGTAACATATGAATATCCGCCTGACAGCCTTTTAAGCGGCGACAGAATATTAAGTTTTTCAGATAAAAGCATAAGACGCTGTCTGCTTCTCTCCTCTTTAAGCATGATTATCCTCATCAGGTCATCCAATATATCGGCAAGATACTGGCGTTTTTGCCTTATTATTTCATCAGGTTTAAGATATTCCATGCGTGATTTTATAATATCAAGCTTGTTCTTCCTGTTTTCAATACTTACCGATATATAACGCTCCAATGCCCTTTTATAATCAGATATCTTTGCATATACCTGCGACAGTTCGCATACCGCAAGTTCTGCTGCCGCAGACGGCGTCGGAGCCCTGAGGTCCGCGGCGTAATCAGATAATGTAGTATCTGTTTCATGCCCTACTGCCGATATAACAGGAGTTCTGCATTCATATATCGCCCTTACCGTCACTTCTTCGTTAAATGCAAATAAGTCTTCAAAAGAGCCGCCTCCGCGTCCTACAATAATAACATCCATGCCAAGGCTGTCCATTTTTTTAATTCCACAGGCAATTGACTCCGCTGCGCCTTCCCCCTGTACGCTCACCGGATATAATACAAGCTGTACATACGGATTACGCCTTCCTGCCACATTTACAATATCTCTTATTACTGCGCCCGTATCTGCAGTGACAATACCAACCTTTTTTGCATAATAAGGTATCTGTTTCTTATGACTATCGCTAAAAAGCCCTTCTTCTAAGAGCTTTTGTTTTAATTTTTCAAGACGCTCATATAATATGCCTGTCCCATCCTCATATACGCGCGAAACATATAACTGGTACTTACCGTCGCGTTCATATACTCCTATGCTGCCTGCTGCGGCAACCTCCATCCCGTCCTTTAACGTAAAGGAAAGCCCGCTTCTGTTGCCCGCAAACATTACGCACGCAAGCCTGCTTACATTATCTTTAAGCGTAAAATATATATGCCCCGACGAATGATACTTGCAATTGGAAACTTCACCTCTGATTACAATGCCCGACAGCACCTGCTCACGGACAAATAAACGCTTAATGTAACCGTTTACCTGTGAAACCGTATATATCTGCTCCATAATCATTCTTCTCCAAACTGTTTTGCAACGCTTCCCAATATACCGTTTATGAATCCCGGAGAGTGGTCCGTTCCATATATTTTGGCAAGCTCAACCGCCTCATTTATAGCCACACGAAGCGGCACCGAATCATCCCATTTCATTTCATATATCGCTATTCTGAGTATATTGACGTCTGCCGTACAGAGCCTTTCAATCTTCCAGCCTCTCGTATCTGCATCAATGACCTCATCAATTTCGGGACATTTTTCCATAATTGCAGTAAACTTATCGTATATCTCATTCTTTATATCATCTTCAGGCGTTTCTTCCAGAGCATCCCAATACATATCAAATTGTTCGTCGTATTCATCCTTACCGTAAAATCCTGCATCAAACATAATACAAAACAGATGTTTTCTAATCTCACGTCTAGTCATACGTAAATCCTGACCTTTCAACAAGATACTGCCGCAACAACCATGAACCGGTCTGTTTACGACAGCGTCTTCTTAAGTAAATATATTTTTCTATTCTTTGTCTATTGCAACTCCTGCAATATGAATATTTACATTACCGACAGAAAGCCCCGTCATGCTCTCTACTGCCTGTTTAACCTTTTCCTGAACCTGTTTGCAGGTTTTCAGTATGTTATATCCATAATTCATATTAAGATTCATATCGACTGTTACTTCATCGCCTTCAATAACAGCCTTTACGCCTTTACCAAAATTCCTTATTCCAAACTTTCCTGCTATTTCCTTGGTAATAGAGCCGATAGTGGACTGTACTCCCTTTACTTCCAATGCTGCAAGTCCTGCAATACTGGCTACAACCTCATTAGAAATCTGTACCTCTCCAAAACCGTCATGGCATATATTAAGAGTCTTATATACCTGTTTAACTTCCTGCTCTTTCATAACCACAATGACCTCCTAACGAAATACATTTGCTCATTAATGGTTATATTATACCAAATAAACCCTGATTTGAAAACAGTTTTTATTTTTTATTATTGCCCCGTCACTCCTACGGGCGTAATAACTATATCGGAAGCGGCTGCATCAGTTTTTCTTTTCACTATATCTTCTATCTGCGCAATATCCTTTTCCGTAAGGTTATTTGCATTTACTATAACGTCAACCTTTCCGTCTTCTATGCTTACTATGCACTCACCGAATCCCTTGGCTCCAAGCATTGTTTCCGCCGCATTTTCCTTTTCGGAATCAGACGTCAGTCCAATCACTTCATTTACAGCATCCTCTTTCTGGGTATCGGTTGCCACAGAACTGTTTATAATCTCCATAAGAATTTCCTTATTTTTTGAACGGGTCTGTTCCCTGGACAGTTTAGCCGAATCAAAATACTCGGAACCTATCGTACTTGAAACCAGCACTGCCTCTCCTACATTTTCAGACGTCTGCATTTCAGAACCTGCATTATCAGAGGCTGCCGTCTGTGTTGTACCATCCGGCTGAGCCGTACTTTCAGCCTGCGCATCGGAAGGCGTTGGTTCTGCTTCATTATTATCAGACGGTTCTTCGGTTGCAAGTACTACATCGCCCGAATCCGTATACTCATAACCTGCGTTATCGCCCAAATCATCCTCAGATATGTCATATATCAGTTCCCCGTTTGACGTGCCGCTGTCGCCTACAAGATTTACCGCTTCTTCCGTTTTGTCCTGCGTAATTGATAAATATCCCGCTATTGCAATCATTATTGCAAGCGCCGATATAATCACCTGATTTTTTCCAAATATCTTTTTCAATACTTATCCTCCAAAACTATTATTCCAGCTTCATTACTTTAATCTTATGTGATTCGAGTCCAAATAATACCATAACGGCTTCAATTATTTCCTTTTTTACAGTAATATTATCACCGCCCTGCGCAACTACGGCCACGCCCTTTATCTTAGGTTCAAGCTCCTTAACTACATAGGGGCTTTTTTTATTGTCGTTTTCTTCAAAAACAGTTTCGGGCTCGCTCTTTGTACTCTGCTCGTTTCTTGTGCCTCCCGAAGCATCATTCTCGGATATACTGTCGCTTGAATATGACGGGTCGCTAAGAGTTACCTTTTCCGAAGATGCCTCAAGCGTTATCATTACCTTTACTTTTCCAACCCCGCTTACTTTCGCCAGCGTTTCTTCCAGTTGTTTTTCCAGAAGTTCTGTATATTCGCTTTTATCATCAGTTTTCGTGTTTTTAGAAGAATTATCCGTTACAGTTTCATTTTTCTTAATCTTGCCGTCGTTTTTATTCCCGCCCATAAAATCTGCTGCCGATAAAAAAACAAGCACAATACCTGCCGCCATAACAAGTATAAGCTTTGGAATACCCATATTTTTCACAAGCTTATCCCATATCTTTTTAACCTGCATCAGTACACCTCCACCTTATTCTTATCAATACCATAATATTCTGCAATTTCCTCTGCAAGCTTATCCTGTTTTACTTTCCCTGCATTACTGTAAACATTGCCGTCAGAATCTATCTGTATATTACTTATATCCGTTTTGTTATCTGAGCCTTTTTCCGCAGTCTTTATAAATACCGCCTCTATCATGCCAAAAGTTTCGGACTCCGAATCCATATCAATATTTATGCTTTTATCAGTTATGACAAGGTCGTGCCCCGCCGCAATTACGTCAAGCGATTCGTCAATTACTTTCCGGTACTCCTCCTCTATTTTGTCCTCCGCTGTTTCGCCATACATCTTCAGTTCTTCTTCAAGTTCATCCCTGTCTATTTTAAGGGCGTTTATTTTGATGCCGGAAAATATGTTTTCACCTCCGTACATAATATTAAATACAGGTTTTATTATTATAATAATCATTGCAAGGCCCGAAAAAAAACGTACATATTTCTTATATGAGTTTTCCGACAGGATATTATTTACTATTGTAGTAAGAATAATAAACACGCTTATATTACGTATTGTTTCATATACAGTATCCATATATCACATTCCTATCCCTGTAGAAAGAGTTACGATTGCAATTGTTATAATAAACAGCACTGCCGCCATACCCACAACGTAAAACAGCATTTTTGATGCTTTTGCCGCGGCCGACAGACAATCTATCATCCTTTCATCGTTAGCCGCGGGCTGCGTTATTGCCGCGCCTGCCTGCATAACAAGCGAATATACAAGAAATTTCACCATCGGAACCGCGCATATTACAACAATTACAATAAGTCCGGAAACTCCTACTGCGTTTTTTATAAGTATTCCCGCACCGTATACCGATTCCGCCACCTGCCCTACAGTATTGCCAACTCCCGGAACGGAGGATAATGCTTTTCCAAAAATTCCTCTTTTCATTCCTTCCGCTGCAGGAATAACCATGCCCTGCATAAGCCCTATTCCCGCAACAAGAGTAAATACCCCTTTTAACCCCCAGGAAATAAATTTTTCCATAAGCGTAATCAGTTTTGAAAAAAAGTCTTCCGAAAGCAGTGGATTTAACATTGCAAATATAAAATACATATTGACGGCGGGAAGAAATATTTTAACAATACACATATCAACTATTCCTATCACGCCGAGCGCAGACTGGTAAAACACAACTGCCGTACTGCTTCCGGTTATGTACGTGACAGTAAGAAAAAACGACGGTATAAGCGCCTGCATAAACGCAAGCAGATTATCAAGTATATCCCCCGCGGTATCCGTAAGCCGCATAAAGGTTACCGATAAAAGCATAAACATAAGCATATAGGTTACATAAAATCCGGTTTCAGATACCTGTTTGCTTTTAAGCGATTTGGAAAAATTAATAAATATTGAAGCTATGATTATGATTACAATCATTTCCGCAAACAATCCCTTTACGCCGGCAATTTCACTTTTAAATATACCCGCTATATTATTAAACAGTCCCTCAAATGAAAACTTTTCATTTCCGCTTATAATCATATCGACATACTGTCCAAAGCTTTCCTTACTGTCCGTTATATCTTTCAAAACTTTATCTACTGCGCTAAAATCAACATTATAACCGTCCACCCATCACGTCCCTCCCGTTACTTTATACTATGTCAACTGTTCATAAAGGAAAATATAGTATTTAACAGCGTTTCAATTATCGGCGTGCTTATAAGCAGTATGCTGAGCTTTCCTATAAGTTCTATCTGCGCCGCAATAGCCGAATAACCTGCATCCCTGCTTACTCCTGCCGCAAATTCCGCTATATATGCTATACCAAGCATCTTTATAAGTATTTCCATGTAGCTTGGCCCAATGGATATGTAACTTGTACACTTGCTTATAATATCAAGTATTCCCGAAAATTTTCTTATTCCCAGATACATAAGGAGAATACTTCCTGCGATTCCCGCGTATATTCCGTATTCATTCTTTATGCTTTTTGCAAAAACCGCCACAAGTATTGTAACTATTCCTATGGCACATATCTTAATCATAACGAAAACAACTCCTGAATAGTTTCAAACAACTCCGCTATATATGGCACAATCCATAAAAGGACAAGTATAAGTCCCGCAAGACTTGTAATAAAAGCCTGCTCCTCCCGACCGGAATGTTTCAAAACCTGACTCAATACCGATACCAGTATACCTACCGCCGCTATTTTAAATATCAAACTTATTGACATACCATTTTAACCTCATACTATAAGTATTGTTATAAATACACCTGCCGTCACACCAAGCAGCCTGCACAGCCTTACTCTCTCATTTATATTCTTTTCAAGACATAGGAGCCTGTTTTTTGTATAATCAATATACATATTGATTTTTCCAAGTTCACTTTCTCTGTCACTGTTTCCAAGTTCACTTCCAAACCGTATGAGCCACGCCTTATCTTCATCATCAAGAGTTTCCGAAATATCAGACTTTTCTACTGCTTTCTCCCATACCGAGCCGGCGTCCGCGTTCAATGAGTCCGCACTTATGCCCTCCGCTACGAGTCCAAAAAAATCCGACCACAATTCATCCGCTTCCGACAGCCTGACGCATATATCTTTTATTGTGGACATCGAATAGCGTATTTCCGATTCAAACAGCATAAGACACCTGTTTAATGATAAAAGAACTTTTATTTCCCTTTTTGCTCTTTCTCCGAAAACCCATCCTATTGCTGCAGCAGATACAAGAATAAGCGCAGCTCCCGCAATTTTAATCTCTGTCACCTGACAACATCCCTTTTTCATCATATATCTCTATGCTTCTTTTTCCGTTTTTATCAAACCCCGGAACAAGAAATCTTTTAAACAGGTACATTATATGCCTGTTTTTTTTCGCATCTTCAATCCCGTTTCCGTGAAGCGTGGCAATTACGGAACAGCCGCAGGTCATTGCATAAAATACCGCGTCCATATCTTCTTTTGTACCTATTTCATCAACGGCAATCACGTCGGGCGACATGGAACGAACAAGCATCATCATTCCGACAGCCTTTGGACAGCCGTCTATTACATCTGTTCTTATTCCAACGTCGTTTTGCGGAACACCGTGGTAACATGCCGCAATCTCTGAACGCTCGTCCACAACTCCGACATTTTTTCCGCCCGCAAAAAAACTTCCGTCAGATACCTGCCTGACTATATCCCTAAGAAGCGTCGTCTTTCCCGCGCCGGGCGGTGAAATAATAAGCGTATGAAGCATATTTTTGCTACCGTCAAACAGATAAGGCATCACCCTGTTTGCACAGCCGTACACTTCACTCGCAACCCTGATATTAATAAATGATATATGCTTCATATTTTTTACCCTGCCGTTTTCAATAACGGTCTTTCCCGCTATACCTACCCTGTGGCCTCCTGCAACTGTTATATAACCCTGCCTCATTTCTTCTTCAAACGCATACGTCGAAAATTCGCTAAGCGTATGGAATGTATCACGTATATCGTTTTCGCTTACTATATAGGCAGCGTTTATATTCTCCGTCATTCTGCCGCTTTTTGAAGCATAATATTCCTTTCCGTTATATTTTATAATAAGGGGCCGTACCGGACGCAGGCGTATTTCCTGCAAAAGCGAAACGTCCGGATTGATACCTTTTATTATAATCTGAACTTTTCCTCTTAAAATCCTGCATATTTCATCAAGTTTGTCCACAACAAAAACCTCCGATACTCTAATATATGTCCAAGAATCTAAGATATGACTAAAATGAAATATGTAAAGAATGTTGCAAATCAGATAAAAAAGATGTACTATTACAAGCAGACAAAAACAGAGTTGGAGGAAGCATATGCGTTACGGACTTATAGGCGAAAAGCTTGGGCACAGTTATTCAAAACAGATTCATGAGAGCATAGCCGGCTATGAATATGAAATACATCCCGTATCAAAGGAAGATTTTGATTCTTTTATGAGAGAAAAACCGTTTGAGGCAATTAATGTTACGGTTCCATATAAAGAAAAGGTCATACCTTATCTGGATGGCCTCGATGATAACGCTCGTTCTATCGGCGCAGTTAATACTATTGTAAATGAAAACGGAAAATATATCGGACACAATACCGATTTTGCCGGATTTATATATATGCTTCAAAAACATAATATACAGATAGAAAATAAAAAGGTACTCGTACTTGGACGCGGCGGCGCAAGCAAAGCCATTATAGCCGCCCTCAAATCGCTTAACGCCGGTAATATCATAACTGTATATTATAAAGAAGCTCCGGGATGCGTAACGTATGACGAATGTAAAAAGCTCCATTCGGATGCCGATATAATAGTTAATACTACTCCTGTAGGAATGTTCCCGGATATTGATTCCTCACCCATAGATATTACAGAATATCCTAACTGCAGCTCTGTACTTGACGTAATATATAATCCCTTACATACAAAGCTTATAACACAGGCAAAAGAGCTCGGGCTTGTATACTGCGGAGGTCTTTCCATGCTTGTAGCACAGGCGGTATATGCCTCCGAATATTTTATGAAAACCAAACTTTATGACAATGAAGATGATTATGCTGCGCTTATAGACAGACTGACTGACAATATCTCAAAGCTTCTGTCCTGATTTGGATATTATCATCTGTTCAGCAACACGGCCCGAATATCCGCCGTTTGAGATACTCCATTTGTTAGCCTCGGCAATAAGTTCTTCTTCCGTCATGTCAAGCTCAGGATATTTTTTTGCAATACCTCTTACTATATCGTCAAACTCTTTCTTTGCCGGTCTTCCATAATATATCGTAAGGCCAAACCTTTTCGCAAGCGACAATTTTTCCTGCATAGTATCGCTCACATGCAGTTCATCGTCCATATCCGCACGGTCTTTCCATGTTTCTTTTATAAGATGCCTGCGGTTAGATGTTGCGTATATCAATACATTGTCGGGCCTGTTTTCAAGACCTCCTTCAATTACCGCTTTAAGATATTTATATTCGGTTTCAAATTCTTCAAAAGACAAATCATCCATAAAAATTATAAACCTGTAATTTCTGTCCTTAATCATTTCAAGTACCGCTGATAAATCTTTAAACTGATGTTTGTATATTTCTATCATCCTGAGTCCGTCGTCATAATACTTATTAAGGATTGCCTTAATACTTGTTGACTTACCGGTACCGCTGTCGCCGCATAACAGGACATTGTTGGCGCGTTTTTTATGTACAAACGCCTCTGTATTGGCAATAAGCTTCTGCTTCTGCGATTCATAGCCTATAAGATCCGAAAGCTCTGCCGAAGAAGTATTCGTTATGGGTACAAGCTGTACATTCCCATCCTTATTCTTTATCCTGAACGCTTTATTAAGACCATACATTCCCACGCCGTATTTCCTGTAAAAATCGGTCACGATATGATACAAATCATCAGGAGTAAGCACTCCGTTAAGCCTCTCTGAAAGCATTTTCACCTTGTCGCTTACACTCTTGTTAAACCTTCTTTCAGGTTTAACAAGGGAACGGTAATTCGTAATCCTGAAAAAACAGTCTATACCAAGAGCTTCCTCTATTTCGGAAAAATCGTATTTTAATATATTCTGCAAATGCACAAGGTCATTTTTTACAAAATCATTTACCGTACCTTCCTGCGCCTCTGACTTTTCGCATGTAATCGTAAACGGATTCTCGCTTGAAGCAAGTATATATGCAATATAATTCTGCCACAGATTACCGTCAAACCCATAATCGGTAGCAACGTCTAACAGACTGTTAATCTGTGTATAAATTCTGCCTGTAAGCTCGTCTTTATCATAATTTCCGCTATGAAAATCAAAGAATATATCCCGCATATCCGCAAGTATTCCGCTCTGCGCCGATTTACGATATATAATAAGGCTGTCAATATCTCTGTACATATTATCACTCCGTTTTCTTTACATTTTTTCCGGTGCCTCAAAACCAAGAAGGTCTATACACTGCTCGAGAATATCCTTTACAAGCATAAGAAGCGCAAGGAATGATTCCTTTCTTTCCTCATTTTCTTCTGACAATATCTTATTATCATGGTAAAAGCTGTTAAATGCATTTGACAGTTCGTATATATACTGACATATCTTATGCGGCGCATTATCTTTATACGCGCTCATAATACAATCCTGGAATTTGGACAGGCACAGGTATATATCCGTCTCGCTCTTACCGGCAGCAGGAAGTATCTTCATGCTCTTTTTGATATCCCCGCCCATTTCCTTATACTTTGCAAGTACTGATTTGATACGCACTATAACGTACAATATATAAGGTCCGGTATTTCCTTCAAAAGAAATAAACCTGTCCACATCAAATACATAATCCTTGGAAGCCTGGTTTGACAAGTCGCCGTATTTCAACGCAGAAAGTCCTATTTTTGCTGCAATCTCCCTTGCTTCATGCTCATCCATATTTCTGTTTTCCATTATTCTGTCATACACTGCATCACCTATTTCTGCAATCAGTGTTTCAAGCCTGAGCACTCCGCCGTCTCTCGTCTTAAACGGTTTTCCGTCTTTTCCGTTCATAGTTCCGAAACCTACGAACACAAGGTCAGTATCATCATTTACAAGTCCTGTTTTTCTTGCACATCTGAATACCTGCTCAAAATGGAGCGACTGCCTTTTATCTACAACATATATAATCCTGTCGGCATTAAACAGGCGTATTCTTTCTATGATTGTTGCAAGGTCGGTAGTTCCATAATTGGTTGCGCCGTTTGATTTAAGAAGTATACAGGGCGGTATCTCTTTAGTATCACTTTCCTCTTTAACATCAACTACGATAGCCCCGTCGCTTTCATATGCATAGCCTTTTTCCTTCATCATCTCTACCATATCAGGAATATAACCCTTCACATCGCTTTCTTTTTTCCACAAATCAAAGGAAACATTAAGTTTATCATAATTTTTCTTTATATCGGGAATGGATACATCTATGATATGTTTCCACAGCGCAATATAACCTCTTTTTCCGTTCTGAAAATCAGCCGTAGCCTGCTGCGCCCTGGCAAGATATTCAGGATTTTCCTTTGAATATGCGCTCGCACACGGATATATCTCTTCAAGCTCGCTCATTGTAAACGGAGGCTCGGCCGGATATTCTCCCGTATAGTTTTCATCAAAATACGGAAGTTCAGGACTTCTTTTTTCAAGTTCGGTTATTATAAGACCTATCTGAAGCCCCCAGTCTCCGAGATGAACGTCTCCTATTACATCATGGCCCACGTAACGCGCAATCCTTTTAACGCTCTCACCGATAATGGCCGCCCTGAGATGTCCTACATGAAGCGGTTTTGCCACATTCGGTCCGCCATAATCAACAATAATCTTTTTTACATCCCCACATGGCTCAAGTCCGTATTTATCTGATTTTCTCATATCATCAATATAATCTGCAAGGAACTTAGGCGCCAGCGTAATATTAATAAATCCCGGATTAACAGCCTCCACCTTTTCAAATACCACATTATCTTTAAGAAGCGCCGTTACATCATTTGCAATCATTATCGGAGCCTTATGATAACTTTTTGCCGCTGCCATTGCACCGTTACACTGATACTGACACAAATCAGGCCTGTTAGATATATTAACAGTACCGTAAGTTTCATCATATCCCGCTTCCTTAAATGAATTTTTCATCTTATCTTCAATAAGTTCTATAATCCGTTTCATCATTTCCTCCTTATATATATACGAAAGCCTCCGGACGGCGGCCATCGACGGTCATGCCTGCATGAACCGGCGTATGGACATCGGACGGGCTAACCCATATGAGCATGAAGGCCGACAGGCTGAAATGCGAATATGGGTAGGATTGCGTAAGTTGCAGCGCAACGGAGCAATCCGCAGGCTTTCAGTCATGATTGTTACAATTGCAAAGTCCGTCAAGAATCTCAAAATAATCCGGAAATGTCTTCCTGCAACAGTCCGGGTTATCTATCCTTATTCCTTCCGCTTTAAGTCCGGTAACAGAAAAAGCCATCGCAACCCTGTGGTCGTTATATGTCCTTATAAGCGCCGGCTTTGGCGCGCCGGGTTCTATTTTAATTCCATCATCATACGCAGTACATTCTATTCCCATCCTGACAAGCTCATTATACATTGACATCACCCTGTTGGATTCCTGGTTTCTTATATGTCCTACATTAGTTATCGTCACGCCCGTATCGGTAAACGGCGCTATTGCGGCAAGCGTAAGCGCCTGGTCTGAAAAATCACTCATATCTACCGTAAGACCTTTAAGCTTTCCTGTTCCGGTAACGCATATTCCCTCGTTAGTATCAATTACCTTACAGCCCATATCCGAAAGCACTTTGATAAACTTTATATCTCCCTGCATACTGTCGGTATGGACGCCCTGTACGACTGCGCTCACACCGCATGCCGCAGCCATAGAATAAAAATAACATGCCGCTGATACGTCCGGTTCACAAAAATATTCTATTCCTTTATATAACGCTCCTGCCTCAATTACATATTCATTTTCACGGTCGTGTATTATATCAACGCCGAACTTTTGCATTACTTTTTCAGTAATAACAACATAAGATTTAGCGCTGCGCGTACCCGTAAGCCTGATAACAGTCTTTTTATGCGTCATAGGCGCAGCCATCATAAGCGCGCTAAGATACTGGCTGCTCTTATCAATATTTATATCAAATATTAATTCTTCCTTATACCCTTTGTTTCCTATGCCTCTTACTTTAAACGGAAGCGAATAGGCGTCCTTTTGAAATTCAAACTCTGCGCCGCACAGTTCCAACGCGCGTATAAGCTCCTTCATGGGTCTTTTCTGCATCTGTTCTGAAGCGTTTATAATATACTCGCCGTCTGACATTGCAAGCATTGCCGTAAGGAAACGCGCCGCCGTACCGGCGCTCCCCACATATATTTCCGCTTTCTTATTCGGAACTTCGCCATCATTTCCCTTAATGGTAATAGTATCATCTTTTTCCTTTATTTCAAATCCCAGATTAATAAGACATTTTATAAAGTGCTCCGAATCGTCACTTTTTTGTATTCCCGTTATATATGACATACCGTTTCCAAGCGCAGCAATCATAAGCGCCCTGTTCGTAATACTCTTTGAACCGGGAACTTTTACAAAAATATTTTTTTCAGCCAGATTTCCAACTATATATTCCGACATACTTCCTCCATCTGCTTATACTCAATCTGAGTTTTCTTCAGTTACTTTCTGACTGAGAAGATACTCCTGCGCATCATTCGGAATATCGTCCAAATCATCTCCGACATCAATCACTTTAGGCTGCTTCCTGTATAATATATCATACATTACGGGAACGATTATAAGCGTCATCAGCGTTGAATACAAAAGTCCCCCTGAAATAACAATTGCCATTCCCTTAGCCATAGCGGAGCCGGCATCTTTTGTAAATACCATATTGCTCATTGCAAGTATAGTCGTTACGGCAGTCATAATAATCGGTCTGAGCCTTGTTACTCCTGAAGCAACAATCGCATTTTTCTTGTCAAGCCCCTGTATCCTAAGCTGGTTTACATAATCTACAAATACGATACCGTTATTGACAACCGTACCCATAAGAACCATAAATCCCATAAGAGCCAGCGCGCTTATCTCCTCTTTGAATATCAGCAGTCCCAAAAGTCCCCCGGTAAATGCAAGAGGTATTGTAAATATAACTATAAACGGTGACAACAGACTCTGAAACTGCGCAACCATTACAAGATATATAAGCAGAAAACCAAGCGCTATCGCAAGTATCATCTGATTAAGCATCTCTGCAACATCTTCCGATTCTCCCGCTATTTCAATACTGTATCCTTCGGGCGCCTCATACTGCTCCAAAAGCGGTTTCAAATCCCTGGATACCAGAGTTGCGTTTTCGCCTTTTTCCATTTCTGAAGAAACGGTCATATACTGCTTCTGGTTTTCGCGGGTTATTATATTCGCACTTTCAGTTATTTCCTTAGTTGCAAAATCAGAAAGCTTATAGGTTTTTTTAACTTCTTCACCGTCTGAATTATAGGTGGAAGCTTCGAGCTCCATATCCATAAGGTTTTCATAATTAAGCGGTTTGGTTTCATCAATAACATTAATATCAATTCCGGAATTATTGACTGTTATCTCAGACGCAGTTTTATCCGTCGTAAGCCCCGCATTAATTTCATTATATATCTGCGCCACGCTAAGTCCCTTTTTAGCAGCCTTATCCTTATCAATAGTAAGATGCAGTACCTTGGTACTTTCTTCAAGTCCGTTTGTTATATTTGTAATACCCGGCATGTCTTCCATAATTTTCATTACATCATTACTTATATTTATAAGAGTATCCGTATCATCTCCATATATATTTACCGATATTCCGCTTGACATATACTGTGTTGCAGCCTCCTGTGAACCTACCGTAACATCACAGCCTGCATCTTTGGTAGCTTCCCTTATCTTATCAAGCATATCGTTTATTTCATCTGTTGTGTTTACGGATTCTTCCGGTATTATATAATACATAAATGTCCTAAATTCCGCATCCTGTCCTGAAGCAATTCCGCCTGCCACCATATTTACTGCTCCCATACCGTCCATGACACCGACGTCCTTTACTCCCTCTATTCCAAGTATTGAATTAAGTACGTTATCCGCTATTTCTACAGCAGTATCATTATCAGTATCTTCGGGCATCTCGGCAGTTACCGAAATCGTATCGCCTGACATATTGGGTACCATAACAATTCCCATTTTGAACACTTCATATATACTGAACACAAGTAAAAGCACTGCGGCAATAAGCGGTACAAATTTATATTTTAAACACCATTTAAGAATATGACGGTAAACATTAAGCACTTTATCAAATAACGGCTGTTTCCTTCTAACCGTTTTCCTGAGCAGTACCGAACTTACCGTCGGCACAACGGTAAGCGCCACCAGAAGCGACGCGGTAAGCGCGTACGATATGGTAAGCGCAAACGGAATCATAAGATCCCTTACCATTCCTTCCGTAAATACCATCGGTAAAAATACGCATATAGTTGTAATAGTAGACGCCGTTATAGGCGCGGCCACCTGTTTTGCGCCCTGCACCGCAGCCCGCGCCGGCGCTATCCCGTTACTTCTCAGCCTGAATATATTCTCTATTACCACAATCGAGTTATCCACAAGCATTCCTATTGCAAGCCCCAGTCCTGCAAGCGACATTACGTTTATATTGATTCCCGTAAAATACATCAGTATAATGGCAAACAGTACGCTAAAAGGTATACTGAATGCTACTACAATAGTAGGCTTTACATTTTTCAGGAATAGCGCAAGTACAATGATTGCAAGTAAAGCGCCTATCAGCATACTGTAAAGAACGCTTTCAAGAAACATTGATATATATGTTGCCTGGTCGCTGAACGGCACAATCCTAAGTCCCGGATATTTATTTTCCAGATAATCTATAGCCTCTGTACAGTTTTCGGATACTTCACTGGTGTTTGCCGTACTTGCTTTATATATTGCAAGAAGTATTGCATCTTTACCGTTATATTTTGCATAGCTGTCAGCCGAGTTGTCAACAATGGTTATATCTGCAACATCGCTAAGTTTTATTTTTCCAACGGCATCATTTTTTGTAAGAACCATTGATGCAATATCTTCCGCACTCTCATATTCATCTCCCACTTTAAGCAGCCACTGATTATCATTTTTATCATCTATATAACCCGCCGGCATTGCAAAATTCTGCGCATATATAAGCCCTGAAAGCGTATCCAGCGATAAAAGCGCATCCAGATTTGCATTATCGAGCGCAGTCTTTTTTGAATCCTTAAATTTATCCCTTGCATCAGAAAGTTCCTTTATTGCATCATCAATACCTGTCTTTCCCGATTCTATCTGCGCGCCGGCCTGACCAAATCCCGACGATGCGCTAAGCGCGCCGGACAGCGCTTTTTCATAATTTTCATCCATTTGCGCCATCTGACTGCTTATATTTTTATTTACTGCCTCCACCGCCTTTATCTCTACTGCAAGATTAGCAAGTTCAGCATCTATCTCAGGTATTCTTTTCGTTACAATATTATATATGTTCTGAAGCGTTTCATAATTAAGCGCCGCAACCTGTTCTCCATAACCAAGCTGCGCCATCCAGGCCGTAAAAGCATTAAGCTTATCCGGATTGTTTACTGCATCGGCAACACTGTCCGGAATACTTATACCCGACATTTTCGCAGGTTGCTCAAGCGACGTCTTAAACCCGGCAAACATATTATTTATGTTCTGATAATTGCCCGCAATATTATTATCGTCATATATTTTCTTTTCCGCTTCAAGCGCGCTCTTACTTGCATTCATGCTGTTAAGCGAAGCCTCGTATGCCGCCTTTGTCGCTTTTGCATTATCAAGCTGTGAAAGCGCCTTTGAAAGTTCGCTGTTAGTATCTTCTTGTTTTCCCGAAAGCTCGCTTTCACTGTCGTTAAGTTTCTTTTTTGCTTTATCAAGCTTATCCTGAGCCTTATCTATATCTTTTTTGGCATCTGCAAGCTTATCGTTTGTATATACGACTATATCTTCATTAAGTTTATCAATTTTTTTCTTATTAAGCCTTACTTCCATTGTCTGTGTGACAGCGCCTATTTCCGTAATGCTTGCAACTCCCTCTTGCCGTTCAAAGTACGGGATAACAACGTCTTCCGTAAATTCAGTAATGGAAACTATATCTTTGTCTTCATAGCTGACTGTCGCATACATTGTTGCCATCATATCCATGCTTATTTCCATAATATTGGGTTTACCGCTTATTTCAGGCAGTTCAACCATATTTACGGCTTCCGATACTTTTACCATTGCCGAATCCATATTGGTTCCGGAATCAAATTCAAGCATCACAAGACTGTAATTTTCCGCAGAATTACTTACAATATTTTTAACTCCGCTTATTGTTCCAAGCCTCTCCTCAAGCGGTTTACTGACATCATCCTCCACTTTTTCAGGACTTGCGCCCGGCTCAGTAGTTATAACCATAAGATACGGCAGTCCCATTTCAGGAAGCAAATCCGTCTTCATCTTGGAAAGGCTTACTGCGCCTATTACCAATACAATAATTACCGCAACTACTGTCAGATATGGTTTTTTTACACTAAATTTCGTCATGCAATATCTCCTTCTACCAATTATATCTAATCAAGTTCCAGCATTCCCATATAGAGCTTATAATATCTTCCTTTAAGTCCAAGCAGCTCCTCGTGAGTTCCTCTTTCAATAATCTTACCATTTTCCAGTACCATAATCGCGTTCGCATTTCTTACTGTAGACAGCCTGTGCGCTATTACAAATGTCGTCCTGTTTTTCATAAGTCTGTCCATGCCGTGCTCTATATGTTTTTCAGTCCTTGTATCGACTGAAGACGTTGCTTCGTCCAGAACAAGAATAGGCGCTTTGGATATTGCGGCTCTGGCAATATTAAGCAGCTGCCTCTGCCCCTGGCTTAAATTATCCCCGTCGCCCTCAATCATTGTATCGTAACCATGTTCAAGACGCATAATAAAAGAATGCGCGCTTGCAATCTTCGCAGCGGTTTCCACTTCTTCATCAGTCGCAGAAAGCCGCCCGTATCTTATATTTTCCCTGACGGTTCCGGTAAACAGATGCGTATCCTGAAGAACCATCGCTATATTCTTCCTTAAAGATTCCCTCGTATAATCTTTAATATTCCTGTCATCTATTGTAATAGTTCCCTCTGTAATATCATAAAAACGGTTTAAAAGATTAGTTACCGTTGTCTTTCCTGCTCCCGTAGAACCTACAAAAGCAATTTTCTGACCCGGTTTTGCATATAATGACAAATCAGAAAGAACTGTCTTATCAGGATTATACCCAAATGTAACATTCTCAAATACAACTTTTCCTTCTATTTTTATATCATTCATATTCACTGCGCCGGGGGCATCTTCCTTTTCAGGAGAAAGGTCCAGCACCGCGAATACTCGTTCTGCGCCCGCAAGAGCTGAGAAAAGTGTATTTACCTGCATTGCCAGCTCGTTTATAGGTCTTGAAAACTGCCTTGAAAAATTTACAAATACCGTCACGCCGCCTATGTCAAAACCTCCTATTACAAAACGCAAACCGCCAATTTTTATTGTCTTTTTTATAATGCAGAGTATGCCTCCAATCGCTCCTACAACCGAATAACTTATCTGCCCCAGATTACCCATAACAGGTCCCATTATACCTCCGAAAAACTGCGCTTTTAACTGTTTGGCGCGAAGGTCGTTATTAAGCTGGGTAAATTCATCTATAACCTTTTTTTCATGGCAGAATACTTTTACTACTTTCTGTCCTGTTACTGTTTCTTCAATATATCCGTTTACAGCTCCAAGGGCCGCCTGCTGCGCCCTGAAAAACTTTCTGCTTCTCTTTGCTATTATAGCGCCCGCTTTCAGCATAAACGGTATAAATACTATAGTAATTACCGTAAGTATCCAGTTAGTATATATCATAAGCGCCAGCGTACCGATTATTGTAACGGTACCGCTTATTATCTGCGTCACGGAATTGTTAAGCATTTCTCCGACCGCATCAACATCATTTGTAAAACGACTCATTATTTCGCCGGTACTTCTCTCATCAAAAAACCTTATAGGCAGCGTCTGTATTTTATTAAAAAGGTCGCTCCTTATACTTCTTATCGCTTTCTGCGACACGCCTATCATAATCCTTGCCTGAGTATATGTTGCCACAACACTTATTGCATACACTGCCGCCATTTTAGCAATCCCTATTATAAGATGCCCTACGCTTAAAGCCAGCGCATTACCGTAATGTTCCGAATTAACGGCAAGTCCCGCCACATTTTTTACGTCTTCCGCAAGGGTATTAACTATCGGCCTTAACAGATATGAACCCGCCAGCGCGGTAACGGAACTTAGTATAACACAAACAAATACAATGGCAAGGGCCGCTTTCTCATGACTTATATATCCGAACAGCCTCTTTACGGCATGTGAAGTATCGCCCGGTTTCTCCACCGGTCTTGCAGTTCTCCTTCCCGGTCCTCTCCCCGGTCCGAACCCCGGGCCTCTTTTCTCAATATTGACTGAAGGCTTTACGTTTTTTTCTTCGTTCATACTGCATAAGCCTCCTTTTCCATCTGGGAATAATATATTTCCTTGTATGTTTCGCACGTTTCCATAAGTTCTTTATGTGTTCCACAGCCTACTATACTTCCCTCGTCCATAACAAGTATCATATCGGCGTCTATTACCGACGATATGCGCTGTGCAATAATAATTTTGGTCGTATCCGGAATTTCTTTAAGGAAATTAGCTCTTATCGCCGCTTCTGTAGCTGTATCAACCGCACTTGTACTATCGTCCAGTATAAGTATTTTAGGATGTTTAAGAAGCGCCCTCGCAATACACAATCTCTGTTTCTGTCCTCCGGATACATTTACACCGCCCTGCTCAAGATAAGTGTTATATCCGTCGCTGAATGAACTTACAAATCCGTCCGCCTGCGCATATCCTGCTATTCTCTTAATATCTTCAATGGAAGCATTTTCATCTCCCCATCTGAGGTTGTCTTCTATTGTCCCGGAAAAAAGAATATTTTTCTGAAGAACCATAGCCACTTCATTTCTGAGGTCATCAAGCATATAATCTTTTACATTGACGCCGTTCACCAGAACTTCTCCCTCGTCGGTATCATACAGCCTTGGTATAAGCTGTACCATACTTGTTTTTCCTGAACCTGTAGAGCCTATAATACCTGCAATCTGTCCGGGTTTTACTTTAAAACTTATATTATTAAGCACATTATGCTTATTGTTTTTATAATATCTGAACGATACGTTCCTGAACTCAATCTCCCCTCTTGTCACTTTAGGCGCAGTATTTTTCCCCAAAAGCACGCTGTTTCTTACTTCATCATCGTTCAGGTCTATTTCCGTATTAAGGACTTCCTTTATACGGTTTGATGAAGCGAGCGCCCTTGAGCCGTTAATTAGTATCATGGACACCATCATAAGCGACATAAGTATCTGTACCGTATATGTTGTAAATGCAGTAAGTTCGCCTACAGGCATAATACCTGAAAGTATCTGATTACCGCCAAACCATACGATTGCTATTGTAGTCAGATTCATTGCTATTGTCATGACAGGCATAATAAGCACAACAAGTTTAAGAGCTTCCATGCTCTTTTTACGCAAATCTTCATTTGCATCATAAAATTTTTCCTTTTCAAAATCTTCACGTACAAAAGACTTAACCACTCTTGCATTTGTAATATTTTCCTGTACAACGCTGTTAAGCCTGTCTATTTTCTTCTGCATAATATTAAACTTCGGGAATGCGCTTCTCATTACAACTATAATTGTAATCGTAAGAACAGGTATTACTATAAGTATTACCACTGCAAGACTGGCATTCATCATAAACGCCATAATAAGCGCCCCAATTAGCATACCGGGGGCGCGAAGCAGCATACGAAGCGCCATCGCGACAACATTCTGCATATTTGTAATATCGTTAGTAAGCCTCGTTACAAGTGAACCCGTAGAAAATTTTTCAATATTTGCAAATGAAAACTGCTGCACTTTTTCAAATACATCCTGTCTTAAATCACCTGCAAAATTAATTGATGCTTTAAAAGCAAAAAACGCTCCTCCGACACCGCCGAGCAACATAAGTATTGCGGTAAGTATCATAAGAAGCCCCGTTTTTATTATGTAAGATGTTCCACCATCACCGTTTACACCATTATCAATGATAAGCTGTAAAAGCTTTGGCATGACTACTTCGCCTATAACTTCGACTATCATAAGTATAGGTCCAAGTATAAATGCGTACAAATACGGCGTGATGTATTTTTTGTATGTTTTCATTTGTCCACATTCCTCCATAATTATCCATAATTACATTTAACAATTATTATAGTGCAAAATATAAATTATTCAAGAAAAATCTTATAAACGTTAAGGGAAGCAACTGTAAAAACTGCTTCCCCGCTACACTTTTTATTATAATAATTACATAAATTCAGCTATCCTGCTTACCGCAACATATATTTCAGATATTTTATACCATGTAGGAAAATCTGTGATACCGGTCTGCCCGAGTCCAAATATTCCCTGAAATACACTTACCGCATTGGCTGTCGAAGGTCCGTATATCCCATCCACCGATATAAGAGGGATAAGAGGATATGCGCCTGCTATTGTATTTAACTGGTTCTGCAACTGTCTTACTTTTTCTCCCGAACTTCCATTTGTAAGATTAGTACCGGGCCATGACGACGGTATACCCGATATGGTTTCAGTGCTGTTTACATATATCGTATTCCCGTAATAATTCTGAAGAATACTTATGGCAGAATATCCCTGATCACCAAGTTCCTTTGAACCCCACTGGGATAAAAGTCCCGGACATGTAACCCGTTTTCCGTCACAATACTGGGTAAGTATCGGCTGGGCGACATCCGGTCTTGAAAGATAGCTTGAAAATATCCTGTCAACCACATCCGATATACTGTCAAATATATTTCTTTCAGGTATCCACTTATGATCATATGCCGTTGACGACGTTATTGTAAAATCATATCCTTTATTCCTGTACCACTCTGTGTACACTCTGTTAAGAGTAAAAGACTGTATTGCCAGAATATTAGCAATAAGCGTTTCTTCCGGCCACGTCGCATATATTTCACTGCTCGCAACATTTTTAATATAATCCTTATATCTCACATAATAGTTCATTGCTCCCGCATCATTAGGCGGTCCGTCGTGCACTACTACAAATTCCGGTATAACAACCCTGCTAAGGACTATTTCACCCGATTCATTAACAGGTTTTATTTCGTCTTCCTGTATTTTCGGCGGATAATCTCCCCACAAAGTATGGTCCGGTATAACAAACAGCTCGGCGCTTTCCGGATTTTCCGGTTCTACAGGTATCAGTCTTGAATTTTGGATTGCAAGCTGCCCTGATAATATCTCCGCGCCGTTTACTTCCATTGTTTCATACCCCGGCGCAGTAACATATATCGTGTATTCTGAATATGGTTTATTTGCCCCCGGCTGCATCGAATATTCAATCGGCGGCGCCTCAAGTTCTATTTCCGGTGTCTGCCCGTTCTGGTCAGTATTTACTTCCTCAATTGTATTTTCCGGCTCATTCTCATTTGTAATTCTTACCGTCGCGCCTTCTATCGGAAGATTTCTGCTTTCCGTGGTAACATACACCCTTAATTTTCCGTAATCCATACAATCTCCTTCATATATGCGTATGTATCACTAATATTATATGTATGGACTTTATAGTATGTTACCTTATCTTTTAATCAAGTTTCCACTGATATATTTTACTTCTCTGGCTTATTGTGCCGAAATCATATCCCGCTTCTTTATACATAGATATGATTTCCGGAAGTGCTTCAACCGTCGCCTTATTTCCCGCCGAATCATGCAGAAGTATAACCGGCTCATTGTATTTGGAATAATTGGCTTTTACATTTGCAATAATCTGCGATGCCACAGGATGTCCCACAGAATCTTCACCGCTTACATTCCAGTCACAGTAACTAAGCCCTCTCAGCGCAAGACGTCTTATAATTTCCTTACGGTACGGTTTTATATAGCCATTGCTGCTCCCCCATGGGAACCTGTACACAAGCGGTACAATACCGGTGTTTTGTATAATTGTTTTCTCCGCCTGCATAATATCATTATAATATGAATCGGCATCCGCATAAATTTTCTGCGCCTCATGCGAATAAGTATGCGCGCCTATCTGGTTACCGTCTTTAATAAGCCTTGCAACTATGGGTCTGGTATTGTCGTTTATCTGATTACCAATAAGAAAAAATGTAGCCCGCACACCATTTTTTTCAAGAATATCAAGTATCTTCTCCGTAAGTACGCTGGGGCCGTCGTCAAAGGTAATATACGCCGTCTTTTTTTCGGGCTGTTCAATCTCAGTTCCGTTTTCCGCATCAACGTCCATCGCCCTGTCAGTATAATTTTTATATCCGACATTATATTCCCAAAGACTGCACATAAAAATAATAAGAATACTAAAAATCAGAACAGGTATTTTTCTTTTCATATATTATATGACCTGTAAATTTATTCAGATTATATATATGATTTTTTACAACAAATAATTCACCATATCTTTCGGCACTCTTGCCTTTATCAATATTCCGTCTTTTGTATATTCTTCCTGCAGCAATTGTCCATATGTCCGTATCCCCTGTATTTTTCCCGCATCATTATAGGCAATTACCGTTTCAATATACCTCATGTCACCATACAACACTTCAAGTATACAATCCATCATATGTTCCAGTCCGTCTCCGTTTTTCGCCGATATCCTTACCGTACTGTCGCTTATTCTGTCGCTTCCCGTTATAATCTCGTCCGTAACTTTATCTGTCTTGTTGTATACCGTGATTATTTTTTTATTGACAACACCCAGGGACTTTAAAGTATCATATACAACATCCATCTGATGTTTTACGCGTGGATTGCTTATATCTGCGACATGAAGAATCACATCGGCGTATTTTGCTTCTTCGAGCGTACTCCTGAAGGCGTTTATAAGATGATGCGGAAGTTTATTAATGAACCCTACCGTATCCGTCAAAAGAATCTGCTGTCCGTTCTCATACTTATATATCCTCGTTACCGGGTCAAGCGTGGCAAAAAGTTTATCCTCTGCAAGTATATCTGCATCTGTAAGCCTGTTGAGCAGAGTAGATTTGCCCGCGTTTGTATAACCGGTTATAGCTACAAGAGGTATCTTGCTTTCGTTTCTTTTTTTACGTGATACTTCCCTGCTTTTTTTCACATTTTCAAGTTCATGGTTTAATGCGGATATCCTCTCCCTTATAAGCCGCCTGTCCATTTCCAGTTTCTTTTCTCCGGGTCCTCTCGTTCCTATACCGCCTCCCAGACGCGACAGGGAACTTCTAACCCCGACAAGACGCGACAGATTGTAATTAAGCTGGGCAAGCTCCACCTGTATCTTTCCTTCACTGGTAGCCGCGCGCATCGCAAATATATCGAGTATCATAATAGTTCTGTCTATTACTTTTACATCCAGATAATCATTCAGGTTACAGAGCTGCGCCGGCGACAGTTCATCGTCACACACAACGGTATCAATATCTTTATCCGCTATTATCTCTTTTATTTCTTCCAGTTTACCTTTTCCTACATATGTTCCCGGATGTATCTGTTTGCGGTTCTGTATAACCATACCCGCAACCTCTGCGCCTGCAGTAGAAGAAAGCTCTTTTAATTCAAGAAGCGACTGCTTTGTTTCTTCTTCATTTCCTACAGATACTCCCACTAACAAAACTCTTTCGCATATATTATTCTGCATTCTTCTTTTCCTTACATCTTGTTTCTATATATTCATACTCCTGTTCCATTTTTTCATCCTGAAACGACTCCAGGTATTCCTTCGCCTTCTGTTCCGCAGTGTCATAATCCCCAAGTTTTTCATATGTGACAACCTCGTTAAACATAAGCTTCTGACGTACGCTTCCCGCCGCCATAAGCACTCCCTTTGAAATCCATTCCTTTGCCTCGTCATATCTTTCCAGTTCCAAAAGGCAGCCCGAATACTGGTTACAATAATCCGCGCCTATACTTCCCGGACACATTTCATTATATTTCTCATAATTTGATACGGCTTCCTCATAATCGCCGTTGTCCTGGCTTATTCTTCCTATATAATAATACGCCTCGTTCTGACCTGCCTCCAAAGCTTCCTGCAATCCCGAAAGAGCCTTTTCGGCATCTCCTCCATAATAATATAATATCGAACTGTATAAAATATTGTCCTTATCTTTTTCAGATAATTCAACCGCCTTATTAAGCAGTTCTTCTGCCTCATCATCATTTCCCGCTTCTTTTAACATCAGATACAGTCCTATATATGCCGGATAACAGTTTTTATCCTCAGCTATTGCGCTTTTATAATCTTTCTGCGCATCTTCAATATATCCAAGCGCCGTATTGACCTTTGCCCTGCCAAGATAGTATCCCGCATTTTCTGTATTTTCATCTATAATTTCATTCCATTTTTTTAATGCCGACTCATAATCAAACAGGTACATTTCACAATCCGCAATATAGGCATTTATATCCTCATTAACAGAAGACAGTTCTTTATCTTTAAGCGCAAGTTCAAAGTAAGCTTTTGCCTGGTCATAAACCCCTTCCTGATAATATGATATGGCAATTCCCATATATGCTTTTTTATTATTTTCACGTACTATTCTGTTATCCGTATCACGGATAATCTCTATATACCTTTCGCGGGCTTCGTCATATCTTCCGAGAGCGGCAAGCGCCATACCGCATGATATATAGTATTCCGCTTTATCAGGATTACTTTCTATCGCTTCTTCAAAACATGCGACTGATTCCTCATATTTTCCTTCTTCATACATAGCCTGTCCGTTTTTATACAGTTTGTCCGCTTTTTTTGAACAGCCGGATGCAAATACTGCAAACAATACAGTCATGACGGCAAAAACCAATACTTTTTTATATAGCACTTTTTAACCTCCGTTCCAAAAACCTATAAATGGGACATATGTATTCAGAAGACATATGTCCCATCACTTAACTGTTATTTACTTATATAATTAACATTCAATCTCATGAATCCAGCCTTCCGGGGCATCTATACGTCCCATCTGTATTCCGGTAAGCGTATCATAAAGTTTCTTTGTAACAGGACCCATAGCTTCCATTCCGCTTGCCATGCAGATTTCCTTACCGTGGTCAACAATCTTTCCTACAGGCGATATAACCGCTGCCGTACCGCAGAGTCCGCATTCTGCAAAATCACCCACTTCAGAAAGATATACAGGCCTTTCTGTAACTTCCAGTCCGAGATACTCTTTCGCAACATATACAAGCGACCTTCTTGTAATAGAAGGAAGTATACTGTCTGACTTAGGCGTTACAATTTTATTATCTTTGGTGACAAACAGGAAGTTTGCTCCGCCCGTTTCTTCAACTTTCGTACGCGTTCCGGGGTCAAGATACATATTTTCATCATAACCTTCATTATGCGCTGTAACTATTGCATGAAGACTCATCGCATAATTAAGCCCTGCTTTTATGTTACCGGTACCGCAGGGAGCTGCCCTGTCAAAATCACTAACCTTAATTGTAATAGGTTTTGCGCCGCCCTTAAAATAAGGACCTACCGGTGTAGAAAATACTCTGAACTGATAATCCTCTGCCGGGCTTACGCCTATTACCGGAGATATTCCAAACATATAAGGCCTTATATATAATGTAGCTCCTGAACCATATGGAGGAACAAATTCTTTATTGGCGCTTACAACTTCACTCACCGCCTCTATAAACCTGTCTTTCGGAAATACCGGCATTTCAAGACGTTTTGCCGAAGCCTCCAGCCTTTCAGCATTAAGGTCGGGTCTGAAAGTTACAATCCTTCCATCTTCAGTAGTATATGCTTTAAGCCCTTCAAATACTGTCTGCGCATACTGAAGAACTCCCGCGCATTCGCTCATTGTAATCGTATCGTCTTCAACCAATGCGCCTTCATCCCATGCCCCGTTTTTGTAGTTAGCTACATACCTTTTATTTGTTTTTCTGTAGCTGAAATCCAGGTTTGACCAGTCAATATCTTTGTGTTCCATATATCTATACCTCCATTTGCTATAATTTTGTCTTTCAGTAAATTTCTATAGTATATCTTACACCTCATATAATTGCTAGTCAAGAAAAGATTATGCCGAATATGACCATATACTTTTTATCTGACAGCTTATTTCACCATAAGTCCACCTTTTTTTACTTCTTGCAATGCAGTTAGGGTCATTTACCATAAATCCGTCCTTATCATAACCATATATAACTATAAAATGTCCCGATACTGTAAAATCTCCGGGCCGCATTGCGCATATTATTACGTTTCCGTTATCAAGATTCCTTTTCATTACGCTTTCCGAAAGCTCAGGTTTTGACACATTTATATTGTAAAGCGCCGGCATATCATCTATCAAAGCCCATGCCGTCCCCGTTCCATTCATGTAGTATCCGTTCTTCATGCTATACCTTGCAACTCTGTCAGGAGTAAGATTTTCATTTCCGGTAAGATAATACAAAACCATGGATACGCACGTAGGACCGCAACCTGCAAGCCCTATATTACTATCATCGCCATACGGCTCATATCCCCATCTTTCGTCCCATTGTATAAACAGCGGAAATTTCTCTTTCTTCTCATCATCTGTAAGACCATGTTTACCTGAATCATTCATTCCATAATCCAAATATCCATATACAAAATCTTCCATTTCAGGATTATTTACAAGCGCTTCAAGCATATTATCGGAATAATACCGCCTGTTATCATATATATCTTTAATCACATTGTCATAAACGGCAAGTTTTTTTAATTCTTTTACAGACTGTTTTCTGGTTCTTTTTACCGGTCTTTTTATATTCCGGTAAGCCGGTCTTATTTTATCCGGCACATTATTCTCCATCACTGATATTGTGCTTTCAATAGTCTGTCTGGGAGGAGAAGTTTCCTTATAAAATATTCCTTCTACTGTTGTATCCTTTTCTTTTGTACACCCACAAAATCCAAAAATTGCCACGAATATTATAACGGCCGCCAGATTTGTTTTCATCTTTTTACAGATACCCCTTTCATATATGGTATCTATATTGTATACAAATATTGTTAATTACTTGCTGTAAAGTTTTGCCTTAGTTGTAAAATCTTCCTGTGTTGTTTCCAGCCGGTACTCCACCGTTATATAATCATAGTCAGTGTATATTTTGTCCCCTTTATAATCTGATATCTCATTCTTTACGTATGTGCTGCGTTCACATTCCATTACTGCATGTACCTGTTCTTCATTCGACTCATATATTGCCTGCATATCTTTTTCGTTTATATTCAACCAGTCAGACTTTGACGTCTTCATGCCCGCTAAATTCCAAAATTTTTCTATACTGTCATAAGAAGGTACATGCATGCCGTCGGTTTTTATATCAATATGCGCTCCCCATACATTTCCGGTAACCGCATTTACATATAATATCGCATTCATATCTCCTTCTTCTATCTGAACATTCCAGAAACTATAGTAAGGCTCCTTCTGTTCATTCATATTGCTTTTCTTATTATCCGTATCCTGCGTTGCATAACCAAGCGTTGCATACACAAGAATATCTGTATTATAAGATACACTCCGGCTTTCATTATTCCCTGTATCTATTTCCATATCCCACAGCCACTCTTTACTTTTATCGATGGCTTTCTCCATCGAAATCTGCCCCTTTACCGGACTGTGCAGTACGGCGGTAGTTCTGTTATTCCAGCTTCTTACGGCATCTTCTATCTGCTCATTTGATAATACTGATGTAGAATCGCTTGTTTTATCTGAATCAGCGCTTTCCGTACTTTCTAACTCCTGCCATGCTTTTACCGGCGTCTGCACCGTAGTCACTCCGCTCTCGGTAAGGAATTTATCCTGGCGCTGCTTTAAAACAGTATTCATACATAAGGTACTTCCATATATAAAAACTATTGCAAATATCATGGAAAAAAATGTATGGATATGCCTTTTAATCATTATTTACTCCTTCCTGTGAAAATACAATTTTTATATTAGTACCTGTATGTCCGTCACTTTCTATACTCATCCCTGCCCCGCATATCTCAACAATCTTTGAAACCAGCGCCATACCCAGTCCCGCGCCATGCTGTTTTCTTGCCCTTGATTTATCTACCATATAAAATGCTTCGGTTATCCTTCCAAGCTCGTCCGGAGGTATACCTTTTCCATTATCCATAATGGTAATTATATATTTTCTTTCTACTGACTCACCCTTAATCCATATATCGCTGCTATCCGCTTTCACCGCATTATCCACAAGATTTAATATCATAGTTTTAAACAAATCATAATCCGCCTTTATTCTCCCTTCCTCCATATCTATATGATATTTCGCCCCATATTTATCGCATACCGGTCCTATACCCTGCTCCAAATCCTCAAACAGCTCGCTTACACTCATTTCTTCCATTATGAAATCATGTTTATCCATTACAAATAAATCCATAAGTTTAAGCGACAGGGCTTCAAGCCTCATGCCTTCGCTTAATATATAACCCGCGGCATTTTTTATCTTTTCCCGCGGAAGCTCTTTATGGTACATCATGTCAGCATAACCAATCACTGAAGTAAGCGGCGTTTTTAATTCATGCGCAAAATTAGCCGCAAAATCTTCTTTCTGACGCGCAATATCAGATAACTCCGTAACTTTCTCGTCTACCGCCTCAGCCATACGGTTAAAATTGGCGGCAAGCTCACTTACCTCATCACGCCCCGATACCTTAATTCTTTCCTTATAATTTCCCTCTGCAATACGTCCTGTAGCTTTATTTACACGTTTTATCGGTCTGACAAGAAGTACGCTCAAAACAAATATCACGGGGAAGGCGCAACATATGATTATAAGATAAATTTTCTGAAAATAAGAAACCATGCTATCCTGCGTACTTACAAGGTCGCTTATATCCGTCTGGGTCACAAGATAAACTTCCGTATTTCCCTGCGCCACGCAGTCAGATACCAAAATTACGCTTTTATTTCCCGAACTCACAACCTGATACGATATGCTGTCATCATTGGAATCTGCGGCTTCCGACAGTGTCGGTTCAGCCTCAAGGTTCGTATATATACAGGACCTGTCATTCTTATATATTGCTACAGGAACGGTAAAATTCTGTTTCACATCCGCAAACGAGGCATTTTCTTTTTCCGCAAAATCATTATCCAGATAAAGAAACGACTGCAATATATATTTGTTATATTGAAACTCCTGAAAGGCGTACTGTTTCCCCTGTTCTATAGCATTCTCATACGCAAAATTAATAAGCAGATAACCCACCGCATAAAACATAACGCCGAATATTACTATAAAACACAAAAATATTTTGTGAAACAGTTTCATTCTATATCCTCCAGACGATATCCTACACGGAATACCGTTTTTATTCTGTCTTCCCACCCAAGCTTCCTCCTGAGCCTGAGTATATGCGAATCAAGCGTTCTCGTATCTCCTAAAAACTCCTCTCCCCACACCTTTTCATACAGCCTGTCACGATACAGCGCGACATTTTTATTTTGTATAAGCTCCGCCAGCAAATCAAATTCTTTGATAGTAAGGTCTATCTGTTTTCCGCCTTTACTTACCACTCTCGATACCATATCGAGTTCTACATCGGCAAATACAAGTTTTTTATTAATTTTCCCATATCTTCTTAACACGGCCTCTACCCTTGCAATAAGCTCTCCTATCTGGAAGGGCTTTACAATATAATCATCCGCGCCGGACCTTAATCCCTTTATCTTATCTTCCACAGTTCCTTTCGCAGTAAGAAATATAACCGGCATTTCAACCAGTTTAATATATTCCAAAAGCTCATAACCGTTTATTTCCGGTAACATAATGTCCAAAAGAACCAAATCAAATATTTCTTTTTCTATATAATCTGCTCCTTCTTTCCCCGTATATGCACACGTACACTCATAACCTTCATCCTGCAGATTAATTTTAATAAGATTCGATATAGGTTCTTCATCTTCAACAATAAGTATTTTTTGCATATTAAAAACCTCCCACGGTAATTATAGCACCCAGATGTAACTTAGTTGTGTAAAAATTACCCCGGGTATCAGTTATCTGCCCGGGGTAATATAAATTTTTTATATATTTACTCTATAATACTTTTGCCAGAAAATCTATAAGCCTTGGGTCCTTAGGATTTCCAAAAAATTCTTCCGGATTGCCTTCCTCCTTTATCCTGCCGTCATCAATAAACAAAACCCTGTTAGCAACCTCTCTGGCAAATCCCATCTCATGCGTGACAATAACCATCGTCATGCCTTCTTTGGCAAGCTCCCTCATAAGTTCCAGAACTTCTCCCACCATCTCCGGATCAAGCGCGGAAGTAGGCTCATCAAACAGAATTACATCCGGATTCATTGCAAGAGCACGTACGATAGCAACCCTTTGTTTCTGTCCGCCTGAAAGTGTAGAAGGATACACGTCCGCTTTATCCTCAAGCCCAATCCTTTTTAATAACTGCATCGCCTGTTTTTTTGCATTTTCCTTAATCTGTTTTTTCGTAAGCTTTCCGCCTTTGTTTTTTTTCATATCCTTACATGCTACATATACGGGCGCAAGCATTATATTTTCCAATACCGTCTTATTATTAAACAGATTAAAATGCTGGAAAACCATACCTATATGACGCCGGTGTACATTGATATCCACATTCATATCCGCAATATCCACGCCATTAAATATTATACTCCCTTCGGTAGGGTCCTCCATACAGTTAAGGCATCTTAGAAATGTACTTTTTCCTGAACCGGACGGTCCGATAACAGCCACTATATCGCCTTTATTGATTGTAATGTTAATTCCGTTAAGAACTGAAACATCGCCGAAGCTTTTTTTAAGATTAACTACTTCTATCACTTTTCTTCAGGCTCCTTTCCATCAATTTGATAAGCAGGGAAATCAACAGTACAAGCAATATATAAATAAGCGCCATAACAAGATACGGAACCATAAATTCATAACTATTGCTTCCTATCAGATTAAATGCAACATAAAGGTCCGTTGCCCCTACAAAACTGACTACCGAGGTTTCCTTGACCAATGTAATAAACTCATTACCCAGTGTCGGAAGAATATTCTTCACAGCCTGTGGAATCACTATCTTACACATTGTAACCCCAAAACCAAGTCCCACGCTTCGTCCTGCTTCCATCTGCCCCGGGTCTACCGACTGTATTCCGCTTCTCATTATCTCTGATATGTAAGCTCCGCTGTTTAATCCAAACACTATCATGGATACCCTTACTCCGGTAAGGTGGATTCCCATAATAGGAAGCATTACATAATAAAATACCAGAAGCTGTACTACCATTGGCGTACCGCGAAACAGCGCCACATAAAAGCTGCAGAAACCGTTAAGAATCCTTGGCAGAAGCCGGTATTTCGGAAACACGCGTACCGTTGCAATCAGCGTTCCTATTAATATACCTATAATCAGTCCGCTTACAGCTATCAAAATAGTATTCCTAAGTCCTTCTACAACCTTTACATAACCGTTCTGTTCAATAAATATATTGATAAAATTATCTATTTTCAGCCCAAAATTTCCCATATCTGCTTTTCCAATCTATATGTATGGTATATAAAAATTACTGTACGGCATTAATTGACTCGGTAATAGCTTCAGCAGGCGCCGCATCAATTATTACATATTTAACATTATTGTTAAGCATATCCTGTACTGCAAGCGAACCGTTGCGGTAAGGAACGCATTTTGCCGGAAGTCCTGCAAATCCCCAGTCTTCATCTCCTTCTACATAAAACTGTCCCGTAGTTCCTGACTGAACTCCTATCGAATCTTTATCGGTAAGTTTATTTAACAGTTCTTCAACGGAAGCCGCATCCGTACATTTATCAAAAGTTGTATCGTCGCCCTGTACAATCAGTCTTTGTGAAGCCTTATAATACGGCTCGCTGAAAGTCACATATTCTTCTCTTTCTTCATTTACCGTCAGTCCCGCCATTGCTATATCGCATTTATGCTGTCCTACCGAAAGGCATACGGCGTCAAACTCCATATTCTGGATAACAAGTTCCATCTGAAGTTCTTTTGCAAGCAGCGACGCAATCTCCATATCAATTCCGTAATAACTGTCGCCCTGCGTATATTCAAAAGGCTCAAAAGCTGCATTTGTAGCTACTACAAGCTGCTCCTTTGAAGTATCAAGTTCAGCAGAAGTTACCGCCTCCGGCTCGCCATCGCTGAAATACTTGTCACATACCGCTTCAAGCGTGCCGTCTTCCTTGATTTTCTTTACAAAATCATTTACTTTTTCCAAAAGTTCAGGCTGGTCTTTATCCACTCCGAAAGCATAGTCTTCATCAGTCAGGTCAATGTCGATAACCTTTGCAGCTTTACTGCCGCCCGAGCCTCCGCATGCTGTCATTGAAACAGCACATACTGCCATCAGAATAACTGCAATTATTTTCCTTTTCATATTTTTTTCTTCCTTTCTTAATAAAATTGTTATTTATAACTACATTATATTTTAACAATATTTCACTCAAAAGACAAGTAAATAATGGTTAAAACAAATATTGATATTTTCTTGCGCGGCTCATTATAATATCTCTTACTCTCTCCTTTACCTTTTTATCATAATACGGTTCTTCTTCTAACAGTTCTTCCACATTCTTTCTGCAAAAATCAAATTTTATATGACAGCCGCACACCTGCTCAACTGCGTCCAATTGCTCGTCAAAATCACTGCATATTGTTTTTGATTTTGCCGGCTGCTAATTCAATGACATTATATATTCTTCCAGACATATTCCTTTAGAATACATCTCTTTAGCAGCTTCCGCTCCCACATATCTGTAATGCCACGGCTCATTTATAACGCCTGTTATATTCTTTTTATCCAATGGATAGCGCTGTATAAATCCATACTTATATGCGTTATGTGAAAGCCAGCCGTATACCTCATCTCTTGCGCTTATTTTGGTATCCGCATTAATATCAACTGCAATACCTATCTGGTGTTCGCTCGTTCCCGGAACTGCCACCCACTCTTTTGCTAGTTTTTCAGCCTCTTTTTTCGTCTTTCCCTCGTTTTCATATTCTCTTATTTTTTCATCTAAAAGCTCCTGCTGTTTTTCCCTTGTCCTATATCCCGCAGCAACAAATAAACCAAGCCCCTCTTTCCTTGCTTCATCAAACATTTCCTGCAGCTTGGGATATATTCTCGAATCAACCTTCTGTCCGTTTGATAATTCCGTTAATTTTAATTCGTAATCATCAGGAATATAATTATCGCGGTTTACCAGTATAAGATTCCAGCCGTTATCACCTCCTGCAGTATGATGCGCTATGTTGTCACGCTTTTGAAAAGTATTCTTATTTATTAAAAATATACCTGATAATGCAATAACAAACAGAATAACAGTTATCCGCCATACATGCCGCTTCATTTATTTAATGCCTCCCTTTAACAAATAAAAAAACCTTGCTTTAGTACTACAATTGTACCAATAGCAAGGTTTACATTTATCTGTTTTCATACAAGAATTTCTTATGTTTTAATACCGAAAAACTTACGATTTACATACGGCTGGCACTATAACCTTAATTTCAATTATATCATCTTTACTTTCCGCCTCAACAGAACCGCCATGAAGTTCTATAATCTGCTTTGCAATGGCAAGACCCAGTCCCGCTCCGCCGCTTTCTGTACTTCTTGAGGAATCAAGCCTGTAAAACTGTTCAAATATTCTTTCCAGTTTTTCTTTAGGAATCGTATCGCCATGATTAATAAATTTAATTACTATATTTTCATTTTGTACAGTTACCGCAATATCTATATCTGTACCGTCATAACTGTAAATCACCGCATTTCTAAGCAGGTTATCAAACACGCGCTGGATTTTATCCGCATCGCATTTTATTATGATATCGTCCGGTACGTTCATATTACAGGCCAGATTTTTCTTTTTAAACATTGGCTGAAATTCATATACAACCATTTCCATCATACGTTTCAAATCTATTCTGCTGTACTGAAGCGTAACCTCAGTCAGATTATATTTGGATATTTCAAAAAACTCATTGATTAAATCTTCAAGACGCTCCGCCTTATTTAATGAAATTGATAGATATTTTTCCCTCAAATCCTCCGATATCTGTTTTTCATCATTAAGTAAATTCAAATAACCGATAACAGAGGCCAGCGGCGTTTTTAAATCATGGGCAAGATACATTATCAAATCGTTTTTACGCTGTTCGGCAGTAAGTATATCATTTTTTTGTTTTTCAATAGTATATTTTGCCGTATTTAATTTTCGTTCCATAGGAAAAAGTTCAGATGGCAAAGATATTTCTCCGGTATTTTCCATCATCAGACTATCTATACCCTTATTAATTTCCTCAAAATACTTTGTAAACCAATTCAGATATATGCGGAACACAATCAAAAATATAATTGCCAAAAATATTAAGATTAACATAGTCCTGTTATTGCGGAAAATCTGTCCGAACAGGCTGTATGCCTCATCATAATTCATATGCAGGAAATTCTGAAAAAAATCTACCATATAATTGGCAAACCGGTCTTTAAACATATGTATATACACAAAATAAACAGTAAGTCCCGATATTACTAACATTACAACCGAACGTACAAATATTTTTGTCCTAAAAGCCTTAAAATCATTATTTTTCAATTGTATACCCAACTCCCCATACATTTACTATAAATTTTGCTTTTTTTGCCGAGTCGTTCATCTTTTCCCTCAAACGCCCGATATGCGCCATAACCGTGTTATTATTATTCAGATACTTTTCACCCCACACCGCCTCAAATAACTCCTCTGACGGTACTACTATTCCCTGATGCTCACACAAATACCACAATATCTGAAATTCAAGCGGCGTAAGCTGCAGCTCTTTTCCGTATAAAAAACATTTGTGGTTATCCTTATTTATTACAAGTCCCCTGATATCATATTCATGCGGGCTTTCCTCTTTTTTCCCGGCAGAATTATTATATCTCATATACCGTCGCAGTTGCGTTTTTACCCTTGCCACAACTTCAAGCGGATTAAATGGTTTAGTAATATAATCATCCGCCCCTATGGTAAGCCCCATTATCTTTTCTCCATCCGAAGTTTTTGCCGTAAGCATTATCACCGGGTAGAAATACTTTTCACGGATTTTCTGACAGATGCGGAATCCGTCAATATCAGGCAGCATTACGTCAAGTACGGCCAAATCTAATTTTGTTTCTTCTATACATTTTAAAGCATCGGCGCCATTATAAAATTTATATACCGTATAACCATCATTTTTCAAATAGACCTCAATTAAATCGGCTATTTCTTTTTCATCATCTACTACAAGGATTTTCTCGCCCATTCTATTACTCCTTTACTAAAACAGCCTGCTTAATGCAGGCTGCTTCAGAAATTTTTAATCTGCCATACTAATTATGTGACAGTTTCTTAATCCCGATAAGCACCGCTAACATAATAACAATTCCTACCGGAAGCGCCACAAATGCAGTCTGTGCAAATCCTGCTACTATGTATGTAACAAAAGATACCGCTGCAGCTACTATTGCATATGGAAGCTGCGTCGATACATGGTTTACATGGTCGCACTGCGCCCCGGCTGAAGCCATTATCGTAGTATCGGAAATCGGCGAGCAGTGGTCACCGCATACAGCGCCTGCCATACATGCAGATATGGCAATTATCATAAGTTCCGGATTAGTCTTGGAGAACGCCTCCACTACAATCGGAATCAGGATTCCAAAAGTTCCCCAGGAAGTACCCGTTGCAAATGCCAGAAAACATCCAACCAGAAAAATAATAGCCGGCAGGAAGTTCACAAGCGAATTAGCAGAGGCTTCCACAAGCGACGCCACATATACATCCGCTCCCAGACCGTCAGTCATTGATTTAAGCGTCCAGGCAAATGTAAGTATCATAATTGCAGGGACCATCGCCTTGAATCCCTCAGGTATACATTCCATACATTTACGGAAGGAAAGTACCCTGCGGAACATATACATTATAATAGTAATAACCAGTCCCAAAAAGCTTCCGATTGACAAGCCGACAGAGGCGTCACTATTAGAAAATGCAGTAATAAAGTCCGTTCCCTCAAAGAAACCGCCTGTATAAATCATACCGATTACACAGCAGACAATCAGGCTGATAATGGGAATTAACAAATCTTTTACCTTTCCGTCCGGCACATTTTTTTCATCTTCCTGTATATCATCATACGGGCTTTTTCCTGTCGTAAACAAGTCGCCATTAATTGCATTTTTCTCATGCTTTGCCATAGGACCATATTCACACTTGAGAAGAACAAGCCCAACCATCATAACAATCGTCAGGATAGCATAGAAATTGTATGGAATTGCCCGTACAAATACACTCAGTCCGTCCTCGCCCTCTACAAATCCGCTGACTGCCGCCGCCCATGATGAAATTGGCGCAATAATACATACCGGAGCCGCCGTCGCATCAATAAGATATGCAAGTTTTGCACGTGAAACTTTATGCTTGTCCGTAACCGGACGCATTACGCTTCCAACCGTCAGACAATTAAAATAATCGTCAATAAAAATCAGGACGCCAAGAACAATAGTTGCGAGCTGCGCGCCCACCCTGGTCTTGATATGCGTACCTGCCCAACGCCCGAACGCCGCCGAACCTCCCGCATGGTTCATAAGACTGACCATTGTACCAAGTATAACCAGAAATACCAGAATACCTACGTTAGACGGGTCCGATAAGACACTTATAATACCGCCTTTGAAAATGTGGACTACAGATGTCTCTATATTAAAATTACAGTTGAGCAGTGCGCCAACTAAAATTCCAATAAACAGAGAACTGTAAACCTCTTTTGTAATGAGCGCCAGTATAATTGCAACTAACGGCGGAACAAGAGCCCACGGCGTCGCATACGCATTCGGCGCAGTGACAATTTCTTCCGTTTCCGCGGCAAATGCCGTTACAGACCCGAACGACATAAATGCCGCTGTAACTACTGTAAGCATTAAAAATGCACAGCTTATTTTGTGTTTTACTTTCATTTTTTCCTCCTTTATATGTATATTTATTTTTGAATTAAAACTCCACATTCAAATTCCTCTGAAATTATATATTATCCGTCCCTTTCCACCGCATACCAATATCTTAATAACAGTCCGAAAACCAGGCCTTTTTTCCGATAAAGGCTTTCCCGCAGCCGTCCGTCAAATTTTCTTAACGTATACCTTTCACCCTGACGCAATTCATGACCGCCAAATTTCTCTTTTTGTATAAGTTCAACTGCGCGGCGATAGTCTGCCTCCCGTATACCCGGCAAACAGCACTCCACCTGCTCTGCAATCTCAAACGGATGGTCATACTTCCCCTTTATTCCGGCAATTCTAAGCAAACGCTCCATTCTATCAGCTTCACCGTACGCATTCCCTGCATAATTACCCTTCTTTCTCCTGCGTATAAAAATCCTCGCCGCGCGCTGCGCCTCACAAAGTAAGAACAGAATAAATAACAGGTAGGCGGTAAGTAACAGCACCTCCGGGATAAAATATACAATCCTCTCTTTTTCTTCAGGGTTTTCTTCTTTTTCCTCCCCTGCATGGCTCTCGCCTTCTTCCAGATTAAGCCCTTCGTCTTCTTTATGCGTTCCAATCTGATACGAGGGTTTTCCCTCTACAATCTGCTCGGTATAAGACTCGGTATACATGCCCGGAGTTACTTCTACCGGAAGCCAGCCTGCCCCAAAGATATAAACTTCCACCCATGCATGGGCATCCTTGCCGTTAAGCGTCACCGTTTTGAGCCCTTCATCCTCCATATCCTCCGACCGTTCTTCCGTAAGATGATAACCTTCCACATAACGGGCCGGATATCCCGCAGTCCGATAAGCCATTACCGCCGTCGTGGCAAAATGCACCGCATTTCCCATTTTTGCTTCCTCAAGGAACCAGGACACCATATCTTTTCCTTCCGGTAACTTCAAAGGAGTATCCGTATATTCGGCATTAGCTCTAAGAACTCTCCGTATTTGTTTTGTAGTTTCTGAAAAATCCGCAAATTCTTCCGATTCAGAAAAAAACTTTTTCTGAATCAGGTCTTTTATATTCTCATCGACCTCCGTATATTTATCATTAACAAAAGAATGATAGACCGACTCCGTATCGCAGTATTTCTCCTGCTCAGCCGTTTCAGGTGCTTCAAGCCACTGCGGCGTCAGAAATTTTTCAGCCGTCGGCGCCCTGTTTATCATTTCAAACGCATATTTTTTTGCCCCAAATATTTTTTTTGAAATGAACTGCGCATCCTTTTCTGCTTTTATTCCTGCACCTTCCAAAGAAGATAGCGAAACAGGACTATAAACATATTTTCGATATGCGCCGACATTTTTTACTTCTACCTTTACCGTATCTGTCTGTCCGCCGTCATGTTGTCCGCCTGCGCGTTCATACTTTGCGTACTGCGCCATTGGAACAAAATCCTGTCCCGTAAGCCATTCTAAAATCCCTTCATATTTTCCCTGATAATCCGCCCATACAAGCGGAGTCCACCGGTCATTTTGATATACAGAACCGACAAACCCGCGCAGATAAAGCTCCTGTGGACTATCCACCGATATTTGAAGCATTTCCTCCTCACTGTCTAACAGTTCATGCGCCCGCTCCAGATTTCCTTCGGGCAGTGAATCTTCTCCGTATCGCAATTGCTCTACCCGGTCATGTACCTGTAATTTCCATTTACTCAAAGTTTCCGCGCCATTATATTCCCTGAAAACAAACGCAAGCCCGAGCATCACCGCTACCGACATAAAAATACACAGTAATCCCCCCGGTTGCAAAATTCTTCCGGGAGCAGCCGCATACAGAAATGTACCGAAAATACCCATACCCGACAGCAGAACCGTTTCCCAGCCTGCAGACCGTCCGACAACAAATGCAAACAGCAATGAGCCGGACAACAACACAGTCAGAAAAACCACCCGGTTTCTTAACACTCCAAAAGCCAGAAAAACAGACAGCAGTACCGAAATCAAAGTCCAGAACACAGCGGAAGAAAACATGTTTCCGCTGACCTTAAATAATCTTGCCTCAGTATCAAACCGCATATTCCACAGCGTAATTACCCTGTTAGCCGTATCCAGAAAACCATTTACAACAAACATCAGCAAAAGCAGAAAGCCCGCAACACTGATTCCGTAAACAGTCATTCTGGCTACCCGTCCAATAACAGAATCACTGTCCGGCAACATACAGGCAAGAATCACCACTGCACCGGCCGTCCCCGCGGATATCAGACAGATATTCCCTGCCATTATATCCCGAAAGGCAAAAAGAATCCCACACAGCATAAGAAATGCCAGAACTGCTCCCGGCAGCCATTTAAGCCTGCCTTGGCATGTTCCGCACCGAATGCCGATAAATAAGTTT
>CANPYY010000016.1 GCA_947588675.1 uncultured Lachnospiraceae bacterium | reverse complement strand
TTCTTATCAAGCCCGTTAAAAGGCTCGTCAAGTATAAGTATGTCGGGATTTTCCATAAGCGCCTGCGCAATTCCCAGACGCTGCCTCATTCCAAGCGAATATTTTTTCACGCTTTTTTTACTGTACGGGTCAAGCTCCACAAGTTCCATGTAATTAATGATTTCTTCCCTGCCTATGATTTTATTGATTCCTGCAAGTACTTTAAGATTTTCATATCCGCTGAAATACGGCACAAATCCCGGATTTTCAATGATAAACCCACATCTTTCGGGAAATTCCACATCTTTTCCTATCCTTTTTCCGGCTACGAGTATCTCCCCGGTAAACGATGTGTTAAATCCGCATATACATTTCATGAGCATTGTCTTTCCTGAGCCGTTCCCTCCGGTAAGCCCCACGGTTTCACCTTTTTTTACCTCTATTGATACATCGTCGAGTATCTTATATTTCTTTATCGTAAGAGACACATTCTTTACGCTTATCATATTATGTCGCCCCCTATCATATCCAGATTTACCTTTAGCGCTTTTCTGTATATAATGACTGCGAAGACTGTCCATGCCGCAATAAATATAACAAATGATATCCACGGCGGAAATATATATGCCCTGAAATAAGTATTGTAATGCAGATACAGCATTGAATGGCTTATAGGGAACAGCCACTCGCCCATATTTTCTATCGCAATAAACCCGCAGCCTGTTGCAACCTGTATCGCAGTTATTACAAAAAACAGTAACTTGCGTGAATACAGGCTCCCCATAAAAAACATCATCGCGCAGAACAGTATGCCTAACAGCAGAAGTCCCGACGAATGAAAGAAAGCCCTGCACGGCGTCATCTGAAAATACAGGTTCGGGGGAATTATCCCTATGGTTTTAAGTCCCGATATATCACTGTACAGTTTGTCATGGTCGGTTATGACAATGCTCCAGCCGTTATTTATAAATGACACCTGCGCTGTCTGGACCACAACTCCCGCTATGATGATAACCCAGTATGTAATTCCGCTTATAAGCAGGAAAACAAGCTCACCGGTTATCCAGTTTTTCCTTCCCATGCGGCTTATGTAAAACAGCATATTGTCATCAACGGTCGGAAACGATGAAATAAGTATTATAAAAACCATCGTCATCAAAAGCACTCCGAGCCATGAATTGAATATCCCTATGCACGGCTCAAGTATGTTTATCGGCATATCCATTTCTTCCGCCGCTTTAATAAGCGGGATTACCACCCATTCCCGCATCGGTATAAGTATGACCGGGATGAGTATCATTTTTGGCGTAAACAGAAACTTTACATACTCGCTCCGTACAACAAGCAGTATATTTTTAATATTGACTTTCATATTCATTATATTACACTCTCTATTTTTTAAGGTCTGTTGTGACCTCTCCGGTGACCATATCAACGAAGAAAAAGTGCTCGCAATAGCTCATTTTTATAATATCATTAAAAGTTCCTGAAGCGGCGCTATTATTTTTTACAAGGAAGGCATATACCGGTCTTGCTTCTATTTTTGCGCCCGGTTCCGGCACGCTGTCTTTCAGATATAATACATACAGAGGGAGGGCTTCCGAAATATTAAGGACTCCAAAACCTGACATTGTATCTTTTAATATTTTTACCGCGCTTTCAGGGTCAATTACTTTTTCAACCGGCTCCGAGGAATTTATAACAAAACTATAATTTCTGGAAAAGCGTGACGGTATATCCAGACTGTCGTAATAGTCCAGCAATGTAAATGCCCATACTGTAATCTCGTTTTGATTATCATCCATAAGATTATTTGTATAATCATTAAAAGGTATACCTTTATACTCATACTCCGTCCAGAGGGAAGCAACCCTTGATTCGGAGTCTGCATTATCCGGTTTTCTTATATGCACGTCTGAAACTTTATAATTTAAGCCATCCATGTGCATATTATCATCAAGCCATTTTTCTGCATTTTTACACAGGTCTGAAAGGTTTATTGATGTATCGTTTATTGAAATATAAGTTTCGGATATATCTTCTTTACCAAGGTCATATTTTTTCTCAAGTGTAGTTGAAAAATCATGGTTTATATTATGAACCATGCCGCCGTTCTGAGAAATATGCATATATTTATTTTCAGCTTCGTTGTCATAATAAAGCCATCTGCCATCGTGGCTGTTGCCTATCTCGCCTTCCGTAAGTTTATCTTTATTTATTTCAAACAGTTTTGTATATTTTTCTATATTGGCATCCGTAAGAAAATCCGGGTCTAAGGATAACTGAACTATATCAATTGCTTCGATATTTGAAAAATCCATGCCGGCGGTAATATGTAAATTGCCTTCATTAATTGCAGGTATATTTTTGTTTTTTAGTTCGTCAACAGAGCAATATGTAATTTCTGTATTTCCTACCTGCGGGTTTTCCCCATATTGCTCCATGTTTTCTTTTACCTTTTCAGGTGTTTTCTGGCATCCGCATAATAAAACACAGCCTGATAATATTAATAATAATAATTTTAAATGTTTCATAATAATACCTCCCAATTTAACCCAAATTTTCAAAATCTGTTGTAAGTTCTCCTGTTTCCATATCAACAATAACAAAATGCTCGTATTCCTTGGATATTCCCAAATCCTCATTTTCATCTTTTTTATTGAATAAAAAAGCGTATACGGGCCTTGCATCTACTGATTTTCCGGGTGCGCTTATATAATCGTTAGTATCTATATCATATGTTGAATATATCACGTATAAAGGAATAATTTTTTCGATTTTTAGTTTGTTAAAATCTGCCAGCTTTTTGTTTACAAGGTTTACTGCGCTTTTAAAATCCACTATTTTTTCAAGACTTTCTGCCGAATTAAGTTTGATAGTTCCTTTTCCGTTTGAAAAGAATGTTATAGTATTCTGAGTATCGTAGCTAATATTTATATCACATCCTACCAATTTTTTTTCGCTATTATCAGAAATCTGGCTTACATGGTTATTGAGTCTGATTCCTTTATATTCAAGTTCTGCACATAATGTCAATACAGGGCTTTCCTTTTTATCCTGAGGATACAAGAGAGTTTTGGTAAGCGCATCGGATATATGGTACTCTAACTGCCCTGCCGGCATTTTTTTAGTAAGCCATTTTTCAGCCTTGCGGCACATTTTTAAAAGGTTTATAGAACCGTCATTTAGTGTAATATTTGTTTCAGATATATCATTTGTATCAATATCATATTCATTATTTATTATTGTTTGAAATTGGGCATCTTCATCATCAGCATTTTCTCCGACAATGTAATCATATGTCACACCTGCATAGTATGAGATAAATCCGTTATCACTTATATTAAATCCTTTTTTTTCTGTTTTGCTATCATAAGTTTCACAAACACCAAGCATACCATCAGAACTTTCCGAAAAGGTATTTTTGTTTACACCAAACAGTTGCAGGTACTGGTCTTTATCAGAAAGGAAATCCTTTTCATATGACATGTGTAATAGGGATACATCTTCTATTGCTGAAAAATCAATCTTATCGGGCAGCTCTATATTTCCCGTGTCAATATTTACATCGGAAATGTTGGCGTTCTTTAGTTCTAAAGGCTCATAGTATGTAATATCAACATTCTTTGCAATTTGCTCATTTTTTCCATAGTCCTTTGTTCTGTCGATAACTTCTTGCGGAGTCTTATGGCATCCGCATAAGACTCCGCAGGAGAATATACAAACAAAAAAAATTAATAGATTCTTTTTGAAATGCATAGAAATTCCTCCTGTCAGGCTAATAAATATTTAATATACCCAGGTGCCGCTTGGTGTATTTTTTGATGAACCGGGATCTGAATATCTAACATCTATCACTAATTCAACACCTACCGCTGCGTTGGTTTGAGCCTGCCCTGCTTTAGTAAAGTAAGCGTTAATACCGTTATTTGAAGTTGCATGTATTGTTGCGCCACCACCTACTTTATCAACATTAATTGTTGTTGTAGATTTAGCAGTGTGTACTTGTTCCTTCCATGACATTATATTTTCACTTGATGGTCTACCAGGCGCATAACTCAAATTCCATGTCGATTTTCTTGCAAAAGCGCTTGTGGCAAATTGCAGAGAAAGCACACACGCCATAACTAAACTTATTACTAAACATAATTTCTTTTTTGGTTTCATAACAATTCTCCCTTCGTTAATTATTATAAATTTACATTTTTACTGTTTTACTGTATAATAATATAGTAAATCTTTTTTGCAGGCGTTCTTTTCGGTATCCTGCTAACTTATGAAAAGAACGCCTTTTACAATTCTTCTATCTGCATACATTTTTTCACCTTCTTTCCTAAAAATATTAATATTTTTATAATGATAAATAATATAATTATATAATACAACACTAAAAAGTAAATGTCAACAAACCATTATAAATATAAACAATTAATAATTAAAATATAAAAATACATAGCGCATACTACCCGGCTGCACTATGTATTTTTGATTTATTTTAATAAATTGGATGTATTGTGTATTTATATAGCCTGTTTTATTTCTTTTACATAATCATATACGTGCGGTATACAATCCCTGCCGTATTTTTCCACGATTTTTACAATTGCAGAGCCTATAATGATTCCGTCGGAGCAGGACGCCATATCGTGCGCTTGGGCCGGTGTAGATATTCCAAAGCCTATTGCAACGGGAATATTTGTCGCGCTTTTAATATGCTTTACTATATCTGCAACATTAGCAGATATGCTGTTTCTGACACCGGTAACACCGAGTGAGGAAACGCAATATACAAATCCTGAAGCTTCTCTTGCGATAGTTTCTATACGGTTTTTAGATGTGGGAGCAATAAGCGATATAAAGTCTAAACCGTATTTTTCGCATACTACGGAAAATTCGCTTTTTTCTTCAAACGGCACGTCGGGAAGAATAATTCCGTTTATACCTGTTTCGGCGGCTGTTTTAAGAAAACGGTCGGTTCCATATGAATATATGACGTTTGCATAGGTCATAAATACAAGAGGTATATTTACTTTATCCCGTATACGCCTTACCATATTAAAGATTTTATCGGTAGTTATACCATTTTTTAAAGCTCTTTCATTAGCGGCCTGTATAACCGGACCTTCCGCGGTAGGGTCTGAAAAAGGAATGCCAAGTTCAATAAGATCTGCCCCGCCACGTTCTATTTCAAGTATAAGTTTTTCTGTTGTTTCAATATCCGGGTCACCGCATGTTATGAATGCAATGAAAGCTTTTTTATTATTAAATGCATCTGATATTTTCATTCTGATATATTCTCCCCTCTGTAACGTGCAATAGCTGCACAGTCCTTATCTCCGCGTCCTGAGATATTTATTACTATTATTTTATCTTTAGACATATTCGGAGCTATTTTTATAGCATGAGCCACGGCGTGCGCGCTTTCAATTGCAGGTATTATTCCTTCGGTTTTTGAAAGATATTCGAAAGCATTTACTGCCTCATCATCGGTAACGGCAACATATTCGGCTCGGCCTATGTCGTGAAGATATGCGTGTTCAGGACCTATTCCCGGATAATCAAGACCGGCTGATATCGAATATACAGGCGCTATCTGACCGTATTCATCCTGACAGAAATAACTTTTCATTCCGTGGAAAATACCTGAACTTCCGGTTGAAATAGTTGCAGCGGTTTCAAAAGTGTCAATTCCCCTTCCTGCCGCCTCACATCCTATAAGCTTTACTGAAGAATCATCTATAAAGTTGTAAAATGCGCCTATAGCGTTAGAGCCGCCGCCTACACATGCCATTACTACATCAGGGAGGCGTCCTTCCTTTGCAAGGCATTGTTCTTTAATTTCTTTAGAAATAACTGACTGGAAATCCCTGACAATAGTAGGAAAAGGATGAGGTCCCATTACGGAGCCGAGTACATAATGTGTATCGGATAATCTTCTTGTCCACTCGCGCATTGTTTCGGAAACAGCGTCTTTGAGTGTGGCGGTTCCCGAATCCACCGGATGCACGTTTGCGCCGAGGAGACGCATTCTATATACGTTAAGCGCCTGTCTTTCAGTATCTTCGCGTCCCATGAATACCTCGCATTCCATACCCATAAGGGCGGCGGCGGTAGCGCAGGCAACTCCGTGCTGGCCGGCTCCTGTTTCTGCAATAACACGGGTTTTGCCCATTTTTTTTGCAAGAAGTATCTGACCCAGTACATTGTTGATTTTATGCGACCCGGTGTGGTTCAAATCTTCACGTTTAAGATATATTTTTGCGCCATTTAAGTCTTTTGTCATTTTTTCTGCATAATAAAGCAGTGAAGGACGACCCGCATATTCATTAAACAGGGTAGTAAGTTCATCGTTAAATTCTTTATCATTTTTATAATGTTCGTATGCTTCTTCAAGTTCTATTACGGCATTCATAAGGGTTTCAGGAATGTATTGTCCTCCATGTTCCCCAAATCTTCCTTTTGACATTTTATTACTCCTTTCATTTGCAGCCATGTACGTTTGCGGCAGCTTTAAGTATTTTTTCTCTGTCTTTATACCCGTCTGTTTCAACGCCGGAGCTTACGTCTATTCCCCATGGATTAATAAGTTTTATTGCTTCGGGTATATTATCGGGAGTAAGACCTCCGGCAAGTATAAAGGGACGGTCTATATTTTTAATTAATGACCAGTCAAAAATTTTTCCTGTGCCATAGCCGTTATCAAGGATAATCATATCAGCACAGGATTCCCTGCACCTTTTAATATCATCGCTACTGCGTATTTTAAATGCTTTCCATATTTCCAGATAAGGCATTAACTGTCTGAGCGTGGTGATATATTCGTTATCTTCATGTCCATGAAGCTGGACGATATGGATTGCATGAGTGACATATAAATTGTAAATGACCCGGACAGGTTCATCTACAAATACTCCGACAGACTGTATATCCGGTGACAAAAGTTCAGTAAGCGGGAGAACTTCGTCAGGGGAAATACACCTGTGGCTTTTTGGAAAGTCAATTATAAATCCTGCATAATCAACCCCGGCTTCATTTACATATTCAATGTCCTGTGGCCGTGACAGGCCGCATATTTTTAATTTCATTAATAAAATCCCCTTTATTATTACTTCTCATAAGAGCCTCGCCTATCAGCAGCGCATCGGCGCCTTCCTGTATGAGGGACTTTGCATCGTAAGAGGTTTTAATTCCGCTTTCGGAAACAAATATGACGTTATCAGGTATAAGGCTTCTTAATTTTGCAGTATTTGAAATATCTTCTGAAAAATTATAAAGGTTACGGTTATTAACGCCTATTATTTCAGCGCCTGCGGCTATAGCTGATTTGATTTCGCCGGCGTCGTGAGTTTCTACAAGCGCAGATAATGAGAGGCTGTTACATATATTAATATATTTTCTCAGGGTATCCGTGTCAAGCAGCGCGCATATGAGAAGTACGGCGTCTGCGCCCATTGCTTTTGCCTGATATATCTGGTATTCGTCTATTGTAAAATCTTTACGAAGCATAGGAACAGATACATTACTCCGTATTTCTTTAAATATCTCATCGCTTCCCAGAAACCACTGCGGTTCTGTAAGGACGGATATACAGTCTGCTCCTGAAGCCTCATAATCTTTTGCAATATCTATATATGGGAAATGTTCTGCAATTACACCCTTTGAGGGGGATGCCTTTTTAACTTCACAGATTAATGATACGTCATTTTTCTGCAATGCTTTTTTAAATGAAAAATTACTGTCTGGTGCGTTTTCTGCGAGTTTTTTCATTTCAGAAAGGCTGATTTTACATATATCCCTATCAACTCTTTTTCTTGTAGCCGCCGCTATATCGTCTAAAATCATATTATGCTCCTTTTGTTACTTATTTGAGAGAGTAATAAACTGATTGAGCTTGGCAAGAGCTTTACCGCTGTCAATGGTTTCCTCTGCTATTTTAATTGCTTCTTGGTATGAAACGTCATCTCTGGCAATGTATATTCCTGCGGCAGAGTTAAGTACAACGGCATCTCTTTTAGGTCCTTTTGCTCCATTTAATATATCCATGGTGATTTTGGCGTTTTCTTCTGCTGTTCCTCCGACTATATCGTCTTTACTGCAAAGTGAAAAACCGTAATCAGAAGGATTTATCGTATATAATTTCTTTTCTCCATTTCTAAATTCGCATACTTTAGTAGGCGCGCTCATGGATATTTCATCCAGGCAGTCCATGCCATATACAGTCATGCCTTTTTTAACACCGAGCTTATGAAGAACGTCGCTTAGGGGTTCAACTAAAGCCTCATCATATACGCCCATTACCTGAAATGATGCGTTAGCAGGGTTGGCGAGAGGACCAAGTATATTAAATATTGTTCGTATTCCGAGGGTTTTTCTGACAGGCGCAACATATTTCATTGCGCTGTGGTATTTTTGCGCAAATAAGAAACAGATGCCTGCCGAATCAAGGATTTCCTTACTCTGCTCGGGAGAAATGGTTATATTTACTCCGAGTGCTTCAAGGACGTCTGCAGCCCCGCTTTTACTTGAAGCAGCTCTGTTACCGTGTTTTGCTACAGGTATTCCCGCCGCTGCAAGAACAAGTGAGGAGGTTGTCGATATATTGAAGGAGTTGGATTTGTCGCCGCCGGTTCCTACTATTTCAAGAACGTCCGTATCGGGCTTTATGCTTACCGCATGTTTTCTCATGCTGGCGGCTGAACCTGCAATTTCATCTACAGTTTCGCCTTTCATGGACAGGGCGGTAAGATAGGAGCTTATCTCAATATCAGATACGCTTCCGCTCATTATTTCGTCCATTATGGCATACGCCGTATCATAAGAAAGATTCTGGTGGTTTATAAGTGTTGTTATTGCGTCTTTAATCATTGTAATTACCTCCTAAAAAATTTTTAATAATAGATTTTCCATGTGGTGTAAGTATTGACTCCGGGTGGAACTGAAGACCGAAAGTCGGATAATTTATATGCTTTACTGCCATTATTTCACCGTCGTCGGTTGTTGCCGTGATATTAAGACAGTCAGGCATCGTATCTTTATCTGCAGCAAGTGAATGGTATCTTGCAACAGGTATTTGCGGGGGAAGACCTCTGAAAATATTTTCGTTTTTTATAGAAATAATTGAAGTCTTTCCGTGCATGAGCTCTTTTGCGTATACGATTTTTGCACCGAATGCTTCGCATATTGACTGATGTCCCAGACATATTCCGAGTATGGGAAATTCAGTATGAAGTTTTCTGACAACTTCTATACATATGCCGGCGTCGGAAGGCCTTTTTGGCCCCGGTGATAAAATGATATGCGACGGTCTGAGGGCTCGGACCTGATTTACAGTCAGTTCATCATTTCTTATAACTTTTATATCAGGGTTTATTTCACCGATAAACTGATAAAGGTTATATGAAAAACTGTCATAATTGTCAATTAACAGAATCATTTGTATTCACCTCCAGAGCGTTTACTACAGCCTTCGCTTTATTTATACATTCTTCAAATTCTTTTTCAGGAACTGAATCAGCTACTATTCCTGCGCCCGAACGGACAAATACTTTACCGTTTTTCTTGAATGCAAGCCGTATTGCTATACATGTATCAACGTTTCCGTTGAAATCAAGATATCCTATTGCGCCGCCATATATACCGCGTTTATTGTTTTCCAGTTCATTGATTATTTCACACGCCCTTATTTTGGGAGCGCCTGAAAGAGTCCCTGCCGGCAGGATGGCGTCAACGGCGGATAGGGCATCTTTATCGGATTTTAATTTTCCCGAAACTGTGGAGCCTATGTGCATAACATGTGAAAATCTTTCAATTTCCATGTATTTTTCGACATTTACCGTTCCAAATTCGCTTATTTTACCGATATCGTTTCTTCCGAGGTCAACAAGCATATTATGCTCTGCACATTCTTTTTCATCAGACAGAAGCTCTTTTTCAAGCCGGATATCTTCTTCTGGAGTTTTTCCCCTTGGCCTGGTACCGGCAAGAGGAAAAGTTGTAACCGTTCCCCTGTCAAGTTTTACAAGGGTTTCAGGTGAAGCGCCGGCAATTTCTATATTATCGCTTGAAAAGTAAAACATATACGGTGAAGGATTGGTTTTTCTGAGCGCGCGGAACGTATTAAATAAGCTGCCGCTGTATTTTGCAGATAACCTGTTTGATAATACAACCTGAAAGATATCTCCTTCAAATATATATTTTTTTGCCTTATTAACCATATCGCAATACTGTTCTTTATTAAAAAGCGGAATAAGAGGTTCTAAAAGTTTCCCTTCTTCCTCACATACAGGCTCCCCATTATTAACAAGGTATTCCATTTCTGTAAGCAGTTTTTCCGCCATTGTATAATTATCGGCAAAATTATCGGTGCTTATATTTACAATATATATAATTTTTTTCATTAGGTTATCAAGGACTATAAGCTTATCAAAAAGCATGAGGTCGACATCTTTAAACGATTCCTCATCAAGCGCGTCAAGTTTTAGTACCGGTTCGCTGTATTTTATAAATTCGTAGGCAAAATAGCCTACAAGTCCGCCGGTGAAGGGGGGAAGCCCTTTAATACGGGGGCTTTTATTATCAGCTATAATCTGCCTTATTCGTGCGTGGGGAGGAGAATCCTTGCTTGTTATTTCAAGAGTAGGATTGTAACCAAGGAATGTGTAACGTCCCCAGTTTTCACTGTCCTCTGCAGATTCCAGTACAAATACATTATGACTTTCTTTTTTCAGAATACGGTAAATATCGTCAGAAGTTTTATTAAGTTCTGTACTGAAACTTACGGGAAAGGTTTTGTAATCATCCTCTTTAAGTATGTTTAGTGCGTCGGAGTAAGACGGATATAAATTCATAATAAGACCTCCTTTTTAAATTTATTATGGGCGGTTATTTCATATGCCGAAGGAACGAACCCTGCGTAACCGCATTAAAAAACTCGTCCCGGCAGATATACTGTTATTATCTGCCAAGGACGAGTAAAATACCCGTGGTGCCACCTTGATTTATGGCTGTGTGCCATACACTTTGCGAAATACAATCATATTTCCGACTGTTAACGTAAGTCATAACGTCACAGAATACTAAGCATTATATGCCTTTGACTGTGCCCTCAGCGGTCCATTTAATAAGCAGTAACTATCCGGTTTTCAGCGTCCCGGACTCTCTGTAAGTCCTTATCTTATTTTTACTTCCGCATCTACGGTTTAATTATTAAATTTTATATACAATATCACACAAAAATGATAATGTCAAGCACATTAAATTAGTTTAACGCATCTACAAGTTTCTCAAGGGCTTCGAGCGCTTCGTCAGGAAGTTTATCATAACCGGCTTTATCGTTTGCAAAACCTTCAACCGCATGTACACGGTTTTCCATTGCGCTCTTGAGCTGAGCTTTGTAATCAGCGTCGTTAAGGTCCGGTACGAAACCTTCCCAGTTCATAATTTCGATATCATCGAAAGGTCCCCACTTCTCAAATACGGCTTTTCCTTCTACAATTGCCTCAAGGATTCCAAGAGTATCTTTAGGCTGAACCTTTTTGCCCATGAAGTCGCCCGTATTTACGATGTAGCAGTCAACATTCTTCTCAGCAACGAGTTTCTTGAACTTCTCATAGTCGTTTACAAGAGGATATGTCCTGAATGGGTTAGCGTAAGGTACGATACGAAGTGCATTCAGGTCTGTTCCTGCTTTAACACGCTCTGCAGTAGAAGTTTTGGTTGCAAGAGTTGCGCCCATAACTGAAGCAAGAGCTGCTCCTTTAAGTTTAACTACAGGAGGGATTGTAGGATCTTTCATTATCCAGAAGATTGCATTAACAGGAGCGTCAATCTTATCAACACGGTTTGGTGACCAGAGTTTTGACTTGATGGCACGTCCGTTTCCGTTTCTGATATCTTCTGTTACAAGCTGAATTTTACCCTCATCATCAAGAGTTGCAGAACAGTTCTGCGCGGTAAGCAGATATTTGTTATCGTCACATCCTGTAGGATAATCTGCGGTCTTATCAAAGTAAGTAGGCTCAAGCGCTACAGATGAACATGTATCTGAATTGATGATAAATGCATCGTCATGAAGAACCGTGATAGGATATTTTCCGCCGTGCTTAGCATGTGTAAGAGTTGATTTTCCTGAACCTGAAAGACCGAATACTGATGCAACATATTTGCTTCCGTCAGGAAGTGTGTACTCTTTCTGTCCGCCGTGACATGAAGCATAACCGTTTCTGTTAGCAATAGCCCATGCCATTGTAAGAGTACCTTTCTTATGCTCGCCGAAATATCTCATACCGAGAATTGCGGCGCAGTTTTCGTTTGTATCAAAATAGCAGCATGTAAGCGGGTCGCTTAAACAGCTGTAATCAACGTCAGGACGTTCCTGCGGATACCACTGCGGGTCAGAGAAAATATAAATATCAGGCTCGTTGCCGTCGCCGACAGGAAGTGAATTTTTGTACATTTTTACATATTCGTCAGACATATACTGGAAGTTAAGCATCCAGTTATACATTATATTTTCCTCTCCTTCAGGGATAAGAAGGTGAGCTTTAACCATAAATTCCGGGTCAAGTCCTACGAATACGGTTGCATGATACATTTTCTTCCAACGTGTTTCGTATATAGCATCCATAACGACCTTATCAAGTTTAACCTCGTCTACTCCGGGCTCTCCCTTAATACGACGTGCTGCCGCATAACGGCCGGTAACTGCGCCGTCATTGAAAAGAAGAACTTTTGCATCGCTGTCAAGACCAAATTCTTCCCCTCTGTAAACAGGCATATCTGTTACTATTGTTCCCGGTGAATTTTTTGCAAGGTTATAAGCCTCTTTAAGAGTATTAACCGGAACTACGTTGTTACCATAAAAAGCTGCTTCAATAATAGAACGGGTCTTTGAGAAGCCAACTTTACCTTTTCCAATTTCACTTATTGGATAATTTGCTTTTGTTGCCATTTCCTTATTACCTCCTAAATAGTATTTTCGTATAAAGTATATTTAAAGGTCCGCTTCCGCGAAGCCAAATTTGCTTCCTATTATAGATTTGAGCAGAATAAAAGTCAAGCAAAATATAGTGAATTGTGTTTAAAGAAGATATGAACAATTTAAGTATCAGATAAACATTTTTTAATCCAGATATCCAGCCGGTCATTCAATATATCGAACCACGCCGGTCCCGTAGTAAGTATAAATTCATGAAATTTGTATATATTGAATTTATTGCCAAGGGCTTTTTCGGCGCGATTTTTCATGTCTGTAAATTCCAGACATGAAAGTGTATATTTCAGATAAAGGGCAGGTTCACTAAGGACTGCGCTATATATTTCTTCTATATCCGCTGCATCTGTTATGCCGTTGTCAGCAAGCAGCCCGGATACATCGTTTATATCCCATTCATAATAATGTACGCCGACGTCTATAAGGCAGTAGATGCATAAAAGCGCAAGTTTATTATTTTTAAGCAGTTCTGCCACATCGTCGTCAAGACCGGATATGTCGTAAGACATAAGTTCGGCATAGGTCGCCCAGCCCTCGCAATATCCTCCGAAATCAAGTATAAGACGTACAGGGTGAGGGGATGTTGCCATAAATGTCCGCATCTGGCACATATGTCCCGGATAACCTTCATGTGCAAGCGTAGGAAAAAGTGAAGAATCACCGGCAGATGCCCTGTTGATGTAAATTGAATCAGTAGAGGCGCAGTCAACAGGCGGGGTAATATACATTGCGGGGCTTAATGTATCTTCAAGGGAAGGATGTACATATTTAATAGCGTAATTGCCTTCGGGTACAGGAAAAAGATTACCGGTATTGTTTATGAGGTACTGCATAATTGCTTCGGGTTCTGATTCAGCGAAGGCAGGGCTGCTGATTTTGTCATATACTTTAGGATTATTTGCAACAATACGCGCCATATTTTTCTGGCAGGAGGCAAGAGTGGATTCAATCAGGGAATATATTTCTTCTACAGATTTTTCCGAACAGGTCTGCGAGTGTACGAGGGCGCTGTAGTATTCTTTGCCGTGCGGAAGGCTGCAAAGTCCTTTGGAAACAGAGTTTCCTCCTTTTAACCCTGAAAGCGCGTCTATTAGCGTTTTATAAGAAGGTATCAGTATTTCCGTAACGAGCTTTTTGTTCTGTGCGCAGTAATTTTTTATCTGTTCGCCGGTAATGCCTTCGACAGATGATATATTGTCCCGGAATATTTTTATCAGATAATTATTATCGGGACTGTATATGAAATCCATACACTGTTTTATAATTTCATCAGCCTGCGAATCGCTCATAAAAAGCCCGGCATCTTTTTTCTTTTTTTCAAATTCAATTATATTGTTTATATAATCCGGAATACAATTTATAATATTGAAATATTTTTCTATTGCCCCTGTATTGTAGAAATGATATTCGGCAAGAAGTACCGGAAGCTTTGCCTGTACGCCGGATACCGGGGAAAGAGGTTCTTCATAAAGCATATAATCGTTATTGCCGGCATACATGGAAAGGGTTTTGTAAATAATATCATATGTAAGGGCTTCTTTTTCAGGCAAACGCTTTTTATCAATACCGTTAAGGCGGTTAAGAATATTTTCATAATAGATGTTTTCACCCAGAACCGATTCTTCAGAATATTCGCCAAGCGTTGCCGGAGGTTCGGTGATTCCGTAAGCTGACGGATTCGAGACGGAGTAATTAAGAGTAATGCTGTCGGAGAGTATCATATGTTTGAAAAGTTCATTGCATACTGCATTAAATTCGGATGTTGCAGATTCCGGTTGTACGGAAAGCGCGCTGTCTGAAACCGCGGCGGTATTATTTTTTGCCGGATTGCCGCCGCCGCATCCGCCGACGGTAACGGTTATTAATACCAGACAGATTAATTTTCCCAGATGTTTTGTTAAGTAATGCTGCATAATAAATTATTCCTCCCTGTTACAATAATTTATTCGTAACAAAGGTAAGTATTCATAATTATTTATAAGAATATATAAGAGCGTATTTTCATAAATATTGAACAGACACATTTTGCCGGCAATGCAGTCGGAAAAGGAGGGTTATTGTTGGAGGACAAATATGATGAGGTGCTTGCAAAATATAATTTTGAGGTAAGGGGAGCAAAAAGGGTGCGTGGAGCAGTGCTGCTTGAAACAGACAGAGGATATAAACTCCTTAAAGAAACACGCACGTCTGCAACAAGGCTGGTATGGGAAAATATGATAAAGACCCATCTTAAAGAAAACGGGTTTGGAATGATAGACAGTTTTTGTCTTAATAATGAAGGAAATATAAGCAGTTCTGACCAGAGTGGAATGAGATATGTTGTAAAAGACTGGTATATAGGAGAGGAATGTAACCTGAAAAGCATAAATGATGTATATATGGCCGCGCGTAACATGGGAAGGCTTCATGCGAACCTGAAGGGAATTAAGTCAGACCGCATGGGAGTATGTACAACGGCTGAAAATATGGAATCGGTATTTAAACGCCACAATGCAGAACTTAAACATATAAAAAATTATATTAGGGCGCACAACGATAAAAATGATTTTGAAATATCGTTTTTAAAAGTATTTCCCATGTATTTTGAACAGGCTGAAAATGCAGTTGATATGTTGTCGGAAAGTACATATGCGCAAATGTATGACAGGGTTTGCGATACGGGCGAGGTATACCACGGCTCTTATACCTATCACAATATATTTATATGCGGGGATGAAGTCGCAACTACTGTATTTGATAAATGCGCATATGGTATGCAGATAATGGATTTGTATTATTTTATAAGAAAAGTAATGGAAAAAAATGAGTGGGATATTAAATACGGGGAAGCGGTAATGAACGGCTATGAAAGCATAAAAAAGTTAGATGACGGAGAGAGGCATATACTTTCTATTTTTTTAATGTATCCTGAGAAATTCTGGAAATTGTCAAGTTATTATATGAATGGGAAAAAAACCCTTATGACTGAAAAAAATATGAAGAAACTTTCGCTCTTAAACGAGCAGTTTGATAAGCGTATAAAATTTGCGGACAAAATCAGGTAATATGGCAAAATAAGGTTGAAAGAAAACTAAAAATTTGGTATAATTAATTAGTTTTTTAATTATAGTTATTTAATAAAATTAAGGGAGGATACATGAATGGATTATAAGGAAGTATATCAGGCGTGGATTGATAATCCATATTTCGACGAAGCTACAATACGGGAGCTTAAAGAACTTGCAGGAAATGAGCAGGAAATACAGGACAGATTTTATAAGGAGCTTGAGTTTGGTACTGCAGGATTAAGGGGCGTTATCGGGGCAGGAACAAACAGGATGAATATATATACGGTAAGAAAGGCTACGCAGGGACTTGCTAATTATATAGTTAAACAGAAGGGTCAGTCAAAGGGCGTTGCAATTGCCTATGACTCAAGAAGAATGTCGCCGGAATTTGCAGATGAAGCGGCGCTGTGCCTTGCTGCAAATGGAATAAAGGCATATGTATTTGAAAGCTTGCGGCCTACGCCGGAACTTTCATTTGCGGTAAGGGAGCTTGGCTGTATTGCCGGTATTAATATTACTGCAAGCCACAATCCGCCTGAGTATAACGGATATAAGGTATACTGGGAAGACGGAGCGCAGATTACGCCGCCCCATGATACGGGAATTATGGCTGAGGTAAAGGCTGTAACGGATTATAATACGGTAAAGACAATGTCAAAAGAAGACGCAGTATCAGCAGGACTGTATGAAGTTATAGGACAGGCACTGGATGATAAATATATGGCAGAACTTAAAAAACTTATTATTCATAAAGAATGTATAGAGGCTGTAGGCGACAGTATTAAAATTGTATATACACCGCTTCATGGAACGGGCAATATTCCGGCAAGGAGAATACTTAGGGAAATCGGATTTAAAAACGTATATGTCGTTCCCGAACAGGAACTGCCGGATGGAGATTTCCCTACGGTAAGTTATCCAAACCCCGAAGCGGCGGAAGCCTTTGAGCTTGCGCTTAAACTTGCAAAGGAAAAGGATGCGGACCTTGTGCTTGCTACAGACCCGGATGCAGACCGTCTTGGAGTGTATGTTAAGGATGCCTGTAGCGGAGAATATATTACGCTTACCGGAAATATGTCAGGATGTCTTATAGGCGACTATGAAATAGGTCAGAGAAAAGCGACGGAGGGACTTCCTTCGGACGGGGTTTTAGTAAAGACTATTGTATCATCGAATATGGCAGACGCAATAGCTGATTATTATGGGGTAAAACTTATTGAGGTACTTACAGGCTTTAAATATATAGGACAGCAGATACTTAAATTTGAAACAAGCGGAAAAGGACATTATCTGTTCGGCTTTGAAGAAAGTTACGGATGCCTTGTAGGAACTCATGCGCGTGATAAAGATGCGATTGTCGCAGTTATGAAGTTGTGCGAGGCGGCAGCATATTATAAGACAAAAGGGAAATCACTCTGGGATGCAATGCTTGATATGTATGAGAGATATGGTTATTACAAGGATGATGTCACAGCCATTACCATGAAAGGAAAGGAAGGACTTGAAAAGATACAGGCAATAATGGATTCTCTCCGTAAAAATACGCCAAAAGAAGTAGGCGGATATAAGGTGTTAGCAGCTAGGGATTATCAACTTAACACTATTACAGACCTTGCCACAGGCGAAGTGACGCAGACGGGACTTCCGCAGTCAAATGTACTTTATTATGAACTGGATAATAAGGCGTGGTTTTGTGTAAGGCCGTCGGGTACTGAACCGAAAGTTAAGTTTTACTACGGAATAGTGGCAGATAATCTTGATGATGCAGAACAGAAATCGAAATCATTTGCCGATGCGGTTCTTAAAATGATTGATAGGGTGATTGCTTAGTATACCCATCGGTACGAAGTCAGATGGGATAATAAAATACAGGAGTGGATTCTATGCACGATAAAATAGAAAAATGGATGGATTGGCAGTGCTATGACAGTATAATAGCGGGTGAATGTGACAATCCCCACAAACTGCTTGGACGTCATGAGTATGAAGACGGCATAATATTTGCCGCCTACAGGCCGGGTGCCGAAAGCATATGTATTGTATGTAAGGATAAAAAATATGAAATGGAAAGTATAGGCGACGGGGGATTTTTTGCAATGTATCATAAGGGCAGGGATATCGGTTCTTATGAATACAGCGTGAAATATTCAGAAGAAGATATAATAGAATATAAAGACCCTTATATATATGGACCTGTACTTGGAGATATGGACAAGTATCTTTTTGCGGAAGGTACCCATTATCAGATATATAAAAAACTTGGCGCGCATATTATGGATATAGACGGGGTAAACGGAACTTTATTTGCGGTATGGGCGCCGAATGCAAAGTCGGTAAGCGTGGTTGGCAGTTTCAATATGTGGGATAAAAGACTGCACCAGATGCAAAGGCTTGAAAATTCAGGAATACATGAGTTATTTATTCCCGGAATAAAACAGGGAGATATTTATAAATACAGCATTACAACCGCATCAGGAGAAACCCTGTTTAAAACGGACCCGTATGCGTCTTATTCCGAAATCAGGCCACAGAACGCATCCGTAGTATATGATTCCGAAAGTTATGAATGGAAAGATACCGCCTGGATGAAAAAGCGCAGAAGTATTACCAGGAATGACAGGCGGAGAATGCCGATGGCTATATATGAATGCCATATAGGCTCATGGAAAAGAAATGCTGACGGCAGTTTTTACAGTTATGTCCAGCTTGCAGATGAACTTTGCAGTTATCTTAAAGATATGAACTATACGCATGTTGAACTTATGGGAATTTCCGAGTATCCGTTTGATGGCTCGTGGGGTTATCAGGTGACAGGATATTATGCGCCGACAAGCAGATACGGAACACCGGAAGAATTTAAATATCTTATTGATATGCTTCACTTAAACGGAATATCGGTTATACTTGACTGGGTTCCCGCCCATTTTCCGCGGGATGCGCACGGCCTTGGAAGATTTGACGGCACGCCGTTATATGAATACAGCGATCCGAGGAAAGGAGAACATCCGGACTGGGGGACATATATATTTGATTATTCGAGTAATGAAGTATGCAATTTTCTTCTGGCGAATGTACTTTACTGGGCGAATGAATTTCATATAGACGCATTAAGGGTTGATGCGGTTGCGTCAATGCTTTATCTGGATTATGGCAAGCAGGATGGCGAATGGCTTCCTAACCCTGACGGCAGTAATGATAATAAAGACGTCATAAAATTTTTCGGACATCTTAATTCAGTCATAGAGAGTCAGGCTCCCGGTATATATATGATAGCGGAGGAGTCTACTGCGTGGGCGGGTGTTACGGCGCCGGTAGAGTTTGGCGGACTTGGTTTTATGTTTAAGTGGAATATGGGCTGGATGAATGATTTCCTCGATTATATGAAAACGGACCCACTGTTTCGTTCGGGAAACCATAATAAGCTTTGCTTCAGTATGATGTATGCCTACAGCGAAAACTTTATACAGGTACTTTCACATGACGAGGTCGTTCATGGAAAAGCGTCAATGATATATAAAATGCCGGGAGATATGCCGCAGAAATTTGCAAACCTGAAAACGGCATATGCGTTTATGTACGGGCATCCCGGAAAGAAGCTTTTATTTATGGGACAGGAGTTTGCGCAGACGCATGAATGGAACGAGGCTGTTTCGCTTGAATGGAATCTGCTTGAACACAGGGAGCACAGGGGTATGAAACGGTTTGTGCAGAAGTTAAACGAGCTGTATTCGTCCAATGATTCAATGTACTATAATGATTATGACCCGATAGGATTTGAATGGCTTACCTGTGATGATAATGCAAACAGTATAGTTTCGTTTGTAAGGAGAGGTTCAGGCACGAAAAAGCAGCTTCTGTTTATATATAATTTTACGCCGGTTGAGCATGAGGCGTATAAAATAGGAGTTCCGTGTTCAGGAAAATATACGGAAATATTAAACTCAGATGATGAGGAGTTTGCAGGTGAAGGACGCGCGGAGGATAAAGTACTCCGGGCGGTTAAAGAAGAATGCGACGGCAGGGACTACAGTCTTAATATAAAACTTCCGCCGCTTTCAGCAAGAGTATTTGAATATAATTATGTTGAAAGGAAGAAACCGGCTCAGACAAATTGATTGGTTTTTTCGTTATAAGTATATCCAATAGCAGCTAATGGCTGTGCAATGTCTGATATACAGACGTCTTCGGAATCGCACAGTTCATTTAAGCTGCTATACTTATCTCTTAAAAGAGTGTTAATGCAGCTTAAAAGTATTACGGGGTCTTTTGGCATTGTCATTTGAGTATCCTCCTATATAATCAGGACTTTATTTTAGCATATTAAAAGTGATAATTCCATGAATATTTACCATTTATTTTCACATACTAAGTTGTAAATATTCATGGAGTTGATAAATATGCCTGAAAATAAATCAAATTTTTCAATGAATTATGAAAAGAATAAAAAATATCTGGATGAGCTCATACATGTTAAAGACAGCTTTGACGTTATGGAGAAACCTTTTTTAATAGGGGGAAGAAAGGCCTGTTATTATTTTATCGATGGTTTCTGCAAAGATGAAGTAATGGAAAAAGTAATGGAGTTTATGTTTAAGATACAGGCGGAAGAAATACCCGAAAATGTGGATGATTTTATGCAGGGACTCGTGCCGTACGGTGAATGTGACCTTATTGGCGATAAGGAAACATTTATACGCTCCTTTATGTCGGGAATACCTGTGCTTCTGGTAGATGGTTATGATATGCTTATCGGAACGGATTTCCGTACTTATCCGGCAAGGGGCGTCGAGGAACCTGAAAAAGATAAAGTGATGAGAGGCTCCCGCGATGGGTTTGTGGAAACGGTAGTTTTTAATACCGCGCTTATAAGAAGGCGTATACGCAATCCCAGTCTGGTTATGAAAATTTTCTCTGTCGGGAAAAGCTCCAAAACGGATGTTGTTGTATCTTATATGTCTGACAGAGCGGATAAAGATATATTAAAAGAGGTTGAAAGAAGGATAAATGCAATAGATGTTGACTCCCTTACAATGAACCAGGAAAGTTTTGTAGAATGTTTTTATCCACACAGATGGTACAATCCTTTTCCAAAATTCAAATTTTCGGAAAGACCCGATACTACCGCGGCATGTATTCTTGAAGGTAATATAGCTATACTTGTAGATAATTCGCCTTCTGCGATTATTGTTCCCGCTTCTATGTTTGATATTGTCGAGGATGCAGATGATTATTATTTCCCGCCGATTACCGGAACATATCTGCGCCTTTCAAGATTTATAATAAATATTGCGGCCCTGCTTTTGTCGCCTACATTTCTTCTTTTAATAATGCATCCGGCGTATATACCGGACTGCCTGAAATTTATAATGATTGATGAGCCGATAAATATACCGGTTATATTTCAGCTGCTTATACTGGAATTTGCGATAGACGGACTGAGGCTTGCGTCGCTTAATACGCCGAATATGTTAAGCACGCCGTTAAGCGTTGTCGCAGGTATAGTGCTTGGAGATTTTACGGTAAGTTCAGGATGGTTTAACGCTGAAATAATGTTGTATATGGCGTTTGTCGCAGTTGCAAATTATACGCAGGTCAATTTTGAACTTGGCTATGCGCTTAAATTTTTAAGGATTATTACGCTGATAGCAACATCCATATTTGGAGTATACGGATATGCCGGCGGTATTCTGCTTGCAGTTGCGGGACTTGTATTTAACAGAACTTTTAAAGGGCGAAGTTATCTGTATCCGCTTGTGCCGTTTAACGGGCGTCATCTGGCAAGGAGATTTTTCAGGGTAAGCCTGCCCCGCAGTGAAAAACAGTAAAGCTAAAACCAAAAGTGAATTGACATATTATATAAAGTAATTATATAATATGGCTTGTAATAAAGACTACACTGAGGGGGAATATATTGTGAAAACTATTGTTAAAAAAACAGTTTGTATGCTGCTTGTATGCGGGCTTGTGTTTTCAGGGGTTTGCGCTGATACAGCAAACGCATCAAAGAAGGCAAAAATTAAGACGAAAAAGGTTACGATGACTGTTGGGGAAAAGTCGAAGATTGTTATAAAAAATAAAAATAAAAAGGCGGTATATAAATATACTTCTTCGTCAAAAGCGAAAGCAAGCGTTTCAAAAAGCGGTGTGATTAAAGCAAAAAAAGAAGGAAAAGTTAATATTACTGTAAAAGAAACATATAAGAAAAAGACAACGAAACTTGGAAAAGTTAAAGTTACGATAAAGGCAAAGGAAAAAGAAGAAGCAAATAATACTGAGCCAGCTCCTGCGCAGACAGTTCCGGCTACTGAACCGACTGTAACGCCGGACGCAGCCGCGAGCGCTGAACCGCAGATTACGGCAGAGCCGCCTAAAAATACGGAAGAACCTGAGGAAACGGCGGCGCCTGAATCTGAGATGGAACCAATTTCACAGTATTTAGGTGATGAAAATTATGAAAGTTATCCGGTACCGGATGGATTTGACCGAAAAATTGCGGAAAATGAAGGTGAAATGGTAGATATCACCTATGATTCTACCGTAATTAAAGAAGGAGAAGTGGTACAGAGAAAGGCGAAAGTAGTGCTTCCAAAAGGGTATACGGAGGACAAAAAATATCCGGTAGTGTATCTGTGCCACGGTATAGGAGGCAATGAAACTTCGCTTCCGGGAGATAATGTACAGAATGTTGTATGGAATGCTATTGCAAACGGTGATGCTGAAGAAATGATAGCGGTATTTCCAAGCTGCTGCGCCAATGAGACAAACGGGCCGGGCTCGAATCCTTTCTTCAGTGTGGAGCATTATAAGGGATATAACAACTTTTTGAACGACCTTAAAGAGTGCCTTATGCCATATATAAACGAGAATTATTCAACGCTTACCGGACGTGAATATACGGCAATTGGGGGATTCTCAATGGGAGGCCGCGTAACCCTTCATATAGGATTTGAACTTCAGGATATGTTCAGATATATCGGCGCGTTCTGTCCTGCGCCGGGAATATTTGATTTTACAGATAATGGCGTGACGGATGTGGGATTATTTACGAAAGAAACGTTTACATTGCAGGACCAATATATGGACGATACGCTTGTAATGATAGTAAAGGGCGGAAATGACAGCGTTGTTAAACAGTTCCCGATGGAGTACCATGAGGCGTTAAAAGAAAACGGTGTGCCGCATATATTTTATGAAGTACCGGGAGGCGGACATGACGTTGGAGTTTATAGACCGGGAATGTACAATTTCTTCAAGAGAATATTCCATAAAAAACAGGCGTAAAAGTTTAACCTGACAACGAATGATACGGACTGCTGCATTGAGGAATTGATGTAGCAGTTCTTTACTGAACAGAGAAGATATTGAGAGGGGATATTATGTATATAATAGCAGGACTTGGCAATCCGGGAAGGGAATATGCGGGAACAAGGCATAACGTCGGATTTAATGTTGTGACAAGAATAGCGGATGACTATAAGATTCAGATAAGCGATAAAGAACATAAAGCGCTGTGTGGAAAGGGATTTATAAATGGTAATAAGGTTCTTCTTGCGCTTCCCCAGACATACATGAATCTTAGCGGTGAAAGCGTAAGAAGCCTTGTAAATTATTATAAGATTAATCCGGAGGAGGAGCTTATAGTAATTTATGACGATGTGAGTATGGATATAGGAAGAATAAGAATACGCAGAGCCGGCAGCGCAGGAGGGCATAATGGAATAAAAAACATTATTGCGCAACTGGGGACGGACAGGTTTCCCAGAATGAAAATAGGTGTAGGGAAAAAACCTGATAAATGGGACCTTAAAAATTATGTCCTTGGCAGATTTTCTGATGAAGAAAACGAAATTATGAGGTCGATGACTGCAAAGGGAAGCGAGGCATGCCGTGATTATATTCTGTATGGAATAGATGAGGCAATGAATAGATACAACAATTAGCAGGAGATTATTTTGAAAGCATTAACAGAACCATTAACGGAGCTTTCTGAGTTCAGGGAAGCAAGAGATAATATTAAAAGGGGAAATACTCCGGTACTGATTTCAGGCTGTGTCGATACGCAGAAGTGTCATCTGATTAACGGTCTTGGAGAAAAATATAAGTATAAGGTAATTATAACTTACAGTGAAACAAAGGCACGGGAGCTTTATGATGATATGAAACTCTACGGTACGCCTGTTTTTCTGTACCCTTCAAAAGATATAATTTTTTACAGCGCAGACGTGCATGGCCATACGATAGTAAAAGAGCGTATGCAGGTGATGAAACAGCTTCTTTCAGGAAGTCCTGCCGTAATAATAACCACGCTTGATTGTGGAATGGAACATTGTGTTCCCGTGTCCTGCTATGAGAATAAAATAATAAAGTTTGAGATTGATAAGGATATCAATCTGGAAGTTGTAAGAAAAGAACTGTCGTCACTCGGATATGAGAACACTGCCCAGGTGGAGATGCCGGGACAGTTTTCCATAAGAGGAGGAATCATAGACGTATTTCCGCTTACCGAGGAAGTCCCGTACAGACTGGAACTCTGGGGCGATACAATAAATGAGATTCATTTATTTGACGTAGAAAGCCAGAGGTCCGTAGATGCGGTTAAGGAGTTTACCCTTTATTCAGCTACGGAAATAATGGCGGATGAGGACAGGATTCTTAAAGGTCTTGCAAAAATCGGCGATGAGATAAAAAAATACGAAACGCAGTTTATGAAAGAGCATAATCCCCAGGCGGCGGGGAATTTGCGTAAGTCGTTTGAACAGCTTAAAGAAAACATTGAATATTATAAAGGAATGGCGGGACTTGAAAGTTATCTTCATTATTTTTACGATGATATCCAGTCATTTTATGATTATTTTAAAAAGGATGAAACAGTATTTTTTATAGATGAACCGAATATGTCATATGAACATGGGTCGGCAGTTTTTACGGAGTTTTCTGAAAGCATGAAAAGCCGGCTTGAGAAGGGGTATATATTATCCGGACAGACGGATGTTTTATATTCTCCTTCGGAAATATTCGGGAAACTTGAAAACAGAAGACTGGTTATGCTTTCTGCCATAGATACCAGACCTAAACATATTGCATATAAAGCTTTACACACGGTGAGAGTTCAGTCCGTTCAGTCATATAACGGTAAGTTTGACATAATGGTAAAAGATTTGGAACGCTGGAAAAAGAACAATTACAGAATACTTGTATTATCTCCCTCCACCACAAGGGCAAAAAGGCTTAGTGATAATCTTAATGAATATGGATTGTCGGCATTTTACAGCGATAATATCGACAGGGTTTTAGATAAAGGCGAGATAATGACAGCGTATGGCTCGATACATAAAGGGTTTTTTTATCCGCAGATAAGATTTGCCGTTGTTACGGAAGCGGATATTTTTGGTGACAAAAAGACCAGAAAGAAGCGGAAACGGTATAGCGGCAAGGCGATACAAAGTTTTTCAGAACTTAATGTGGGAGATTATGTTGTACATGAAAATCATGGACTGGGAATATATCAGGGAATTGAAAAGATTGAGGTAGACAGGATAATTAAAGATTATCTTAAAATTGAATATGCAAAAGACGGAGTTTTGTATATACCTGCAACCGGACTTTCGGTACTGCAGAAATATTCGGCGTCGGCAGAGGCGGGGAAAAGGAAACCAAAGTTAAACAGGCTTAATACTCAGGAATGGAATAATACAAAGGCGCGTGTGCGTTCGGAAATAAAAGATATAGCTGAGGACCTTGTAAAGCTATATGCAAAAAGACAGGAAAAGACGGGTTACTGCTATGGTGAGGATACAGTATGGCAGAAAGAATTTGAGGAAATGTTTCCATACGAGGAAACGGAAGACCAGCTTGCCGCAATTGAAGATACCAAACGTGATATGCAGAGCAGGAGAATCATGGACAGATTAATATGCGGCGACGTGGGTTACGGCAAGACGGAGATTGCCATAAGGGCCGCATTTAAAGCCGTTTCTGAGGGTAAGCAGGTTGCATATCTTGTGCCTACAACGATACTCGCACAGCAGCACTACAATACATTTATGGAAAGGATGCAGGATTTCCCGGTAAATATAGCAATGCTGTCGCGGTTTTGCACGCCTGCCGAAGTAAGAAAGTCATTGGAAAAATTAAAAAAGGGAAATGTCGATATAGTCATTGGAACGCACAGGCTGCTTTCAAAGGACGTGGTATTTAAAGATTTGGGACTTCTGATTATAGATGAGGAGCAGAGGTTTGGAGTTACGCATAAAGAAAAAATTAAACAGATGAAAGAAACCGTAGACGTACTTACGTTATCAGCAACTCCAATTCCGAGAACGCTTCATATGAGCCTGGTAGGAATAAGGGATATGAGCGTGCTTGACGAGCCTCCCATGGACCGGCTTCCGGTGCAGACATTTGTTATGGAGCATAATGATGAGATTATACGTGAAGCTATTATGAGGGAAATTTCCAGAGGCGGTCAGGTGTATTATGTGTATAACCGGGTTAATAATATAGATGTGATAACCAATATGGTCGCAAAACTGGTGCCTGAAGCTAATGTTACTTTTGCGCATGGACAGATGAGCGAAAGGGTACTTGAAAATATAATGTTTGATTTTATACACGGGGATATAGATGTGCTTGTGTCTACGACAATTATTGAAACAGGGCTTGATATTGCAAACGTTAATACAATAATAATTGATGAGGCGGACCGTATGGGGCTGTCGCAGTTGTATCAGCTCCGGGGGCGCGTAGGACGTTCTAACAGGACGGCATATGCATTTCTGATGTATAAACGGGATAAAATGCTCAGGGAAGAAGCTGAAAAAAGGCTTGCCGCAATTAAAGAGTTTACTGATTTGGGCAGCGGGTTTAAAATTGCAATGCGCGATTTGGAAATCAGGGGCGCAGGAAATATACTTGGAGCCGAACAGCATGGACATATAGAGGCTGTAGGATATGATTTGTATTGTAAAATGCTTAATGAAGCGGTAACCGCCCTTAAAGGGGAAAAACCGGAGGAAGTTATGGCGTTTGAAACATCGGTGGATATGGAGGTTGACGCATATATACCTTCATCGTATATTAAAAGTGAGTTCCATAAGCTGGAAATGTATAAAAGGATTGCCGATATAGAGAACGAAGAAGAAATGGCAGATTGCAGGGATGAACTGACCGACAGGTTCGGCAGGTATCCGGAGGCGGTGCAGAACCTTATGGAAATTGCGCTTATTAAATCGATGGCGCATTCGGTATATGTTACGCAGATTACGCATAAGAAAGATAAATCAAGTCTTAAAGCGAAAAAACCGCAGGATATAATAACATTTATGCTATATGATAATGCGCCGTTTGATATTAATAAAATACCTTTGTTTCTGGAAGGTGAAAAGGGAAGGCTTCGTTTTGAGGCGGAAGGAAAACCAAGGTTTGTGTACAGGCTGAAAGATAAAGAAACATTATTTGCAAGAGTACGGGAACTTCTGGATAAAATGAAAATATTGATTATGGGAGATGATATAAAAGTATGAAAAAAAAGATTAAAATGTTTGGGATAATAATGTGCCTCGCAGTTCTTACATTAACCGCCGGAGCCTGTAAGAAAAGCAGCAGTAATGCGCCTGCCGGAAGTACGGCAGGCAGTAAGAAGGCTGAGAAAGCGGGAAAAGTAGAAAAGAAAAACCTTACGCCTGATTCCATAGTTATTGCAGTAGGCAATGAAGATGTGGAATACAGGGAATTTATGATGTATATGTACATACTTAAAAACAGATATCAAAATTCCATAGATGAGGGTATATGGTCATATAGTTTTCAGGACGGACGGAGTTTTGAATATATGGCAAAAGAAGAAGCGGTAAATCTTATTACCGAACTTAAAATCATATCGCGCAAGGCAGGGGATTTTGGCATAGAGCTCAGTGATGATGAAAAGGAAGATATACGGAAATATGCGGAAACAGTTTTTATGGAAATGCCGGAGCAGGATGTTTCCGAATATAATATAAATGCGGAGCTTATTACTGACATATATATTGAAAATGAGATTGCAAATAAAGTATACGACGCATGTATAAGCGGGGTTGATGCGAATATAAGCGATGAGGAAGCAAAACAGATTACAGTACAGTATCTGTATAAGAGCGCAGAAAACACGACGCCGGAAGGTATGCAGAAGCTTAGGAGGGCAGCGGAAAAAAGCGAGGATTTCCGCTCGTTTGCAGAGGATAATACCGAAGCGGACAAAACAGAGATTACGTTTGGAAACAATGATATGAGCGTGGAATTTACGAGCGCGGCTTTTGCGCTTACAACCGGACAGTTAAGCGAAGTGGTGTCGGCGGACGGAGGGTATTATTTAATATACTGTGTAAGCGACTATAATGAAGATTCCACTCAAAAGAAGAAAGAAGAAATGATTGCAGCAGAACAGAAGAAAATATTTGAAACACAATATGCGGACTGGGCCGCGGGTTATGAGGTTGAAATAAGTAAACTAATATTGTAAAATATATTAGAATAAATGTATTGGAGGTACAACATGTCAAATTATTTTAATCCTGAAATTGAAACTATGCCGGTGGAGGATATTAAAAAACTCCAAAGCAGGAGATTGGTGGAACAAGTAAAACACGTATATGACAACGTGGAATTTTATCGTAACAAAATGGATGAAGCGGGTTTAAAACCTGAAGATATCCATGGTATTGAAGACCTACATAAACTCCCGTTTATTAATAAGGATGATCTGCGCGATCAGTATCCGTACGGGCTGCTTGGAGTTCCTCTCTCAGACTGCGTACGTATTCAGTCAACAAGCGGGACAACCGGTCGCCGTGTAGTTGCTTTTTATACACAGGATGATATTAATATATGGGATACCTGTTGTGCGAGAGCAATTGTGGCAGCAGGAGGAACAAAGGATGATGTTGTACATGTGTGTTATGGTTACGGATTGTTTACCGGAGGACCGGGACTCAATGGAGGCTCCCATATGGTTGGTTCACTTACGCTTCCCATGTCATCAGGTAATACCGACCGTCAGATTCAGTTCATGACAGACCTTGGCTCAACCATTTTATGTTGTACTCCGTCTTATGCGGCGTTCCTGGGTGAGAGTATTAAGGAAAAGGGAGTTAAAAATCAGATTAAGCTTAAAGCAGGTATATTTGGCGCAGAGGCGTGGACTGAAGAAATGAGGCATAATATTGAAGAATCACTTGGAATAAAGGCTTATGATATATATGGGCTTACTGAAATCAGCGGACCGGGCGTTTCTTTTGAATGTAGCGAACAGCGCGGAATGCATATTAATGAAGACCATTTTATAGCTGAAATTATTGACCCTAATACCGGAGAAGTGCTTCCGGAGGGTGAAAAAGGAGAGCTTGTATTTACATGTATAACGAAGAAGGCGTTTCCGCTTCTTCGCTACCGTACGCGCGATATATGCGTACTTTCACGCAAGAAGTGTTCATGCGGGCGTACACATATCAGAATGAGCAAGCCTCTCGGACGAAGCGACGATATGATGGTTGTTAAGGGCGTAAACGTATTTCCGTCGCAGATAGAAACAGTTCTACTTAACAACGGTTATGAAGCCAATTATCAGCTTGTTGTCGACCGTATAAATAACAGCGATACGATTTCCTGCGATGTCGAGTGGACGCCTGAAAATCCGCCGGCGGATGAAGCTGATAAGGCAGGAAGGGAAAGGAAACTCGTTTCATCTTTGAAGTCTATGCTTGGAATAGGAGTAGAGGTTCATCTTGTTGAACCTAAGACCATACCAAGAAGCGAGGGCAAGGCTGTCAGGGTTATTGATAAGAGAAATCTGTTTGAAGACAGTAAGATTGGGAAATAAGGGAGAAATCCGATTATACCGGATGAGAGACATGGTAAAATTATCTGGGTTCATAATAACAATTTTTCCATATTTCCCATCCGGGAAGGGATTTTCCTTCCCTTTTTATATAAATAAATTTTTACATCTGAATAAACCCTGAAATATAAATAGGTATTGACGATAACAGTATATCATGCTATTCTGTGGCTGTGGGTAAACTGTCAGAGTATAGAGTATAATATGATAATAATATTTTGAAGATTATCCGGTTTTTGCGGGGTATGGCGTAGCTTGGTAGCGCGCACGGCTGGGGGCCGTGAGGTCGCAGGTTCAAATCCTGTTGCCCCGATTTAAAATATATAATATATCAAAAATATACAAGATCATCTTCAGGGCGTTCTCCGGTTGTAATATCAGTCAGATATAATACCGGTCCCAGGTCATGATAATCCCTTACATATTCAACTTTAATTTCTGCGGTAATATTAATCCACTGACGTTCAGGCAAATCTATATCGCTTTTTGTATGGCATACAAAACCAAGGTATGCGATATCATCGGCACAGCAGGTCATTGCAAATCTGCCGGGTACAAATTTATCCATTGAATAATTTGACGGTCTGAAGAACAGACAATTATAATTTACGGTTTTTCCTGCATATTTATTTGGATTTTCCATGGCGTCCATATACCATATACCATAATCGTCGTCTTCTATATTGATGACCGGTGCGTCTATATCAAAAGGAAGCTGTTCAGGCACATCTTCGGCAGTTATTCCGTCTACCCAGTCATATGCGACCTGCGCTTTTTTATTAAATACTTTTATGCTTCTGCGGAGTTCATTCCTTTTTGTGGTCGCATCACAGCGGTTGAATATAACCATATCAGACAGGGAAAGCTGGTTTATAACCATGCTCCGCATATTACTCCAGTACATATTAAAAGTTGTATAATCAACCGTAGATATAACCTGTGTGAGCGTCCAGTTTTCAGGATAGATTTCTTCCATGACTGAGTTTATATTCCACATACCATTGTACTCAATCAGGACACGGCGCGGTTTGTGCGCCGTATTCCATTTTTTGAGAAGTTCCGGCGTAAGCTCAGATTCGTTTTCAACAAACTCAACATATACATTTGAGCTACGTAAAGCGCTTACCTTATATTCAATTTCGCCTTCTTCACATGCAATTATAAGCGTACGCTCGCCTGTTGCAAAATAATCCTGACTGAGCGTATCGAGTATAAAAGAAGTTTTACCGCTTTCAAGAAAACCGGTAAATAAAAATACAGGGATTTCACGACGAAACATATTGCATCTCCTTTATATCAGCTTAAAAACAGTTCTGTAAGCTTGTCTTCATTAATATCAGTACCTATAACGCATAATTTTCCGGTATAATCAGCGGCGCCTTCGCGTATTTCATATTCGCCCGGCGTCAAATCAAAATGCAGCCATGTTGAATCTTCGCTCTGAACCATACCTTTTGCGCGCAATATAAAACCATACTCATTTGTTTCAGATAGTTTGGAAAGTATGCCGGTAAGAGCATCTTTTGAAAATACCTTTGGCGTTTCCCTGCCCCAACTGGTAAATACATCGTCAGCATGATGATGACCGTGTTCATGGTCATGGTGATGTTCGTGTTCGTGGTCATGGTCATGGTGGTGCTCGTGTTCAGGGCCGTGATGGTGTTCGTGCTCATGGTCATGGTGGTGCTCGTGTTCAGGGCCGTGATGATGTTCGTGTTCAGGGCCGTGATGATGTTCGTGTTCAGGGCCGTGATGGTGTTCATGCTCAGGACCATGGTGGTGTTCGTGTTCAGGGCCGTGATGATGTTCATGCTCAGGGCCATGATGGCGCTCGTGCTCATGCTCATGGATAACTTCCTCAATAAGGTTGTCCAAAACATTGGTATGCTCCATTGCGCCAAGAATAGTTTCGGCTCCGGTATCTTCCCATGGGGTTGTGACAATGGCAGCGTTTGGATTCAACTGTTTTATCCTGTCTACACAGTCTTTTAATTTATCTTCTGATACGCTCTGCGTACGGCTTAAAACTACGCATCCTGCGCTTTCAATCTGGTTATTAAAAAATTCACCAAAATTTTTCATATACATTTTTGCCTTGCCGCAGTCAACTACTGCTACGGTACTGTTTAATTCAATATCTGCAGATTTTTTGACATCAAGCACAGCTTTAATCACATCAGATAATTTGCCTACACCTGACGGCTCAATAATAATGCGGTCAGGTGTGTATTTATCTATAACTTCCTTTAAAGCCGTTCCAAAATCACCAACTAAAGAACAGCATATACATCCGGAATTCATTTCTGTGATTTCAATGCCGGCATCTTTCAGGAAACCTCCGTCAATGCCTATTTCTCCAAATTCATTTTCAATTAAAACAATCTGTTCCCCAGTTAATGCTTCGCTTATAAGTTTCTTAATAAGGGTAGTTTTTCCGGCTCCCAAAAAGCCTGATATAATATCAATCTTTGCCATTTTATTACCTCCCAAATCTTAGTATTTATTAGTATATACCTCTTATTTTTAATGTCAAGCCAAATAAATCGCAAGATTCAGGTATGCTGCAAATGTAAGCCATATAATATAAGGAATCTGGAGTTTGGCGGCAAGAGGATTGATAACGGAGAATTGCCGTATCATTTTAAATACTGTAATCCAAAGCAGTATAAGTATTATGAGGGCGAACAGGTAATTTTGCATATTAAAAAATACAAGCGGCCATATAAAATTAAGGACGAGCTGTACGGCATATGTTGTAAGCGCATTCTGGCTATGGGGAGACCCGGAGGTATAAATCAGATAAGAGCTTATTCCCATAAGAATGTACAGTATAGTCCATACGACGGGAAACAGCCAGCCCGGAGGAGCAAACAGGGGTTTTGGCAGTGCGGCGTAAAGAGGAATGGAATCCTTAATTAAGAATGCTGCCAGAGCGCCTACGGCCAGAGGGATGGCAATACAGATAATTAGTGTTTTAATATTGACTTTCATTAATATTACCACGCTTTTAAATAGTTATATATATTTTATGACATAATGTAATATATATTCCTTAGTCTATTGACTTTTTAATATCGGTACATATAATATAGACAGGTAATTGCACGGTAATATAATGCAAGGAGCTGATTATATGAAGTTCAAATCAATTAAAAAAATCCATGAGGGTAAATTTATAACAAGATACGACGTAACCTATGAAACCGTGGACAATAAAAAAAAGGTATATGAAATGATAAGCCGCAATAAAAATATTACCGATTATGAGTCGCTGTCGGATAATAAAGAAGATGCGGTAGTTCTTATCATGCACGATAAAACGGGCGAAAAGATACTTCTTAACAAAGAGTTCCGCATGGCAGTAGGAAGACCTATATATAATTTTCCGGCAGGGCTTATTGATAAAGGCGAAGATGTTTATCAGAGTGCAAAAAGAGAGCTTAAAGAAGAAACCGGACTTGATCTTATAAGTATAGATTATGTGCTTTTTGACAGTTACAGCGCAGTAGGGTTCAGCAACGAGAAAAATAAGTGTATCATAGGAATTGCAGACGGAGAATTTGCAGAAAGTTCATCAACTTTTGAGGAAATTGAAGCAGCCTGGTTCACTAAAGCGCAGGTAAGGGAACTGCTGAAAGACAAATACTTTGCAGCCAGAACCCAGACCTATTGCTATATGTGGTCACGCGAGTAAGATTTTCTCTTTGAGCATAGGATCAAATATACCGCTTTTAATCATCTGTATTTCATATTTGTATGGGGCGTAAGATATCTTTTTGTTATCGGGCGAAGGAATATATGGCGTTTCCAGAATTTTGGGTATATTTTCAAATGGCTCGTAATTTATTACCCTTAAAAGAGCGTAAAAACCTATTGTTCCGAAACCGATATTTTCATGACGGTCTTTGTGTGCGCTCCGTTCGTTCTTGCTGTCGTTTACATGTACTACCGCCACATTTTTAAGCCCGAGCAGGGAATCAATTTCATCCATAACGTCGTCCATATGATTTACTATATCGTAACCGGCGTCATTTACATGGCATGTATCAAAACATATCCTTAATTTATCGTTATACTTAACGCCGTCATATATTTTTGCAAGTTCCTCAAAAGAACGGCCTATCTCGCTCCCTTTTCCCGCCATTGTTTCGAGTGCGATATTTACGGGAGTGTCTGCGGTAAGAACGTTGTTTAAGCCTGAGATTATTTTTTCAAGGCCGGCGTCGAAACCTTCGCCTACATGCGAGCCGGGATGCAGTATAAGGGTATCGCTTCCCATTGCTGCCGTGCGTTCCAGTTCTATTGCAAGAAATTCTACGGCGAGTTTGTAAGTTTCGGAATTAACCGGATTGCCCAGATTGATAATGTATGGCGCATGTACGACGAACGTTTCAATACCGCCTTCTTTCATTAGCCTGTGCGCTTCGGGTATGCACAGTTCATCGATTGATTTTCTGCGTGTATTCTGCGGCGCTCCGGTATATACCATAAATGTATTTGCGCCATAGGACAGGGCTTCTTTTACAGAGCCGGCAAACATTTCTTTTCCGTTCATACCGACATGTGAACCAAGTAACATATTAAAACCTCCTAAGGTATATCTGCATTTTACGGATAGTATATCATTATGCTGCCGCCGCCGCAAGAAAAAGCATATTAGCAGATATAAAAGTTATGTGGTACAATAAGGTGCGTAGGAAGTTTTATAGGGAAGTGACGCCATGGAAATGGAATATAAAGATACATTGTTTGGGAAACTTATCCAAAACAGCAGAAGCGGCATGAAACCATTTCACATGCCGGGGCATAAGCGGAACGAAAAAAGGATGCCGGATATCAATCCGTATAGGATAGATATTACGGAAATAGACGGATTTGACGATTTGCATCATCCGCATGGCTGTATAGCGGAGGCAGAGCAAAGGGCGGCCGCGCTGTATAATGCGAAAAAAACATATTTTCTTATAAACGGCTGTACCGGCGGAATACTTGCGGCAGTGTCTGCATGTGCCGGTACCGGCGATAAGATACTGATTGCAAGAAATTCACATAAGTCAGTATATAATGCCGTGCTTATAAACAGGCTTAAACCTTTTTATGTGTGGCAGGATGAGAGCGGCGTGGTAAAGCCGGAGGATGTGGATGCAGTTCTTAGAAGAAATAATGACATTTCATGCGTATTTATAACGTCGCCTACATACGAAGGGGCGGTATCCGATATAAAAAAAATTGCGGATACGGTTCATATGTACGGGAAAATCCTTATTGTGGACGAGGCGCATGGGGCGCACATGATATTTTCTGATATGTTTCCTGAAAGCGCGCTGGATAGCGGGGCAGATATAGTTATCCATGGAATACATAAAACGCTGCCATCCCTTACCCAGACGGCGCTTTTACATGTAAACAGCAACATTGTGGATGTAGAAAGGCTGGAGAGATATCTGGGGATATATCAAAGCAGCAGTCCGTCTTATGTACTTATGGGTTCTATTGATTACAGCATGGAATATCTCCAAAAAAATGCAAAAAAAGATTTCTTGTCGTATGAGGAAAATCTTAAATATGTTTATGATGAATTAAAATCACTTAACAATATATATCTTCTTCCATACGGTAAAGCAAGGGATGCGTCAAAGATAGTTGTATGTACGGAAAACACAGGCATGTCCGGGAAAGAATGTTACAGGCTTTTAAGGGAGAAATATAATATACAGCCAGAAATGTCTGCGCCATATTATGTCGTGCTTATGACAAGCGTTTGGGATGAAAGAGAGGTATTTGAGGAGCTTGTAAAGGCGTTAAAAGAAATAGATACGGCATGTGACGGATATCCGTTAAAAAACAATACCGGGCTTCCTGACATAGTCAGGTGTGAATATGTTATGACGCCGTATCAGGCGGCAGTGACGGATACTGAAGAAGTAAATCTTTCGGAAGCCGCAGGGAAAGTATCGGCGGAAATGATATATGTATATCCTCCGGGAGTACCGTTTGCAGCTGCAGGGGAGAGGCTGTCAGAGGATACAGTACGGCTGATGAAAGCATATCATGAATTTGGTTATGAGCTTTATGGGATGCATGATAATGACGGAAAGAAAATCAGAGTATGTAAAGTTGTTTAAAATACTTAAAATATATGTTATTATATAATGGAATATGCTGTGGAGGATATCATGATATACATTATATTGGGAAAAAGCGCTACAGGTAAAGATACGGTATTTGCGCGTCTTATTGATGATAAGGAACTGAATCTTGAGAGGATAGTTCCGTATACTACAAGACCTATAAGACCGGGCGAAACAGATGGTGAAGAATATTATTTTGTGGACGAAGCAAAACTTGCCGAATATATCCGTAAAGGTAAAATAATTGAAAGAAGACAGTATAATACCGTTCATGGTATCTGGAATTATTTTACGGTGGATGATGGACGGGATGTGTCGCAAAAGCAGGATTTTATTATGATAGGAACTCTGGAATCGTTTAATAAGCTAAAGGGTTATTATGGGGAGGACTGTGTGTATCCCGTGTATATTGAAACAGATGATTATGAAAGATTAAGACGGGCAATGGACAGGGAAAGTCTTCAGAGCGTTCCAAGCTATGAAGAAGTGTGCAGAAGATATATTGCAGACGAACAGGATTTCTCAGAAAATAATATTTTAGATGCGGGCATAAAAAAAAGATATGAAAATATTGACATTGGGGAATGTATTGCGGAAATAAAAAGAGATATTCTTGCAGGCAGAAATTAGCAGGACGGAATCGCAGTATTTATGGTACAATAAAGTTCAGAAACAGTAAGGAGAGCAATAGATAGTATGGGAAGCGATCAGATAGCAGGTCAGGAACAGATTAAAGAATTTATACAAAAGTCTGTGCAGAGGGGCAAGGTATCACACGCATATATTCTTTGCGGAGAAAAAGGCAGCGGAAGATATGCTCTTGCAAAGATGTTTGCGGCAGCATTACAGTGCGGCGCGGATGAAGAAACGGTAAAACCCTGTGGAGTATGCAAATCATGCAGGCAGATAGCAGGGGGGAATCAGCCTGATGTAATTGTTGTCAGTCATGAAAAGAAGGGAATAGGCGTAGACGAGATACGCCGTCAGGTTAATAATTCAGTATTGATAAAACCTTATGAAGGACCATATAAAGTGTATATAATACCTGATGCCGATAAGATGACCGAGCAGGCGCAGAATGCGCTCTTAAAAACAATAGAAGAACCGCCGGGATATGCGATGATACTTCTTATTGCAGAAAATGTGGAAATGTTTCTTCCTACTATCTTATCCAGGTGTGTTATCCTTAATATGAAACCGGTCAGCGAGGCTGTAATAATGGAATACCTGATGAGTACCCTTAAACTTCCTGATTATGCGGCGCATACGTGCGCGGTATTTGCCCAGGGGAATATCGGAAAAGCGGTAAGATATGCTTCGGACGGTGATTTTTCACAGGTTCTGGGCGAGGTTTTAAAACTGCTTAAAAATATTGACGCTAAAAGGATAGATGAACTTTCAGCTATAGTTAAGCATATAAAAGATGAGCATTATGATATCAACGATTATCTTGATATCATGACTTTGTGGTACAGGGACGTGCTTTTATATAAGGCTGTAAAAGATAATAACATGCTTATTTTCAGCGAAGAAACGAAAAGCATTGCAAAAGATGCAAAGCTTAGGAGTTACAGCAATATTGAAGAATGTATAGTTGCAATAGACAAGGCAAAAGTCAGGCTTAAAGCAAATGTGAATTTTGACATTACTATTGAACTGCTGCTTATTACTTTAAAGGAGATATGGTAAAATGATCAGTGTTATAGGAGTACAGTTCAGACGCGCAGGAAAGGTGTATTATTTTGCACCGGGCGGTCTGGATATTAAAAAAGGCGATAATGTTATAGTGGAAACGGCAAGAGGGGTAGAGTACGGAAAAGTTGTACTGGGAGTGAAAGAAGTAGACGAAGATAAGATTATACAGCCTCTTAAATCTGTTATCAGGATAGCGACGGAGGAAGATGCGCATACAGATGCAAAAAACCGTGAGAAGGAAAAGGAAGCATTTGATATCTGTCTTGAAAAGATAAAGCAGTTTGGGCTGGATATGAAGCTTATTGACGTGGAGTATACGTTCGATAATAATAAAGTGCTGTTTTATTTTACGGCGGACGGAAGAATAGATTTCAGGGAGCTTGTTAAATCACTTGCAGCCGTATTCCGGACGAGGATAGAACTCAGGCAGATAGGCGTAAGGGATGAAACAAAGATTCTTGGAGGCATAGGAATATGCGGCAGGGAACTTTGCTGTCACAGCTTCCTTTCGGAATTTGCCCCCGTGTCAATTAAAATGGCAAAGGAGCAGAATCTTTCTCTTAATCCTACTAAAATATCGGGAATATGCGGCAGGCTTATGTGCTGCCTGAAAAATGAGGAGGAAGCGTACGAGGAGCTTAACAAGACTCTGCCGAACATAGGGGATACGGTAAGAACGTCGGATAACCTTAAAGGCGAAGTTGCAGGGGTAAGTGTACTTAAACAGAAGGTTAAAGTAATTGTTGAACTGGAAGACGATGAAAAGGATATTCGTGAATATCATGTAAGCGAGCTGAAGTTCCGTCAGAGAAAGCGGAAAGAAAGCGTAGACATTGATGATGAATTAAAGCAGCTTGAAATGCTTGAAAAGCAGGAAGGAAAATCAAAGTTAAATGAGTGATTTGCTGCAGGCAGGCGAGAGGCTTGACGACCTCGAAAGAAATAACTGCCATATTATACAGAACCCGGATATGTTCTGTTTTGGAATGGACGCAGTTTTGCTTTCAGGATTTGCAAAGGTAAAGAAAAATGAAAATGTTCTGGACCTTGGATGCGGGAATGGAATCATTCCCATACTGTTAGAGGCAAAGACAGAGGGGAAACATTTTACCGGGGTGGAAATTCAGGAAAAAAACGTGGATATGGCAAGACGAAGCGTGGCTATGAACGGACAGCAGGATAAAATTGATATTGTCTGCGGCGACATAAAAGAGGCATCTGAAATATTTGGCAACGCAATATTTAACGTAGTGGTATCTAACCCGCCGTATATGACGGAAAACCACGGAATAATCAATCCGGACAGCGCAAGGGCGGTGGCCCGCCATGAAATATTGTGTACGCTTGAAGATGTAATCCGCGAAGGCAGCAGGGTGCTAAAGCCTAACGGAAGATTTTATATGGTACACAGACCGTTTCGTCTGGTTGATATAATAGAAACATTTGTAAAGTATTCGCTGGAGCCTAAAACGCTTAAAATGGTTCATCCGTATGTTGATAAAGAACCGGCAATGGTACTTATCGAAGCCATAAAGGGAGGAAAGCGCAGACTTTCGGTTGAAAAGCCTGTAATAATATATGGCAGCGACGGACAGTATACGGAGGAAATACGTACAATATACGGATATTGATACATTAAAGGAGCTTTATTATGCCGGGTAAATTATATATATGTGCAACGCCTATAGGCAATCTTTGGGATATTACATACAGGGTAGTGGATACGCTGAAAAAGGTTGATATGATTGCTGCGGAAGATACAAGACACAGCCTGAAGCTGATGAACCATTTTGATATCCATACGCCGCTTACAAGCTATCATGAGCATAACAGGATAGAAAAGGCGGAACAGCTTGTAAATAAAATGTTGGACGGATTAAACGTTGCGCTTGTTACTGACGCGGGAACGCCGGCAATATCAGATCCGGGCGAAGAACTGGTAAGGCAGTCTGTAAAGGCGGGAATAGAAGTTGTATCACTGCCGGGTGCGTGCGCCTGTATAACTGCGCTTACAATGTCGGGATTATCTACAAGACGGTTTGTATTTGAAGCATTTTTACCACAGGAAAAAAAGGAACGAAAAAAAATCCTTGAAGAATTAAAAACGGAAACCCGTACAATTGTTATATACGAAGCACCGCATCATCTTCTTGCAACGCTTAACGAACTTAAAGAAACGTTGGGCGACAGAAATATTACGCTTTGCCGTGAAATGACCAAAAAACATGAAGAAAATATATATACTACAATTGGACATGTAATTGCGATGTACACTGACAACAGCCCCAGAGGGGAATATGTTCTGGTAATTGAGGGACTTAGCAAAGAAGATTTAGAAGATATAAATCATAAAAAATATGAAGGGCTTTCGATTGAGGAGCATATGCAGATGTATACATCGGAAGGGATTGACAGAAAAGAGGCCATGAAACTTGTCGCAAAGGATAGGGGAGTGCCGAAAAGGGAAATATATAATAATCTTCTTGATAAATGATAATCATAAAATTTTATGTACTGTTTTTCAGACAGTCCGACACAAAGTAAGTCCCTGCGCCTATTCCGTATGGAATATGAGCAGGGACTTATTTTGATAAATTTAAATAATTCCGGCAATTGACGCCATTTCTTCAATTGATTTTCTGGAAACCAGTTTTCCATGATAATCAATAAGTTCTTCAGTATCTCCAGTAAAAATATCACAAGGCTCATATTTCCTTAAAATAATGTTATCGTCTTCAACTAAAATTTCAAGGGGATCTCTTTCTTCTATACCGAGAATCCTTCTCATTTCTTTTGGAATAACTATTCGTCCAAGTGGGTCAAGATTTCGGACAATACCGGTAGTTCTCATACAATGTTTTCCTCCTATCTGCGAATTGGCAAGTTTTATGGGGACATTATAACATTCATGGAAAAATATGTCAATAAATAACTTAATTTGTTATTGTAATAATATGGTAATAATTTCATAAAATAAAAAAAAAGGCTTATTTATGCTAAACAAAATGTGGGGCTTCTTAATTATTCTCGGAATATGTATTGCCGCATTCAACGGGCGCATAGGAAATATAAGTACGGCGGTAATAGATTCTTCCAGGGAAGCCGTATCGCTATGTATAACAATGCTCGGAATTATGTCAATATGGACGGGGCTTATGAATATAGCTAAAAAAGCGGGCATTATAGATTCACTGACGAGGGGAATGATGCCGGTTCTGAGATTTTTGTTTCCCGGCGTGCCAAAAGGACATAAGGCAAATGAATACATAGCGTCAAATATGATAAGTAATATGCTGGGACTTGGATGGGCGGCAACACCCGCGGGACTCAATGCTATGAAAGAGTTAAAGGAGCTTAACGGACAAAAATCAATAGCCAGCGCAGACATGTGTACGTTCCTTATTGTAAATATATCGTCACTGCAGCTTATACCTGTCAATATCATCGCATACAGGACGCAGTATGGCTCCGTATCACCTACCGATATTATAGGAATGGGGCTTTTGGCGACCACGGTATCTACGCTTGCAGGCGTAGTATTTTCCGTAATTGCAAGACGGCTGGCAAAAATACGCAAACATACGTAAAGTAAGTAGGGGTTGTATAATGAATTTTTTATATTATCTGTCAGATGGAATAATACCGTTTATATTTATAATTATTGTGGGATATGGATTGCTGAATAGAATAAATATATTTGATGTATTTGTTGAAGGGGCGGTAGACGGATTTAAAACCGTGTATAAGATACTGCCTACACTTATAGGGCTTATGGCAATGGTGGGAATATTGAGAATATCGGGAAGCTTGGATTATCTTGTATCGCTTATAAAACCAATAAGCAGGATTACGGGGTTTCCGTCAGAACTGCTGCCTTTAACAGTGATAAAAATGTTTTCTTCGTCAGCCGCAACAAGTCTTCTTATTGACATATATAAACAGTATGGACCGGATAGTTACATCGGGACGCTTGCCTCGGTCATAATGAGCTGTTCGGAAACTGTATTTTATACTATGAGCATATATTTTGTTACGGCGAAGGTTACTAAGACAAGATACACGCTTTTGGGTGCGCTGTTTGCAACGATTGCCGGAATAGCGGCATCTCTGGCTATTGTCCGGATACATTATAAATTATAAGTAGATGTAACTGCGGCAAACATTCCGTTTGTTATGGCAAGGCATTTTTCTTTTGCGCAGACAGCGGATGCTTCATTTTCAAATATGCCGAATACTGTAGGGCCGCTTCCGCTCATAATAGAAACATATGCGCCGCAGGAAAGCATGGTTTCCTTAATCGTATTGATAATCGGATATGCGGGAACGGTTACGGTTTCAAGTATATTTGAACACAAAGTTCCGAGGAGCGGGAAATTGACTGTTTCCATTGCAGCAATTATCGCATCTATATCAGGATGTTTGATATTGGGAGTAAGTTTAAGATTGCGGTATACATATGCGGTAGATATGTCTATCGGAGGTTTGGCAATAAGCAGCGTAATATTGTCAAACGCAGTAAGAGGTGTAAGTATGTCGCCGATACCCTCGGATAATGCAGTGCCCTGCATGATGCAGTAGGGTATATCAGCGCCAAGGCGTACGCCTCTTTGCATAAGCTCTTTTTTTGTCAGGCCGATATTAAATATATCATTTACTGCAATTAGCGTGGCAGCGGCATCCGTGCTTCCGCCGGCCATTCCCGCAGCAACGGGAATGTTTTTATTAAGGGATATTTTAAGTGATTTGGTTATATGAAATTCTTTTGTAAGCATATCGGCCGCCTGTATGATGAGGTTGTCATCGCCCTGTGGAACAGGATTGCCTGAACATATAAGGGTATGTTTATCATTATCTGTGATTTCAAATGTAAGAGTATCAAACAGGTTTATTGTCTGCATAACCATTTTGAGGTCATGATACCCGTCGGTACGTTTACGGATTACGTCCAGTCCTATATTTATTTTTGCCGGCGCTTTTATTGTATAAGTCATTTGTATACCTCCACAAAATTACTGTTAGTTTAACATATATTCCGTAAGGGTTCAATCTGCATATATTATTGTATATATGAAGAAATTTTGTCAACAATGAAGATAACGAAATAAATATACGGAGGATTTGAAGATGAAAAAAATATTTATGACGCTTACGGTATTGCTTTTAACGGTTATTGGGTTAAAGGGAGAAAATGAAAATACATTGATACCGCTTGATAACGGTATTTCCAAATCTGTACTGAGATTTCATATAATTGCAAACAGCGATACCGAGGAAGACCAAAAACTAAAGCTTAAAGTGAGGGATTGCGTTTCTGAATCTATCGCGAATGATTTGAGAAAAAATAATATAAAGTCCAAAAGCGAGGCGCAGGAATATGTAACAAATAATATTGACCGGTATACCGGCGAAGCAGGGCAGATTATAGAAAAAGCAGGGTATTCGTATAAGGTGGCGGGAAGCATAGGCAGAAGCTGGTTTCCTGTAAAAATATATGGAAACTACATATTTCCTGAGGGTGAATATGATGCATTCCGGCTGCGCATTGGAAAGGCGGAGGGGAAAAACTGGTGGTGCGTGCTTTTCCCATCGCTTTGTATGGTTGATGAGTCATATCAGGTAGTGGAAGGAAGTGAAAATGATATTTTAGAGGATAAAGGCGATAATGAAAATGTTAAATTTAGTTTTCGTATTGTTGAATGGATAAAAGATATGTGGTAAAATGTCCGAAAAAGAAATGAGCCGCGCAAATCAGTCATAAACAAAGCGCAGTATAATGCCATAATATTTGATAGGAGGGAATTTTTTTTGGATAAAAAAGCTGTGTGCGTAATATTTGGAGGAGAATCTTCTGAACATGAGATTTCCTGCGTATCGGGAACGACCGTGCTTAATAATATAGACAGGGATATATATGATGTAACTATGATAGGGATTACCAGGGGAGGCAAGTGGCTTCTGGTAGATAATATATCCGATATAACGGATGGGACATGGACGAATAATAATAAAACCGCAGTAATACTTCCTGATAAATGCAGCCATGGAATTTTTATAAATGACGGGAAAAGAAGTTACATAAAACATATAGATATAGTATTTCCCGTTCTCCACGGTTTGTATGGTGAGGACGGAACCATACAGGGAATTTTGGAAATGGCGGGAATACCTTATGTTGGATGCGGCGTGCTTGCATCTTCCGCGGGCATGGATAAACTTTCTACAAAAAAAATTGTGGACTCGCTCGGAATAAGACAGGCGGAATATGTTCCCGTAATGAGACAGGAACTTACAGATATTGAGAAAGCAGCAAATAAAGTTGAAAGCAAACTTACATATCCGGTATTTGTAAAACCGTCTAATGCAGGTTCGTCCAGAGGAGTATCCAAGGCGTCTGACAGAACGGAACTTTGCGCCGCGCTAAAAGAAGCTGCATTATATGACAGCCGCATACTTGTTGAGGAGACCATATACGGACGTGAAATTGAATGTGCAATTTTACAGGATGATAGTGGGGTTAAGGCTTCAGGAGTAGGGGAAATACTTGCTGCGGCTGAGTTTTATGATTATGATGCAAAATATAACAATTCGGAATCAAAGACTGTTATAAACCCTGATTTACCGCATGATACGGTAGAAAAGATAAGGGAATATGCAATAGATATATTTACCGTAATTGACGGCTCAGGACTTTCAAGGGTTGATTTTTTTGTGGAAAACGGCAGCGGGGAAATTGTATTTAATGAAATAAATACGATGCCGGGATTTACGGAAATAAGTATGTATCCTATGCTGTGGGATGCAAAAGGGATTAGTAAAAAGGAATTGATAAATAAACTTATAGATTCGGCAAAATGCCGTATATAATTTGCAAAAGCTGCAGAAAAGAGGTTTATATGAATAATTCACCGATTGGAATATTTGATTCAGGCGTTGGGGGGCTTACCGTAGCAAGGGAAATAATGAGACAGCTTCCGGATGAAAGCATTGTATATTTTGGGGATACCGCAAGGGTACCGTATGGAAGTAAATCGAGGGATACGATAATCTCTTTTTCGAGGCAGATTATGAAATTCCTTATGACAAAGCAAGTAAAGGCAATTGTAGTCGCATGTAATACTGCAAGCGCCTTTGCGCTTGAAACGATTGCAGGGGAAACGGATATACCTGTAATAGGAGTGATTGAACCGGGAGCGAAAGCGGCAAATGAAGCTACTGAAAACGGCAGAATAGGAGTTATTGCAACGGAAGGCACGATAAAGAGCAATACATATTCAAAGGTGCTTAAAGAAATCAATCCGAAACTGCAGGTTTTTTCAAAAGCGTGTCCGCTGTTTGTGCCGCTTGTGGAGGAAGGCTGGCAGTATGATTCCGTTACATATGAAATTGCTGACAGGTATTTGTGCGATATAATGTCCTATGGTATTGATACGCTTGTACTTGGATGCACGCATTATCCCCTTATAAGGCGTACCATTCAGAAGGTAGTAGGTGAAAACGTTACCCTGGTAAGCCCGGCATATGAAACTGCCAAAGAGCTTGAAAGTATACTCTGTGATAAAGATATATTTGCAGACGGCCGTAAAGTTGTCCATGATTTTTATGTAAGCGACAGCGTGGAAAAATTCCGTAATTTTGCAGGAACAATATTGCCGTGTGAAGTAGGCTCGGTAGAGTGTGTGAATATGGAACAATATAACTGATGAAAGGGATTATAATGAACAAAGATGTAATAATATCGGTAAACGGACTTCAGAATAATGAAATTGAACAGCCTGTTGAAGTTGTTTCAAGGGGACAATTTTACCGCAGGGGAGGAAAATCTTTCATAAAATACGAACAGGCGGACGAATATGGAGATATGTCAAAGTGTATGATAATATTTGGCGAAAATTTCCTTGAAATGCGGAGAAACGGTGAAGAAGGCAGGATACATATGCTGTTTGAACCGGGCAACACCTGCATGGCTGTATATGAAATGCCCTATGGCAGTATGCTTATGAGCACGACTACGTCTGAACTTGATATAACGGAAGAAAAGGAACTTATTGAGATACATATAGAATATACGCTGGATGTTAATTATATGTATATGTCGGACTGCTGTGTGGATATACGGATTATGTCGGAGTGAACCTTCGCATAAACCTCATATAAGCAATTGTAAGCGCAGCGGCAGTTATTATCCAGCTTACGGGATATACCATCATAAGCGTGAAGAATGTCTGCGATACTTTAAATATACTGTATACCCATACGATACGGACTCCGCATACTCCTATAAAGGTAATTACTGCGGGAACGACAGAATATCCGTAACCTCTCATTGCGCCGGACATAACTTCCATAACCGAATTTACCACTTCCGCCGCAAGAATGAATCTGAGCCTTACGATTCCTATAGATGCTATAGCAGGATCGCTGTTAAATATTCCAAGCAGACTGGTTCCGAAAACAAGCATAATAAGCGATGCGGCCGCTGTTATCCCAATATCCATTATCAGGCTTATGCGCACGACCCTTCGGCAGCGTCCGATATTTTCCGCACCGTAATTCTGTCCGACAAAAGTTGTACATGCCTGTCCGAATGAGTTGATTACATAATATGCAAGAATCTCTATATTGAAAGCGGCTGAAGAAGCAGCCATCACATCTGCGCCAAGACTGTTTACCGCCGACTGTATACACAGATTGGACAGAGAAAATACCATGCCCTGAAGGCCTGCGGGCAGCCCGATTTTTATCATTGATTTAAGTACGTTTGAATGAATTTTTATTTTAGAAACCGTAATTTTTATATAATCATTTCTGCGGCACAGAAGAATAAACAGTAACAGCGCGCTGACAGCATTGGAGATTACTGTTGCAAGAGCCACGCCGTCTGCCGTCATTCCCACTATACATACGAAAAACAAATTCAGTATCACATTGATTATACCTGAGATTACAAGACATATAAGCGGGGTGCGGGTATCGCCCTGACTTCGGAATATTGCCGACTCAAAATTATACAGAAAGATTACCGGAAGCCCGAGAAGATATATACGCAGATATGCCAGAGCCATTGGAAATACCCCGGCAGGCACTGAAAGGAGATTTAATATAAGCGGAGCGACCAGTTCGCCAAGCAATGTAATGAACAGACCTCCAAGGACAGAGAAAAGAACAGATGTATGTACGGTTTTGGAAATTCCGTCTTTATTATCCTGTCCCGTGAATCTGGATATGACAACATTTGCGCCAAGCGATATACCGACGAAACCGTTTACAAGGAGTCCTATGATCGGACTGTTGCTTCCTACGGCAGCCATTGCGTTTTTACCTGCGAACCGTCCTACAACCGCTACATCAGCGGCGTTAAATAATTGTTGGAGCATACCTGTAGCGGCAAGCGGCAACGCAAATAAAAGCAGTTTGCCGGCAATGCCTCCGTGCAGCATATCAATATTTGAGCGTTTCATTTTGCATGTCTTCTTTCTGTTATGATGTTGCATATAAAAAATAATAAATTAGAGTATGCCGGATGTCAAGCCGGGCTTTTTTAGTATGATAAAAAGCCATTGTTTTCTTTTATTTCCAGCACCTGTTCAAGAGTAAGTCCGGAATATAAGGCAACTTCTTCATCAGATAACTTACCTGCATCTAACATTTTTATCGCTGATTTACATTTTTCATTCTTCTTTACGGACTCTACTTCCTTTTCCAGTTCTCTTGTATACTCGTCTTCGGGTTCATTGCTGTCTATGTAATCAAGCTCCTTAATCCGTTTAAAAACATCTCAATGGATTCTGACTTTGCTGCAAGTCTGAACATGGCTTTAAGCGTTAGCTCATTATCTTCGGACTTGATCTTTGCCTTGAGGTCGTCAGATACACTGCCAAGGTCTGAAAGCAGATCAAGTATATATTCTGAAACGGCCTCTTTTCTGCCCTCCTCCTTGCCTTCCTCTCTGCCTTCCTCATATATTTCCTGATACCGCATTTGTAATGTCATATAATTCAGCCTCCATTTTTCATTCTTCTTTACGGACTCTACTTCCTTTTCCAGTTCCCTTGTATACTCGTCTTCAGGTTCGTTGCTGTCTATGTAATCAAGCAGTCTTTTTAATTCCGGCGTAACATCATCCATAGTTCCTTTTGTATTCAGGATAATCTTTACCGTATCATCCCCAAGTACCAGTCCGGGATTCTGTAAACATCTGTTTTCAAATGTGTATATATGCCTTCCTTCTTTAAATACATCAAAGGTACATACAAAAATTATGAAACTGCGTTTCAGCTTTTTATAGTCTTCTCCCTTTTTCAGTATATTCAGGTCTACCATCCCCTGATAGTATCTTATCCTTTTCGGTATGTTTTTCTTTTCAGACGCCTGCATATCTATATCATATATATTTCCTTCCTCATCCCAGACATATATGTCTAATCGTATGCCTTTTGCATCTGCTTTAAGGTCTATTGTTTTCTGGTAATCGGGATAATTGATGCGTGATATTTTTACTCCAAGTACCCGCTCCAGAAACTGTTTGCAGAAGCAGGGTTCTCTCATGACAATTCCAAACATGAAATCATCCTTTATCTGCAGTTCTTCAAAATCTTTCTCCGTATATTGCTTCATCGTGTTCCTTTCTTTTATTATATTACATTTATATACATATGACAAGCATGATTTTTTGTAAACGCAGCTTAGTGAAGTGTTTATAAATTAAAAAAATAGCATTTCCCAAATCCCTGCGCTCCTGTAAATCATCATTCTGATTACGACCGATATGGCCATATAGTTTTACTTTTGAAAGGCATTGTTATGCCTTATTTGAAAAAACTGAAATTTCAGATTGTTTATT
>CANPYY010000015.1 GCA_947588675.1 uncultured Lachnospiraceae bacterium | reverse complement strand
CGTAAGTTAATCAGACAGGGCATAACAATGCCTTTCAAGAGTAGTAACCTGACCGAATCGGTCAAAGTCGTAAAGTTTTGTAGGGGAATCTTATAATAAAAATACAGGACATCCAAAGTTCTATATATGAATTTGAATGTCCTGTGTTTTAAGTTATTATTTAAAAATACGTTTTAAAAATTGGTATAAACCATGTTTGTAGACGTCAGGTCCGTGTTCACCGTCACCGGGATTGGCTTTATCGCCGCCCGAAGTCGAATAATACAGATGAGGTACATTATTCTTTACAAGAGCGTCGGCATAACGTTTTGGTTCTGTTCTTACAATACTGTCATTATAACCGGCGGCTATTAGTACAAGAGTGTCATTTATGTAATTATCCGGTAAAGTAAAGTTATCTTCTGTAAATAATCCATCTTCGTGCACGCCATAGTTTTCATATTCAAATATTCCGAATGCCGGACAGAATGCGCCAATATAGCGGAATTTATCGGGCAGGGTAAAACCTATTTGCAATGTTACGCGTCCGCCCATTGAGAAACCGCAGATGGCGGTATTTTCTCGTCCTGTGGCAACAGAATAATGTGTTTCTATATAAGGCATCAGGCACTTCTGTAAGTCATTTATAAAATTGTCATATGCCTCATAGTGTTTTTTGTTAAATCCAAGGCCGTCATCAGTTCCGGATTCATTGGCACATGCATTTGGAAATACAACAATCATTTCTTTTGCCGCGCCGCTTTCTATGGCATTCCATATTACATACTGGGTATTGTTTTCAATAAGAGTATTTTCGTTATTGAATATACCGTGGAGCATATATAATACAGGATATTGTTTTGTATTTGTATAGCCTTTTGGTAATACCACATTAGCATGTCTTGTTATGCTTTTTCCTTCAGTAATAGCCGTTGATTCATAATCAATGTACTCTATGGTGCCTTCGGCATCAGTATTTTTATTCATGTATCCGACTGGTGAATCAAGGTCGTTTCCGCCAAATTTCTCAGGCAGTGAACCTGAGCCTGCAGTTCATATGTCAGGAGCACCTGTGGTAGGGCTTTCCTTGTAAAGAGTGATGGATTTAATAATAACTTTTGATGTTTGACCACTATATTCATTATTAAATGTAAGATTAAATATTTTTACTTCTTTAATATTGGAATTTTCATTTAAAGTTATCGTTTCCTCCATCAAATTTTTGATATCAGCACTAGCCCCATCTGAACCATCAGATTTTTTAATACAGTAAGCTCTGGGATTGCCTGTATCAGAAAGATTCTGATATGTAATTTTGGCATATTTATACTCTGCATCTGAAGGTATGTCTGTAAATATAGCTCCAGACATTGGACCCATATCAAGTGTTATTGATTTATCATCGGCATTATATTCAGGTGTTAAAGATGCCGATGAATCTACATATGATATTACTTCTGGACGATATTTTTGCAAATCCATCGTATAAGTAGCAGGCGCTTCTTTATGAGCAACTAATTTAATAGATTTAATAGTAATGTTAGCCTCTGCAACTTTGTCGCCCCACCAATTCCAGTTTCCAGGTAATGCTATGAGAGCTCCATATCCCTTATCCTTATTTGCCTTATCCTTATAATTGTCAACAATATTGAATTCCAATTCTGTATCGGTTGTTCCCGTAATATACCTACCATCTATAATATCGCTATTCCCCTGTTCAGCATCTGGATTCATATTATTTCCGTCTGTAATTATTCCCAACCTGATTGGTGTATTATTTACATCTGATGATAATGTAACTATCATTTTATCATAATCAACCAAGTTAATAGGTGACCTATCGGCATTAAAATAGAAATAAGTACCGTCACCTTCTTTAATATTCGATATTACACTTCCATCGTCATTATATGTGTTTTTGTCACCATGAATCCAAGCAGGTCCCTTATCTGCAGCTGTATCAGCTGTAAGTGATACATTGATATCTTCAGCCTCAGGATTCGGAGTAGGCTTTGGTGTAGGTTCCGGAGTAGGTTCTGGAGTCGCAGTAGGTGCCGGATCACTATTTCCTAAATAGGTTACTGAAACAGATTTTATGGTTATAGCTGAGAGAGTTGAATCCCAACTTTTAGCTTTAAACATAATAATATCTGCATATGTATGACCCTTATCTTCAAAATCTTTTAATATAATTTCTTTAGTAAAATCAAACGTTTTATCATCTTTAATTATCTTATCATTGTCAGTATTAATTGGATTATCCGTTAATGCATCAACGCCAATAGCTGGCCAGCATCTAAAACCAGTATTACCTTCACCAACAGAACCGGTAATATGCAACTTAATAGTTTCTCCAACAGCTATGCGCCTTGATAATGGTATATCGATAGTACCACCTGCGTCACCTTCTGCAACTATACTACCATCTTCACCAAGTTTTGCACCGCTAGGCAATTTAGCTTGACGCAAATCCAAAACTTCCGTAGTTACCTGCTCTGGTTTTGTATCACTATATCCGGTTAAATCACTAAGTGCTAATCTGGCACCACCTTTTTTTATCAAATTACCGTTATCATCAATTCCAATATCAAGATCCGAGTATCTGTTTTTCAAATTATTTACGACACCCATAACATTTCGGCTTTCTTTTGTTGAAGTATGTGTATTGCCATCTGTCAAATCAGCACTCTGTCCTGTTATTTCAATTGGAGTATAAAAATTCTTCTTTTTAATTCCTGAAATTACTACGGCATATACAGCAGTATCAGTTCCCTTATCATAAGATAAAATCTTATCATGCTGTATATCTATACCGTTACCTTCAGGTTCGGTAGATATAACCTTGCTTACGCCATTTACAGTAACTGTTATCTGGCAGGATTTCGTTTTGCTGGCATTTGGTACTTCAATGCCGATTCTCATTGACTGTTGATTGTTATTGTCAGTATCAGTTTTGCTTAATCTTAAAGTTGCCCCAAGTACTTTTACTTCTGAATCTTCAGCGGCGTTTGTTGTCTTAGGAACATAAGTAATACCTGACAATACAAAAGCCATGGCTATAACAAAAGCCATAAATCGTTTTCCATTTTTTGAAATTAACATTTAATAACCCCTTTCATTAGAAATGTAATACATACAGTAACTTGCATTTCATTTTTTTAGAAATTTTGTCAAAATCGTCCAACCAACTATCTTATAACAAAAATATATTATCATATACTAAAACAAAATTCCAGTATTTTTTAGCACAATTTTATTGTTTTTTATATTTTTTGGGACGGAAATTTATTGTAAAACAGAATGTTTATAAAAATATATTGACATTTTATTAAATATTATGTATAATAAACCATGTCAAAATTAACAACTATCTATCTTTTTAAATTGCATTTTTAAGAAAGGATGGATGTTGATGAAAAAAGAATATAGTGTTCCCGAAGTTTCTATAGTGATGTTCGAGAATGAAGATATTATAACCATTAGTTCACTTATGGATTTTACGATGGGTGATGGTGAGGATTTGCTTTGGGAAAATCTTTTTGGTGATATTTAAAATTCCAATCAGGCACTGCAGACTAATATGTTTAGTTTGCAGTGCTTTTATAATGCAAATATACTACAGCAAATGCGCGTGTGGTATGAGGGAGGCGGCTTCCTGCATAAATAATTATGTTCAGTAAAAAAAGGTATCAGTATTACAATACTGATACCTTTTTTTACTGCCGGTGGCCGGACTCGAACCGGCACGGATTGCTCCGCATGATTTTGAGTCATGTGCGTCTGCCAATTCCGCCACACCGGCATGATATAACATCAAGCGTTTCTAATTTTAACATATAATATTTTCATTTGCAATAGACAAGATACAAATAATTGGGTAATATTATATATGTTATGTATATACGATAAAATATCCTGATTGGAGCAGATTATGAAAAAAATAGTTTTGGTAGATGGACACAGTATTCTTAACAGGGCGTTTTATGGTGTGCCGGATTTGACAGACCACAGGGGAAGGCATACCAATGCAGTTTATGGATTTTTAAATATACTTTTTAAAGTTATTGATGAGGAACAACCGGATTGTATGTCGGTTGCTTTTGACGTAAAGCATCCTACTTTCAGGCATGAGATGTATAGCGCATATAAAGGAACGAGGAAACCGATGCCTGCCGAACTTCATCAACAGGTGCCGCTTATAAAGGATGTGCTTAAAGCGATGAATATCCAGGTTATTGAGTGTCCGGGCTGCGAGGCTGATGATATAATAGGAACTATTGCCTGTATAGCTGAAAAGAATGACTATAAAGTAACAATAATATCAGGTGACAGGGACCTTTTGCAGTTAGTTACGGAGAATGTTACTTTAAGAATACCTAAGACTAAGGGAGGCCGGACTGTTGTTGAAGATTACAATCCTGATATGATAAGGGAAGTTTATTCTCTTTCTCCGAAACAGATAATAGATTTAAAAGGTCTTATGGGAGACTCCTCCGATAATATACCCGGACTTCCGGGAGTTGGCGAAAAGACTGCAACAAAACTTTTGTGCGAGTATGGCACGGTTGAAAATGTAATTGCGCATGCGGAGTCTATCACGCCAAATAAGGCGAAGAATGCGGTTTTGGAGCATAAAGAGCTTGCTGTATTAAGTAAGAAGCTTGCTACTATTAAGACGGATTGCGAGCTTGGATATTCGCTTGCAGATTCGGAAATAGAAGATATGTTTAATGAAAAAGCATATGTAATTATTAAAGATATGGAATTTAAAAGTATGCTTGACAGGTTTGAAAATATAGAAATAAATAAAGAGGAAGAAGCGTTTTCTTATAATACTGTAAGCGATGCAGATAAAATACCGGAAGCAATATCGGATATATGCAGATGCGCAGGCAGTGATGATAATGCAGGTCGGGTAAGTACGGCGTTGTATATTATAAGAGATATGAAACTTCATAATGAAAATTACAGGTATGGAGTTCTTGGAGCCATCATTGACGTTGATGGAGCAGAACCGATTTTATTTTTGGGACAATTTGAAGAAGAACTTAAAAAAGGAATAATTTCCCTTATTAACAGCGGAGCCGGTATTGTTATGTATGATGTTAAGGAGCAGCTTGATTATCTTGATATATTATATAGAAAGAATGTGTGGGACGCAGGTATTGCCGCTTATCTTATCAATCCGCTTACGGATACTTATACAGGGGCGGATATTTCAAGGGATTTTCTTGGGGAACAGATTAAGGAATATCAGGAATTATTCGGAAAAAGCACGGTATATGAGGCATGCTATGAGAACAGGGAGTCGTTTATTAATTATTGTATGAAACAGTGTAGTGTTCTAAAAAGAGGTTTTTGTGAGATAAAAAAGAAACTTGAACAAGAGGATATGTATGAATTGTACCGTGATATTGAAATGCCCCTTTTGTACATTCTTTATAATATGGAAAAAGAAGGAATAGGCGTAGATAAAGATGCGCTTTCCGAGTATGGGAAATCGTTATCTGATAGTATATTAAGCCTTGAAAAACAGATATATGAATATGCAGGCGAGGAATTTAACATAAATTCGCCGAAACAGCTTGGAGTGATTTTATTTGAGAAACTTAAACTTCCTTTTGCAAAGAAAACCAAGACAGGCTATTCTACATCTGCGGATATACTGGACAAGCTCAGGGGCGAAGACCCTATAGTTAACGCTGTATTGGAATACAGGACGCTGACTAAATTAAAATCTACCTATGCAGACGGACTGGCTGCATTTATCAGGGAAGATGGACGAATACATGGTAAATTTAATCAAACGAAAACGGCAACCGGAAGAATAAGCAGTATGGAGCCTAATCTTCAGAATATTCCGATAAGAATGGAACTGGGAAGAAAGATAAGGAAAGTATTTGTACCAAAGGCAGGATGCGTATTTCTTGATGCCGATTACTCGCAGATTGAGCTTCGCGTACTTGCACATATGTCGGGTGATGAGAGCATGATAGAGGCGTATAATGAAGGAGAAGATATACATGCGATAACGGCTTCAAAAGTATTCCATGTTCCGCTTGAAGAAATGACGCCTGATTTAAGACGAAAGGCAAAAGCCGTAAATTTTGGAATAATATACGGAATAAGTGCGTTTGCGCTGTCACAGGATTTGGATATTACAAAAAAAGAGGCAGACGAATATATTAAGAAATATTTTGAAACATATTCGAAAATAAAAGGATTTCTTGACGGACTTGTAAGCAGTGCGAAAAAGCTCGGGTACAGTGTTACGGAGTTTAATAGAAAAAGACCGATTCCTGAACTTTCATCAAGTAATTTCGTACAGAGGTCATTTGGTGAAAGAGTGGCAATGAATGCGCCCATACAGGGAACCGCTGCGGATATAATTAAGATAGCCATGATACGTGTTGAAAGAAAACTGTATGAAGAAAAGCTTAATACGAAGCTCATACTTCAGGTGCATGACGAACTGCTTTTGGAAACTCCGTATGACGAGGTGGAAAGGGCGTCGGAAATACTCAGGGAAGAAATGGTTCATGCCGTAAATATGGCTGTTAATATGGAAGTAGAAGTAAAGGAAGGCTCGGATTGGTATGAAGCAAAGTAATATGAAGGTAATAGGCATTACCGGTGGTATTGGAAGCGGCAAAAGCACGGTTATGGATATGCTTTGCCGTAAATATGGCGCAGGTATTATAAACTCGGACGAGATAGGGCATCTGTCCATGGAAAAGGGAACTAAAACATATATGCGTATGATAGAGGAGTTCGGAAAAGAGATACTTGATAAAGACGGATATATAGACAGGGTCGCGCTCTCAGGAATTTTGCTTGAATCGGAGGAGAAATTAAAAATACAAAACAGCATAGTCCATCCGTTTGTTATGGACATTATAAAGCAGCGCATAAAGAACTTTTATAAAGAGGGGAAAAGTTTTGTCGCAGTTGAATCGGCAATATTATTTGAAACAGGATGCGATAAACTGTGTGACGAAGTGTGGTTTGTTACTGCCGATGCCGATATAAGGATAAACAGGCTTATTGCTGAGAGGGGTTATACATATGAAAAAGCCGAAGCTTTTATAAAAAAACAGAAACCGGATGATTTTTTCATGAGCAATTGCTCTAAAGTAATATATAATAACGCAGATATCGAAAATCTTTCTAAACAATTGGCAAAATGTATAGAGGATTAGTTTATGATGTGATATACTTCCAGTGGATTTAAAAAGGGGAAATACAGATGAGATTTGCAAGTTTTGCCAGCGGAAGCAGCGGGAACTGCGAGTATGTCGGTAATGGCAATACCAATATTTTGGTTGATGCAGGGATAAGCACAAGACGTATTGTATCATGTCTTGGGAATACCGGAATATCTCCTGAGGAAATTAGCGGAATACTTGTTACGCATGAACATACGGACCATATTTCCGGGCTGTATGTATTTGAAAGTAAATATAAAGTACCCGTATACGCCACGCAGGCAACGTTGGAGGCAATTGAAAAATTAGATAAAAATAAAAGGCTTGATACTTCGCTTTTTATACCGATTGAGCCGGATAAGGAATTTGAATGTGGGAATATGAAGATAACGCCGTTTTCCATATCACATGATGCTGTTGACCCCGTATGTTACAGAATTAACAGCGGGGAATGTACTGTTGGTATGGCAACGGACCTTGGAGTGTATGACGATTACATATTATCGCAGCTCAATATGTGCAATCTGCTTTTTGTCGAGGCAAATTATGATGTAGCAATGCTGCAGGCAGGGAGATATCCGTTTATGTTAAAGAAAAGGATTCTTGGCGATTACGGACATCTATCCAATGATATGTGCGCGAGAATGATTCTTCAGCTGCTTGGAAGGAATGTACGGCATATATTTCTTGCGCATTTAAGTAAAGAGAATAATTATCCGCTTCTGGCACACAAGACGGTCACTTATGAGCTGTCAAAAGAATATGGCGATATTTCAAGGTTTAATATACAGGCTGCGGAACGAAGCACTATGTCATGTGCTGTAAATTTATAGAATATAATTTTATGTAGATGAAAGGGAAGATAATATGAAAAAAGCTATTATTACGGTTGTAGGGAAAGACAGCGTGGGAATTATTGCTAAAGTATGTACATATCTTGCTGAAAACGGTGTTAATATACTGGATATTTCACAGACTATTACCGGCGGATATTTTAATATGATGATGATTGCCGATATTGACAAAAGCAATAAGCAGTTTTCAGATATAGCGGATGATTTTGACGTAATGGGCGAGCAGATAGGATGTATTATTAAGATGCAGAGAGAAGATATATTTGATAAAATGCACAGATTATAGGAGATAATGAAATGGTTAATATAAATGAGGTTATAGAAACTAACCGGATGATTGAAAAAGAAAATCTGGATGTAAGGACAATTACACTTGGAATAAGTCTTTTGGACTGTGCAGATAATAATTTTAAAAAGCTTAATGAAAAAATATATGATAAGATTACGAAAAAGGCGGAAAAGCTTGTAGAAACCGGAAAGCAGATTGAACGTGAATACGGAATACCGATTGTAAATAAAAGAATTTCGGTAACGCCGATAGCAATAGTAGGAGCTTCCGCATGCAAATCGCCTGAGGATTTCGTAACGGTTGCCCATACGCTTGATATGGCGGCGCAGACTGTCGGCGTCAATTTTATAGGAGGTTACTCGGCTCTTGTGTCGAAAGGCATGACAAAAGCTGACGAAAATCTCATAAGGTCAGTTCCGCAGGCGCTGAGTACAACTGAAATGGTATGCAGCTCGGTAAATTTAGGCTCAACAAAGACAGGCCTGGATATGGATGCGATAAGGCTTATGGGCGATGTGATTAAAGATACTGCAGAAGCTACAAAAGACAGGGATTCAATAGGATGCGCCAAACTTGTAGTATTTTGCAATGCGCCTGACGATAATCCGTTTATGGCAGGGGCGTTTCACGGAGTGACGGAATGTGATGCGGTAATTAATGTAGGGGTAAGCGGTCCCGGAGTTGTAAAGAAAGCTCTTGAAGAAATACGCGGTGAAGATTTTGAAATATTGTGTGAAACTGTGAAAAAGACTGCGTTTAAAATAACCAGGGTAGGACAGCTTGTAGCAAAAGAAGCCGCCGAAAGGCTTAAAATACCATTTGGAATTATTGATCTTTCACTTGCGCCTACACCCGCGGTTGGCGACAGCATTGCTGATATATTTGAAGAAATGGGACTGGAAAGGGCAGGCGCTCCCGGAACGACAGCTGCGCTTGCGCTTCTTAACGATCAGGTAAAAAAAGGCGGCGTTATGGCGTCGTCCTATGTTGGAGGATTAAGCGGAGCGTTTATTCCGGTAAGTGAAGATGCAGGAATGATACGCGCCGTAAATGATGGCGCGCTTACGCTTGAAAAGCTGGAGGCAATGACGTGCGTTTGTTCAGTGGGACTCGATATGATTGCAGTGCCGGGGAATACGAAAGCGACTACAATATCGGGGATTATTGCAGATGAAATGGCGATAGGAATGGTAAACCAGAAGACAACGGCCGTGCGCATTATACCTGTAATAGGAAAGAATGTAGGCGACGTTGTGGAATTTGGAGGACTTTTGGGATATGCGCCTGTCATGCCGGTAAACGGATTCTCCTGCGACGGGTTCATTAACAGGAAAGGAAGGATTCCGGCGCCTATACATAGCTTTAAAAATTGACGGCGGTTGTGAAAAGTTTATATTGAAGGAGAAGTTAAAATGGTGCTTGATTATTTCAGACAGATAAGCAGCGTGCCGAGAGGTTCAGGATATAATAAGAAGATAAGCGATTTTATTGTAGATTTTGCAAAGAAGCGTAATCTTAAATATGTTCAGGACGAAGCCCTGAATGTTGTAATATATAAAGAAGCCAAAGGGTGTGAAAATTGTCCTCCTCTTGTTTTTCAGGGACATATGGACATGGTATGTGAGAAAGTAAATGACAGCGTCCATGATTTTAAGAATGAGGGCATACAGATAATTGAGGAAGACGGCTGCCTTACGGCATATGGTACGACGCTGGGGGCAGACGACGGCATTGCCCTTGCTTATATGCTTGCCCTTCTTGATGATGATTTGCCGGTTCATCCGCCTTTTGAAATGGTGTTTACTACGGACGAAGAAGTGGGTATGCTTGGCGCGGCGCGCTTTGACGCAACGTGTCTTAACGGAAGGCATATGATAAATCTGGATTCCGAGGAGGAAGGAATATTTATTGTTTCCTGCGCCGGCGGGATGACCGGCAAAATCAACCTTCCGGTTCTCAGGGAGGATATGGACGGCGTTCGCATGGATATATGCGTAAAGAATCTTCTCGGAGGACATTCGGGGACTGAAATAGATAAAAACAGGGTCAATGCGGTGCGCCTTATGGGAAGGCTTTTATCCGATATAAGTAATACGGATTCGGGTATTATTGATATACATGGCGGCAATAAGGATAATGTAATTCCGAACGAGGCATATATGAGCATAGCGGTTCCGTTTGAGGATGCAGATAAGATATACGGATTGCTGAACAAAAAGTTTACGACGCTTATGAATGAACTTTCATCTGCAGAACCTGATATATCATTTGATATACAGGTTAAAAAGGATTGTATACATGAAACATACAAAGTGCTTAAAAAAGACTCGCTCGATAAAGTAATGGCGATATTAATGCTGATTCCTGACGGCGTACATGTGATGAGCAGCGATATATCCGGTATGGTGGAAAGTTCTTCCAATCTGGGTGTGTTTACAATGTCTGATACTGATGTGCATGTATCTGTATCAATGAGAAGCCAGAAGGAAAGTTATATACAATATATCAGCAAAAGGATTTCGATACTTGCAGCCATGGTTAAAGCCTCATATTCCACGGAAGGTTTATATCCGGGATGGGATTTAAAGAAAGAGTCGCATTTTCGCGATATGCTGTGTAAGGTATATGAAAGGGTAAATGGTAAAGCTCCGCAGATATGCTCCATACATGCAGGACTTGAAGGCGGTGTGTTTACCAAAAAACTTCCTGATATGGATATTGTATCAATGGGACCTCAGATTTATGATATCCATACGGTATATGAAAGGCTTGACATAAATTCGGCTCACAGGATGTATGAATTTTTAAAGGAAGCAGTGCGTGAATTTGCACTTATGGACAGGAGAGAAGAAGTTGGATAATGAATATAAAAAGATTAACCATAAGCTGGTATATAAAGGACATATTGTAGATTTTTATGAGGACAGAATTAAACTTGCAAATGATAATATAGCGGACTGGGATTATATACAGCATAATGGCGCATCGGCAATAGTTGCGTGTGACAATGATGATAAAATTATAATGGTAAGGCAGTACAGAATAGGCGCGGACAGTAAACTGCTTGAGATACCTGCAGGCGGGATAAATGAAGGTGAAGATGCGCATACGGCAGCCGTGCGGGAACTTATGGAGGAAACCGGGTATAAAGCAAATGAAACCGGGCATCTTATTGACGTATATTCCGCGCCGGCCTATACGTCAGAATGTGTATACATATATTATGCCAGAGATTTGTATATGGCGGAAAGAAATCTTGATGATGATGAAATTATAGAAGTTGAAAAATACAGTATTGACGAGCTTATTGATATGATAATGCGGGGAGAGATAACAGACGGCAAAACCATTGCGGGAATATTTGCATTTAACAGGGTTCTACAATCAAAATAACTGCATATCCTTAAAAAAAGGGGATGAGTTATGTGGTTCTTTGGAAAAAATATTCTTTGCTGTTTGTTGTATGCGCTTTCCTGGGAGTGCTTGCCGGGAGCTTATTTAAAAGCTCCTATTTTGATGCATTAAAGTCGGTGACGGATAATTTTATTGATTATGTAATAAACAGGTTTTTGTATATGGGAAGCACTGAAAAATGTGTGCTTTTATTTAAAATAGCGGTTAAAAGGGTGGGACCTTTCATCCTTATGTGGCTTCTTTCACTTACGGTAGCGAGAATACCGTATATAGTCTGGTTGTGCGCAAAAAGCGGTTTTCTCACAGGATTTTTTATATGCTTTATGATAATGGCCTATGGAATAGATGCGTGTAAATATATACCTGTGTGGTATTGTCCCCAGATTATAATATATGCGTTTGTATATGGCTTTTCCATAATATATATAACAGAAAACCTGCAAAAAAGGAAAAAACCGGTTGTGGTATTTCTTGCTTTCCTTTTATTTGCAGGCTGTTTGCTTGAAGCGTATGTCAATCCTGTTTGTTTGTCATATGTGTTTTCCTAACGGGAAAGGACTAATGGTTACAGTTTATCCGCCATATTTTTAAGAAGGATTTCGGTAGTTTCCCAACCGATACACGGATCTGTTATGGACTGTCCGTATATGTGCTGTCCGATATTGTGTCTGCCTTCAACCAGATAGCTTTCAACCATTACTCCTTTAAGGAGTTTTTTGATAATCGGGGATATACGTCTGTTGTGAAGCACATCCTCAACTATACGGGGCTGTTCTGAGTATACTTTGTTGGAATTTGAATGATTGGTATCTATTATAACTGCCGGATTAAGCAGTTCATATTCTTCATAAAGTCCGGCTAAACGCATTAAATCTTCATAGTGATAATTAGGTATGCTTTGACCATGTTTGTTTACAGCTCCGCGGAGAATAGTATGTGCGAGCGGGTTGCCGTCGGTTTTTACTTCATATCCTCTGTAGAGGAAAGTGTGTGATGCCTGTCCGGCTTTACATGAGTTTAGCATAACGGAAAAGTCGCCGCTGGTAGGGTTTTTCATTCCGCAGGGGATATCAAATCCGCTTATTACAATGCGATGCTGCTGGTCCTCTACCGAACGCGCTCCAACTGCAACATATGAAAGTATATCGCTTACGTATGGCCAGTTTTCAGGATAGAGCATTTCGTCGGCAGAAAAAAGATGTGATTCTGCTATAGCGCGCAGATGCATTTTACGCATGGCGATAATGCCTTCGCCGATATCAGGTTTTTTTTCAGGATCGGGCTGATGTACCATGCCCTTGTAACCTTCGCCTGTTGTTCGCGGTTTATTGGTATATATTCTTGGTATAATAAGAATCCTGTCTTTTATTTCCTCCTGGATTTTTGCAAGTCTGCTTATATATTCGCACACAGAGTCTTCATTATCGGCGGAGCATGGACCGATTATGGCAAGAAATTTATCTGATTCGCCGCACAGAACCTGCCTTATTTCCTCGTCGCGCACTTTTTTTAACTGTTTCTGCTCTGCGGTTAAAGGGTATTTATCCTTTAGTTCTTCAGGCGATATTACTTTTTTTGAATAGTACATACCCATAATGGTTATCCTTCTTTCAATAAATGGTATTTTGTCACAGACACATTCTACACGTTTTGTTATTTTAAGTCAATGTGTTCACACAATTTTGACAATATTGTTATAAAGTATACCTAGCTTAATATTGGTAAATTTATATAAGGAGGATAAATGGTTTGATTGAAGTAAGGAATCTGGTAAAGGATTATTATGGAAATATAGCGGTTAACGACATTTCCTTTACCGTAAATGCAGGAGAGATTGTTGGTTTTCTCGGACCAAACGGCGCGGGTAAATCGACTACGATGAATATAATTACAGGTTATATTTCATCTACTTCGGGACAGGCGATAATAAACGGACATGACATTTTCGAGGAACCTGAGAAGGCAAAGCAGAGTATAGGTTATCTGCCGGAACAGCCGCCTATATATCAGGATATGAAAGTACGTGAATATCTTATGTTCGTTGCCGAACTGAAAAAAGTAGCTAAAAAAGAAAGAACGCAGATGATAGACGACATTATGAATCTGACAAAGATAAACGATGTGTCTGAGCGGCTTATAAAGTATCTTTCAAAAGGTTATAAACAGAGGGTAGGTCTTGCTGCTGCAATTGTCGGTTATCCTGAAATCCTTATTCTGGATGAGCCTACGGTAGGACTTGATCCAAACCAGATTATTGAAATAAGGGAGCTTATAAAGAGTTTAAGTAAAAAACATACTATACTTTTAAGTTCTCACATTATGCAGGAAGTAAGCGCCGTATGTGATAAGATTATTATTATTAATAAAGGAAAGCTTATAGCGTATGACACTCCTTCCAATATAGCAAGGATGCTTGAAGAATCAAGAGAGCTTATGCTTACGGTTAAAGGATATGAAACTACTGTTAAGTATGTTATTGATTCAATAGAAGGGATAAGGGAAGTTAAATATAAAAAATCGGATGTTGCCGATTGTATTGACGTAAGTATTAAAATGGAAGAAAACGCTGATATCAGGGAAGAATTATTTTACGCAATGTCAAAGGCAAACTGCCCTATTATTGAAATGAAGCTTCACCAGATGACGCTTGAGGAAATATTCCTTGCGCTTACGCATGATAACGTACATTATGACAATGATACCGGAATTGTGGCCGACGTTTTACAGGAGTCTGAACCGGATTATTATGAATCTAAGGAGGCAGAGGAATAATGGGTGCAATATATAAAAAAGAGTTAAAATCATATTTTACTTCTATGATAGGATGTGTGTTCCTTGCCATAATGCTTATAATTATAAGCATATACTTTTTTGTGGTAAATATGCTGAATATGTATGCTGAAATGTCTACAACGCTTAGCGCAATTACATTTGTAATAGTGCTTATTATGCCTATTATTACAATGAGGACGCTGGCAGAAGAAAATAAACAGAAAACAGATCAGCTGCTTTTTACGTCGCCGGTATCAGTTACAAAGATTGTACTTGGCAAATATCTGGCGCTGTTGACATTATATGCCATCGGAATGGCTGTGATATGTACTTATCCGATTATTATGAATATGTATGGTGACGCGCAGATTGCCCAGTCGTACAGCAGTATTTTAGGATTCTTTTTAATGGGTGCGGCTTATCTTGCAATAGGGCTTTTTATATCATCGCTTACTGAAAGCCAGGTTATTGCAGGAGTAATATCTTTTATAGTAATGATATTTACCTATCTTATGACAAATATTGCAGGTCTTCTTCCGACAGGGCATGTATCGCAGGTGATGTGCATCTGTATAATAGTCGCAATAATTGCATTTATTGCGTATCTTATGATGCACAATCTGGTTGTCAGTTCGGTGATATTTGTCATAGGCGAAGCGTTTTTCATAATTATGTATTTTGTCCGTACTTCATTTTATGACGGTCTTATACTCAATATACTCGGATGGTTTTCGGTCGTGGACAGATATCGTACATTCTCATTGGGAATCATGGATGTATCGGCCCTGGTATATTATCTGAGTATTGTATTTGTATTTATCTTTTTTACGGTTATGCGGATTAAGAAAAAGAGATGGAGCTGAGAACTGGTTAATAAATTGAAAGGAGATATGGGAATTGAATACAGAAATTAAAGAAATCCGTAAGAAGGCAGGTTCCTTCTCAAGCAGAAATTTTAAAACGGGAATGTATAGTTCAATTATTCTTGCGTTTGTAGTTGCAATAGTTATTTTATTAAATCTTTTTGTAAGCCAGCTTGATATAAAAGTTGACCTTACTGATAATGATATATATACATTGACTGAAGATACGGCGTCATATCTTAAAGATTTAGACGCAGATATAACTATTTATTATATCGTCAAAGAAGGCTCTGAGTATGAAGTTCTGCAGAATGTACTTAATGAATACGGAAAGTATCCTAATATAAAAGTACAATGGAAGGACCCGGAATTATATCCGCAGTTTGCAGCTCAATATACGGATGAGGAGCTTACTCCTGAAGGAAATGACGTCATTGTAGTAAATAATGCTACGCAAAGCAATCGTTTTATACCGTTTCAGGATATGTATATTACTGATTATACAATGGATTATGCAACATATTCACAGAATTATTCATATACGCTTGACGCAGAAGGTCAGATTACTTCCGCAATACAGTTTGTAACTGAGGAAAGCCATACGAAAATGTATGTTGTATCGGCGCATACTCAGGAACAGGCCGCAACGCTTGGTGAAGGCATGAAAGACCTTATCGAAAAAGCAAATATACAGTTAGAGGATTTAAATGTATTATCCGCTAAGGAAATACCGGCTGACTGTAATATATTATATATGTGCGCTCCGGAAAACGATATAACCGAAGAAGAATTTAATATGTATAAAAATTATCTGGAGAATGGCGGAGCGGCAATATTTATGGTGCGCTATACGGCTGATGAACTTCCAAATTATAATAAGCTTTTAGAATATTACGGAGTTGAAAATACAGGCGGAGTTGTACTTGAAACAGAGGGTAATTATTTCCAATACCCGACTTATCTTGTAAGTCCTTTCGCTTCGGTAACCGATGAGATATCTTCCGAGTTTTCCTCACAGGACTTTATAGTAACTCCGATTGTACCGGGACTTAAACTGCAGGATAAGGCTAATATGAGAAGTACGATTACGGTATCTGAGATAGTGGCTTCAAGTGAAGAATCTTATGCCAAGACAAATACTGATGAAAGTTCAGAGGAGGAGTCTATTGCAAAGACTGAAAATGATATTTCAGGACCGTTCAGTACGGTAATACAGACTGTAGATACTTATAAGGATAAAACTTCAAAAGTGGCTATATTTGCAAGTCCGTATATTTTTTCAGATGATTATATAGATTTTTATTCATGCAAAAATTCAGACCTGCTTTTGGATTCGCTCGACTGGATGAGAGGAGAAAATGCTAATTCAATAGCAGTACCGACAAGAAGCCTTGACACAGTATATCTGGAAGTTCCTCTTAAAGCGGCTTCTATGTGGGCGGTTATTACAATCGCAGTTATCCCGCTTGCAATAATTGCTGTTGGATTTGTTGTATGGTATCGCAGGAGGAAACGTTAATGAAAAAAAAGCAGATTATATATATTGTCATTATGTTTGCTGCAATAGTTCTGCTGGCCGCAGGCTATATTCTGGCTAAGAATTATAATGATAAAAAAAGCGAGGAAGAAGCGGCAAAAGAAGAAGCTGACAGTAAGACTATAGATATATATGACATTGATACGGAAAACGTTGTTAAAATATCTATTGCTAACGATTCGGGCAGTTTTGATATGGTACTTAAAGATAATGTATGGGTTCAGGAAGGGACAGATGTTCCGATGAATACTGAAAATGTACAGGAAATGCTTGATGCCGTAGCGGATGTAGATGCCATTAAAGTCATATCCGAGGATGGAAATAATCTTTCTGAGTATGGACTGGATAATCCCGGACTTAGCTATACGATTACTATGACTGACGGAACACAGTACAATATAAGGCTTGGAATAGCGCTGAGCACTGATGTTTCCGCGCATTATGCTTTGCTTGATTCAGATACGAAAGTATATTCGGTATCCGATAATTATTATGACCCATTTGATACAGATGTCGTTTCGATGACGCGGATAGACGATGAGGTTAATATCAATTCGGATTATATTACAAAAGTAAGCGTAAACAATAGGGAGGGACTTGATTTCTCGGCAAAATATCTGGGTGAAGAAACTTCAGATAAATACTATAAATGGGAAATTACCAAACCTTATAAGGATATATTGGCGGATACGGATACGCTTAAAGCCCAGCTTGATAAATACACAACTATAGAATATGAAAAGTGCGTGGATTATAACTGTGAGGATATGTCAAAGTACGGACTGGATAAACCTTACGGAACGGTTGCGCTTGATTATTATAGTGTAGCCGGGGTTTCTGAATCAGAAGAAGATTCAGAGGAGGCTTCTTCCGACACAGATACAGAGGATAATTCAGCGCAGGCAACGCCGGTTCCTGAAGAAATGAGGGAATATTACACTTATACTTTATATGTTGGCGACAAATATGTGGATAATGATACGGAAGGTTATTATGTAAATCAGGAAGGAAACAACAATGTATATACATTATCAGCAGATAAGGTGAATGAATTATTTGGATTTACAACATTTTCAATGGCGGATCCTTGTATATATTCAGAACTTGTCGATCAGATATCGGGATATGATATAGAGTATAAAGATAAAAAGTATTCCGTTGAACGAAGGGAAGAAAAGGCGGAGGAAAGCGCTGATGATGAAAAGAAATCGGATGACGATGACGGAATGGTTAATGTTTATTATGTAAACGGACAGAAAGTGGATGAAACCGAAATACTTACACTCTATTCCGCAGCATACCTTCTGACGCTTTCGGGAGAGGCCGATAAGTCGCTTATGACCGATGAAAAGGCGGTGCTTACAATAACGTATCATCCAAATGAAGGAGAAGATGTCGTTGTAAAATATATACCGTATGGAAATGAAAATTTCTATAGTGTGGATAAAAACGGAATGACTTATTTCCTTACCGATAAGAGGGGAATCGATGATTTGGTTTCAAGATATGAGAGCTTTATGGAAAAAAATAATCTATAATAAACGATAATAAGAAAGGGGGAGATAATAATATGGCAATATATAAATGCAGTGTCTGCGGATATATTTATGACGAAGAAAAAGAAGGCAGACCATTTGCAGAGTTAAAAGAATGTCCTGTATGTAAGCAGCCGCCTTCAAAGTTTGAGCCGGCAGATGAATCGGATACTAAAGCGAAAGAAAAGAAAAAAGACTCCGTGGCAGAAAAGAAACCGGCTATGGATTTGGCTTATGATGAAAATTTTGTACGGCACGATGAATCCTGCCGTTATATGGCGGAAATTCATGAAATGGCAGTAAGCGGCAAATCTATAGGTGATGCAATGAGTACAAAGATGCCGGTTCCGGGTTGGGACAGCATATTATTTTTAGGCGCACAGCTTAATCCGCCGCCGCTTAATGATGAAGAACCGGTGTGTACAGCTACGGTTATTGGAAAGAATGCAAAGAGACCTATGATACTTGCAAGCCCGGTATATATTTCGCATATGTCCTTTGGCGCGCTTTCAAAAGAGATTAAAGTTGCACTTTCACGCGGGTCAGCCATGGCGAAGACAGCAATGTGCAGCGGAGAGGGAGGAATACTTCCGGAAGAAAAAGAAGCCGCTTATAAATATATATTTGAATATATCCCAAATAAATACAGCGTGACAGATGAAAATTTAAGAAGCGCTGATGCAATTGAAATAAAAATAGGACAGGGTACGAAACCGGGAATGGGAGGACACCTTCCGGGGGAAAAAGTTACGCCGGAAATTGCGGCAGTACGCGGGAAAAAGGAAGGAGAAGATATTCAGAGTCCAAGTAAATTTGCCGAACTTAATTCCAAAGAAGATTTGAAAGATATGGTTACGATGTTAAGAAAACGTTCTGACGGAAGACCGATAGGAATTAAGATTGCAGCGGGAAAGATTGAAAGGGATCTTGAATATTGCGTGTATGCCGAACCTGATTTCATAACTATTGACGGACGTGGCGGAGCGACGGGCTCGAGTCCTCTTATGCTGCGTGAAGCGACAACCGTTCCGACTGTATATGCTTTAAGCAGGGCAAGGAAATATCTTGATTCTGTGAAATCTGACATATCGCTTGTGATTACGGGTGGGCTTCGTGTATCTGCCGACTTTGCGAAAGCGCTGGCTATGGGAGCGGATGCCGTAGCTATTGCAAGTTCAGCTCTTATAGCGGCGGCATGTCAGCAGTACCGGATATGCGGAAGCGGCAACTGCCCTGTAGGGATAGCTACGCAGAATGAAGAACTGCGGAAACGGCTTAATGTTGACGCCGCAGCGCAGAGAGTTGCCAATTTTCTGAACGTTTCCCGCGACGAATTGAAAATGTTTGCAAGGATTACAGGACATCATGACGTACATGAGCTGGGTATACATGATATTGTAACTCTTGATGAACAGATTGCAAAGTATACTGATATATGCCATGCGGGAGAAGCAGGAAAGTAAAATTTAATAATAATGCAATTGTATTATAAAAAGAACTATGATAGAATAACACCGATAATTGCAACAATATGTATTGTTAGATAGGAGAATTTATGAAAAGAGAACATATATTATTGTGTATGCTTTTATTGGTGTTATCATCATGTTTATGCGTACAGTGGAAAGTATGTGCTGCAGAAGAAAATATTTCTTATGTAAAGACAATATATAACGAGAGAAACGGTCTTCCGACAGGGGAGGCAAATGTTGTGCTTCAGACTGCGGACGGATATATATGGACGGGCAGTTATGGAGGACTTATACGTTATGACGGTACTAATTTCAGAAATTTCAGTAAAGAAGGAGCAATAGTTTCATCTTCAATAAGGGCGTTATATGAAGATTCCAAAGGGCGTCTTTGGATAGGTACGAACGACGCCGGAGTGTTTGTATATGAAGATGATAAATTTTCAGATATTCCGAATCCGGAAGATAATTCATTTTTGTGTATAAGAGGATTTACAGAGGATAAAAACGGGACGGTTTACGCCGCATCGTCATCAGGAATTGCAGCAATTACTGATGATAGGAATCTTGATATATGTATGGATGAAGAAGTTTACGGACAGACCGTATACGGCGTTGCCTCGGATTGTTATAACAGAATATGGGGAGCAATGAACGACGGTAAATGCGCGGTGTTAAAGGATGGCAGTGTGATTAAAACAGTGTCTTCAGATGAAATATTTGATAATAACGACATATATTGTGTGGCGTCTGATAAAGAAGGAAATATATATGTCGGAAGCGATGATAAAGTTGTTGCAAAAGTAGAATTTACGTCAGAAGATATGGATTCTTCGGCATTTCAGGTATCATATTATAATCTTAAAGAAACAAGTACGCATAATTCAATAAAAATAACCGATGATAATGATATACTTGTGTCGGGACTGGAAGGCGCAGCATGGATTTCTTCTGATGAAAATATTTATGAATTTAGGAAAAAGGATGATGCTTCCTCCGTAAATGCTATGGAGAAAGATTATGAGGGAAATATATGGCTGGCATCATCAAGTTACGGAATAATCAAATATTCCAGAGGATGCTATACTTCGCCTAATGAGCGTGCAGGCATTGAAAACCTGACCGTTAATTCGGTAACTAAGGGTAAAGACAGATATTATATTGCCACTGACCAGGAGCTTAGAATGTTTGACGGTGAATGGAAGCCTGTCAGCAATTCATTTACGGATATGCTCAGGGGAATCCGTGTGCGTCAGGTGATATGCGATTCCAAAGGAAGGGCGTGGGCTGCGACGTATTCATCATATGGCGTAGTCTGTTATGATGAAAGTAATGATAAGATTAGTATATATAATGAAGATGCAGGACTTACAAATACATCAGTCAGAACTTTATATGAGCTTGCGGACGGAAGCATAGCAGCCGGTACCCAGGGCGGACTTAATATAATTGATGATACAGGCGTGGTTCAGAGTTATGATGATTCATCAGGGATGGATAACTGTTCAATATTATGTATCCTGCAGGATGAAGACGGCGTTATATATCTTGGAAGCGACGGCGGCGGAATTTATTCAATTGAAAACGGAACTGTTAAAAATTATGGGTTTTCTGAAGGTCTTTTAGAGGGAGTAGTCCTTAGAATGTTAAAAGATACGGAAGGAGAAGGTTATTTTGTAAGTGCAGGAAGCAGTCTGTATTACTGGGATAAGACCAGATTTGAAAAACTTGAAAATTATAACAGGGATGCCGGCAGTATATTTGATTTTTATGAAAAGGATAAAAAACTGTGGATATTACAGAATAACGGAGTAATAAGCATTGACAGGGAACAACTGCTTTCGGGAGAAAAAGCAAAAACGGAAAGGTTCGGATTCAGTTATGGACTTACCGGTTCTTTAAATGCTAATACATGGAATTATCTTGACGAAACAGGTACATTGTATATGGCGACGAGAGCAGGGGTGAGTGAATTTAGGTTTAAGGGAGTGGAACACTGTCTTCCCAAAGGAATAATTAATGATGTAAATGTTGACGGGATTACTTACGAGCATCCCGGGGAAATCAGACTTGCGGCCAGCGTGCAGCGTATAACAATAGATTTTGCCGTATTGTCATATGCTGATTCGGATAACTATGTCCTTACATATTATCTGGATGGTTTTGATAAAAATAAAATGAATGCGGATAATAATAAAAACGGGGCAATCAGTTATACTAATCTTCCGGGAGGGGATTATGTATTCTATCTGGATATTGTTAATAAGGATAATGAAAAGGAATCGTATTCTTATAAAATAATTTTCAATAAGGATAAGAAAATTACTGAATTGCCGGGCTTTTGGATTATTTGTTTTATATTGTTGTTCCTGTTTGTGGCGGGAATTGGAATAATATATGCTTACTTCAGAATGTCCCGCATTCGTAAAAGGCAGGAAGAATACCGCGCCATAACGGTTCAGTCGCTGCAGACTTTTGCAAAAACAATAGACGCAAAGGATAAATATACTATCGGACATTCGATACGTGTTGCCCGGTATTCAAGGGAACTTGCAAAAAGACTGGGGTTGTCAGAGGATGAACAGGAAAGAATATATTATGTAGGACTGGTACATGATATTGGGAAGATAGGTATTCCCGATAAGATTCTTAATAAAGAAGGAAAACTTACGGATGAAGAATTTAATATCATTCGTAAACATCCGCTGATAGGCGGTGAAATTTTAAAAGATTTCACGGCTATTGAGGGAATTACCGATGGCGTAAAATATCATCATGAGCGTTATGACGGCAAGGGCTACTGCGAACAGAAAAAGGGTGATGAAATACCTTTGTTTGCGAGAATTATCGGAGTTGCAGATGCGTATGACGCCATGGCAAGTGACAGATGCTACAGAAAAGCTTTATCCAGGGAGGCTATTGAAAAAGAATTAAAAGAGGGAAGCGGAAAACAGTTTGATTCAAAAATTGTACCTCATATGCTGAATATGATGAGTGAGGGTAAAGCGCCTATCGGGAATGTTTAAGGTGTACGGATAATTGGACACATAACCGGCTAGAATATAACTATCGCTAAGAAGTAAAATCTGAAAAGGAGGTAGTTATTATGATAGCCGGTTTAAAAGATATTCTGTATTCGGTTGCAGTTATTTTTCTGAGTATTGTTCTTTCAGTTCTGGTATTTTTCATTATGCTTTACATAAACAGCGCCGTTAATTAAAAAATTGATAGTCATATATAAAGAAAAATGATACAATGGTAAATGCGGACGCAAATATGGACAATGGGTGATTATATGCACGAACTTGCAGTAACACAGGGAATACTTGATATAGCGGTAAAAGAGGCGGAAAAAGCGGGAGGACGCACTGTTACGGATATTAATATTAAACTGGGTGTTTTTTCGGGGATGGTACCCGACTGCATACAGGAATATTATGATTTGCTTAGTGAAGATACTCCTGCCCATGGGGCAAAGCTTCATTTTGAAAAGATTCCCGCTGTAATAAGCTGTAAGGAATGTGGTAAGGAATCTGAAATAGAGCGTTTCAGATTGAGGTGTCCAAAGTGCGGGGGAAATAAAGTTACACTCATTTCCGGCCGTGAATTATATGTAGACAGTTTGGAGGTATATGATGAAGATTAAAGTAGTTCACCAGATTATGGAATGGAATGAAGATGTCAGTAATGAAATTAAAAAGGAACTTTCTGAAAAAAAGGTGTGCCTTATTAACGTAATGGGTTCGCCGGGGGCAGGAAAGACAAGCCTTATTACGTCTTTGATAAATAAGCTTGGCGGCAAATACAGGTTTGGGGTTATTGAAGGAGATATTGCCGGACAGATTGATGCCGAGAAAATGAAGGAAATGGGAATCCCGGTAGTACAACTGAATACGGATGGGGCGTGCCATATAGAGGCAATGTCAATACAGCATATACTGCCTGACTTTGATATGTCGGAGCTGGACGTTATTTTTGTTGAAAATATAGGAAACCTTGTGTGCCCTGCAGAGTTTAATATAGGCGAGAGCTTCAGGATAGCAATACTTAGTATACCGGAGGGCGATGATAAAGTCAGAAAATATCCGCTTATGTTTGCTACTACGGACGCGCTTGTGCTGAATAAGTATGATATGATAAATTATTTTGATTTTGACGATGAAAGGGTAATAGAAGATGCGACCGATACAAATCCTGACGTCAGCGTATTTAAAGTATCGTCCAGGACGGGAGACGGACTTGACGAGCTGTGCGGCTGGTTATGCGACAGGATAGAAAAAGTTGTGTCTTGATAATATATAAAGTTTAATTTATACTAAAATATACAATGAAAATATAAGGGGGTTACATATTATGCCTAAAAGGCTTTTATCAGGATTGGTGTTAATACTATGTATATGTTTTACGATTGCGGCAGGTACCGGTGCAAAAGCGGCGGCATCTGTAAATGTTTCGACGGATATGAACGGAAACGTTACATTGACGGTGTCGGACGCATCGCTTGAAGGAGCGGAAATGTCCGTCGTATGCTATGATCCTTCATGGAATGGGGCATATACTGACTGGGCGGCTTCAAAAAGCCATATAGTATATATGGGGCAGAGCAAAATAAGCAAAGAAGCTACGGTGACATTTAAGATTAATAAGGCAGTAGAGGCCGGAAATTATACGGTTCTTATAGGCGCGGGAGGACAGAAGACTGAAAAGAAGTTTTCATTTATCTCAGGTCCGCAAACAGAAAATAAAGTACAGGAAGAAGTAACGGCCGAAGTTCCGACATCGGTAAAGGCAGTGCAGAGTGCGGCGTCAAAAGTAAAAGTAACGTGGAAGGCATCGGCCGGAGCAGTAAAATATACGGTATACCGTTCAGGCAAAAAAGATTCGGGGTATGTTAAGGCAGGCGAGGCAGCCGGCACATCATATACAGATAAAAAATGCGCGGCGGGAAAGACCTACTATTATAAAGTAAGCGCTACGGCGCAGACAAAGGAAAGCGCGTTAAGTACTGCCGCAAAGGTAAAGCTTATGAGCGCGCCGAAAATAAAAGTAAAAGTAAAGGCAAAAAACGCAGTAGTTTCGTGGAAAAAGATAAAAGGCGTAAAAGGATATAAAGTATATACTTCAAACAAGAAAAAAGGAAAATATAAACTTGCAGCTACCCTTAAAAAAGCATCCAAAGTAAAATGTACCGTAAAGCTGAAGGGCAAAAAAGGCTGTTATATAAAAGTAAGGGCATATAAGAAAAACGGCAAAAAGACAGTATACGGCAAATATTCAGCAGTAAAAAAAGCCGGAAAGAAATAGGAAGGAGGTATATAGAATGAAAAGAGTAAAAAAGATAACAGCCCTGACACTTTCGTTAGTGCTTGCAGGACAAATATGCAGCGCAGGTATTAATTATATCGGAAGTACAGATGGTGCAATTGTATGCGCGTATGCGCAGGACAGCATGAAAACACAGGGAGCAGACTGGAAATACGGGTTAGGTGATTCTTTGGGATTTAATGAAACTACATATAAAAGCATAGAAAAGAGTACGACAAATGATAATTGGAGAGACGGTTCGGTAACGGCAAACGGAGAAATAGGATTTATAGAAAGCTGCGACCCGAAAGAAGATGTATTTATATTTAACAATACAAAGATAGTTACTGATGGAACGGACATATATGAAACGCCTGTAATAAGCGGTATACTTGATGAGCAGAGGAAAGGCGCGATTACGCGAGATAATTTCCCATGGATAAATGAAGTAAACAGTTATGCGCAGAGCCAGTACGGAACAGGCTGGGGAACTACGTGGCCCAGACCATATCAGCCTGCAGCACAGTACAGGCTGATAAATAACAGCTATTCAGAAGAAAATTCCTCGGATTATAACAGGTATACGAATTATGAAACGGGAGAAGTGGGAGTACAGTGGAAAGATGCAGACGGGAATGAATGGAACAGGAAATCATTTGCGTCAAGAAGCGATGACGTTATAGTTACATACATAGAAGCTCCTGAGGGACAGGAACTTGATATAACACTTTCCATGGACCATCTTGTGGAAATGAGAAATCAGGGAACTACATACAATCGTCCTGACTCCGACTATGTAGTAACCGAGGACGGAAACGGCTACGCATTTGGAATGGTGGCAAAGTATCCGATTCAGAACCGTAAGGGAAGCAAAAATGTACAGCCTACCAAGTTTGCAAATGGAGGCTGGGGAACGGCAACAAGAGTAATAACGGACGGAAATGTGGATTATGCCGCAGAAAAGAGAGATATTAAAGTTCCTTCAAGTTTTAACGGAGGTACGATAAGCAATGCGAATGACCCGAAACTTACCGTAACGGGTACAAGAACGCTTATGCTTATTACAAAAGTAGACAGGATAGACGAAGGCTGTAATAATGTAGCAGATGTAAAAGATAAATTGTATGACAGGATGCTTTCAGAAATAGACGGGCTTGTAGCCGGAAAATCGATTAATTCCGGAATAGAAGGTTACAATAAGCTGCTTGAGCCTCATGTGGCAATACACGGCGGAATGTTTAATAATGTACGCATAGACCTGTGTGAAACAGATGATGAAAAGGCAGACAGACAGCTTACCAATACCGAGCTGATAGCAAAACAGAATGCCGATAAAAATGTAATAAATAAAGCGTTCCTGGAAAGAATATACAATAACGGAAGGTTTGGACTGATATGCGCCAGCGGCTATGGCTCAACAAGACTTGGGGCAATATGGAATGGCGCATGGAATCCGGACTGGAGCGGAGATTTTACGCTTGATGCAAATACAAACCTGCAGATATCCGGAATGAATACCGGAAACATGCGGGGAGCAGGCGACGGTTACATAAATTTCATAGTAAGAATGGTAGAGGACTGGGATGACGACGCTGCTAACGTATACGGAATGGAAGATGCGATAAAAGCACCGCCGCGTGTCGACGGAACAGGCGAGGCAGGAAGTTTCCACTTTATAGAAGGATTTCCGCATATATATGTAAACGGAATAACCGACTGGCTTATCATACCGATATTTGAATACTGGCAGTGCTATGGTAATCAGCAGATTCCTGTAGGAAAAGACGTAGATATAGAAAGAAACAGAGAGGTACTTGATTATACTGATGCAGACGTTGAACGTATTACGTCAAGCGGATATATGGATCTTGAAAAGGATATACTGTATCCTATGCTCAAGAAGACTATGAATTTCTGGCTTCAGTATGTTGATGAAAGATACTATACCGACGGAAACGGAGTAGAACATGCTGACGACGGAACAACGATGAGTGAAGCAATAGCAGCGGGCGACGACGGATGCAGATATATATATACACCGGGATATTCACCTGAAAACTCTCCGGCAGGATATGGCGATAATTCAAGAGAGGCGCTTGCATATAATACAACAATGGATATAGCGGCATCAAGAGATACGTTGTTTATGGCAAGGCAGATAATAGAAGCAGTTAATCCTTCGGATAAAGCGCAGCTTCTTAATGAGTGGTCAGAGTTTGAAAAGAGAATACCTGATTATATGTATGCAGACACGGGAGAACTTAAAGAATGGGCGTCGCCAAATCTGGGGGATAAACATTCACACAGGCATGTAAGCCATGCTTATGTGGCATGGCCGGGATATGAAACACAAAGCAGTGACGCACTCAGGGTTGGAGTGATAAAAGCGATGGACGCACGTTCAGCGGCATATGGAGGACAGGAGGCGTCAGAATCGCATGGACCTACGCATAAAGCGCTTGTAGAAGCAAGGCTGAAGAATGTGACGGGACTTGAAAACGTACTCAAGTATCTGCTTACGAACAATTATCAGTACAGTACCATGATGACTTCGCATAATGCAAATCACAGTTCTACATACTGCACTGACTCTGCATTTGGAATAATGGGAGCTGTAAATGAAATGCTGCTGTATTCAAATACCGGAGTAATAGAGATTGTGCCTGCGCTTCTTTCAGATATGTATAAGGGAAGCATAAAGGGACTTCGTGCAAGGTGCAATACGCAATGTGATGTAAACTGGGACCTTGATTCCTGGAAAGCAAGCGTTACAATGACATCTGACGAGGATAATAATACGGTTAAGGTAAGATGCGGAAAGGACTGGCAGAGTGCAAGAATAAACGGCGTTAAACAGAATATAAGGACAGATAGTGATAAAATGCCGTATGTTGAAGTAACGCTGCAGAAAGGGAAAGCCGTAACTGTGGAATTTGAACTTGCAGAAACGGATAAGAGAGTATCTGTAACGACAGATACTGATGTTACAAAGGCTGTATCTGTCGGAACGGAAATAAACTTTAATGCTAAATATACATTTACAAGGACAGAGATAGATAATGCGGAATGGCATGTAGTAAACGCCGCAGATAATTCAGAAACAGGGCTTGTTGTAACTGATGGAAATCTTACTGTTACTGAGGCGGTAAAAGGAAAGACGCTTAAAGTATACTGTATATCACCTGACGGAATCAGGTCGAATGATATAATATTCCATGTGGCGACCGGTGGCGCGGAAACCTTTGATGTAGTTGCGTCAAAGACGGATGATGACCTTGGAGTATATATAACAAATGACGGACAGGCAAAAGAAGTGGCTGTGATATGGTCTGCATATGATTCGGAAGGAAAACTGGCAGGAGTTGGAGAGCAGGATTTAAGTCTTTCCGCAAACGGATATGGAACGGTAAATGTACCTGCAGGCTGGAACAAGGAAACAGGGTATAAGACTACATTGTTTATATGGGATAAAAATACGCTTACGCCTTATGTACCTGAAAAGGTTATACAGTAATGGATTATTTATGATAAGAGCCGGAGCTTATATCCGGAAAACTGAAATAACAATGAAAAAAGGACTGCATCAAAGCGGTCCTTTTTTTACTGCAGGAAATGGGACTTGAACCCACACGATGTTGCCACCACAGGCACCTGAAGCCTGCGCGTCTGCCAATTCCGCCATTCCTGCATAATATGACGTGAACATTTTTGCACGCCATATTATAATATCATTTGAATATTATATTGTCAATAAAAATATTCCTATATATTTAGTTTGTTTTTAAACATGTATACGGATATTAAGTAAAATACTGTTCCAAATATTATTGTCAGTATCAGTGCCGGTATCATTTCAATATAATATATATCCACAAGGTCCAGGTATGGGCTGTCAATAAATATTGCATTTGATATTGACGTTACTATTAGCGATATTGTGCCAAGTATTGATGAGCCGGCAATATAGGCGATGACGGAACCCAGAAACGGATGTCCGTTCATACGGTGGCCTACTGCAAATGAAGCAAAGTACATAAGTATTTTCTGCAGGGAACCGAATATCATGCTTATGACAATAAGTATTATACATGGAATATATTTTGGTACATTGACATAATGGATAATACGGCTAATTGTATAGGAAATATCTTTAAATTCCCAGACATCCAGTATATAAGTAAATGCAAGCAGTGAAAATAATGCAACAATAAAGGATACCGCTTTCCATACAAAGAAAACAATAGTCTTTGATATTATAGTTAATGAAGTCGGTACAGGAAGCATATGCGTTAAATATCCCTGTTTTGTAACCATGCTCTTATATAAGTTGTATATAAGAAGTACGGTAGTTGCCGCAGTAACGGAAATAAGCGATGCCACATATACGAGAATTGCTATTATCCTTAATATTTTAAAAATATTAAAGCCATTTATCGTGAAATTTTCTACCGTATCGCTGACACTGAAATTAATATATAATGCTGTAAGCGGAGTAACTGCTATAAGTATGATAAGCAGCAGCGCTATATAACGACCGGTAGTGCGAAATTCATGTTTTAAAAGTTTGCCTAACATCTGAACACCTCCCTGAATAATTCATCGACAGACATATGTTTTTCTTCACGTATCTCATCAACAGTTTTATGAGTGTGAAGGCATCCGAATTGAAGCATGATTACATCATCCAGAATCTGTTCAATATCGGATATTAAATGAGTGGATATAAGTATTGAGCCGTTTTCATTGTAATTATTTAGAATAGTGTTTAAAATGTAATCCCTGGAAGCCGGGTCCACTCCTCCGATAGGTTCATCAAGACAGTACAGGTCAGCGTTTCTGCTCATTGTAAGTATTAACTGTACTTTTTCCTTCGTACCTTTGGACATTGCCTTTATACGCATTGTATCTTTTAAATCAAGACGTTTCAGCATGTCATATGCCTTTGATACGTTAAAGTTACTGAAAAAATCACTGTAAAGACTGATAAGCTGCTTTACACTCATCCAGTCGTTCAGGTATGTCGTATCAGGAAGATAAGCTACCTGAAGTTTGCTTTCTATTCCCGGCCGGAGTCCGTTTATAAGTATTTCTCCATATGTGGGGGTAAGCAGTCCGTTGATAAGTTTTATGAGAGTGGTTTTACCACTGGCATTCGGACCTAAAAGACCGACAATCCTTCCCCTTTCCAATGTAAAGCTTACATTGTTGAGGGCAATAACATTACCATATTTCTTGGTAAGTGAGCGACATTCCAATAGTGGTGCCATATTGTTTCCTCCTAATAATTAAAAAATTTTATTCAAGATAATTTTCCAATATATCTTTTATTTCATTGTTGTCGTAACCTATCTGTTTTATCTTAGATATGAAATCAGCGCAGTAAGTATCTGCAATTGATGATTTAAGAGCAGCAATCATATCTGTATCATCAGTTATAAAACGTCCGCTTGTGCGGTTGGAATGTATAAGTCCGCTCTGCTCGAGAACAGACATTGCTTTCTGCATTGTATTGGGATTAACAGAAGCTTCAATGGCAAGTTCGCGTACAGATTCAATTTTACCTCCGGGCTTATATTTTCCTGACATAATATCAAACTTGATATGTTCGACAAGCTGGATGTATATAGGTCTGTCAGACGTGAGTTCCCAGGACATATATGCGTTACCCCCTTTCGTTTTAGTGTAATAAATTTAGAAATATGTACCTGTTGATTATTTGTTTAGAATATTGTATTATCTGCTTAGTACAATAATACAATAGTACAATTTCCGGCATCTGTCAAGTATAAAAAAATACGTCGTATTATTGCGATTTTTCAGCTTTACAACTATATTTAAAAGTGATAGAATTAAGCACAGGTGACGGATATTCAGACTGTGAGGGTTTAAGCAGTCTGTTATCTGTGTGTAATAACAAAATATTTAAGGAGGATTAATAAAAATGTCCAGAGCAAAACAGTCTATGGATGGAAACCAGGCAGCGGCACATGTGGCATATGCCTATACTGAAGTTGCAGGAATCTATCCTATTACTCCATCAAGCCCAATGGCAGATTTTGTTGACCAGTGGTCAGCTTCAGGGCTGGAGAACATTTTTGGAAATCAGGTCAAGGTTGTAGAGATGCAGTCTGAGGCCGGTGCAGCAGGAACTGTTCATGGTTCTCTTGCAGCAGGTGCACTTACAACAACATTTACAGCATCACAGGGACTTCTTCTTATGATCCCTAATATGTATAAGATTGCTGCTGAGCAGCTTCCTTGTGTATTTGATGTGTCAGCGCGTACTGTATCTACGCAGTCGCTTAATATTTTTGGCGACCACAGCGACGTATATGCATGTCGTCAGACCGGTTTTGCAATGATGTGTGAAACTAACCCACAGGAGGTTATGGATTTAAGTCCTGTTGCACATCTTGCAGCTATAGAAGGAAAAGTTCCTTTCCTTAATTTCTTTGATGGTTTCCGTACGTCTCATGAGATTCAGAAGATTGAAAAATGGGATTATGAGGACCTTAAAGAAATGTGCAACATGGATGCTGTGAAAGCATTCCGTGACCATGCGCTGAATCCTGAGAAACCTGCAATGCGCGGTTCGCATGAAAATGGCGATGTATTTTTCCAGCATCGTGAAGCATGTAACTCAGTTTATGATGCGCTTCCGGCAGTTGTTGAGAAGTATATGAAGAAAGTTAATGAGAAGCTTGGAACAGATTATGACCTGTTCAATTACTACGGAGCAAAAGATGCAGACCGTGTGATTGTTGCAATGGGTTCAATCTGTGATGTGGCAGAGGAAGTTATTGATTACCTTACAGCAGCAGGAGAGAAAGTAGGATTGATTAAGGTTCGCCTGTATCGTCCATGGGTTTCAGACGCTCTTATTAAGGTTATTCCTGATACTGTTAAGAAGATAGCTGTTCTTGACAGAACTAAAGAGCCGGGTTCTCTTGGTGAACCGCTTTATCTTGATGTTGCAGCTACTCTCCGTGATGCAGGTAAGTGTGACATTACACTTACGGGAGGACGTTATGGACTTGGCTCCAAGGATACCCCTCCATCATCAATATTTGCAGTATATACCGAGCTTAAAAAAGATGCTCCTAAGCCTCGTTTTACAATCGGTATTGAAGATGATGTTACGAATCTGAGCCTTCCGGAAGTTAAACCGGCGCCTATCACTTCAGCGCCCGGTACTGTTGAATGTAAGTTCTGGGGTCTTGGCGGCGACGGAACAGTTGGAGCTAACAAGAACTCAACTAAGATTATCGGCGACCACACTGATAAATATATACAGGCATATTTCCAGTATGACTCCAAGAAGACCGGAGGTATTACAATATCACACCTTCGTTTTGGCGATAAACCTATTAAGAGCCCATATTATATTAATCAGGCTGACTTTGTTGCATGTCACAATCCGTCATATGTAATCAAAGGATACAAGATGGTTCAGGATGTTAAGCCGGGTGGAATCTTTATGATTAACTGCCAGTGGAGCGATGAAGAACTTGATAAGCATATGCCTGCGGCAGCTAAGAAATATATTGCTGACAATAATATTCAGCTTTATACAATCAATGCTATTGATAAAGCTATTGAGATTGGTATGGGTAAACGTACCAACACAATCCTTCAGTCAGCGTTCTTCAAACTTGCTAATGTAATGCCTATTGATGAAGCCGTTGAATATATGAAAGCGGCAGCTAAGAAGTCATATGGCAAAAAGGGTGACGATGTTGTTCAGATGAACTGGAATGCTATTGATGCCGGCGTTGACGCTGTCCATAAAGTAGAGATTCCGGAATCATGGAAGAATCCTGCACCGGATGCGCCGGCAGCTAAGCTTGAGGGCAGACCGGGCACAGTTAAGATGGTAGAAGACCTTATGAATCCAATCGGACTTATGGATGGCGACAGCCTTCCTGTTTCCAAGTTTGTAGATATTGCAGACGGTCAGTTTGAACTTGGCGCTTCTGCCTATGAAAAGCGTGGAACTGCAGTTATGGTTCCTGAGTGGGACGCTTCCAAATGTATTCAGTGTAACAACTGCGCATTTGTATGTTCACATGCAACCATTCGTCCGTTCCTGCTTACTGATGATGAAATTAAAGCAGCGCCATCTAACATGAAGGTTGCTGATGCTAAGAATCCAAAAGCAAAGGAATACAAGTTTACAATGAGTGTATCACCGCTCGATTGTATGGGATGCGGTGAGTGTGTAACTGTATGTCCTGATCAGGTTCAGGCTATTAAGATGGTTCCACAGGAAACTCAGAGCGCAGAACAGCCGGTATTTGATTACCTGGTTGCTAATGTAAGTAAAAAGCCTTGCGCTGATGAGATGCCTGCAGTAGCAGGTTCACAGTTCAATCAGCCGCTTCTTGAGTTCTCGGGAAGTTGTGCAGGATGCGCTGAAACATCATATGCAAGACTTATAACACAGCTCTTTGGAGAGCAGATGTACATTTCAAACGCTACCGGATGTTCATCAATCTGGGGCGGTCCTGCAGCAACATGTCCATATACTGTAAATAAAGATTCAGGAAAAGGACCTGCATGGGCAAATTCATTATTTGAAGATAATGCAGAACATGGCTTTGGTATGTATCTTGGACAGAAGACAATCCGTGACCAGCAGATTGCAAAACTCGAAGCTATGAAGGAATCAGACAAGGCTGATGACGCAACTAAGGCAGCTATTGATAAGTTCCTTGCAACCAAAGACGATACAATGGCTAATCCGGCTGCAGCAAAAGAACTTATAGCAGTTCTTGAGAAAAACGCTAAGGCAGGGGCAGGATGCAGTAAGGCGGCAGAGGTTCTTGAAAAGAAAAATTATCTGTCAAAGAAATCCGTATGGATTTTCGGTGGTGACGGATGGGCATATGATATCGGATTTGGCGGACTTGACCATGTGCTTGCATCAGGCGAGAATGTAAACGTTATGGTATTTGATACAGAGATGTACTCAAATACAGGTGGTCAGGCTTCCAAGGCTTCCAATATCGGTGAGGTTTGCCAGTTTGCGGCAGCAGGTAAGGAAGTTGGCAAGAAGTCGCTTTCAGAAATAGCAATGAGCTATGGTTATGTATATGTTGCGCAGATAGCGCTTGGAGCTAATCCTGCACAGGCTGTCAAAGCTATTAAAGAGGCTGAAGCTTATAACGGACCATCACTTATTATCGGATATGCGCCTTGTGAACTTCACGGAGTTAAGGGTGGAATGAATCACTGCCAGGATGAGATGAAGTTGGCAGTAGCAGCAGGTTACTGGAATCTGTTCTCATTCAATCCGGCTCTTAAAGCAGAAGGAAAGAATCCGTTTACTCTTACTTCTAAAGAAGGAGATTACAGCCAGTATCAGGCGTTCCTTAACAATGAGACACGTTATTCACGTCTTAAAAGGGCGTTCCCAGATCGTGCTGATGAACTCTTTGAGAAGAACGAACAGGCTGCAAAGGCCCGCTATGAGCACCTTATGAAGCTTGTTGAGCTTTACAAATAATTGATAAAATGCTGATATAAACGCATGAATTAAGGAGCTTTTGACTGACAGGTTATCTGTTGGCAAAAGCTCCTTTTTAGTGTAAAAAATTTTAAAATACTTATTGCATTACATTGTTATGTGTTATACAATAATAAAAAGCATTTTTATCGACGGGTTATGTCCTGCGGTATTATAGATAGAAAAATATGTAAAGAACGGAGGATGACAGTGCATAGCGTAACATCAAAAATGATTGACACAGTCAGGCAGGAAGCACAGTATGACGCCTGTGTGAAAAAGCTTTTGTCTGAGAAGATAATTCTTGCATGGATACTAAAGGAATGTGTAAGTGAGTTTAGAAATTATTCCATCTCACGTATTATAAAAGACTGTATAGAGAGTGAACCTATGGTGTCTGTCACGGCGGTGGATCAGGATGAACTTGATTATTCAGAAGATTCAGCCTATAATGACAGTATAATTGAGGGAATGAATGTGGAAGATACGTCAATAAAGGAAGGCAGCGTATACTATGACATCAGGTTTTCTGCAATTGTACCTGACACTAAAGAACCGGTACAGCTTATTATAAATATTGAAGCGCAGAAAGACGACAAAACCGGGTATCCTATCATAAAGAGGGCTGTATATTATGTGAGCCGCATGATTTCTGCACAGAAGAATACTATCTTTTTTAAAAGCCATTATGAAAAGATACGCAAAGTCTACTCTATATGGATACAGATGAATGTAGACGAGAAAAAATCGAATACTATTACAAGATATAGAATAACTGAAGAACAGGTCATAGGAAACGTACCAGAAGATGAAAGTAATTATGATCTTTTGACAGTGATGATGTTAAGACTGGGTTCAGCAGAGCAGGCAGTTGATAAACCAATCCTTCGTCTGTTGGATGTACTGCTGTCATCAGAGACTAAACCGAAAGATAAGAAAATGATACTTGAAAAAGATTTTAACATTCCAATGTCAATGTCAATAAGTAAGGAGGCAAATGTTATGTGTAATTTAGGTGAAGGAATCAGAGAAAAAGCATTTGAACAGGCATTTGAACAGGCAACACAGGAAACACGGATAGATACAGTGATTAATCTGATGAAATCATTAAAGTTAAGTGCAGAAGAAGCTATAAGCGCCATGGGAGTACCTGATGAAGATAGAGAATCTTTATTGGATATTATTGCTGGGAAAATTACTGTAAAATGATGATATTATAATGAAAAAATACTAATTTTTGCAATCACTTCCACACTTATATTCACACAAGTGCAGTAAATATCCATGCAGCAATAAGTACTGCGCATCCTGTAAAAAGAAGATTCTTTTTGTGATTTTTCCATTCGCCTGTTTTAAGACCCCATGCTACGGAAATAATAAGGGCAAGGGCGTTAAAAAGTATCCAGCCTGCCGTGCTTCCCATATTTCCAAGCATTGATGATGAAATTCCGTAGAGTATGAGAGCGGCGTACCATATAATGCTTACGCCAAATAATACAGACGTTCTTTTTATACTTCCTTTCTCGGTTAGGGTATTCCATTCATGTCTTGAAGATAATTCAAATATACACCATAAAATACCCATAAGGCATCCGCCTATAAGAACCGGAAGCCATTTGGCGCATGATAAGGCAGTCTGTGAATATCCAAGTTCGTTAAATCTTTCGCTTATATCTTCAGATAAGGTGAATCCGATATTCATTGCTCCTGAACCAAGACCGGATATGATTGCAAGAACAATTCCTGACAGGGAACTGTGCGCGCTTCCGTCACGTTTTACTCCGGCAATAGTTATTATAATTACGCCGGTGAGTGTAAGGGTAAGACCAATAATAAAGAAAACAGACTTTATACCATGAGGAAAAGTATGGTTAATTACCATAGGCATTATGGAGCCTGTAATAGTTGATATTCCCATTGATATGCCGTACACCATCGACATGCCTATTTTGGTTATTCCTTTTGAAAAGCATATAGCTGACAATCCCCAGAGTGTACCGCAGAAAACAGGTAAAAGAAAATATCCCGGACCTTTTTCATATGCCACATTCCACAGACGGGGAGCAACAAGCCATGTGAAGCAGACGGATGTTATAATGCACATGATATTATATATTCCCCAGAATGCCGCCCATGAAAAAGGAGAATATTTTTTGTAGCCAAGTCCAAAGCTGCCCTGACACAGCCCTGCAAGTAAAAGAATTGTAAAACCGCTTATAATCATTGTTTTATCCTCAATCAGTTAATATTTTAAATACTACGGGTTTATCGCTTTCTATATTTATTGTAGTGATATGCAGTCCCTTATCATCACGGAACCAATTTGGATTTTTATCATAACCGAGGACTTCGACAGACCTGATAATTCCATGAAAATTAGGAGCTGAGGAAGCATCTGCCTCGGCAAGTGATTTTATACATATACTGTTTTTGTCTTTCATGTTAAGACAGACGGCGTATATATAACTTCCATTTACGGTAAAGCGTATGTCTTCTGAAGTAAACTGTCTGGCGTCAGAATCGGTAAACTGTCCTTCTTTAATAAGGGTAGGACCCTCGGATGGTTTCCTCCACAGTTTTGCGCCATATATAGCTTCGCCGTTTGTTTTAAGCCATGTTCCTATCTCTAAAAGGATATTTTTATCCTCGTCTGGGATTGTTCCATCTGGCTTCGGACCTATATTTAATAACATACGACCGTTTTTGCTTACTATATCAACAAGGTCGCATATTATCTGTGAAGCAGTTTTATAATCGTTGGTTTTAGTATAGCACCAGGAATTTTTTGCAACGGCAGTATCTGTCTGCCATATATATGGTTGGGTATCTGCAAATTGTCCGCGCTCAATGTCAACGACTGCCGTGCCAAATTCAAAAGCGTCATGTTTATAATTGATTACGACTTCTTTTCCCCATTCTTCCGCGCGGTTATAATAATATGCGGCAAATTTTTTCAGATAGGGTTTGATGCTGCTATGTTCAATCCACCAGTCGAAATATATTATCCGGGGTCTGTATTTATCTACAATTTCACAGCATCGGCATAGCCAGTCGTTAAGATATTCATCTGTAGGCGCGGGTTCTGAGAACAAATCGTGATGTTCGGGCTCAGGCATTGCAGGCCAGTAGAAGTCCCCGCGTTTCATTGGTTCTTTAATATCCGAATCAAATTCTTTACCATGACCCATAAAGAACCAGTGTTCAATTCTGTGGCTTGATGCACCGTTTATAAGACCGCTTTTTATACATTCGCCAGATAGCTCGCCGAGTATATCGCGTTTTGGTCCCATATTCTTAGCGTTCCATATGGAAAGTTCGCTGTCATACATCTGAAATCCGTCGTGATGTTCGGCTACAGGAATTACATACTGCGCCCCTGCTTTTGAAAACAGGTCAATCCATTCAGCAGCATTAAAATTTTCTGCTTTAAACATGGGTATGAAATCCTTGTAACCGAAATCTTTATGTTTACCGTAAGTTTCTATATGATGTTCATATTCCGGGCTTCCCTGTATGTACATATTTCTGGAATACCATTCGTTGTTAAAAGCGGGTACGGAATATATTCCCCAATGTATGAATATTCCGAATTTTACTTTTTCATACCATTGCGGTACATGATACTGTTGCAGGGACTCCCATGTATCTTTGTATTTGCCATGTTTAATGACTTCATCTATTTTATTAAGATAATATTTCAAGGTAGATTCTCCTTTATCTGACTATATCGGCAGGTATATCATCAGGTGTTTCTGTAGTTACGGGCGTTTCTGTAGTTACGGGCGTTTCTGTGGCTGCGGGCGCTTCTGTGACTGCAGGTGTTTCCTCCGGCTCAGGTGAATCTGTATTTGCCGGTACAGCTATAGGTTCAGGCGCTTTTATAGCGGAAACAGGATTTAATGAAGGTTCTGCAGTCGGAGCTTCAGTCGGCGCAGGTTCCGGTGATGGAGCAGGCGTCGGAGTAGCGTAAGTGTATTTGATATGGCTTTCGTCAAATTGATAAATCAGGGTTTTGATACTTGACGCTTTGTTTTTGCCTTTGACAAAGAAACGTATTGCGTTAGCCGACTTCATGTCTATCAGCATATTATTTAACATGTCTGAAATATTTTTGCCCGTAATGTCTTCCGAATCAAGTATTGTATGTGTTGCAGGATATGCATTATCAGGAAGTTTTGAAGTTGTATTATCAGTTGAATTAAGTGTAATAGGCCTGTCGGCAGTATCAAATACATTTTCGGTAATTGTAGGATTTACGGTACCGCTCATAAGTATTGCGGCAGTATTTCCCGAATTTACATTTTTAATTGTATTGCCTTTTATTATACAATCTTTCCAGTTGATGGTACGGATTGCATAGCTGGTTGTATTGGTAATTGTATTATTAAGTATCTGTATATTTGTATGATAAAGCTGTGTTGTGCCGTCGATAGGGGATACGGAATAGCTGTGCGTGCCTATCGCTCTTAACGTATTTGTGAAAGTGTTATTCTTTATAACAATATCTTTGTTAGGCGTCCTGTCATAGTTGGTCCATAACTGGTTGAAGCCTCCGGTATTTTTATCGGGAGTATCTATATTTATAGCCTCTTTATAGTCGTTTGATGAATTGGTAAACTTGCCTTCAGTAAACGAGCAGTTTTGGATAGTTACATTTTGTGAGGCATCAAGCTCTATAAAATGGTGTCCCAGATAATTGTGGAAATTAATATTTTCTATAACTACATTGGTATTGTGGCACATGACAATAGCTTTTGCAGTATCATAAAACATCATATTAATATTTACATTTCCTTCTCCTGAAAATTTAATGTCATGCGCTCCGTTGTATTCGCTCATTGAGCCTGATACAGTTGAATATGCCGGTGACACAAACTGGAAGATGGATTTTGAAGGGGCGAATACCGAATCGGAAAATCCGGTATAGGTTCCTTTTACAATATTAACTCCGTCTTTAAAATATATTGTTGTATTAGACGGAACATACAGTGTATTGGTTATAGAGTATGTACCTGCCTGTACGGTAAGCGTACCGCCGCCAACTCTTTCGAGCTGTTCAAGATAGGATTTAAATACATAATAATCTTTTGTATAGCCGTTGTAGCGTGCTTCATTTGTATAATAACCCATATAAGGTTCGCATCCGGCAGTGATTACATAGTCTTTGGTTGTAGTATCGGTAAAGTATAAAATCCGTTCATTTCCATTCATAATATAATATTCGGTGGCATTTGTTATTGTATTGGAAGACATTGCGTTGATTGCTTCGGCGTCTATAACATTTTTTGTTGCCGCATATTTTTTGCCTGCGCCGGAATTGGTTACCGAATCAAAATATATAGGGCGCGCAATGTGGTCAAATATATTTGAAGTAATGGACGGGTTAATTACACCGCTTCCGTATATTCCTGAAAATGTACCGGTACCCTCTGCAATATTGCTGAAGGTATTACCCGTTATTACCGGAGTATTCCAGTTTAATATACGTATTGCATGGCTTGAAAGATTAGTAAATGTGTTTCCTTTTACGGTTACTTCGTTATGATATACATTTTCGGTATATTTAAAGCTTCCTATAGCAGAATAGAGTGAAGTGAATGTATTTCCCGTTATTTTAATTTTTTTATTTACCGTTTTGTCAGCATTACTCCATTTATAAGGGAAGGCTTTGGTTTTACTGTCTGGTACTTCAAGGCGTATAGCATATTTGTTGGCGTTGCCTTTCAGGTTTTTGAAACCGGTAAATGTACAGCCTGTTATGGTTACCGATTTTGATGCTCCGATATTTATAAAGGAACCGCCGTACATATTTTTAAATGTTATACCTGAAATGGTTACCTTTTTGCTGTGGCCTGCTACAATGCCGGTCGATTCTTTAACAGATGCCATATTAATTGAAGCAGTACCGGATGCCGTTATTGTTACGTTTTTAGAGCCGCCGTATTTTTTGACTTTTGAAACCTTATTGGCTTTTGACGGAGGAACAAGCTCAAACATGCTGGTTGAAGGCGCAAGTTTTTTGGTACCTGTCTTAAATATTTTCTTCAGGGTAACGCCTTTTTTAAGGTTGATTGTTACGTTGGAAGGAACGTAAAGAGTACATGGTATTTTATATGTACCTTTTTTAAGAGTGAGAGTACCTCCACCCTCTTTTTCGAGTTTTTCAAGATATGAGCGAAGCATATAATACTGCTTTGTTTTTTTTGTATATGATGAAGCCTTTGTGTAAGATTTATTGCACGGTTTTGTCGATACCTTTACCGTATAATTCTTTGCTTCAGCATGTGCGGTATTTACGGTATATGCTGCTGTAAGCACAAACATTACCGTGAGTAATTTAAATAGAAAAGTAATATTTTTTTTCTTAAACATGGTATTTCCTCCCTGCCTTCGTTATTGTTTTTTAATTTACATTATAACATATATATTTTCAAAAAAAAGACTAGCATACAAATTTGACAGAATTGTTGCAGGGGTTAGTTGAAAATAGAAATTATAAATCTAAGACAATTTATTGAATGACAGATATATTTATATAATTGACAATAAATAAAAAGAATGATATATATAAATATATTATTAATATAATAATAAAGGAAAGGAAATTTTGATTATGAAGCATAAAAAAATTTTTTGTTTTTTTCTTTGTATGATTATGTTTACGCTTTTAGCCGGATGTGCAAAAAAAAGTCTGGTAAATAATGAGCATCTGAATGAAGATAAGAGTGAAAGCAATACGGAGGATGGCGTTGAGGATAATAATTCCACTGTCTCAGATGATATGGATATAGATTTAGACAGTTTTAAGAGTGGTAAATGGACTGAGAGAGAATGCAGCTTGACTAATATTAATTCAGCCAGCTCAGATAATGTATGTGATGCACAATTAACAATAAACGTGTATGAAGATTTGAATGAAGATGAAGTTATGGCGATATTAAATTATTATTGGGATAAGGAATTTGATGGCGGAAAGAATTTTAACGATTATGAAATAAATTCCTGTTATGCGGTTTTTTATCAAAATGATACATGTGATGTGATTGAAAAAATAAAATTTAGCGATGGTAATAAGCAGGATGTTACTCAGGAGGACGAATATAAGTTTGACAGTATCATATCGTCAGATAAGCTTGACAAAGCTTATAGCGATAATACACAATAGATTCCGGCAGGTAAGGAATAATGGGAAAAATACATTTTATTTTTGAAGAATTTTTTAGAAGTTTTCAGAGAAGTCTGATAAAAAATATTCTTTTGATGATTATGTTCTCGATATGTATATTAATGGTTGTCATAATGGCGTCATATTATCTTGATTTGGGAGAACGGGAGGAGTATCTTGCTACTAATTATGATAAAAACGGTACATGGTACAATATCAGGATTCCAAGTTCGGATATGTTAGAGTTTGAGCGGTGTTTCCACACGACTGCCGGTAGTCGGGATGTTATGAATTATTATGAGGAAATATGCAATATTGAAAATCATCCGGTTATGTCTGTAAATACATCACAAAATGTACTATTAATAAAAGATGAATGTAATAAAATATTCGGGGATAAAGATTATAGAATATTTCAGCCAATAGACGCAGGTACCGGCGTAGGCGCTGATATTGGCGGCGTATCAGCCATATATATGGTTTTTAAATCAGCTCAATTTGATGTGAGCGCGTATGATTATTTCGGACTTAAAACAGTTGCAGGAGAAGGTCTTACTCGTAGCAATACGGTTCTTAAAGATGAATCTGACGAGATTCCAATTGTATTGGGAAATAATTACAATGGGATTGTTTCTGTAGGACAAAATATACATATAGCTATTGACGGTTCTGATTATTTGTTTAATTGCAAGGTGGTAGGAATACTTGAGAGCGGAACCAAGATACATGATTTTGGCGATTCAGATCAGGAAGATTTGATTTTTTTAGATTCTTATATAATTTTTCCATATGGTATTCATGCTGACTTTGATACTGATGATAATAAAAAAATAGCAGGTTATTCTTATCTGAATTATCGCGCATTGTGGAATTCGCAGATGCTATTTTCATTTAACACTGAATTTAGAGAAGTACTCGAGGTATTTGGCAGAATAGGCAGAAAATACAAACTGTCGCCATTGATGATAGAGGGAGAGTCTATGGGCCAGAATCTGCTGCGTAAGGAAGATGCGGGAAATGTAAGGATAATGTTGATTATAACTATATGTCTGGTGTGTTTTACATTCTATTCACTTTTTATGACAATATACAATAAAATTAAAGATAATCAGAAAACATATGGTATATATCTTTTGAATGGAAGTGGGATATATATGATTCTTGTACCATTTATATTGGAAATTGCAATTATATTAACCCCATCGCTATTAGTCAGCAAGAGTTTGCTTAAAGAAGAAGTGCTTGGTATATATTCTAATTTTGATGCTGTTATAAATGCGGCGTATCTTTTGATTTTACTTGCTTTTCTGACAGGCGTCCTGGTTTTGGTTTTTCTCATAAAGGGAGTTAATACGGAACAGCTTATAAAAAACAGTAATTAAATTGGGGTGGTGATTTAATATGGGAAAATCGGGAATGACCGTCAAAATAAAAATTCCGAAAGGAAACGCTTTTTTGTTTATAAGTTTTGTTGCAATATCTATATGCTTTATAATGATTGCGTCTGCAGTACATTCTCAAAAAATTATATATTTAAGCAAGAATAGTTTATATACCGGACATGAAATACCTTTTTCAATATATGATGCAAGGGATAATAACCTGTGGGAAAAGGTAATTCCAAAACTTTCGGACGAATATGATGATTATGCTATTTATCTTCCTGTAGAAGAATCGGAATTTTTATTGCGGGGAGCATACATTAAAGGCAGAGTTTCTGCCCCGCCGATGGTATGGGGAAAGTTTTTTGATGAACATACTGCATGGTCAGAAACTCCCCTGATGGTTGTAGGCATATCGCATAAAGATGAGATTGAATATATAGATAACAAATATTATTATTCTTATAATGGGACAAAATATGAAGTTATCGGTATCATGGGATTAGAAAAAGACAGCAGGATAAATGATATGATTTTTATTGACTTTAAATCTGCTTTAGGCATTAGTGATATTAATACACAGTACGTTCTTGATACGAGAGGGAAAGGATACATAAAAAATATTGGAGATAAATTAGAAGATTTGGTATCTGGGAAAGCCGATTGTGTTATTGCTTTACCGGGAGATAGTCATGAGGGGCTTGCAGCCATGCTTATTTCTAAAGGGATAATAATGGATGTATTGTATGTATTTGTCCTTATATGCTTTTCATTATGTACGGTATTAGTAACGGATATGTGGCTGAAATTCCGCGGGCAGTTTTTGTTTGTCATGCAGCTATGCGGATATAAAAAATGCTTTAAAATAATCGAAATATTTAAAAGATATTGTACAATAACAATATCAGGGTATATAGTAAGTATTTTCATAGCAATGATTCTATCTTATTTCATCAGTGATATATCTATACATCCGGTTGATGCTATAATTGCATTGGCTCTGTCAGTCGGACTTGGAACAATAATTCTTTCGGTATTATATATCAGATGGATGATGACTTCCTCCTCTATAGGCGGCAAATAACAAATTTATATCTTCAATGCTTTATAAAAATAGTAATTTCCTGAATACGTGATATTTTGAAGTTGTTAAGTGAATATAACCTGGCAGAATTGTGGTGATGGATATGTTTGACAACATACTTACATTGGGATATAATACAACAATATGATAATATGCGAAAATTTGGAGGGTTATACTATGGCTGAAAAGAAGAATATCCTGACTTACGAAGGACTAAAATTGTTGGAAGAAGAACTTCATAACCTGAAGGTGGTAAGACGTAGAGAAGTTGCAGGCAAGATAAAGGAAGCAAGAGAGCAGGGAGACCTTTCTGAGAATGCTGAATATGATGCTGCAAAGGAAGAACAGGCGGGTATTGAATCAAGGATTGAAGAAATAGAAAGAATATTGAAAAATGCCGAAGTTGTTGTTGAGGAAGATGTAGATGCAAGCACTATTAATATAGGCTGTAATGTTACTATTAAAGACCTTGAGGACGGTGAAATACTCGAATATAAACTTGTAGGTTCTACGGAATCCAATTCGCTTAAAGGGAAAATATCAAATGAATCACCGGTAGGAAAGGCTCTTATCGGACGTTCGGCAGGTGAAATAATAGAAGTTGAAACTCAAATGGGAATTTTAAAATATGAAATTATTGAAATAAAAAAATCTTAATCAAAAGTTTTAACAGATGTTGAAAGGAAGTATTATTGTGGCAGAAAATAAAGAACAGGGTATGCAGGATATTAATGAATTGTTAAAGGTCCGCAGAAATAAACTGGCTGACCTGGTCGAAAGAGGAAAAGACCCTTTTGTAATTACAAAATATGACGTGACGGCCCATTCGGATGAAATAAAGAATAACGTTTCAAAATATGCGGAAGATGAAGAAGTATCAATTGCAGGAAGGATTATGTCCAAGCGTATAATGGGTAAAGCTTCTTTTTGCCATGTGGCAGACAGGATGGGGACTATTCAGGCATATGTGCAGCGCGATGCGATTGGCGAAGAAGAATATAAGGATTTTAAGAAATATGACGTAGGTGATATTGTAGGCATAAAAGGTACTATATTTACAACGCATACCGGAGAAGTATCTGTAAGGGCAAGTGAAATGACACTGCTTTCAAAGAGTCTTCAGATACTTCCTGAAAAATATCATGGACTTACTAATACGGATCTCAGATACAGACAGAGATATGTGGACCTTATAATGAATCCTGAAGTAAAAGATACGTTTGTTAAACGTTCGCAGATTATAAGCTCAATAAGAAAATATCTGGATGCGCAGGGATTTATAGAAGTGGAAACGCCGATGCTTGTATCCAATGCGGGAGGGGCGGCGGCAAGACCGTTTGTTACCCACTCGAATGCACTTGATGAAGATTTCAAATTAAGGATATCACTCGAACTGTATCTTAAAAGGCTTATTGTCGGAGGACTGGAGAGAGTATATGAGATAGGAAGGGTATTTCGTAATGAAGGCGTTGATACAAGGCACAATCCGGAATTTACCCTTATGGAACTTTATCAGGCTTATACGGATTATAACGGAATGATGGACCTTACAGAAAATATGTACCGCCATGTTGCGAAAGAAGTGCTTGGTACTACAACTATTATGTATAATGGTATAGAGATGGATTTGTCCAAGCCGTTTGAACGTATTACCATGCTTGATGCGGTGAAGAAATATTCAGGCGTTGACTTTAATGAAATTACTTCTTTGGAAGAAGCGCGTAAAGTAGCAAAAGAGCACCATATTGAATATGAAGACAGGCATAAAAAGGGAGATATCCTTAACCTTTTCTTTGAAGAATATGTTGAGGAATATCTGGTTCAGCCTACTTTTGTCATGGACCATCCTATTGAAATATCACCGCTTACGAAAAAGAAACCGGATAATCCTGATTATGTGGAACGTTTCGAGTTCTTTATGAATGGCTGGGAAATGGCAAACGCATATTCAGAGCTTAATGACCCGATTGACCAGAGAGAACGTTTTGCTGCGCAGGAGGAGCAGTTTGCGCAGGGTAATGAGGAAGCTAACCATACTGACGAAGATTTCCTTAATGCGCTTGAGATTGGTATGCCTCCGACAGGCGGAATAGGGTTTGGAATTGACAGGATGTGTATGCTGTTTACGGACTCGCAGGCGATAAGGGATGTACTGCTGTTCCCGACAATGAAAAGTTTGGAGAAGTAGAATGGCGTAAAATAGGGGATTGTGGGCTGTAAAGACAATAGAATTAAACCCAACTTAAACCCAATTTTCGAGAAATGACGGAAAGTTGACTGTAAAACCGGTAGGAATTGAGATTCTTACCGGTTTTTGTAATCTTTATTATCTGTTTCTTTTATCCATTTTCTTAATACAAGGTTGATATATTGACTAAATGACCTGTCATCTTTTTCTGCAAGGTATTTGCACTTTTCTATAATATCTTCATCAAGAGAAACGCTGACTTTTACTTTGTACGGTTTGTTGTTCATACCTGTTGCTCCTTTCTGCTATTTTTTCCTACTTTTTTATTGTAACGTAGATTTTTTTGTGATATACTTAGATGGCAAGAAGTAGCAAAAAGTAGTATATAGTAGCAATTGATAGCAAGTAACAATATTTAAGATTATTATGAAAAACAGAAATTTTTATACTAAGCTGATTCTTGTAAAAAATAATATAGTTGGGATGAAAGCCAACGGAAAAGGAGAGATATATGAAAAATATAGTAAAACGGGGAATAGGAGTATTGTTAGCATTGACATTATTGTTGGGAGTGTTGCCGGCGTCAAGCAAGATAGTACAAGCGGAGGAAGAAACTGCAAATCAATTAGAAGTATATCAGGAATATCCGAGTATAGGTAGTAGCGGTGGGTTTAAAAAAGGCAAAGTGGTAAAGTTATATGTAGGAATGAATTATGCGCCTAAAATAAAATGGGAAAGTGGCGAAAAAGTACAGTATGGAACAGTTTCAGATTTAAAAAACTCTGTATTTAAATCTGAAAATAAAAAAATTGCTTCCATTAATGAAAAAGGTATTGTTACTGCTAAAAAACCAGGAAAGACTGAAATCCAAGTGACGTCAGATGAATGGAGCGGAACAATAAAAATAAAAGTCCTGGCAATAAAAAAAATAAAGAAAAATAAATTAGTCAAAACAATTAAAGCAGATGAATCATGTTGGAACATGCCATTGACAGTTACTTATGATAAAAAAGAGGAAGCTGTTAAAAAAGGATATGTAAAAGCAAATAAGAAATACGATTTGTTGTTAGATTCTGTTTCTATTTATAAACAGCCAAATAATTCCAAACGTTATATGTTAAATTATGCAGTATATGATGAAAAAGGAAAACAAATAAAAAATGTAAAAAGTGTACAAGTGCCATATGAGAAGGTTTTAGTATATCTACATATATGTGAAGTGGATTTTAGCACATGGGTGTTTGTCAACTGTTGTAAAGGAAAAACATTTGGTATTAGCGGGGAATTTAATGGTATTGAATCAAAAAAAGATTTACGCAATCCGCCGAAAACCAAAAAAGATATGGGTGAATTTACTTGGTGGGAGTATGGTTGGAAAAATTTGTGCGGTTAAATTCATAGATTTGGTAATGGCTTAAAAGGGAATGTAAAAAGCAAAAAGAAAGGTAAATAGATATAGATACGAAACAAATAATAATATTTAATTTATTAGAAATGAAAATAAGGAGGAAAAAACAATTATGAAAACAAAACAAAAACTGATGGCGTATTTTCTTTCTTTTGTGCTTCTTTTAGGAATGATTTCAACTGTAAACGTATCGGCAACAAAGAAGATTAGCTTAAGCAATAAGAAAATAACTATCACAAAAGGAAACAGTAAAACGATAAAGGTAAAGAACACAAAGAAAAAAGTAAAATGGAAAATATTATCCGGCAAAAAATGTATTACCTTAAAGAAAAAAGGTAAAACAGCGGCAATAATCAAGGGCAAGAAAAAAGGCAAGGCAAAAATACAGGCGCTTGTTGAAAAGAAAAAACTTGTCTGCACTGTTACAGTAGATGATAAAGTTATATCTGAACAGCAGAATAATTCTCATAGTGTAATAACGACAAATATACCGGAAGGCAATGCCGGCAATCCGTTACCAACTACAGATATTAATAATTCTACACCAACTTCTGAAGGTAATATTTCAACAGATGTTCCAAATGATAATACGAACACGCCGGTACCAAATGACAATACACCTACACCTGACGATAATAAACCAACGCAGACACCAGATACTACAATACCTACAGAACCCCCGTATCAAGGAGAAATAATTACTCTGCATTATAATGATGAAAATGCGGATGAGATTGAAGAACAAATTAGAGAGTATTCACATTATGATGATAATTTGAATCTGGTTATAGATAAATATGTGCATGTCATTGTAGATGATGGAGTAACTAGTATAGGATATGATGCATTTTATGGATGCGACAGTCTTATGAGTATAGAGATACCGCTAAGCGTAACCAGCATAGGGGATGGTGCATTTGATGGATGCAGTAGTCTAACAAGTATAGAGATACCGGGAAATGTAACCAACGTAGGGCATTGGGCATTTGAGGGATGCAGCAGTCTTACGAGTATTAAAGTAGCAGACAATAATCAAATTTATGATAGCAGAAATGATTGTAATGCAATTATTGAAACAAAAACCAACACTTTGATTTGGGGCTGTAAAAACACTAAGATACCAAAAAGCATAACCAGCATAGGGGATTGGGCATTTGCTGGCTGTAACAACCTTACGGGTATTGAAATACCTGGAAGTGTAACCAGCATAGGGGATGTGGCTTTTTCCGGATGTAGCAGCCTTACAAGTATAGAGATACCGGGAAGTGTAACCAGCATTGGAATTTCTGTGTTTTCTGTATGCAGCAGCCTTACGAGTATTAAAGTAGCAGACAATAATCAAATTTATGATAGCAGAAACGATTGTAATGCAATTATTGAAACAAAAAGCAATACATTAATTTCAGGCTGTAAAAATACTAAGATACCAAAAAGCGTAACCAGCATAGAAGATTATGCATTTAATGGATGCAGCAGCCTTACGAGTATAAATATACCTGAAAACGTAAACTACATTGGGCAATATGCATTTGAGGGATGCAGCAGTCTTACGAGTATAAATATACCGGGAAGTGTAACCAGCATAGAGGATTGGGCATTTGCTGGCTGTAACAACCTTACGGGTATTGAAATACCGGGAAGTGTAACCAGCATAGGGGATGTGGCTTTTTCCGGATGTAGCAGCCTTACAAGTATAGAGATACCGGGAAGCGTAACTGACATTGGAGGAGGTGCATTTAATGTATGCAGCAGCCTTACGAGTATAAATATACCGGGAAGCGTAACTGACATTGGAAGAGGTGCATTTGCTGGATGCGGCAGCCTTACGAGTATTAAAGTAGCAGAAAATAATCAAGTTTATGATAGCAGAGATAATTGTAATGCAATTATTGAAACAGAAACCAACACTTTGATTAGGGGCTGTAAAAACACTAAGATACCGGGAAGTGTAACCAGCATAGAGGATTGGGCATTTGATGGCTGTAACAACCTTACGGGTATTGAAATACCGGGAAGTGTAACCAGCATTGGGTATAGTGCATTTGAGGGATGCAGCAGTCTCACGAGTATAGAGATACCGGAAAGCGTAACTGACATTGGAGGAGGTGCATTTAATGGATGCAGCAGTCTTATGAGTATAAATATACCGCAAAGCATAACCAGCATAGGGTATTATGCATTTGAGGGATGCAGCAGCCTTACGAGTATAGAGATACCAGAAAACGTAGACTACATTGGAGACAGGGCATTTGCTGGCTGTAGCAGTCTTACGAGTATAAATATACCGGAAAACGTATACTACATTGGAGAAAGGGCATTTGCTGGTTGCAGCAGTCTTACGAGTATAGAGATACCGCAAAGCGTAGAAGGCATTTACGATGAGACATTTTATGGATGCAGCAGCCTTACGAGTATAGAGATACCGGAAAACTTCTACTCCATTGGAGAAAGGGCATTTGCTGGTTGCAGCAGTCTTACGAGTATAAATATACCAGAAAACGTAGACTACATTGGAGAAAGGGCATTTGCTGGTTGCGACAGTCTTACGAGTATTATATGGCAGGGTACAACCTATAATAGTGCAGATGAATTTATAGACGCTTTTAGAGCTAAGTATCCGAGCTGAGTTAAGAAAAATAAAAAAAGGAAGGTATACTGACATGAAGGAAGATATATTAGCAGGATATTCCTATGAAGAATGGGAAAAATTGGAGAATGAATTTTTGAACGACTATGAAAATTCTGTAAGATATAATAAATCGTTTAGGGAACTAATTAATGACGTTCTGGATGGCGAAACATATATGTCATTTGCAAACAAGACACATTTGAGCGAAACTATGATGTATCATCTAAAAAAGCAGGTGGATGAAAATAACCCACCGAAAAGAAATACATTAATTTCAGTTGCTGTTGGTTATAATTTAGATTTGATGATGGTACAGGCAATGTTACATAGCTTGGGATTGGGTCTTAATTGCCATAATAATAAAAGAGATTATGCATATACTTTTTTATTGACAAGGTGCAGGGGAAAATCTATTGATGAATGTAATGAAATATTAGAAAAATTGGGAATCGAACAGAAATATTGGTTAGGTTCTTATGCAAAAAGAAAATAATAATTGATGTTTAAATAGGACTGTCATAAAAATTTTTGCGTGACAGTCCTATTTTTTGTAATTATGTAAATGCTCGTTATAAAGCTTTATTCTTTATATATGGCATATAATATGCAATGTTTTTTGTGAATATATTGTTCTTTTTGAAGTCTGCCCACAACAATTCCGGTATCACCTTATTCTTCCTAGTCCTCTTCTTTAAGGTATTTTGTAAATAAATCAATAAATGCCTTTGCAAGTCTCATTTTTTGAGATTCGATAAGAGCATTATTCTTAAGTGGCTCGAAAGTTGTGTCAGCTAAGTATTGTATAAATTTATTATATAAGAACTTCTTACCCTCAAAAAAATTCTTATAAACAATAGGCTCAATTACAAAACCTATTTTGTTTTCCTTCTTTTTCTTACTGAAAATCAATCTTTCTTCAGGAAAACGTTGTTTCAAAAAGTCAATATAGGTTTTTTTGTTTATGTCTTGAATTGGATAGATAGCACTATATGAATTGTAAGCTGCGAGTATTTCTTTTTTGAAAGAATTAGTAATCTTCGGTAAGCTTGCATCTATCCAAAATTTTCTCCAAACGGAAAGAGTAATATTATTGAAAAGAGAACTGCAGTTATCGGGGTGCATGAAGAAATTAAGGCAATCAAGGTAATCTGGATGGTTTAAACCGTATTGAATTATTTCGGGTGAAATACCTGAAAAATGACTTGCTAAAGCAACCGTAGAAGAAGCATCTGGATAATCATTAGCTCCAAAGAAATAATCAATATTGCATTTTAAAATGCTAGCCAGCTTCACAAGATTTTCTACAGAAGGGATACTAGTTCCATTCTCCCAACCAATAATAGTTCTTCTTTCCACTTTCATTTTTTGGGCTAATAGAGCCTGCGTTTTGCAAAAAGAAAACTGCTGAAATGGGCTTTCTGGTTCACGCATGGATTCTTCATACTGTTTTTTTCGTTTAATCCGCAATTCTTTTATGCGGATGCTAAGAGAATATTTGTCAAAATTATCGTAGACATCTTTGTCAAAATTGTCGTACATATATCACACTTCCCTTTAAAAATATTTAAAATGTCCTTTAAATGATACAAGTATATGACATATAATAACAAACGTCAAGGAGCTTTTTGATAAGATGCCAGCAGGTCATGACAAGCTGGTAAAGGAAAGGAGGAAAATGGTATGCAGGCTAGACTTGTCGGAATGATGGGAGTGAAATTTACTAATAACAATGGAGAAGAAATTAATGGCGTGAACATTTTTACCGCGTTTCCGGAAGAAAAGACCGAAGGGCTTCGTACAGAGAAGTTCTTTGTAAAAGCAGGAATTTCATTACCTAAAGATTTAAAACCAAATGATATGATTGAAATTGCCTTCAATCATAAAGGAAAAATTGAAGCCATTTGCAAAGCATAACTAGCATAAAGCCTCAGCAACGAGGGGTATATTATTTACCCCTCGGTTGTTAAGCAGATTGGAGAAAATTATGAAAAGTAACAATAAATATAATGAAAAACGTTACCATATTAAAAAAAATATATATCATTGGTGCTTGGCATTTCAGCAAATAAGGTTAAATCTTATTCTGCTTGTTCTGTTCCTGCCAATAGTTGCGGTAACTATAGAAATGTGGATGAATATTGATTTTCTGCTCGCTTTATTCGAAGCGCCTAAAATAATACTTCCAATTTATGAGATAGCAATAAAGTCATTTGGTGTAATAATCCCGATTATATTAGTATGGTCTGTAATTGAAACTATCGAAGCATTGACCGCCCGAAAAGACGAAGCATCCATCATACTGGCTTTTAAGGAGAATGAACTTAAAAATGGAAAGCCAATCATTATATATAAGAACAAGGATAAAACAAGGGGATATATACGCAGAGTGTGGTATTCGCCTATTCCATTAAATGTATGGATTGAAAATCAGGATAGAATTGAGCATCAAATGAGTGAAACTATTATAAAAGAATTAGATTATGAGGAAAAAGCGAAAGATAATAGAATAGTCATGATTTCTGTAAAGGGAATGAAACAAGTAACAGAAGAAAAGCCTTTCCTCGATAATGAACTAGAAAAGGATATGGAGAGAATATAAATATGTTACAGCTCGGATATAACCTGTTATCAGAAAAACCAATCATGGCAGACATAGAAATCACGGGGCATGTCTGCGTCGTCGGTGGCACGGGTTCCGGAAAATCAGTAGCTGCATTGTACCTTCTTTATAATCTTCTCAAAAACTACAATATTAAACTTACAATATGCGACTTTAAGAAATCAGGAGATTATAAGGGCATATCAAAAAGTTTTGCAGAGTTTAGCGAAGTTACAGGCTGCATCGAAAAATACTACTACGAGTATCAAAACACACCTGAAAACAATACGCAGATTAAGCTCTTACTTATCGACGAATATGCAGGATATATGATATGGGCAATTCAAAACAATAAGAAAAAAGCTGAAGAAATAAAACAGAAAATAAGTGAAATATTAATGCTAGGACGCTCTCGACATTGCTTTATATGGTGCATACAGCAGAGAATTTCGGCTTCATTGTTTCCTTCTGGAATAGGGGCAATAGATAACTTCCAAATATGTATAGGGCTTGGTCGCCTTTCGGTGGATAGCCGTAAATCTTTGTTTGCAGGAGAACATCTTAATAATATAACCTTCGAACAGCGGTTTCATCCAAAGACAGGACAGGGATTAGTACTTATTGACGGGCAGGAATTACAGCCGATACAGATACCTTATATTGCTGACAAAGCACGATTAAAACTATTATTGCAAAGAATGGTAAAGGATAAAAGAAGTGCTGCAAAATAATAATACCCCGTTGAGGGCGGCGGCGAAGCCGCAAGCCCTCAAACGGTCGGTATAGTATTACCCGACCGTGAACAATATCAAAAAACCCACTAACAACAGGGATTTGCGGTATGTTCATATTAAAGCACAAAATGAACAAAGGAGGTGATTTTATAGATACTCAATCTTATATGTATCAGCTTACTATCAATGCGCCGGTTGAAAAAGGATGGTATCATCAGCATATATTGGAAGTATTAAGGAATAATTTTAAAACGATTGTATATATTGCTATGGCAGATGAACGGGGAACGCAATACCACACTCATATATTTGTGGTTTTTGCTTCAAGAGTTCGATTTAGCATGATTAAGCGATATTTTCCGGAAGCTCATATAGAAAAATGCAAAGGCTCTGTATCGGATAATGTAAATTATATTAAAAAATCTGGCAAATGGGAATTAGACGAAAGCAAGCAAGAAAAGAAGATAGAAGGCACGTTTGAAGAATATGGCACACAACCGCCAGATAGCAAGGGCAAAAGAAGTGATATGTCCGAGCTTTATCAGATGGTAATGGATAATATGACAAATGCTGAAATACTGGCACAAAACCAAGACTATATTCTTCAAATAGATAAAATAGACAAGGTAAGAATAACAATATTAACGGAAAAATACAAGGAAACAGTTAGATTAGATTTGGAAGTGGTTTATATCAGCGGTGCTACAGGAACGGGAAAAACAAGAGATGTGCTTGAAAAAAATGGATATGCTAATGTATATCGTGTTACTGATTATTTACATCCTTTCGATAATTATAATGGACAACCTGTAATTGCATTTGATGAATTTCGTTCTTCATTACGAATTAAGGAAATGCTTTTGTATTGCGACATTTATCCAATAGAACTGCCTAGCAGATATGCCAATAAATTTGCCTGTTATAACAAGGTATATATTATATCGAATTGGGCATTGGAAAAGCAATATCCGGAAGTACAAAAAGATGATGAAGAATCATGGAAGGCTTTTCTTAGAAGAATACATAAGGTAATTACTTATGAAAAAGATGGAAGTATAAAAGAGTATTTATCAATTAATGAATATATGGAGAAAAAGGAATTTATAAATATTGATGGAAATATTGAATTGCCATTTGAGTAAAAAGAGAGGGGTGATTGTTATTAGAAAAGAAATACCAATATGGGAAAAACCTAACCTTACAATAGAAGAAGCAGCTTCACTTTATAATATTGGGGAGCATAAACTTCGAGAATTAACTGATTCAGATGTTTGTACATTCGTTTTATATGTAGGGCGTAAAAGATTAATTAAAAGGAAACAATTTGAGGATTATATAGCTAAATCTTTTTCGATTTAGGGTGTTACTTTGAAAGCTGATGTGCTATAATACTTAGCAGGTCAGCTTTCTGTCATATGAAAGGAGAGTAAAAAAATGACAGAAAGAAGAAAAGATTCAAAGGGAAGAGTGTTAAAGGAAAATGAAACTCAAAGACCAGATGGAACATACAGCTACAGATGGAGAACAACAGATGGAAAAAGGCATGCTGTATATGGTAGAACGCTTGAAGAACTTCGCCAGAAAGAGCAGGCTGTATTAAAGGATAAAAGTGATGGCATACGCACAAATGCTCAAAAAGTCACGCTTAACGATATTTTTGATATGTGGGTACAGCTTAAAAAGGGGTTAAAAGAGAATACTTTTCAGAATTACATATATATGTATGAACAGTTCGCAAGAGATGACATAGGGCAGTTAAAGATAACCACATTAAAACGGTCAGATATAAGACGATATTATAACAGGCTTGTTGATGAGAGGGGCTTAAAAATTGCTACTATTGATAATATCCATACTGTTTTACATCAAGTCATAGATTTGGCTGTCGAGGATGGTTATTTGAGGAACAATATAAGTGATAATGCGTTAAAAGAATTAAAACAGGCTAGAAACTTGTTTACAGAGAAACGCAAGGCATTGACCGTTAAAGAACAGAATTTGTTTATGGATTATATAAAAAGCAATCCAATGTATCAGCACTGGTATCCGATTTTTGCTTTGATGCTTGGAACAGGGCTTCGTGTAGGAGAAGCAACAGGACTTAGATGGGAAGATGTAGATTTTGAAAATAATACAATCAGTGTAAATCATACTTTGGTATATTTTAATCATAGTAAAGGCGGCTGTTATTTTGGAATTAATACACCTAAAACAAGAGCAGGAGAACGGACAGTTCCTATAATTGGCAGTGTAAAAGAAGCGCTTTTACAGGAAAAGAAAAATCAGAGTTTGGCAGGTATAAAGTGTAATGCCAGAGTGGATGGATTTACAGATTTCATTTTTGTAAATCGTTTTGGAAATGTTCAACATCAGGGAACGCTCAATAAGGCGCTTCGCAGAATCATAAGAGATTGTAATGATGAGGTGCTTGAAAATGGAAATACTAATGATGTATTGCTCCCAAAGTTTAGCTGTCACACATTGAGGCATACTTTTACAACACGCCTTTGTGAATCTGGAATAAATATTAAAGTTATTCAGTCTGTGTTAGGTCATGCAGATATAAGTACTACGTTAGATATATATGCTGACGTAACAAAAGATTTGAAAAAAGCAGAAATGCAGACATTTGAGGATTTTATGAATAGGAAAAATAAAGCATAGAGAATTAAACCCACGATAAACCCAACTTAAACCCATTTTGCGAAAACTTGTGAAAACATATGAAAAGGTGCATAAAAAAGGGATGTGTTAAATGTATGAAATAAAGGTATTTGATACAGTATGATAAGTTGTGAAAGAATAGGCAGGAAAATCCCGACGATGAAAAGCTTGGAGAAGTAGAATGGCGTAAAATAGGGGATTGTGGATACGGTGCGAGCAAAAAACCTTACACCAATCGATGTAGGAAAACGTGCAGAGGCAAAAAAATCGCATAATTTTAAAACGTGAATGGGCGATTCCCTTTCGGGGTCGCCCATTTTTAGAAAAGACAGATAAACAAATCGATGTTGTGAGGAAATAGAGCTATGAGATATGTCAAGGCAACCGAAAAAGATTTAGAGCAAATTTCAATTTTAGTGAAAGATACAATACAGGAAATCTATCCGAAATACTATCCCAAAGAAGTTGTTGACTTTTTTTGTGAACTCCA
>CANPYY010000014.1 GCA_947588675.1 uncultured Lachnospiraceae bacterium | reverse complement strand
GGAGTTGACAGATATTTTGGCTTCGACGATTAGGACAGCGGATAACGGAGTAAAATATATCACATTTGGAATATTTGACGCGGCGGGCTTAAAACACGGATTTTCTACATGTGTAGGCGGAGTGAGCCCGGCCGGGTATCAGAGCATGAACCTTGGTTTTAACAGAGGAGATTCCTATGAGAATGTAATAGCCAATCACAGGCTTTTTGCCGGGGCGGTGGGCTATGATTATAGAAAAACGGTTTTATCTGACCAGATTCACGAAACCAATATAGCGGAGGTAACGGAAAAAGATATTGGAACGGGTATGGACGGTAACGGCGGCATAAAGGGAATGGATGGACTCATTACTGATGTGCCGGGCATACCTTTGATGACGTTTTATGCCGACTGCGTTCCGCTGTTTTTCTGCGACCCTGTTAAAAAGGTTATAGCGGCAGCGCATTCGGGATGGAGAGGCACTGTGGGTAAAATAGGAAAAGTTATGGTTGATAAGCTTGAATCTGATAAAGGCTGTAACCGGGAAGATATTCTTGCAGTGATAGGACCGTCAATCTGTAAAGACTGTTATGAAGTAAGCGGAGACGTAGCCGAAAAGTTTGCCGCATCATTTCCCGACGATATAGATAATATTGCATTTAAAAAAGATAACGGTAAATATATGCTTGATTTGTGGGAGGCAAACAGACATGTCCTTATATCATCGGGTATTAAAGAGGAAAATCTGGAAATTGCCGGAATATGTACTTTTCATAATCCAAAGCTGATGATATCCCATAGAAGAACGGGCGGCGTACGCGGCAGTATGGCAGGGGTAATTGTGCTGTAGCATATGTATTTTTGAAACGTTTGAATGAGTTGTAATTTTTTCTTGAAATAAAGAAAATGTTGTGATAAAATACTCTAAGCGCCGTTATAGCACAGTAGGTAGTGCGACGCACTCGTAATGCGTAGGTCACCGGTTCGAATCCGGTTAACGGCTTGCCCTCAAACCTTTATTTTATAAGGGTTTGAGGGTTTTTACATTTTCATATGGATAAATTTTATTGACTGAATTATAATATTATATATTTGCGATGGAGGGATAAAATGGAAAATATTATAAAAATACAGAATCATTTCACTATTATTGACGAGGGCGGAGTCCGTTCTTTTCTGTTTGAGGGTAAGGATAAGTCAATGCTTATAGATACGGGCTTTGGCTCAATACCTGTAAAGGATATTGTAAAAGAATTGACTGATACGGATGTGTTTTTACTGAACACACATACGGATAAGGACCATACGGGATGCAATAAGGATTTTGATAAAGTATATATGCATCCGTCGGAAATGGAACATTACAAAAATGCGCTTCCTGAAGGATGTAAGATTGAAGATGTAATGCCGGTGTGGGAAGGCGATATAATTGATTTGGGGTACTGGAAATTTGAAGTGATTTTAACTCCCGGACATACTCCGGGAAGCATTATGCTTCTTGAGAGGGACAAACGTATGCTTATTTCGGGCGATACTATACAGGATGGCGATATCTTCATGTTTGGGCCGGGACGTAATATGGAGGCGTTTATATGCAGCCTGAAGAAGATTTTAAAAATTACTGATTCCTTTGACTCTATATGGCCGTCGCATGGCAGTTATAATGTAGATAAAGAGATTATTCCTAAGATTATAAGAGGGGCAAAAGATTTGCTGGAAGGGAAAATTGAAGGGCAGGAACCGCCGTGGCCTATGCCATGCAAAAAATATGTGTGTGAGGCGGCAGGAATTTTGTATGATTTTAAATAATATATAATATTATATTGTTTTTGCCATGTTGTGAAAAAGATACTGATATGATAATATATTTACAGTGGAAAAAATGACAATTTGCGAGGAAAATCATGAAAATCAGAGAATATCTTGGGGATCGGGCGTTTTATAGGAATACTGCAATAATAGCTATACCGATAGCGCTTCAGAGTCTTATTACAATCGGGGTGAATCTGATTGATAATATTATGCTTGGCTCACTTGGCGAAATACCGTTATCTGCATCAGCGTTGGCGGTACAGTACATAGGATTTTATAATATATGCTGCATGGGGCTTGGCATGGGCGCTTCTGTGCTTGTGTCGAGATTCTGGGGAATGAAGGATATTCAGTCCCTTAGAAAAACCATTACACTTATGCTCAGGTTTACGGTTCTTATAGGCGTATTATTTACGATATCTGCAATTATTGCTCCGTCGGGGATAATGCGTATGTATTCTGAGGAAGAACCGGTTATTGCGCAGGGCATATTGTACCTTCGCTGGTCGATACCGTGTTTTCTGCTTATGGGATTATCAACGACATCTACTATTGCATTAAGGAGTATGGGTCAGACTAAAATACCGCTTATAGGCTCGTGTTTTGCATTTGGTATCAATATTGTTGCAAACTGGATATTTATATTTGGAAATCTGGGAGCACCGCGTATGGAGATTGAAGGAGCCGCGCTGGGAACGCTTATAGCAAGGATATTTGAATTTGTGTTTAACTGCGGTTATCTTGTAGTGGTGGATAAAAAGGCCGGTTACAGGATAAAGCATTTATTTATGAAGTGTGGCGATATGCTTCATGATTATATTACAATAAGTATTCCGGTTCTTGTAAGTGATACGCTTCTGGGACTTGGAGTAAATGCGGTAGCGATGGTAATGGGGCGTATTGGTTCGGTGTTTGTAGCCGCCAATTCGATTACAACGGTTACGCAGCAGTTAAGTACGGTTCTTATTTCAGGAATATCGCAGGCGGGTTGTATTGTTACGGGACATTATCTGGGCGCAGGCGATTATGAAAAGGCAAAGAAGCACGGCTGGACCTTTCTTATACTTGGATTTGGAATAGGAATAATTGCCGGGGCGTTTATAATGATAACCGGAGATTTCATAATAAGCTTTTATAATATTACGGATGAAACAAGGCAGATTGCGGGAGAGCTTATGAAGGCTATAGGCTTTATAGTGATTTTCCAGTCGGCTAATTCGATTATAACTAAAGGGGTGCTGCGTGGCGGAGGAGATACGAAGTGCCTTATGATTGCCGATAATATTATGTTGTGGGTAATGTCGATACCGCTTGGATATCTTGCAGGACTTTATTTGCATTTGCCGGCATTCTGGATATATTTTTTCCTTAAAATAGATCAGTTCATAAAGGCGTTCTGGTGTATATGGAGATTAAAGAGCGGTAAGTGGATTAAGAAAATAAACGGTCATTCAATGACTGAATAATATAGGGGGATTTATATGATAAGAACAGCAAAAACTAAAAATGGTATTGTAGAGGGGCTTCCTGCAGCAGACCCGAGGATAACTGCATTTAAGGGAATACCGTTTGCAGCTCCGCCTGTAGGGGAAAACAGATGGAGAAAACCACAACCGTGTAAAGACTGGGAAGGTGTGCTTAAAGCGTATAGCTTTGCGCCGATATCAATGCAGGACACACCGGGGCTTGGAGATGACATATATTGCCGTGAATGGCATGTTGATTCCAAAATTCCGATGAGTGAAGACTGCCTTTATCTTAATGTGTGGACGGGAGCAAAAAGTGCGGATGAAAAGCAGCCGGTAGTTGTCTGGTTTTTCGGAGGAGGATTGCAATGGGGATATCCTTCCGAGATGGAATTTGACGGAGAACGTCTTGCGCGCAGAGGTATAGTAGTTGTAACTGTAAATTACAGGCTCAATGTTTTTGGATTTATGGCGCATCCTGAACTTACCGATACGCAGCCTGATGCTCCTGCAAATTTCGGAAGCCTTGACCAGCAGGCAGGACTTAGATGGGTTTATGATAATATCGCGGCTTTTGGCGGAGATCCGAAAAACATTACTGTTGCAGGACAGTCTGCCGGAGGCGGAAGTGTAATGAGCCAGATAACCTGTCCCGAAAATTTTGATATTATAAAGAAAGCTATTGTACAGAGCGCAATGATACGGGACCCATATGATGATAATGGAGGCGTAGGAAAACCGGAACCCCTTTGCGAGGCGGAAAAAAACGGGCAGGCATTTTTAGAATTTATGGGAGTATCTAAAATAGAAGAAGCCAGAAAACTGGATGCATTTTATATTCGTGAAAAATATGCGGAGTACGCCGCAACTCACAGAAGGATGTTTACGGTACAGGATAATTGTTTCTGTACGGGAGACCCGCTTAAACTGTTTGCAGAAGGAAAATGCGCCGATATACCTGTACTTGCCGGAAATACGGCGGATGAATTTCCAAATATGATACCGGCGGATTCTTTTGAGGAGTTTAAGGAAAAGGCAGGACAGATATTTGGCGGTAAGGCAGAGAAATTTATAAATTTAGTATGTGACGCAGGAAAAGATAAACCGCCATATGCTAAAATAAACGGAATTGAATGTACGGTAAAATCTCTGTTTAGGCTGAATAAAAACGACTGTTACTATTACAGATTTGATGCGGATATTCCGGGGTATGATAATCCGGGTACATTTCATTCAGTGGAACTTTGGTTTTTCTTTGAAACACTTGCCAAGTGCTGGCGTCCTTTTAAAGGCCATCACTATGACCTTGCAAGGCAGATGTGCAATTATTGGAGTAATTTTGTAAAAACAGGTAATCCGAATGGCGTTGATAACGACGGCGCGCCTATGCCCGAATGGAAGCCATACAGCAAAGAGATTCCATGCGATATGGTGTTTGGTAAAAACGGCGCCGAACCTGACAATGCAAAAGAGGATGCCCTTAAAGAGTTTTTAATAGAGCATATTACTGATAAAATTATTAATTGAGGAGGATTATAATGGACCGGATAAACGATATAACAGAAAGTATTATTAAGGATTATGAACAAAAACGTACGATAGACAGAATGGATATTTTCAATAAGCCTGATAAAAATACAATTATTGATATGGTAGATAAACTGCTTAGAATTGTCTATCCGGGATATTACAGGGAGAAAAATTATAAGGTTATTAACGTACAGAATAATATATCAGTTATTATAGAAGATGTTCTTTACAATTTGAAGAAGCAGATAGAGATAGTGTTGAATAATACCGGATTTACCGATGGCAGTAATGGCGAAACAGAATTTACGGCTGAAAAGATAAGCATAGAATTTCTTAAAACCATTCCTAAGGTAAGAGAATATGTTGAAACCGATGTAGAGGCTGCATTTGAAGGCGACCCGGCGGCTAAAAGCAAGGAAGAAATTATATTTTGCTATCCGGGATTATATGCGATAACTGTCCAGAGGCTTGCTCATGAACTGTATCTTCTAAATGTACCGTTGATTCCGCGTATCATGACGGAGGTTGCGCATTCGCAGACAGGTATAGATATTCATCCGGGAGCTACTATTGGAAAATACTTTTTTATTGACCATGGAACGGGAATAGTAGTGGGTGAAACTACCGTTATAGGCGAGCATGTAAAAGTATATCAGGGGGTTACGCTTGGAGCTTTGTCTACAAGGGGAGGTCAGAATCTGAGAGATAAAAAAAGACATCCTACTATTGAAGATTATGTTACCATATATTCGGGAGCATCTATTCTGGGAGGAGAAACGGTTATCGGAAGCAATGTTGTTGTCGGAGGCAATGCGTTTATAACGGCGTCTGTAAAACCGGGTACGAAAGTAAGCGTAAAAAATCCCGAACTTAGGCTTATGAAGGAGGACAATTCTGTTCAGAAGATGGATTTGGAACAGGATGATGCGTGGTTTTATGTGATTTAATAAAATTATTATAAAAAATAAATATTTTACATACAAACATGCACAAAAAATATTATATAATAAAAAAGTATTTTGCGTAAATAAAAAAAATAAAATACGGAGGGGATGTAATGAAATTAAAGCAAAAGACAGCTTGCCTGCTTGCAGCGGCAATGGTGATTGCTTCATTTGGCGGTATGGGTACGGCACAGAATGCCTCGGCCGCAAAAGCAAAAGCGCCTAAGCTTAGCATAGCAAAGAAGAATGTAGAACCGGGCAAGTCATTTACACTGAAGATTAAAAAGAAGGGTATTAAAGTTATTAATACAACTTGGAAAACAAGCAAGAAAAAAGTTGCGGCTATTGCAAAGAGTTCCAAAACATCGGCTAAAATAAAAGCAAAGAAAAAAGGAACTGCCAAGATTACAGCTACGGTAAAATATAAGGCAGGCGGTAAATCAGGTAAGAAGAAACTTACATGTAAGGTTAATGTCAAATCTATTATTGGCAACCATACTGAACCGACCGCGCCTGCAGGACAGAATCCAACGCAGGCTCCGGATAATGGCGGCAAGACTGTAGACCCGACGCAGAAACCGACGCCGGAACCGACAGCGGCTCCATACTATTATGACTATGATTATTTTGCAATGTATGACTGCGATAAGGCAGACGCGCCTGATAATTTCTATGTAAACTTTGTATTATCAGATTCCTGGCAGATTAATACGAATTTGTCAGCAATAGAGTCGATTGATTTGAAGGTGGACTCAACAGAACCTGTAAACATTGACCTCTATGTGGCTGAGTATGATTGTGATATGGAAAGCGACCAGTCCAAATATGTTACAACAATTACGACCAATGGAACGAAGGGTGAGGATATATCTCTTACGGATGTAATCAAAGGAAACTCGGATATAGCGGCGCTTGACTCAACAAATAACGGAAGAATATCGTTCGGATTTGCACCTGCAGGTACGGGAATGGTTGTAATCCATGATATGTATGTAAATTATTATAACAATAATACAAAACAGATTTCACACCATAAGGCTGCAATAAGTGTTGTGACATCGGCGCTTGGTTCGGTAGTTACAAAATACAATGCAGATAAGAAAGCTGCAGATGATGCAGACCAGGATTTTAGCGCAACGCTTGAAGAATATATGGCAGAAAAACCGGAAGGAATGTTTGTGGCGAGGCCAAAAGATTCTTCTGCTGCAATTGAAAATTACAGCAGCCTTGCAAAGATTACGGAAGCTAAAGGTTATAAGTTCGGTACATGCGTTACATATAACCAGATAAAGAATGATCCTGAATTTTGCAAACTTTTGGCGCATCACTGCGACAGTATTACTGCAATGAATGAATTTAAGGCATATTCACTTCTTGATGAAGAAGCTACGCTGGCTGCGTATGAGAAAAATCCTGATGATGAAACCTGTATGCCTGTAATGAAATATGACAGGGCAGATTTCCTGTGTGAATGGGCGCGCGATAACGGACTTAAAATAAGAGGCCATGCCCTTGTATGGGATAATTCCATGGAAGAAAACCATAAATGGTTCTTTACAAAAGGATATAAACAAGACGGCGGCGAATATGCTTCTAATGAAATATGCCGTAAGCGACTTGAATATTATGTTGATCAGGTTATGACACATTTCCAGGAAAAATATCCTGACGTAGTATACTGCTGGGATGTAGTAAACGAAGGTATTGATGAAGGCAGCAGCGATAAGCTTAAAGTAAGGCAGAGCCGTATGGGACAGAATCCATTCTATTATCACTGCTCATCAGAAGCTAACGGCGCAGGGGAGAACTATATCAAATTTACGTTTGAATGTGCATATGAAACAAGAGAGAAACTTATTAGAGATAATTTACTTACATCAAGAGATAAGATTGAACTTGTATACAATGATTTTAATATCATAGATATCTATGGAGAAGCAAAACGCGGTTATGTAAAAGCTCTTATCCAGGATCTTAACAGCGGAGATAAACAGCTTGTTGATGCCGTGGGATGTCAGGGATATCTCGGAGGATATCAGAAGCAGGAAGGATGTCTTGATCCTCAGTGGGTAACCAGGACAACGGAAACAATTAAGATGTTCTCGGATATGCAGCCAAGCGTTCATGTGCAGTTGACAGAAATGGCAATGCGTAACTTTGACTATGACTACATGGATAAACACGGCGAATATGCAGCTCAGTTATTTGAGGGACTTGCCAACATCAATTCAGAAACAAATAATGCTTTCACAAGTATGTCAATATGGGCGTTTATAGATGACCCGGTTATGAATAAGATTGATGAAAGCTTTGACTATTGGCAGTATGGACCGTTCAGTGGAATGTTTGATGATGTATACAGGGTTAAGCCTGCGTTCGAAAATGCTTACCGTATACTTAGTCAGTAATTAAGATAAGATATTATCAGACGGATGTTTTGGGGAGGTTCTCCCCGAAACATCCTGTTGTATGTAAAATAAAATCGGATAAAGCGGATTTTATCAATATATACTTGACTTACTATAATACTAAAAGTATAATATTTATAATAAATACAAATGGAGATGATTCAGTTGGCAAGAACAGGAAGACCAAAAGGAACTAATAACAAAGAGATTATTTGCTCAATGAGAATGGATGCCGCTACGAAGGACAGGCTTGAAGCTTACTGTAAGAAGATGAATATGGCAAAATCAGAAGCTTTAAGACATGCCATTGATTTACTTGCTGAAGAAGCTAAGTGTTAAGAAGGTAACGGTATGCAGCGCAGCTTACAATGTATTGCGAAGATATATAATGATTATGATGTCAGATTTGGGATACCAAGGCAGAGTGGCATTGTAGAGGATATTGAATCCAGAATTATATTTGAACCGGAATACCGTAGCAGGGAAGCTGTGCGTGGTTTAAGTGAATATACGCATATCTGGTTAATCTGGTTGTTTTCGGAAACTGCGGACAGGCAGTTTGGGCCAACCGTACGACCTCCGAAACTCGGAGGTAATACAAGGGTTGGAGTGTTTGCAACCAGGTCTCCTTTTAGACCCAATCCAATTGGGTTATCTTGTGTTACTCTGAAAAAGATTGACTATGAAGGGAAAAACGGACCGGTTATATATGTAGAGGGTGCTGATATTATGAGTGGCACCCCTTTATTTGATATTAAACCCTATATACCGTACACTGATTGCAGACCGGATGCCGTTGGAGGATTTTCTAAAAAACCGGATGAAGAAGTGCTTGAGGTTGAATGTGATTTGAAGCTTATTGAAAAGTTTGGGAAAGATAAATGGAATACCCTTTTAAGCGTTCTGCGTCAGGATCCGAGACCGGCGTATCACGATGAACCCAACAGAATATATGGATTTGAATTTGCAGGAAAAAGGATAAAATTTATTGTTAAGGGAAATATACTGACGGTATGCGATATACAGGATAAACAGACATAAGACAGAAAGGAAGCAGAAAAATATGTATAATGTCCGTTCCATGAAAGCGGAGGAATTTATATGTCATGACGAAGTCATGGCATCACTTGAATATGCGGATGCCAATAAAGATAATATAGAACTTATAGATTCGATTATAAAAAAGGCAAGAGAAAGGAAAGGACTTTCACACAGGGAAGCATCTGTACTTCTTGCGTGCGATATTCCGGAAAAAATACAGGAACTTTATGAACTTGCCGAACAGATAAAGAAGGATTTTTATGGTAACAGGATAGTCATGTTTGCGCCGCTTTATCTGTCTAATTATTGTGTAAACGGATGTGTATATTGTCCATATCATATAAAGAATAAACATATGGCAAGAAAGAAACTTACGCAGGAAGAAGTTGCAGGAGAGGTTAAGGCGCTTCAGGACATGGGGCATAAACGTCTTGCAATTGAAGCCGGAGAGGACCCTGTTAATAATCCGATTGAATATATACTTGAATGTATTGATACGATATATAAGGTTAAACATAAAAACGGGGCGATAAGGCGCGTAAATGTAAATATTGCAGCTACTACGGTTGAAAATTATAAAAGACTTAAAGATGCTGGTATTGGTACATATATATTGTTTCAGGAAACATATAATAAAGAAAGTTATGAGAAACTCCATCCTACCGGGCCAAAGCATGATTACGCATATCATACTGAAGCAATGGACCGCGCAATGGAGGCGGGTATAGACGACGTCGGACTTGGAGTGCTGTTTGGTCTTGAATTGTACAGATATGAATATTGCGCACTTCTTATGCACGCAGAGCATCTGGAAGCTGTTTACGGCGTAGGACCGCATACAATATCTGTGCCGAGAATAAAACATGCGGATGATATTGATCCGGAGGCTTTTGATAATTCAATAAGCGATGAGATATTTTATAAAATAGCGGCGCTTATAAGGATAGCGGTGCCATATACGGGGATGATTATATCTACAAGGGAAAGTGAAACGGTACGTGAAAATATTATAAAGCTTGGGGTATCTCAGATATCGGGCGGTTCAAGGACAAGCGTGGGCGGATATTGCGAGTCTGAACGTCCGCATGATACCGAGCAGTTTGATGTGTCTGATACAAGAAGTCTTGACGATGTTGTAAACTGGCTTATGAAGATAGGATATATTCCATCATTCTGTACGGCATGTTACAGAGAGGGCAGGACCGGCGACAGGTTTATGTCGCTGTGCAAAAGCGGACAGATTCAAAATTGCTGCCATCCAAATGCGCTTATGACGCTTAGGGAATATCTTAACGACTATGCATCTGAAGATACAAAGAAAATAGGAAATATGCTTATAGAAAAAGAACTTGCCAATGTAAAAAATGACAGAGTGAGAGAAGTATGCAGACAGAACCTTATAAAGATTGACAATGGAATAAGAGATTTCAGATTTTAATTTGGGGGTTTTGTTATGGGATTAAATTCTGTTCCAAATTCAGAGAGAATACATATTGGTTTTTTTGGTAAAAGAAATTCCGGTAAATCAAGCCTTGTAAATGCTGTCACCAATCAGAAACTGTCTGTAGTGTCAGATGTTGCGGGAACTACTACGGATTCTGTAAAGAAGGCGATGGAACTGCTTCCGATAGGACCGGTGCTTATTATTGATACGCCCGGCTTTGACGACGAGGGAAGCCTTGGCGCATTGAGGGTGGATGTTACAAAAAGGATACTTGACACTGTAGATATTGCGGTTCTGGTTGTTGATATAACATGCGGAAAATGTGAAGCAGACGATGAACTTATAAAGATATTTACAGATAAATCAATACCATATGTAATTGTTTATAACAAAGCGGACCTTATAGCCGGAAAAGATGTGCCTTATAAGCCGGTTACGGAAGAACGCCATAAAAATAAAATAGCAGTAAGCGCACTTTTGGGGACCAATATTTATGAGCTTAAAGAGCTTATTGGCTCGCTAAATACAGAAAAAAATACAAGAAGGCTTGTTGCGGATATTATCAATCCGGGAGAATATGTCATTCTGGTAATTCCAATAGATGCTGCGGCTCCTAAAGGAAGGCTTATACTTCCTCAACAGCAGGCTATAAGAGATATTCTTGACGCAGGGGCGTACGCCGTTTCCGTGAAAGATGACGGACTTTTGGATGTGCTTCAGAATACGGACATAAAACCGGCGCTTGTCATTACTGACAGTCAGGTGTTTGAGAAAGTAAACATGATTGTTCCAAAGGAAATTAAGCTTACGTCATTTAGCATATTGATGGCAAGATATAAAGGATTTCTTGATATAGCGGCAAAAAGTGTAAAGGCAATAGATAAGCTTCAGGATGGGGATAAGATTCTTATAGCGGAAGGATGCACGCACCACAGACAGTGTGATGATATCGGTACTGTTAAGATTCCAAAATGGCTTAACGAATATACCGGACGCAGGCTTTCATATGAATATACAAGCGGCGGCAGCTTTTGTGATGCTCCCGGAAAGTACAGCCTTATTATACACTGCGGCGGATGTATGTTGAATGAGCGAGAAATTATGAACAGAATGAAAGCTGCATATAAACAGGGGGTGCCTATTACTAATTACGGCATTGCAATAGCCTATATAAAAGGAATACTGGAGCGTAGTATGGAATGTTTTAAAATGTTTTGATTTAATAGTATAAATGGTGTAAAATGTAAATAAGTAAATTTAACAGGAGGTTGTTTTATGGAGGCAAAATACGATATCAGGAGTTTTATTGGGGAAGGTAATGCAATTCTCGGAATTGAGTTTGGTTCGACGAGGATAAAGGCAGTGCTTATAGGAAAAAATAATGAGCCTGTTGCGCAGGGAAGCCATGACTGGGAAAACAGGCTTGAGAATGGAATATGGACGTATAGTGAGGAAGATATATGGACGGGGCTTCAGGACTGTTATGCAGATATGAAAAAAGATGTGCAGAAGCTGTACGGTATAGATGTAACATGTCTTAAAGCAATAGGATTCAGCGCAATGATGCACGGTTATCTTGCATTTAATAAAGACGGAAAGCTTCTTGTTCCATTCAGAACCTGGAGAAATACAATAACAGAAAAAGCATCACAGGAATTGTCACAGTTATTTGGGTTCAATATACCGCAAAGATGGAGTATAGCGCATCTTTACCAGGCAATATTAAATGGAGAAGAACATGTTAAAGATATTGATTTCCAGACGACGTTAGCAGGTTATGTGCACTGGAAACTGACCGGCCGGAAGGTACTTGGAGTAGGGGAAGCTTCGGGAATGTTCCCTATAGACAGCAGTACCGGAACATATAACAGCAAAATGGTGAGTCAGTTTGATGAACTTATTGCAGGAAAAGGAATTAATCTTAAAATTAATGATATTTTCCCTAAGGTACTTAATGCAGGCGATGATGCGGGAGTGCTTACCGACGAGGGAGCAAGGCTTCTTGATGTTTCAGGCTCGCTTAAAGGAGGAATTAAACTCTGTCCGCCCGAAGGCGATGCAGGAACAGGTATGGCAGCTACAAACAGTGTTGCAAAGCGTACAGGTAACGTATCGGCAGGAACGTCTGTATTCGCAATGGTTGTTCTCGAAAAAGAACTCAGTAAAGCATATGAGGCTATCGACCTTGTAACTACTCCTTCCGGAGACCCGGTTGCAATGGTTCACTGTAATAACTGTACGTCGGACCTTAATGCCTGGGTAAATATATTCAAAGAATTTGCAGAGGCGTTTGGCATTGAAGTGGATATGAATAAGCTCTTTGGCACGCTTTATAATAAAGCTCTTGAGGGAGATGCCGACTGCGGCGGACTCCTTGCTTATAACTATTTCTCGGGAGAGCATATAACGGGATTTGAAGAAGGAAGGCCGTTATTTGTAAGGACTCCCGACAGCAGATTCAATCTTGCAAACTTTATGAGAGTGAATTTGTTTACTGCTCTTGGAGCCCTGAAGACAGGATGCGATATTCTTCTTAAACAGGAGAAAGTTAAAGTAGATAATATTACCGGACACGGTGGATTATTCAAGACCAAGGGCGTGGGTCAGAGAATACTTGCGGCAGCCATGAACGCGCCGGTATCGGTTATGGAAACTGCCGGCGAGGGAGGAGCATGGGGAATTGCCCTGCTTGCATCTTATATGGTAAATAGGGAAGGAAAATCACTTGCAGAATTTCTTGATGAGAAAGTATTTGCAGGAGAGAAAGGAGTTCAGATGTCGCCGGATGCTTCTGACGCAGAAGGATTTGATAAGTTTATTGAACGTTATCTGGGCGGACTTCCTATTGAGAGGGCGGCAGTTGATTCTCTGAAATAAAGAGGAAACAAAATTATGCAAAAAGCGGCGTCCGCTATCTGGCGGACGCCGTACTGTGAAAACGTATCTTATATCAGATAGTCCTGTATATTCTTAATATGTTTTTCAGCATCACGTCTGCCAAGCTGATATATTTCTTCCAGTTTATCAGGGTCGCGTTCTACTGCGCCAAGGGTAATGGTGCGGCTTGGTCTTATGACGCAGACGGCTCCCTTTTCTTCCTGTTCTGAAATGTACTGTAAAGTTTTGTTGTATCTGATATGCCTCGTCTGTATTGCTTTTACGAATAAAGGATATTTTCTGTAGAGCAGTTTTATTAGCGGCATAAAGGAATTGGGGGATTTTTGATATCCCAAAGGTCTTGTCAGTATAATGACATTTTTCTCGTAACCCTTATGCTGAAAATATTTTATCGGGATAGAGTCCGACATCCCGCCGTCTAAAAGAGAATATTTCCCGATGTTGACAATTCGTGAAACAACGGGCATTGACGCTGATGCGCGAAGCCATTCTATATCGGTAAAATCACCGGTACTGCACTTGTGGTATACGGCTTTTCCGGTATTTACATTTGTGCCTACAGCATAAAATTCCATTGGTGAATTTTTGAAAGTTTCGGTATCAAATACATCAAGAAGCTGAGGAATTGTCTGATAACAGAATTTGGCGCCGTAGAGGTCGCCCGTAAAAAGCAGGGAACTAAGGCCTGCATACCTTTTGTCCCTGCAATATTTTTTATTGTAACGTATGACGCGGCCGGGCTGGCGGGACTTGTAGTTACATCCGAAAGCAGCTCCGGCTGAAACGCCTATAGCCCCATCAAATGTAATATTATTTTCCATAAATACATCAATTACACCGGCGGTATACATGCCACGCATGGCGCCGCCTTCCATAACAAGACCGGTTTTCATATTATTTTACAACAGCTTTCTTTACTTTTTCAAATTCATCAGTAATTTCTTTGGAAGGAGCAGGTGTAGCAAGGCTCACAACTACAAAGAATATACATGCTACGATGAAAGCGGGAAGGAGTTCATATATACCAAATATTCCTCCCAGAGGATTAAGTAAGAATTTCCATACAAATACGGTTATTCCACCACTTAACATTCCTGCAAGCGCTCCCCACTTGTTGCTGCGTTTCCAGAAAAGTGAGAAAAGCACGACGGGTCCGAATGAAGCTCCGAAACCTGCCCATGAGAAGGACACTATTCCAAATACTGAACTGTTAGGGTCGCTTGCAATAAATATTGCGATTATTGCAATAACTACAACTGTAATACGAGCTGCTATCATAGACGTTGTATTGGATAATTTTAATTTGAATCCATCCTCTAATATATCCTTTGATATACTTGAAGAAGCAGCCAGAAGTTGTGAGTCGGAAGTAGACATTGTTGCCGCAAGGATACCTGCAAGTATTACGCCGGCTATGACTGCGGCAAGTACGCCATGTGAACTTATAAGTTTGGAAATCTCAACGATAATTGTTTCAGGGTCTTTAAGCGTTTCGAGTACGCCGTTCTTTGTCATTGCATTACCCATAAGACCTATAAATACTGCAACGGAAAGTGATATTACAACCCATATAGAAGCAATTCTTCTGGACAGTTTAAGCTTGTTGCTGTCCTTTATTGCCATAAACCTCAAAATTATATGCGGCATTCCGAAATATCCAAGTCCCCAGGCAATCATTGAAGCAATTGTAAGAGGCGGATAAGGAGCGGCCGCACCTTCTGAATATGTCTGTGTAAAGCTGAAATATCCGGGCAGTGATTTTGCATTATCTATAACGGCGTCCATACCGCCTGCGCTCACTACGCCGAAACCAAGTATTACTATAAGTGCGATTGTCATTATTATACTCTGTAAAAAGTCTGAGGTGCTTGCAGCAAGAAAGCCGCCGAGCGTTGTATATAGAACGATTACTATTGCGCTGATAATCATTGCCGTTAAGTAATTGATTCCGAATAAACTATTGAAAAGTTTTCCGCATGCGGCAAATCCTGACGCCGTATATGGAATGAAAAATACTATGATTACGAGAGCGGCTATTATTGAAAGGATATGTTTTTCATCCCTGTGCCTTTTTGAAAAAAATTCAGGTACTGTAGTTGAATCTCCTGCAATTTCAGTATATTTTCTGAGACGTTTTGCAACAATGAGCCAATTGACATATGTACCTATTGCAAGCCCGATTGCCGTCCAGGCGGCGTCGGCAACACCTGTAGCATATGCGAGACCCGGAAGTCCCATAAGAAGCCAACTGCTCATATCTGAGGCTTCAGCGCTCATAGCGGTTACAAAAGGACCGAGGTTACGTCCACCAAGATAAAAGTCTTTGGTCGAATTGTTTTTGCGTGCAAAAAATATACCTATGCCAATAACCAGAATCAGATAACAGATTATTGATATAAGTATGCACACGGTTGAACTGGTAGTCATAATTTTCTTCCTCCTAGAATTTTATATCGAATTAAGTATATCAGTTATAACAATCCACCGCAAGCAGTAATTATCTGTCCGGTAAGATAAGGGCTTTGAATACTCAGTGAATATATGATGTCTGCTATTTCATCAGGGGTTCCGAAACGTCCTGCGGGAATAGCGTTAATCAGTTCCTTTTTCTCCTCGTCTGTAAACGATGAGTTCATGTCGGTGTCGATTACGCCGCAGGAAATGGCGTTTACCGGTATTTTGCTTGGGGCGAGTTCTTTGGCAAGGGCTTTTGTAAATGCGTTGATTGCTCCTTTTGATGCTGAATAGGCGACTTCGCAGGAAGCTCCGCATTTTCCCCAGATTGATGAAATATTAATTATACAACCCGATTGTTTCCGTATCATTGATGGTATGGCTTCCCTGCAGCAGTAAAATACCGAGTCGAGGTTAGAACCTATGACGTTATGCCATTCCGTGTCGGACATATCGTGAAGAAGTCCTATATGTGATATGCCTGCATTATTAATAAGGATATCCGCATCGCCATATGTCTTTTTAACAAGCGCAAAAAGTTCTTTTACATTTCCGGAGATTGACAAATCGCCTGTGTAAGCGATACAGTCGGAACCGAGCGAATTGACTTTAAGACGTACGGATTCAAGCAGCCGGGAATTGTTGCGGCAGGTAATGGCCATATGGACTTTTTCTTTTGCGAAACGTAGTGCGGCAGCTTTTCCGATGCCGCGTGAAGCTCCTGTTATTATAACTGTTTTCATGATACATTCTTCTTTCAATCTTATATTATTCACGATATAGTATAGAATTTTTTCGGAAAATGGGCAACAATATTTGTATTTTCTTTATTCTTGTGATAGAATGGCGATAATTGGGGAAATTTTCGTTCGATTATAAAAGGTAAGGCGGGGAGCTTTATGAAAAAGAAAAACAGCATAGGAAAAATAATACTGGTAATGTTTCTAAGGTCATTTTTTACTGTGGTATTGCTTCTTCTTGTCGCAATGGGAAGTTATGGCCTTACCATGAAATATTATGAAGTGACGGCAGATGAATCTGATAGGAATAATATGCTTGACATAGTAGGCGATGTTACCGCCGATGAAATTTCGCGTAATATAATATATTCCTTTAATCCTGAAAATGCTGAAATTGACGCTATAGTTATAGAAGTTCTTAATGAAACAACCGGCAATCTTGATTTTATAACAATTCCTGCAAATACTCAGTTTACTATCGGCAGTGAAGTATATAAAAGAATGTGCGCGGCAGGAGCGGACGCACCGCAAATTATGAAGCTGTCTTTACTTAACAGTTATTTTTCCGACAATACTTCATATGAATATGGGATACTTCTTTTAGAGGATTATCTTGGCATAGATATAGGGTATTACACCGCTGTAGAAACATCCGTATTTCAGGTATGGTTTAATAAAGATGCGGATACAGGTCTGTACACTCCGTCTGACGCGCTTATAAATGAGGCGCAGCAATATATAGCGAATAACGATATGTCAGGATTTATTAAATCAAAATACGAATCTTTAGTATCTAATCTTAAAGTAAAGAGTAAACTTAAATATGCGGATACATATGCGGCGGTTAATCCGGCATATATATACTGTCATATGATTCCGGGCAAACCTGATATGGAAGAATATCTTATCAGTGTAAAAAAGGCAAGGCAGCAGTACGAAACAATTCTTTCGGATGTAACTCATAAGTCCGAACAGGTTAATGATGTTACAATCCCTTCGGCAGGAAAGAATATCAAGGTGCTTAACGGAAGCGGCACCGAAGGAATTGCAACCGCGACTAAAAGTATGCTTGAGAAAGATGGAATGACAGTTGTAAAGATTGCAGATAATTCTGAAATTATTGAGAATACTATTATATATGTGGCAAAAGAGGGAATGGGACGTGATTTGAAACATTATTTTAACGGTGCAGAAATAGTACAGGGCCAGCTTGATGAAGGTATTGATATTCTTATAATAGTAGGTTCGGCTGATTCAGGTATACTAAACAACCAATAATATTTGCAGGAGGATAATGGTATATGGGCGGAATAGTAAACATAATGGGACTTTCTGTAAATACCCCGGGTGAGAAAGAACTTAGAGGTCTTATACAGTCTTATATGACGAATGATGCCATAAATGTTATATATATGGTTTCATTGGGTACGCTTAAAAGTATTGTCTGTGATTCAGATTATATTTTGGATGTGCCGAATGAAGCCGATTTGGTACTTGCGGCCGAGGAGATTGTTTTAAGTAAAGAGCACCGCAGAAAAATAAGAGGGGCTGTAAACAATTACCGTGTACTTATGAAAATGATTGGTGAAATGTGTAAAAATAAAAAGGTTTACGTAATAGGAGAAAATCAGAAATCTACCGAAAATTTCATACAGATTTTCATTAAGCACAGTACAGATGTGGATATGTGCGGAATGTATTCGATGGATGCAGGTTACAATGACGAAAGCGTTATTAACGATATAAACGGCAAAGTTCCTGATGTACTGCTTCTTGCATTTAAAAGCCCGATGCTTGAAAGCTGGATTGCAGAGCATAAACTGAAACTTAATGTCAGGCTTATGGTAGGAATAGGCGATATATCCGAAGATTTGATAAGGGAAAATGCAGAACCTGCGAAATGGATTACAAAACTGGGAATACGAAATCTGTATTTTAATATAATAAATAAAAAATATATGGATAATAAAAGAAAAGAGCGTATATTAGATTCATTATTGGCAGAATATAATAACGGGGAAAATAAAAACACCTGAGAGGAGTTGTATGGCTCTGGGTATTCTGCTTAGAAAAAATGTATTTCTTGATATTGTGCTGATACTTGCAGGGGTAAGCCTTATGGCGGTAAGCGTACGGCTGATATATGAACCCCTGGGACTTGTAACCGGAGGTGTGTCAGGTTTGGCAATAATTGTCGAATTTTGGACACACTCATTTTTTAATGGCGGGATTCCGGTATGGATAACCAATGCCGTCATAAATATACCGCTGTTTGTTGCGGGAAAATATGTTAAAGGGAAAAAATATATTATACGGTCGCTTTTTGCTGTAGTTATATTTACGGCGGAACTTTATTTGATACCTGAAATGTCAATCGTGGGAAACGATATGCTTATGGGAGCAATATACGGCGGAGTGCTTTCAGGCGCGGGACTTGGCGTTGTACTGGTCAGAATGTCGTCTACGGGAGGCACCGACCTTCTGGCGGCAATTATAAGGCATTATATTCCGCAATACAGTATAGCCTCTGTTGTCATGTATATTGATACCGTAATAATTATACTTGGCGCGGCGGCATTTGGAGTGGGAAATGCGATGTATGCTGTTATTGCAGTATATATTGCGTCAAAGGTAACGGATACCGTAGTAAGCGGAATAAGATATTCCAAGCTTGTTATTGCAATAACGAAAAATGCGGCGGATATTTCACTCCATATAATGAATAATGTAAACAGAGGCGTTACCCTGGTTAAAGCAAAAGGTATGTATAGCGGAAATGATAAGGACATGCTTATATGCGCAGCTCCGAAAAGGGAATATATAAAAGTGATACGTATTATAAGCGAAAAAGATGAAAAAGCATTTGTAATGATATCCGATATCAGGGAGGTGCTCGGAGAAGGATTTACGGGCGCAAAAAGGTTTCTTGACTAAAATGTATGTGCAATTTATACAAAATAGCAGTGAATATTTTGTAAAGAAACTATATAGATTTTTAATTATATAAGGTGTATTATATACGTTGCGAGCACTTATAAATAATATATTTGTGCATACTGAATGAAGTTAATACCTTTAGGAGGGAAATAGAAAATGGCAAGTTTATCAATGAGAAACATTAATAAGACATATCCTAACGGATTTGTTGCAGTAAAGAATTTCAATCTGGAGATAGCAGATAAGGAATTCATTATTTTTGTAGGTCCTTCAGGTTGTGGTAAATCTACAACACTTCGTATGATTGCAGGACTTGAGGAAATTACTGAAGGAGAGCTGTACATAGGTGACAAATTGGTTAATGATGTTGAACCTAAAGATAGAGATATAGCGATGGTTTTCCAGAATTACGCACTTTATCCGCATATGTCAGTATATGATAATATGGCTTTTGGCCTGAGGCTCAGGAAAACTCCGAAAGACAGAATTGACAAGCTGGTTCATGAGGCTGCTAAGATTCTTGATATCGAACATTTGCTGGACCGTAAACCAAAGGCTTTATCAGGTGGACAGAGACAGCGTGTGGCTATGGGAAGGGCAATCGTGCGTGACCCTAAGGTATTCCTGATGGATGAGCCTTTATCAAACCTTGATGCAAAGCTCCGTGTACAGATGCGTATTGAGATTTCAAAGCTTCACCAGAGGCTGGAAACAACAATTATATATGTAACGCATGACCAGACTGAGGCGCTTACACTTGGTACAAGAATCGTCGTAATGAAAGACGGAGTTATACAGCAGGTAGATACGCCGCTTGACCTTTACATGAAGCCTAATAACCTGTTTGTTGCAGGATTCATAGGTTCTCCGCAGATGAACTTTATAGATGTTAAAGTTGTAAAAGAAGGCGACAATGTTGATCTTAAATTTGGCGACAATTATTCAGTAAGGCTTCCGGAAGCAAAAGCCAAAAAAGTTATTGATGGCGGATATGAGGATAAGACAATTGTTCTCGGAATAAGACCGGAAGATATAAAGGATGAGGAAATGTTTATATCACAGGCAAAAGAATGTTGTCTGGATGCAACGGTTAAGGTTTATGAGATGCTTGGAGCAGAAGTATTCCTGTACTTTACAGTAGATAAATACGATATTACCGTCAGGGTTAATCCGCGTACTACGGCAAGACCGGGAGATACTGTTACAATTGCATTTGATATGTCAAAAGCTCATCTTTTTGATAAGGAAACAGAACAGATAATTACAAATTAATTGCTGTACATAATAAATAAAATGTAGTATATTTAAAGAGGCTGTTTACACTATAATCAGTGGTCGCAGCCTCTTTTTAAATTATATTTTCGGAAAAGAGGGAAAATTAATGGAACGTATTTTGTTAAATGAGGATTGGGAGTTTTCAGTTGCTGAAGTTGAGAAATATTTTTGGATTCCTACAAAAAAACAGACGGTGGAAATTCCTCATGACTATAGTGTGACGGTTGCGCGTAATAAGGATTCAAGAGGAAAAGCGAATAATGCATTTTGCGCAGACGGTGCGTTTGACTATGTAAAAAAGATATATGTGCCGGAAGAATGGAAAGGTAAAAGATTGATTCTGGAGTTTGAAGGGGTATATATGAATGCGGCTGTATTCTGTAATGGCAATTTAATTACGAGACACCCGTATGGTTATACGGAATTTCACTGCGATATAACAGGTTATGTTAAGTATGGAAGCGAGAATGAAGTAAAAGTTACGGTAATCAGTAACCAGCCTGATACGAGATGGTACAGCGGACTTGGAATATACAGACCCGTATGGCTGTTAATCGGAAACGATGTTATGATAAAGCCCTGGGGGACATATATTACTACGAGTGAAAATAGAAAAATACAGGTATCTACAGAAGTAGAAAATATTGACTGTAAAGAAAAAACATTAGTAATAAGACACATGGTTCTGGATGCGGACGGCAATAAGGTAATGGAAAATTCTATAGAAAATATATGCGGAGGATGCTCCTGTGCGACAGTCACAGTCTGTATGGAAAATGATAATCTCAAATTATGGTCTTTAGATAATCCTTACCTGTATACAATGAAAACGGAATTATTGTGCGACGGTGCCGTTATAGATGAAAATAAAACAAAATTTGGGGTGCGCGATATTTCTTTTGATGCAAAACATGGTTTCAGGCTGAATGGCGAAATGATAAAGTTAAAAGGCGGCTGCGTGCATCATGACTGTGGAATACTGGGTTCTGCTTCATATATAGGGGCAGAAAGGCGAAAAGTAAAACTGCATAAGGAAAACGGTTACAATGCGGTGCGTACCGCGCATAATCCACCATCAAAGGCTTTTCTGGACGCCTGTGATGAGATGGGTATATTGGTTATCGATGAGATATTTGACTGCTGGAATGTATCAAAGACTACAAACGACTACGGAATGTTTTTTGAAAAATACTGGGAAAGTGATGTTACGGCGATGGTAAAACGCGACAGAAATCATCCGTCTATTATTATGTGGTCTACGGGAAATGAAATTCCGGAAAGAGATGGAAGTTCAGATGGACACAGGATAGCTGCTATGCTTGCGGATTATATAAGAAGCCTCGATAGCACAAGGGCTGTTACCAATGCAGTATGTATACTGTATGATGATGATGCTCAGAAACATTTTGCGCAGATTACGGAAAAATTTATTGAGCCTTTGGATGTAGTTGGATATAACTATATGCCTGAGAGGTATGAGGATGATTCAAAACTGTTTCCGGACAGGATATTTTACGGAAGCGAATCTTTTGCAAATGATATTTTTAATATATGGGAAAAAGTGGAAAAAATACCCTGCGTCATAGGGGATTTTGTGTGGACAAGCCTTGATTATCTGGGGGAAGCAGGTATTGGCAGAGTGAAATATTCGGATGATGATATAGGTTTTGTTGGAAAATATCCGTGGAGATATGCCGTATGCGGAGATATCGACGTATGCGGGGCTAAAAGACCGCAATCATATTACAGGGACTGTGTATGGAATCATAGGATGAAGCCTTATATCGGAGTGCATGACCTTACGAAAGATTATGAAAAGGAAAACGTATCCGGGTGGAGCTTTGCCGATTTGATATCTTCATGGACATTTGCGGGATGCGAAGGAAAGACTGCCCACATTGAAGTGTTTTCATGCGCGGATGAGGTTGAACTTATTATAAACGGGGTTTCGCTTGGAAGAAAAAAAGCCGGTTATGATAAGCAGTATAAGATTATGTATGAGGCGGAGTACCGGCCGGGAACAATTGAGGCGGCTGCTTATAAAGATGGAGTTGAGGTTGCAAGAAGCATTATATGTACCGCCGGGGAATATTCAGGGCTGCGTACGGATATTTCGGTTTCGGATTGTAAAGAATTAAATGGAAAGACGCTTGCATATATTGACATAGAGGCGGTCGATGCGCAGGGTAATGTGTGTACGCAGTCGGGACAAAAGATAAAATTTATTCCTTCAAAGGGAATGAATCTGCTGGCGCTCGGCAATTGCGACCCGCTTTCAGAGCAGATATATAAGAGTGATGAATGTGAATTGTATCATGGCAGAGCTTTGGCAATTGTAGAGCTTACAGATGTAGACAAAGTGGATTTTGAGGTACAGGCTGTTATATGATATGCTATATAATCCTGACATCATCATTCTTTACTTTTTGACATTATAGTGTTACAATTGATAAATATAAATATACTGTTTTACCGGGGTGAGAAAGTATGATATCAAATCAGGTTATCCAGAGTACCATAGAGGGAATAAAAAATATTGCCCGAACAGAGATATGCGTAATGAATATTGAAGGACAGGTTGTATCTACTACTTTCGATGAAGCAGCGGAATATGAACAGGCAGTCGTATCGTTTGCGGATTCACAGGCTGACAGCCAGGAAGTGCAGGGAGTACAGTTTTTTAAGGTGTTTGACGATAATCATCTTGAGTATATTATACTGGTTAAAGGCGATGGCGAAGATGTACATATGATTGGAAAAATGGTTGTTTTCCAGATGCAGAATCTGCTTGTCGCATATAAAGAAAGATATGATAAAGATAATTTTATTAAAAATCTTCTGTTAGATAATCTGTTGCTGGTTGATATATATAACCGTGCAAAGAAACTTCATATTGAGCCAAATGTCAGAAGGGGAGTATTTCTGATATCTACGAGGACGGCAAAAGGAAGCTTTGACAGGAACGATAATAATGTGCTGGAAATTGTCAGAAGCCTGTTTGCAGTCAGGTCAAAGGACTTTATTACAGCAGTAGACGAAAAAAATATTATTGTTGTAAAAGAGCTGAAAATGTCGGAAGGCTATGATGATCTTGAAAAAACCGCACGCATGATACTTGATATGCTGAATACGGAAGCTATGGAAAATGTATGTGTTGCATACGGAACCATCGTGGATGATATTAAGGAAGTTTCACGTTCGTATAAAGAGGCAAGAATGGCTCTTGACGTGGGTAATATTTTCTATAGTGATAAGAATGTTATTGCATATAATAATCTTGGTATAGGAAGACTCATATATCAGCTTCCGGTGCAGTTATGCAGCCTTTTTATAAAAGAGAGTTTTGGAGGTCAGTCGTTGGAAGATTTTGATGAAGAAACTCTTACAACGATTGTTAAATTTTTTGAAAACAGCCTTAATGTATCAGAAACGTCAAGGCAACTGTATATACACAGAAATACGCTGGTTTACAGGCTTGATAAACTGCAGAAAAGCACCGGTCTTGATTTGAGGGTATTTGAAGATGCGATAACATTTAAAATAGCGCTTATGGTATCAAAGTATATTAAGTATATGGAGAATAATAATTACTAGTCACGGAGGAAAAGCAGTGCAGGAAAACGAAGAATATATAATAGAATTAAAGAATATATCTAAAACATATTCGGAAGGTGTTGATGCGCTGGATGATGTGTCTTTTTCGATAAAAAAGGGTGAGTTTGTCTTTGTGGTAGGTCCAAGCGGTTCGGGTAAATCAACCCTTATTAAACTGCTTCTTAAAGAGATAGAGCCTACGTCCGGAGTGATAAAAGTATCAGGAAAGGACAGTTCAAAAATTAAACGCAGGAATATACCGAAATACAGAAGAAATATCGGAGTGGTATTTCAGGATTTCAGGCTTCTCGGCGACAGAAGCGTATTTGAAAACGTTGCTCTGGCACAGAGGGTTATCGGCGTACCTAAATGGAAAATGAACAGAAACGTGAGTTCCGTGCTCTCAATGGTCGGGCTTACGGAAAAACTTATGGTGAACCCGAATGAGCTTTCCGGCGGTGAACAACAGAGGGTGGCTCTTGCAAGGGCGCTTGTAAACAGACCGGGCATACTGCTTGCGGACGAACCTACAGGTAATCTGGACCCGAAGAATGCGTGGAGCATTATGGAACTGCTTGATGAAGTTAATAAGCTTGGTACAACGGTAATAGTAGTTACACATAATCCCGAAGTAGTTGATATGATGCAGAAACGCGTCATTGCCATGCAGGACGGAAAACTTACCCATGATGAAAGTAAAGGTGGATACGCATATGAAAGGTATTAATGTTTTGCTATATGGTTTAAAGCAGGGAATAAAAAATATCAGGCAGAACGGACTTTTTACCCTTGCATCGGTTGGAACAATATCTGCCTGCCTGTTTTTGTTTGGAATATTTTATTTTATGGTGTGCAATTTTCAATATATGGTAAAAAATGCTGAAACATCAGTAGGGGTAACGGTATTTTTTGACGAAGGGATAAGCGAAGATACGATACAGTCTATAGGAAACAGTATAAGACAGAGGGAAGAAGTGCTTGAAGTAAAATATGTATCGGCGGAAGAAGCCTGGGAGAATTTTAAGAAAGACGTATTTGCAGATTCGGAAGCGGAATTGTCGGAAACTTTTGGTACTGATAATCCTCTTAAAGATTCGGCTTCCTACGAAGTGTATCTTAATGATGTTTCCAGACAGAACGGACTTATAAAATATATTAAGAAATTAGATGGCGTAAGAGAAGTAAAAGGTTCGGCTGAAACGGCAAAAGGACTTGGGAATATAAACAGGCTTGTAGGTTACGTATCGGCTGCAATAATAATAATTCTTCTTGCGGTATCAATATTTTTGATAAATACGACGGTATCTATGGGTATTGCCGTACGTAAGGAAGAAATAGGAATTATGAAACTGGTAGGGGCGACGGATTCATTTATACGTCTTCCGTTTATTATAGAAGGCGTCGTTATCGGTCTTATTGGGGCAATAATTCCGCTTATTATACTGCATTTTATGTATTCGGGAATAATTTCATTTATAGCGGATAAATTTTCGGCGCTTTCCGATATACTTGTATTTCTGGATGTGAAAGATATATTTAATGTTCTTGTTCCTGTTTCGATTGCAGTAGGAGTTGGAATAGGTTTTGCAGGAAGCGTATGGACCATGAGAAAACATCTTCGTGTGTAAAATTCCGATTCGTTTTGAAAGGGGAAAACGAAATGAAGTTAAAGATACTAAAAAGAGGATTAGCTGTTTTATTGTGTGCGGGAATTGCGGCAGGAGGCATCCTGACTGTCAATTATTCATTTGCGGATACGATAAGCGATGCCAGGTCTGAAATACAGAGAATAAAATCTGAGCGCAGCGCGATGGAAAAAGAGCTTTCCAATTATCAGGCCGGTAAGGATGATATTATGTCGTCGATAGAAAAGCTGGATGGAAAAATATCCGCAGTTACAAAAAATATGGTGAATATAAAGGAAAAGGTAAAAAAGAACAGAAAAAACATAAAGGAGCTTGAAAAGAAAATACAGTATGCGGAAGCTGACATAGAAAATCAGTATGATACGATGAAGAAACGCATAAAATATATGTATGAAAATGGAAGTTCAGGTTATATAGAAATACTGCTTGATTCAGACAGCCTGTCTGATTTGCTGAACCGTTCGGAATATATTGAAAAAATATCACAGTACGATTCAAATATGCTTACCAACTTTGTAAATGCAAAGAATGAGCTTGAAGTAAAGAAACAAAACCTTCAGGACAGAAGGGAAATACTTCTTGAGGAAAAAAATGAACTTAACGCCCAGAATAAAACCCTAAATAAAATAATGGATAAAAAGCAGAGCGAGCTGGATACTTATAATGCCAATATAAGCGATGCGCAGCAGCAGATAGGGGAATACAGCGTTGAAATTGAAAAACAGGACAGAATTATAGAAAACGCGCTTCTGGAAGAACAGAGGAGAATAGCGCGTGAGGAACGCGCAAGAAAAGAAGCGGAAGCAAAGGCTAAGGAACAGGAGCAGAACCAGAATAAGGAGCAGAAAGAAGAAGATGATTCTGACAGTGAAGAACCTGATACAGGTACGGTATCTGCGGGAGGATTCAGATGGCCGCTTCCGGTATCGGGAAAGATAACGTCGCCATTTGGTTCAAGAACAAGCCCGACGCAGGGAGCCAGCACTTATCATCAGGGAATAGATATAGCTGCGCCGGCCGGAACCGCCGTACTTGCAGCAAAATCGGGAACGGTTGTAACCGCGTCGTACAGTTCCGTATCCGGTAATTATGTAATGATTAACCATGGCGACGGAGTATTTACGGTATATATGCACGCTTCATCGCTTGCGGTGTCCAAGGGACAGCAGGTAAGTGCGGGGGCAACTATAGCATATGTTGGTTCTACAGGTGTATCCACAGGTTCGCATCTGCACTTTGGGGTGAGTGTGGGAGGAAATTATGTTAATCCTCTGAATTATGTTTCAAGATGATTAAAGGAGTTATTATGGATAATGAAAAAGACAGTGGCAGTAGTTTTATAAAGGGCCTTATAACAGGTTCGCTTATTACTGTTGTAGTTGTGATAATTATATTTGCAATTCCGGTTGCGCGTAATATTATGATAAAAAACACTCCATATGCCGTAGACGCAGGTTTTATACGGCAGTTTGAAAGTATACAGGCATATCTTGATAAATATTATCTGGACAGCGATAAAATGGATAAAGAAACAATCCAGGAAGGAATGTACAAAGGAATGCTTGCCTCGATAGGCGATAAATATGCCGCATATTATACAGAGGATGATTTTGCGTCGCTTATGGAGAAAAATGAAGGAAAGTATGGAGGCATAGGTTCATATGTTTCACAGAATCCTGAAAACGGCAGTATAGTTATTGTTAAGCCGTTTGCGGGAGGACCTGCAGATAAGGCGGGACTTAAATCGGGCGATATAATTCTTGCGATTAACGGAACTCAGGTAACAGGCATGACGCTTGATGAAGTTATAGATATAATGAAGGGTGATGAAAATACTTCCGTAAAAGTAAAAGTATTGCGTGATGGCGAAATCATTACTGCAGACGTTGAAAGAGAAGTAGTCGATGTACCTACGGTAATGCACAGGATTATTGAAAACACCAATATAGGGTATATTTATATTTCTGCTTTTGAAGACGTTACGGTAAATCAGTTCAGGGAAGCTATTGATGATATAGAGAGTAAGGGAGCCGGCTCGCTTATTATAGATATAAGGGACAATGGAGGCGGAATGCTTAGCGCAGTTATTGATATGCTGGACAGAGTGCTTCCGGAAGGGCTTGTTATGTATACGGAAACAAAAGACGGCGATGGTAAAAAGTATTATTCTACAAATGACGAAAGCTACGATAAGCCAATGGTGGTGCTGATAAACGGATATAGCGCCAGCGCTTCCGAGGTGTTTGCAGGGGCGGTACAGGATTTTAAAGCGGCTACGATTATCGGTACTAAAAGTTTTGGAAAAGGCGTAGTACAGACTATCATACCGCTTGATAAATATAAAAAAGGTCCTGCAATTAAATTTACAACGGCAAGATATTATACTCCAAATGGAAGAAATATAGATGGAATAGGCATTACTCCGGATATAGAAGTAGAATATGATTCCGGAAGCGTTGAAGTAAAGGATGATTTTGCATATGATAACCAGATTAGGGAAGCAATATCATTCCTTAACGGACAATAATTAAGGAACATAAAATTATGGAAACATTGCGTATTTTACTGGAAAAGTGGAAAAATGGCACAATAGCTGAAATGTTTGATGAGTGGAAATGGATTCTCGGCTATACGGGAAAATATAAGAAAGCAATATGCCTGTATGTATTTCTGGGAATATTAAGTACGGTATCTGCGCTTGTATCTGCGATAGCAAGTAAGCAGCTTATTGATACAGTAACCGGTATATATGCAAGCCGTATAATTCCGGTTGCTGTAATTATGGTGGCAATGGCAGTTTTTAGTGTATGTCTTAACTCTCTTATATCGAGAATATCGCTTAAAATATCTATTGATATACAGAATGACATACAGAAAGATATATTTCAGAAAATACAGAATGCAAGCTGGCTTAAACTTGAAGATTATCACAGCGGCGATATACTTAACAGGTTTTCAAATGATGTTTCACTGGTAGCCGGCAATGCAATTACATGGCTGCCGAATTTTATTATAAGTACCTTTCAATTGGTAGCGGTATTCTGCGTAATTTTTTATTTTGATGCGGTTATGGCGATGATATCGCTTGCAAGCGCGCCTGTTCTTATAATTGTATCCAGGATACTCATGGGACGGTTAAGGGAACAAAGCAAGCGTGTCCGTGAGTTAAACAGTGAAATAATGGCGTTTGAGCAGGAAACATTCTCAAATATGAATACGATTAAATCTTTTGGAATATCCGGGAGATATATGGACAAGCTTATTGAATGGCAGATGAAATACAGAAATTATAATCTGGACTATAATAAATTTACAATAAAAGCTAATATTATATTGTATTTGACGGGGATAATTTCACAGTACGGTTCATTTGGATGGGGAATATACAGACTGTGGACGCATTATATTACATATGGAGAAATGACATTATTCATTTCCCAGAGCGCAAGGCTTACTTCATCATTCAATTCCATGGTGTCGTTGCTGCCGACTATACTTAACAGCTCGGTGGCGGCAGGAAGGATTATTGAACTGTTGAATATTCCCGAAGAAGTGCTTGTGGAAAATGAAGCGGATGATATTGGAAAGTTTTCTGACAGAGGTTATTCGCTGAAGCTTAATAATATATACTTTGGATATGATGAGGATAAAACTGTTTTGGAAGATTCGGATTTTGAAGCGCATCCTAATGAGATTGTTGCGCTGGTCGGTGCGTCAGGAGAGGGTAAAACAACTCTTTTGCGTATACTGTTAGGGCTTATTTGTCCGGATGATGGACAGGCATTAATCGAGGACTGTAACGGTAATTCCGTAATATTAAATGCGGGAGTACGGAAACTGTTTTCATATGTTCCGCAGGGCAACACAATCTTTTCAGGGACTGTAGCGGATAATATGAGAATGGTAAAAGAGGACGCGTCGGATGAAGAAATAGAATCCGCGCTTAAATGCGCATGCGCATGGGATTTTGTGAAGGATATACCTGACGGCATATATGGAGAGATAGGAGAACATGGAAAAAGCCTTTCAGAAGGACAGTCGCAGAGGATTGCCATTGCAAGGGCGGTACTAAGGGATGCGCCCATTTTCCTTTTTGATGAAGCTACAAGTGCGCTTGACGCTGTGACTGAAAAAAAAGTATTGGATAATATAATAAAGCAGAGGAAAAATAAAACCTGCATTGTTGCAACACACAGACCCGGCATACTTGATGTATGCAGCCGGATTTACCGTATAGATAACAGAAAGCTTGAACCGGTAAGTAAAGAAGAAGTTACTGATAGGGGATGATGTTATGTATAATATTGCTATATGCGACGATGATAAAAATTATATATATGAACTGAAAAAAATCATCATGGAATGCAGTGAAAAAGAAAAAGAACTAAAATTTTTTGAGTTTATTTCAGGCGATAGTCTGCTTAAAAGTAATATTGATGATATGGATGTAATATTTCTGGATATTCAGATGAGGGGAATGAATGGAAACGAAACGGCGGTTAAACTTAATGAACTGGGATATAAGGGAATATTGGTCCAGTGTTCAGGTATATATAATCCTACTCCCGAAACTATTAAAATATCGCCATACCGTTATCTGTTAAAGCAGGACTCGCGGCAAAAAACAATGTCAGAAGTAAAAGAGATACTTGCTCATATGATTAAAAATAAACAGTGCTATGAAATTGAGGGCTCGTATTTAAGGGAAAAAATAAAATTTCGTGTGGCTGACATCGTGTATATAACGCATCATCCGAAAGGCAGCAGCGTACTTCATCTGTGCAGTGAAAAAGCAAAAAGATACAGCGAAGGAAATATTATAGTTCCCTATGGATTTGACGAACTTCTGGAAATGTTTGAATCGGCTGATTTTGCAGTGCCTCATAACAGCTATATGGTGAACCTTCATCATGTATCTACATTTGACCCTAAAAAGGAAATTATAGTTGCCGACGGTAAGATAATGACAATTTCACGCGGAAAAAAGGAAGAATTTTTTAAAGAATTTGCCAATTATACGAGGAAGAAATACAAGGAGAAATTCTGATGGATTTATACGATATAGTTTATAATTTTTGCATGATGTTATCCATAGCTATAGAGATATATCTGGCATTTGATTTCTTTAAATCTTTTCATGAGCTTAGACCGTTGTTCAGAAAGCGCAAATGGGAATGTTTTTTTGGTATAGTTATATTCATAATAAGTACGGGTATACATTTACTGTACAATAATCTGTTTAACTGCATAGAAACAATAGTGCTGTATTTTCTTGTTTGTCTTATACTTGTTGAAGGTAATCTGTGGGAAAGGGTTTTTCACTGGCTGCTTCTTATTATGATATGTACAAGTACGGAAGTAGTTTTGTGGTTCTTTATGGGAGTATCAGCAGAAGTTCCGGCACGTCATATGTATAAAAACGAAATAGTTATGATTAGCTGTATGATTATACTTAAAGTTATACAGTTTATGCTGCTTTTGGGAATAAAACAGGTGTCGAAAATAAATTCCAGAAAAATTACGACAAGGATGTTTAATTCATTTATTATTATACCGGTGGCTACATTTTCAATAATGTTTCTTATTCCATATGTATATAACGAAAAGCCCAGGATGATAGGCCGTGATATAATAATGCTTCTGGCGTATTTTCTTTTACTTGTCGGTAATATTTCTCTGTTTTACGTATTTACCAGATACAGCCGTTATAAAGAAGAACAGGTACAGCAGGAAATGAGCCTGATAAAGTATGAGGAACGAAGGCAGAGGTATGTGCGTACTGAGGAATCGGACTCGTCATATAAAGAAAGGATGCATAATATTAAATATTATTTGAAACAGATAAGGATATACCTCGATTCGGGTGAATACGGGAATATAGAAGAAATACTGGATGAACTGCAGATAAGGATACATAAGGAGCATGAAGAGATGCTTTGCAGCAATAAATTCCTGAATGCGCTTTTAATTGATTTTGCCGGTAATGCCAAAAAAAACGGGGTACATGCTGAAATATTTGTAGAACCGGGTTTTAATATTGAATATATGAAAGAGATTGACCTTACCGCCATGCTTGGAAATTTACTTGATAATGCTTTGGAGGCGGCAGAAAAATGTGATGACGGAAAGGTATATGTAGATTTATATATGGAAAATAAAGGGAGTTTTGCCGTATTCAGGGTAGCTAATAACTATAAGGGAGAAATAACGAAAAAGGGTAACAGATTTATAACTACTAAAAAAGAGGATACGGATATGCACGGAATAGGAATAAGGAATGTTTCGCGTATAGTTGAAGGTTATAGCGGATATATACAACAGGATTATAAAGAGGGGATATATGTTACAACAGTTATATTACCGATAATATTATAAATTAAAGTATTTAATCTGCAAAAATCGACCCTGGAAATGCAAAAAACGGACCTATAGTTGCAAATATAAATAATGTATGAAATAATGCAGTCATAGATAGGTTAATATCATGTTGGTGGGACAGGATACAAGATACGTAATATGGCTGTAGACACTACTATATGAGGAAGTCTGCTGAAGCGATTGGTAATGTTTGTTTATGTCGGGTTGGAAAGTGATATTCTTTACAGCAACTGCCTCAGTTTACAAGGCTTTGTGGGAGGAGCCTGATATTACGTATCGAAATTGTTCCACTGTTGTGTGATAGTTATGTTGGGAAGTCTGCTTAGGGCAGATTTTTTTAGTATACAGATAATCTGTATATTGACGAACAAAAGTTCTTTTTAAAGACCGTTTTTTGGGACATCAAGTAATTTATAATTTAATATAAAAATAGCTTGATTATTTATTAAATGCAGGTTATAATATAATAAGTTTAGTACCATACTAAATTTACATCATAAGTTCAAATAAGAATTTATTCAAACCGTCATCTTAGATGACCCACAGTGTGTGGAATTAAAGACCTGCTTTAAAGCAGGTCTTTTTGTAAAAATCAGATATGGTAGTTATTTATGGGATTGGAGAGAGGATAAAATGAGTAAGAATTATTTTTTGGGACTTGATATGGGAACAGGTTCAGTAGGATGGGCAGTAACTAACAATAAATATGAGATATTAAAGGCGCACGGTAAGGCATTATGGGGAGTGCGTTTGTTTGAAAGTGCATGTACTGCTGAAGAACGTCGAATATATAGAACTGCAAGAAGACGGCTGCAAAGACGTAATTGGAGAATAGACTTATTGCAAAGTTTATTTTATGAAGAAATTAATAAAATAGATGAAGGATTTTATCTTAGAATGAAGGAGAGCAGATATGTTCCTGAAGATAAAAGAGATATAAAAGGATGTTGTCCGGATTTGCCGTATGCATTATTTGTTGACAGGGATTACACTGATAAAGATTATCATAAACAATTTCCTACAATTTATCATTTGCGTAAATGGCTTATGGAAACAGAAGAAACTCCTGATATAAGGCTGGTTTATCTTGCGCTGCACCATATGATGAAGCACAGGGGACATTTTTTGTTTACAGGTAATCTTGAGAATATTAAAGAATTTACAGGAACATTCAAAAATTTTGTTAAATGTATTAAAGATGAGGAATTGGATTTTTATTTAAATTTTGAAGACGATGAAATTTATGAAATAGAAAAAGTGCTGCGTGACAAGTCAATTACAAAATCAGTGAAAAAAAGCAGATTAATTAAAATAACAGATGCAGCTACAGTATGTGAAAAATCAATATTTAATTTAATCGTTGGTGGTACGGTTAAATTAAGCGATATTTTTGGCGACGATGAATTAAATGAGTCAGAAAAACCTAAAATATCATTTGCGGATAGCGGATATGAAGATTATTCAAACTCTATAGAAGCGGCATTGGGTGAAAAATATTTTATTATTGAACAGGCAAAGGCTGTATATGACTGGTCAGTTTTGGTAGATATATTAGAAGATTTTAGTTCTATTTCAGAAGCTAAAATAGCAGTTTATGAAAAACATAAAGCAGATTTAAAATATCTTAAAAATATTGTCCGAAATAATATGGATAAAAATGTATATAACGATATTTTTGTAAAGACTGATGAGAAAACCGCTAATTACAGCGCTTATATCGGAATGACCAAACATAATGGAAAAAAGAGTGAAATTGAAGGAAAAATATGCAGTAAAAAGGATTTTTATGATTATCTGAAAAAGAAAATATTGAATGTTATGCCTGATAATAAAGAGCTTGAGTATTTAAGGCAGGAAATTGATAAAGGAACATTTATGCCAAAGCTGGCTGTAAGCGACAATGGGGTATTGCCATATCAGGTACATTTATATGAGCTTGACAGTATTTTTAATAATCTTGGTGAGCGTATACCATTATTAAAGGAAAACAGGGAAAAGATACGTAAAATTTTTACATTCAGGATTCCATATTATGTTGGTGCGTTAAATGGTGTTGAGAAAAACGGAGTTACAACAAATTGGGCTGTGAGAAAAAGTCCGGACAAAATATATCCATGGAATTTTGAAGAAATAATTGATGAAGAAGCAAGTGCAGAAAAGTTTATAAGACGAATGACAAATAAGTGTACATATTTGTATCATGAAGATGTACTTCCAAAAAATTCTATGTTATACAGTAAGTTTATGGTATTAAATGAATTAAATAATGTAAGAATTAATGGTGATTTGATAAGCGTTGAACTTAAACAGAAAATTTATGAGGAGTTATTTGAACGTTATAGGAAAGTAACGCAAAAGAAATTAAAGAATTTCCTTATACACGAAGGGATTACTGATAAGAATATAGATATTACTGGAATTGATGCGGATTTTAAAGGTTCGTTGACGGCATATCATGATTTTAAGGAGAAGCTTACAGGTTGTGAGTTAAGTGACAGTGATAAAGAAAATATTATTTTGAATATAACATTATTTGGTGATGATAAAAAGCTGCTGAACAGAAGATTGTCTAAGTTATATCCGATGCTATCGGAAAAACAAAGAAAAAGTCTGTGTTCATTGACTTATAAAGGCTGGGGACGTTTATCAAAAATGTTTTTGGACGGGATAACTGCGGTGATACCCGAAACAGGGGAAATAAGCAGTATTATACACGCTATGTGGGAAACAAACGATAACCTGATGCAGATATTAAGCGAAAAATATGCTTTTACGGAAGCTATAGAAAAGGAAAACGGTAATAACGAAATATCAGAATTTTCTTATAAAATTGTCGAAGATATGAGCGTATCACCTGCTGTAAAACGCCAGGTATGGCAGACCCTGCAAATAGTACATGAGATATGCAAAGTTATGGGAGAACCTCCAAAGAGGGTTTTCGTTGAAATGGCACGTGAAAAAGTAGAAAATAAAAAAAGAACTGAATCTCGTAAAAAGAAATTGATAGATTTGTATAAGCAATGTAAGAATGAAGAACGAGAATGGATTTCGGAACTTGAAAATACGGAGGAACAGAAATTAAGAGGAGATAAACTGTATCTGTATTATACTCAGAAAGGCAGATGTATGTACTCCGGTGAAGTGATTGATTTAAATGAATTATGGGATAATCGTAAGTACGATATAGACCACATATATCCTCAATCAAAAGTAATGGATGATAGTCTTGATAACCGGGTTTTAGTTAAAAAAACATATAATGCAGAAAAAACAGATGAATATCCAATTAAAGGAGAAATAAGAAAAACTATGCAGCCGTTTTGGAAAATGCTGTTAGACGGAGGATTTATTTCAAAAGAAAAATATAAGCGGCTGGTAAGGAGTAATGAATTTGAAGCCCATGAATTAGCAGGGTTTATTGAAAGACAACTGGTAGAAACACGTCAGGGAACTAAAGCTGTTGCATCAGTTTTGAAACAGATATTACCTGATTCGGAAATTGTATATGCTAAGGCGAGAAATACATCTCAGTTCAGGCAGGATTTTGATCTTATTAAGGTTCGTGATATGAATGATTTGCACCATGCAAAAGATGCTTATCTGAACATTGTAGTAGGTAACGTATATTATGTTAAATTTACCAAAAATGCTTCGTGGTTTATAAGTGAAAATCCGGGGAGAAGCTATAATATTAAAACAATGTTCATATCAAAACATAATGTTGAACGTAATGGTGAAACAGCATGGATAGCAGGTGATAATGGTTCAATAAGTACTGTAAAGAAATTTATGAATAAAAATAATATAATGGTAACAAGGCGTTCTTATAAAGTAAAAGGCGGATTATTTGACAGACAGCTTATGAAAAAGGGAAAGGGACAGGTTCCTATAAAAGGAAATGATGAAAGACTTCAGGATATTTCTAAGTATGGTGGATATAATAAAGCGACAAGTACATATTTTGCATTAGTTGAATCGGAAGGTAAAAAGGGGAGTAAAAAAAGAACTATAGAATATATACCTTTGTATCTACAAGAGAGACTTGAAAAAAGTAACGAGGAAATGCTTGCATACCTTTCAAAAGACAGAAAGTTGCAACAACCGAAAATACTGATACCAAAAATTAAAATTGATACTTTGTTTGAGTTGGACGGGTTTAGGATGTATCTTTCAGGAAGAACAGGAAATCGATTGATATTTAAAGGAGCAAACCAGCTTATTCTGTCGCAGGAATGTACGAATATTTTGAAAAAAGTAATTAAATTTGTAAACCGGAGAAAGGACAATAAGGAGTTAAATATTGTTGCAAGTGATGGTATAAAAGAGGAGGATTTATGTAAGCTGTATGATGTGTTTTTAGATAAGATAAAAAATACTGTTTATCATTCCAGACTTGCTGCACAGGAAGAAACTTTAACGGAAAAGAGGGATATATTTGTAAAACTTGATGTTGAAGATAAATGTATAGTGCTGGCGGAGATTTTACATATGTTCCAGTGTAATAGTTCGTTATCAAATCTTAAATTAATAAATGGTCCTAGTAATGCAGGAGTGTTGCTCTTAAATAATGATATATCGAAATGCAGTAATATTGCTATTATAAATCAGTCTATAACAGGAGTATATGAACAAAAGATTGATTTGAAACAGATATGAGCTGGCGGATAATTGTTATTTCAAAACGCGCAAAACTTGACTATCAAATGGGTTATATGGTTGTACGGAATGAAGAAATAACAAAAGTTTATTTGAATGAGATTGCAATGGTTTTTATAGAATCTACAGCAGTTTCAATAACTACAAGCCTTCTTGCTGAACTTACAAAAAAGAAAATCAAGGTGGTTTTTTGCGATGAAAAAAGAAATCCATCATCAGAATTGATTGGGTATTATGGTAGTCATGATACCAGCAATAAAGTGCGTAAACAGATTAAATGGAACAATAATATAAAGCAGGCTGTATGGACGGAAATCGTTACTGAAAAAATCAGAAAACAAAAAGAACTTTTGGAATACTTAGGAAAGGAGGAAGCGGAACTATTAAATACATATTTGCTCGAAATTAACTGGAATGATGAAACAAATCGTGAAGGTCATGCAGCGAAGGTATATTTTAACTCATTATTTGGAAAGGATTTCAGTCGAACATCAGAAAATACAATAAATGCTGCATTAAATTATGGTTATTCTATTATTTTATCAACCTTTGCAAGGGAAATTGTTGCTAACGGATACATTACACAACTTGGGCTTTTTCATGATAATATGTTTAATCAGTTTAATCTGGCATCTGATTTAATGGAACCATTTAGGATTATTGTAGACAGGGAAGTATTTATAATGAATCATGATAAATTTGAACATGAAGAAAAAATACAGATATTAAATATATTAAATGAGGAAGTCAGAATAGATACAAAAATCCAATATGTAAATAATGCCATAAAAGTATATTGTAAAAGTGTATTTGATGCCTTAAATGAAAATGATAGTTCCCTAATTAAGTTTTACACAATTGAGTTATAGATTTATGAGGGTTATAGTATTTTTTGATTTACCTGTAGTTTCTGTAGAGCACAGGAGAGCGTATACAAAATTTAGAAAATATCTTTTAAAAAGTGGATTTATGATGCTGCAGGAATCGGTATATTGTAAATTGGCATTGAATGCTACTGTAGTTCGGACAATTGTAGATAATGTACATAAAAATAGTCCTGAAGAAGGGTTGATACAGTTATTAACTGTTACTGAAAAACAGTATGCTAATATTGATATGATAATTGGAAATGTTAAAAGTGAAGTTTTGGATACGGATGAGAGGCTGGTGATTTTATGAAACTGGTTCATCCTGAAATTACCGGACAAATTTTTACCGGGGCTAAAGAACATTGTGAATTGATTATAGAATCACCGGAACTTTTTATGAGATACGTAAACGAATTAAATAATCAGGTATTAGGTGGCGAAGGCGGATTTGTATTATCTGATAACGATAAAGAACTTAGTATTTCAAAATATGCAGATATAATTATAAATCCAATAGAAGTAAATATTAATGACAGAAAAATATTAAGTAAATTATATATAGAACTGGAAGAAGTAAGCCAGAGTGAAAAACATTATATGCAGACACAAAGAGTATTACAGGTGTTACGTAGTTATTTTGCAGATTTGGAACAATCAAGCAGTCATATATTGAGTATAACTGATGATATTGATATAGTATCGATATTTAAACTGTTAGGAATAAGGTTTGAAGAAGATACAGAAGATATAGTTGCTCGTATCATACAGTATATTAAGATAGCTGCCGGTTTGTTAAAGAAAAAAGTTATTGTATTTGTTAATATAAGAAGTTATATTAATGATAAGCAGTTGGAACAGTTGATTGAAATTGCGTGTTATGAGGAAATAAAAATATTGTTTATAGAAAATGTTCAACGAAAAATTATTGAGCAGACAGATATACTTATTATTGACTGTGATGGCTGTGAAATTTAAGTAAATTATTGTTTGGATGCCAAAAATTTATGCTTATGATGGCATGTCATTTTTGAATTTGAGGTTTGAGAATGATGTAAAAAAGTATGGTATTCAAGCTATGTACATAACCTTGGATATGAATTCCAAGTTTGAGAATGATGTAAAAAAGTATGGTATTCAAGCACTGTTACTCTTCATAGATGGTTCGCTAAGTTTGAGAATGATGTAAAAAAGTATGGTATTCAAGCTTTGCACGGAATTTAATAGTTACTTGCATGTTTGAGAATGATGTAAAAAAGTATGGTATTCAAGCCTTACAAGCCGTGCCCTTGCTTCACAGGACGTTTGAGAATGATGTAAAAAAGTATGGTATTCAAGCTCTTAACGGAGCAACCATGGAAGAGATGAAGTTTGAGAATGATGTAAAAAAGTATGGTATTCAAGCTGAAAAACCACCGCCTACAGACAACATTTTGTTTGAGAATGATGTAAAAAAGTATGGTATTCAAGCGCTACATCAGCTATTAAACCAACTATAGGCGTTTGAGAATGATGTAAAAAAGTATGGTATTCAAGCCACCTTAGACGTTAATGGAGACAGTTATAAGTTTGAGAATGATGTAAAAAAGTATGGTATTCAAGCAATTAAATGGCATTGGTGATGGTGCGGAAGGTTTGAGAATGATGTAAAAAAGTATGGTATTCAAGCTCAATCTTACTCATTCCCTTTGTTTCTAAGTTTGAGAATGATGTAAAAAAGTATGGTATTCAAGCTCCACCCATACGGAGCGTCTGTAATCTGACGTTTGAGAATGATGTAAAAAAGTATGGTATTCAAGCGACACGTCCATTATCATATTTCCCATTAATGTTTGAGAATGATGTAAAAAAGTATGGTATTCAAGCATGAATTACTAAAACTAAATAAGCATTATCGTTTGAGAATGATGTAAAAAAGTATGGTATTCAAGCGATTTTTAAAAGAGTATGCAAGTTATAGAAGTTTGAGAATGATGTAAAAAAGTATGGTATTCAAGCTTTAGAAAATGAACTAATGCAGGAAAAATAGTTTGAGAATGATGTAAAAAAGTATGGTATTCAAGCTTTAGAAAATGAACTAATGCAGGAAAAATAGTTTGAGAATGATGTAAAAAAGTATGGTATTCAAGCACACCGTCTATTGGTTCATCAATATATGTAGTTTGAGAATGATGTAAAAAAGTATGGTATTCAAGCTTTAGTTATAATCGGTGAAGATTGCAGGGCGTTTGAGAATGATGTAAAAAAGTATGGTATTCAAGCAACCTCGCCGCTTGCGAATACCCTTTGTTCGTTTGAGAATGATGTAAAAAAGTATGGTATTCAAGCAATGTCCAGCCCGTCATAATCTGTTTTCTGGTTTGAGAATGATGTAAAAAAGTATGGTATTCAAGCAGTGACGATGACGACATAATCAAACAGGGTGTTTGAGAATGATGTAAAAAAGTATGGTATTCAAGCTTAAGAAAAGCATTTATATTAATAGGTGATAGTTTGAGAATGATGTAAAAAAGTATGGTATTCAAGCAAAATTTTACAACGCCTTTTTCTCAAGTAGGTTTGAGAATGATGTAAAAAAGTATGGTATTCAAATTGATATAAGATATTTATATTAATTAGTCAAAAACAGTCTGCCGATTTAAGTAATCGGCGGGCTTTTTTATTATAAAGTATAAATTAAACCCCATGAGTATTCCCATGGGGTGTTTTAATAATATATAAGTATTAAATTGTTTTTAGAAATGCAAGTAAGGCGGCTTTCTGCTGTGGAGATAGCTGATATATACGTTGAATTAGCGGGTCTTCTGATATTAATTCAGAATTTCTATCGTCAAAAAACTGGATTATAGTTATGTCAAGCGCCTGACATATTAAGTAAAGTATTTCTATAGTTGGATTTTTATTTCCCAGTTCCACATCTCTTAAATAACTTTGGCTTATTCCTGCCATATTGGCAAGCTTATTTGTTGATATGTCTTTTTGTGTACGGAAATATTTAATTTTTTCGCCTATTGGAAGTTGGGGCTGTTCTCGTTTATTTTCATCCATAGTTTCACCTCCGCTATAAAGATAGATTACCAAAGTTTTAGAGATGTTATTACATCTATAGATATTGACAATAATATTTATAGATATTATAATTGCTCTATGAAAAAATTTATAAAACAGTGTCAGATATGAAAAAGGGGGAATGATTTGTAAATATATTAGGTGTGATTGTTCTGGTTGAGTTGTTTGTTATATGTCAAAACCTGTGGTTGACATTGTCTTCAAAATAGAAAAGAGGAATTGTGTATTATGAAAAAGATAATTATATGTTGTCTTTGTTTTCTGATTTTCAACTGTCTTTGTGGCTGTGATGTCGATGAAATTGCTGGAAGAAGAAGTAAAAGAGCTTAGTAAAGAAGAATGCCGATTGGCAAAAAATGAGATATATGCAAGACATGGAAGGCTTTTTCTGGACGAGTCATTGCAGGAGTATTTTGACAGTATGGATTGGTATTTGGGTTATATTGAACCGGAAGATTTTGATGAAAGCGTATTTAATGAAATTGAAAAAAAGAATATACAGTTATTAGCAAAATATGAAAAAAAGTAGGAGGATACTTCAAATGAAAAGTATGGTAAAAAGATGTTTTAGTTTGTTGTTGGTTATGGCGTTGGCTATATCAGGGGTTACATATTTGCCTGTCCGCAGTCAGACTGTTTTTGCGGCTGATAATGTTCCGGAAGGTTATACGCCTATTCGTACGGTATCGGACTTATATGGAATCCGGAATAATCTTTCCGGCAACTACATTCTTATGAACGATATTGATTTGACGGAAGCGACGTCAAAGGGCGGAAGTCTGGATACGGGTCATGGGTGGACACCTATAGATGGTTTTAGCGGAACTTTTGATGGCGGCGGTCACAGGATAAAGGGAATGAATATATATGGCGACGTAGGTCGAGATTGCGGCCTGTTTGGAACAATGTCTGGCAAAGTAAAGCGTCTGGGACTTACTGATGTAAATATTGATGTTAAAGATTCTTATTGCGGTGCTATAGCAGGGTCTGATAAAGGAAATATAGAGCAATGTTTTGCGACAGGTAGGATAACAGCAAACAATGATGTTGGGGGAATTTGTGGGGAATGTAGTTTTCGAACTATTTCAGATTGTTACAGCGATGTGGAAATAAAAGCAGACGGTAATGTAGGAGGTATTGCAGGATATTCTTATGATGCTACCATTAAAAAATGCTATAACCGGGGAAGTGTTAATAATGGTACAGGTGCAGCAATAAGCGATAGGGGTTATAAAAAAGATTGTGTCTATCTGATTGGTACAGGTACAGGTTCAGAAAGTGCCACCCCATTAACTGAAACGCAGATGAAAGACGCCAATTATTATACGAATTTTGACTTTAATAATGTATGGGAACTTGACAGTGATTCTGCCTATCCGTATCCTCAGTTGCGAAATTGTATGCAGACTTGTCTTACAAGCCTTACCTGGGGACAGGAACCGGTTAAAAAAGAGTATAATCAGGGAGATGTACTTGATTTGTCCGGCGGTGTACTGAATTATACATATGAAGACGGCGCCAGCGGGTCATGTTCTGTTACTGAACGTATGATTGCAGGACATGACATGATGCAGATTGGCAGCCAGAACATTACCGTACGGAAAGGAAATATGGCAGTTACATATGCGGTTAATATAAATCCTATTCCTGTTGCAGGTGTAAGCCTGGATAAGACAGAACTGTATATGGAGAAAGGGGATACGGAAACATTAGTTGCAACTATTATGCCGGTTAATGCAACTGACCAGAGAGTAGAATGGTCTTCAGCTAACAGCAGTGTTGCTACGGTAGACCAGACAGGAAAGGTCAGGGCTATTAAAAATGGAGAAACTGATATCATTGCAACGGCGTCTAATGGACAGCAGGCAGTGTGTCATGTGAAGGTTCTTATTCTCTGTACATATATAAGCATTGATACAAGTTCATTATCCGGAATGTATGACAGTTACGATACATATGCATTTCCAAAGGGCAGTTCGGTTCAGTTATCATATACAATGTATCCGGAAAAATCTACAGAATCGGTAAAATGGATAATTGATGACAGCAGTATTGTAAAAATAGATGATAAAAATATAATGACGTGTCTGAAAACCGGAACTACACGTATTACAGTTCATACAGACAGCGGAAAAGAAGATTCAATATACGTAAAGGTAACAAAGGGCAAAAGTTTAAAGAAAGTTAAAGGTTTAAAGATAACGTCTTCAAAGAAAAAGCTGACAATACAGTGGAAATATGTATCGGACGCAAGCGGATATTATGTGCAGGTAGCACAGAATAAGAAATTTACTAAAAAAGTAAAGAATTATAAGGTTTCGGATACAAGAAAAGTGTTTAAGGGAAAGAAAAAGAAAAAATATTATGTAAGGGTCAGGGCATATACAGTTAGCAACGGACTTACTATATATGGAAAATACAGCGCAGTAAAAAGTAAAAAAACAAAATAATACACAAAAGGTAGGAGCAGGTGACTTACAATGAAAGAGGAAGAAAAGGGTAATAAACAGGCAGTAAATAAGATAGTGTTATTATCAGTTGCTTTAATAGCTGTTATTGTAATTGCGGCTGTAGTTATAGTGTTTGGAATGAATAATAAAAAAGAAAATGAAGAAGTTTCAAACGAAGCAGTTGAAACTGCAGTCCCGGTTCCGCAGGAAACAGTTTCGCCGGAAGAAGAACAGTATACCAGGGCGGCTGAATATGAAGCACAGTATGATTACCAAAATGCAGCCGGAATATATTTGTCATTGGGAGATTATAAAGACAGTAAGGAAAAATACATGGCGTGCTTATATAATCAGGCAAACGGCTTGTATCAGGAGGAAAAATATGTGGAAGCAAAAACTGTACTGGAACCAATAAAAGACGGTTATAATGCTTCAAATTTGTACTCCATGTGCGACAGTAAGATAAAAGAAGTCAATAAATATGAAAAGGCAAAGAAATATTATGACGAAGGCGAATATTCAAAGGCAAAAAAAATCTTAAAAGAAATAAAGGAGTATGCGCCTGCAAAAAAACTGTTAAAGAAAACTAATAACAGAATTGAAAATATGCCGCCCGGAAAACCTGACATAGGCGAGTTTTATGATACAACACCTAATTATGGTGATGGAACCAGTTATACGGTTGAATGGGAGCCTGTGTCGGGAGCCCGGGGCTATGAGTGGGAGGCAAGTGAAACGATACAGAATCTGGACGAAGAACCTTATTACTGGAGCGGGGATACACTTGATACGTTTTTTGAAGTAAGTGCTTCAGATTCGGTTATTGTTACATTCAAAGTAAGAGCATATAAATATATCGGCGGAAATAAAAAATACGGACCGTGGAGCAGAACGGTGTATTGTTATTTGAATTAGTAATATTTAACCTGTAGCTGCGGTGTATACAAAAAAATTATACCAGGAGGAGAAAAGAAGATGAAACAATTAATGAAAAAAGCAGTAATGGTAATGCTTGTGATGTCGCTTGTATTCGGATTGTCACAAAGCGGTGCAAAGACGTCGCAGGCAGCGGCTAAAATGCCTAATAAATTATATAAACTGGTTAAAGGGCAGTGGTATAGCCAGGCGTCGTCAAGTGGGTACAATGTTAAGTTTACGAAAACACGAGTAAACTATTATGACAGGGAAACGGACAAGCTTGTTTATAGCGGAAAAATAAAGAAAGTGAAAAAAATTAAAAGCGGACAACGTAAAGGCTGCTACCGCATTATTTACAAGAATGCGCACGGCATTAGTTCTTTTGAAAGTACGGATAAAAGTGCGACGATTTTTGAATCCTATGATAGCGCAAGCGGTTATTCAAGCTATTCCGGAAGCAGCAGTATTGAAATAGGTAAGTGGTAAGAATAAAACATAAATTAATCAGACACCGCGCTTAAACAGGTTTTAACTAAGAATATTTTCTATGATAAGCAAAGGCGAAAGGCTTGAGTAAAATCAGCTTTTCGCCTTTAGTAAATTCCATTGAAATTATTGTTGTTATAGCTGTTTATTTATCGCACTTGTTTAAAGAAATCGTATCGGAGGATTAAATAAAAGATAATATAAAATAATAATTGACAGATTAATATAGCATAACTATATTATTAAATGAAAAGCAACGATTTATAAATATGCAAATTTGTGTTAGCACTGTGTACGCAAATTTGTAAAAAACAATAAACAGTGCAGAAAGAGGTAAACATGAGCGAAGATTTAAAAATGAACGGAAATCAAGAAGATAAGGGAGGATTTGCATGGGGACTGCTTGGCTGCTGTATTCCGGCTGTAGGTTTGATATTGTTCATAATATGGAAAGATACTAAACCGAAGACATCAAAGGCTGCAGGTATAGGTGCCCTTGTGGCTGTAATAGCAGCAATTGTTTTGTGTATTTTATACTTTATTATTGCAGCTGTAGGTATAGGAATGTATGTATAATAAACTGGGACGTTTTTTGAGAATATTTTTTGGATGTCATGCAAGGCCCGACAGATCATTTTATTTTAAAGGAAACCAGTTTCCTATATGTGCAAGATGTACAGGAGAACTTGTGGGTATGCTGGCAGGGATTCCAATAGCTGTTATATGGGGATATCCAAAATTTTATGTAGTAATTTTGTTGATGCTGCCACTTGTCTTTGATGGATTTATACAAAAACTCACATCATATGAAAGCACTAATATACGTCGGTTATTTACAGGTATTTTGTTTGGGATTTCATTTATTTTTATCATAATATATTTTCATATTACCTGTTTTAAAGGCGCGGCAGAAGTTCTAAAATTATTTTCAGACGATCCGGGAAAAATAGAACAGGCTTTAGATAAGTTTATCTGAGTTTCAGTTATAAAAAGCGGTAAGAATTTTATATTGCCGCTTTTTATTATAAAACATTAAAAATTGCAGTCGGAGGAGTATATATGATTGGGTTTGTAAAAATATTATTTTGGATTTCAATAATAGCTGTAGCAGCAATATTTATAGCGAGGTTTGTTCTTTGCAATAATCGCAAAAATGAATATGCAAACGGAATAACGTTAGGTATTACTACACCGCAGGAGTTGGTACAATATATAAGAAATTTGAAATGTTCATTTATTAAAGATATTTATTATGATGAAAATGGTAATGTAAAGGTTGTGGGGAAAGCAGGCAGACATGGATTTTTAATAGAGGAAGGTGTTGTAAAATCAGATGACAATATAGATGATACCCAAAAGAGTATTAAGAAAGAGTATAAAAGAATTATAGAGGAAACGGCTATTTTTGATATGCTTGTGAAAGAGGAAAATCATGACGCGCCGTTGAATCCTTATGAAAGATACCGTAACGGATACCGGTTATTAAAATATAACCGTATTGCGATGATAATTTTTATAATAACGGTGGTTTTTGCAATTATTGTATATTGGATACCGGATGAAGAGGATTATATAAATATGGTGAGATATGGGAAACCGGGCGGTTATCTGGAATACATAGATCTTACATATGATGAAGCGCTTAGTAAAATGTATTCGGATATAGACTGGGAGTATTTTGAGTCTGATGAAGATGGGGAAAAAATTGTAGAGTTTTCAGGGGTGATATATGACGATGAACCCAGTATAACGGTTATAGATTTTTTGATTGATATGGACGAGGAAACATTTGAACCGGTTTATATGGAAGTGGACGGAGAGGTTCAAAGTGAGTTTACAATGAATATATTAATAGGATTAATATTTGCAGGTTCAGGTTTGGAAGAATTTTTTGGAACTTTAGACTGATAATAATGTAGAAAATAATAGGAGGACATAAGAAAAAAGAGCATGTCAAATGTAATTTTAATAATGGCAGAAGTTTTAGCATTTTTGTTGATGGCAGGGGTTGTTATAAAGGTAGTTTGGACAGCGTATGGCATTATTAAGAAAAAGAATGATTTGAGCAAAATGAAAAGCGTAGTTATAACTATAGGAATTGTAATTATTATATTTTGCATTGTTGATATGAAGCTTATATTTGATTCAAACATTCAGACATATAAAGATAAAACTATTACATGTGTAAAAAATACTTGCCCCAAAGAATGTCAGATTTCATATGGACAGGCGCTTGATAATTATCTTTCAGATATTAAGTGGGAGTATGTTGATTCGGGAAATAATACTATGGTTAGGGTAAACGGAAATCATGTTGATGGGAGTGAAAATGATAAAATAACGCTGATGTTTGTTTGCCATAATAGAGTTAAGAATGCGACAGATTTTAATATTTATTATGTTGAAATAAACGGTAAAAAGTGTGTTACATACGAGGCAAATAATTTATTAAATGAAGCATTTAGTGACTATGCAGAAAAAAATAATTTATTGTATGAATATACATATTTCTTTGCTTATTAGGGCAAACGGTTTGTATCAGGGAATAAAAAATACGGACCGTGGAGCAGAACGGTGTATTGCTATTTTAATATTTAACCTGTAGCTGCGGTGTATACAAAAAAAGATTTATATCAGGAGGAGAAAAGAAGATGAAACAATTAATGAAAAAAGCAGTAATGATAATGCTTGTGATGTCGCTTGTATTCGGATTGTCACAAAGCAGCGCAAAGACGTCAGAGGCAGCAACGAAAATTCCTAATAAATTATATAAACTGATTAAAGGAAAATGGTATAGTCAGGCGTCGTCTGCAGGCTATAGTGTAAAATTCACTCAGACGCGCGTAAATTATTATGATAATGAAACCGGTAAATTCAGTTATAGCGGAAAAATAAAGAAAGTGAAAAAAATTACGAGTGGAGATTATAGAGGCTGCTATCGCATTATTTATAAGAATGCAAACGGTATTTCTTCTTTTATAAATACGAATAGAAGTGCAACGGCTTTTGATTATTTTGACGGTGCAAGCGGTTATTCAGGTTATTCCGCAAGCAGTAGTATCAGTCGATATTAAAGAAGATGGTAAGAGTAAAACAGAAGTTAATCGTACACCGCGCTTAAACAGGTTTTAACCCTGCAATCCAATGAAAAATTAAGGATTGCAGGGTTATATTTATGCTTCGTCTGTTCCTGCCGCGCGGGCTGCAACTTCTTTTTCCTGTATATCAGGCGGAGCCTGTTCATATCTTGCAAATGAATAAGAATATGTTCCGCTTCCGCCGGTAATGGAGCGTAAAATTGTGTTGTAGCCGTATAATTCCATATATGGAATGTCAGCAAGGATTTCCTGATATCCATTGTTATCAGGATTCATGCCGAGTATACGGGCGCGCCGTTTGTTCAAATCTCCCATTATATCGCCGGTATATTGGTCGGGCGCTGTTACCTTCAGAGAGGCTATCGGTTCCAAAAGGACAGGAGTTGCTTTCATAAAACCGTCTTTAAACGCCTGTACGGCGGCAACTTTAAATGCCATTTCCGATGAATCCACGGCATGGTATGAACCGTCATATAACACAGCCTTAACTCCGACAACGGGATATGCTGCAAGAGGACCGCTTGCCACTGACTCCTGTATACCTTTTTCAACCGCAGGAAAATAATTTTTTGGAACTGCGCCGCCTACAACACATTGCTCAAATATGTATGGTGATTCCAAATCTCCGGATGGTTCAAATGTCATTTTTACATGACCATACTGACCATGACCGCCTGTCTGCTTCTTATATTTATATTCAACGTCAGATTTTTTAAGTATGGTTTCACGAAACGCAATTTTAGGTTTTTGAATTTCAATTTCCACCTTATATTTGTTTAATAGTTTTGCTGCGACAATTTCCAGATGCTGGTCGCCCATGCCGTAAAGAAGTGTCTGGCCGTTTTCGGTATCGTTTTCTGCTTTAAGGGTTAAGTCTTCCAGCATTAACTTCTGGAGCGCCTGGGAAACCTTATCTTCGTCACCTTTCTTTTTAACCTTGTACCGTTTATATGTATATGGCGTGGAAATGCCTGTACGTATATATAAAACAGGATTTTTTCTGGTAGAAAGGGAATCGGTTGTGGTGACTGATGCAAGTTTTGCCAATGCGCCAATATCTCCCGCATGAAGCTCTTTTACTTCTTCAAATTTATTTCCGCAAAGTACATAAAGTTTTCCGATTTTTTCATCAATATCTTTGTGATGATTGTATAGGATATCGTCTGTTTTCAATACACCGGAGTTTACTTTGATTAAAGAGTATTTTCCGATAAACGGATCTGAAATGGTTTTCCATACGTAAGCCGATTTAGGTTTTGAAAAATCGTAGTCGGCGTTAAATATTTCATTGGATGTGGCATTAATTCCTGAGCATTTACGTTTTTCGGGACTCGGAAGATATTTTATTATATCGACCATTAATGTGTACATGCCGCGCGCCAGCGTATTGGAACCCATAAGGACGGGTACGATACTGCCGTCGGCAACGTTCATCCTGAGAGCCTGACGTATTTCGTCTTCTGAAAATTCATCGCCGTTAAAATAACGTTCGAGAAAATCTTCGTTTGTTTCAGCAACAGCTTCCATAAGCGCGGTTCTGCATATTTCAAGATTGCTTTGCGAATATTCCGGAATATCCATTTTTTCTACAGTACCGTGCTGAGTCCATCGTTTTGCACGCTGCTGCAATACGTTTACGTATCCGACAAATTCTTTGTTTTCACGTACGGGAAGATGAAAAGGTGCAATACATTTGCCGTACATATCTTCTAAGTCCTGCACAACCTGTCTGTAGCTTGCATTATCGTTATCCATATTGGTTACAAATATTATGCGTGGAAGTTTATATTTTTCACAGATTTCCCATGCCTTTTTTGTACCCACTTCAATACCGTTCTTGCCGGATACTACAATAATAGCAGCATCTGCAACTGCCGCCGCCTCCTCGACTTCGCCGACGAAATCGAATAATCCCGGTGTATCCAGGAAATTAACTTTAGTATCATCCCAAGCAATCGGGATTACTGAAGTATTGATGGAAAAATGACGATTGATTTCTTCTTTATCATAGTCGCTTATGGTATTGCCGTCTGTAACTTTGCCCATACGTGTTGTCATGCCTGCAAGATATGCCATGGCTTCCACAAGGCTTGTTTTACCGGCTCCGCTATGACCAAGAAGAACTACGTTTCTAATTTTGTCAGTGGTGTAAATATTCATAATGACCTCCTTCTGCATTAATCTGCCGTTATTTATATAACTTTATTGTACAGCAACAAAAGGATATATGCAATTGATTTCTAACCTGTAATCATATATAATTTTTATAGAAATTTATTGAAATGGTTACAGACGGAGAGACGATAAAGGATTTGTGCAAAGGCTCTGAAAGAAAATTTGTTTAACATAGATGGCGGAAAGGATTATTTTGTATGAATACAGATATTACAAAACAAATGGAAATGATATTTTATCGTACAGAAGATGATTCTGTAACGGTAAGCGCTTTGATTAAAGATGAAAGCATTTGGATTACACAGAAAGCAATGGCTGAATTATTTGGCATTGATAAATCCGGCGTCAGCAGACATCTTACAAAAATTTTTGAGACAGGTGAATTAAAGGAAGAAGTGGTTGTTGCAAAAATTGCAACAACCACTCAGCATGGTGCTGTAGAGGGGAAAACACAAACGAAAGACACTAATTATTATAATTTGGATGCTATTATTTCGGTAGGTTATCGGGTAAATTCTATTAAGGCAACACAATTTCGCATTTGGGCAACAAAAGTTCTAAAAGAGTACATGATAAAGGGATTTGTAATGGATGATGAACGTCTGAAACTTGCAAAAACTGCTTTTGGCAAGGATTATTTTAGAGAATTACTGGAAAGAATCCGTTCAATACGTGCCAGTGAACGCAGAATCTGGCAGCAGATAACAGATATTTTTGCAGAGTGCAGCATTGATTATAACAAAGATTCTGAAGTTACCCATCATTTTTATGCCACTGTACAGAATAAGTTCCACTATGCCATTACTGGTAAAACTGCGTCAGAAATTGTGTATGAATCTGCCGACCATACCAAAGAACATATGGGATTAACCACTTGGAAATATGCACCAGATGGTCGTATTCTAAAATCTGATACTCCTATTGCAAAGAATTATCTGGATGCAAAACAAATCCGACAGCTTGAGCGGGCTGTATCCGGTTATTTTGACTATATTGAGGATTTGATTGAACGTGAAAATGCTTTTACCATGCAGGAATTTTCTGACAGTATAAATGCATTTCTTGAATTCAGAAAATACGATATTTTAAAAGATAATGGGAGGGTTTCGCACCAGCAGGCATTAGAAAAGGCATATGGAGAATATGACATTTATAATAAACTCCAGCCAATAGAATCGGACTTTGACAGGATAATTGAAAAAACACAGACCGAAATGTAAAAACGGCTATTCATATCCACAGGCTTTTTGATAAATATTGAACCTGTAGCCGGTTATGGAAAAAGAAAGTATAGATTTAAAAAATGTAATTGGATTATTCTATAAATTTTATAATGTCATTAGGCGTGCAGTTAAGTATTCTGCAGAGCTTCTCTAATGTAAGTAAAGTGATATTTTTATTTTTCTTCAAGGAATCAAGGGTTTTATTATCAATACCGCTTTGTAAAAGGCGGTATTGTGTAATGTTTGCAGCTTTCATTGTTTCCCAAAGCGGTTCATAACTGATAATTGTGATCACCTCGATGTCTGTTTGTTAAAATTATATAATATTGTGGAAAAACGCATATTGTGGAAATATACACTTGTGAATATAGTCACAATATGATATAATATTTACATAAAATACTTTTATAGTTTTGTTAATTGTAAACAATGTGTAATTAATGCTTTTTAGTAAGATGTGAGGACAAATTATTAAAGTATATATAATATATGATAAAGGATGATTTTATGCATAAATATCTCAAAGAATTGTATAGCATAGAGAATATTATGAAAGCAGCCTATGCCTTTACAGACAGCATGTATATTCATTTAGATGCTGATGAACATAACTATCTTATATCCTTATGTACAAAAAGCATGGAAGAGAGCAAAGAGTTGTATGTTAAATTTGAAAATGAATTAATTGCACAGAAAGCACGACAAATTGTTGCAGAAAAAACTAAATATATTCGTGAAATGATTGTATCTAGAGCACTTGCTTCAACTCTTATTACAAAAAATATAAATGACAATATTAAAGAAACAGATTTTAATGCAAATGATATTTTAAAAGATTGGTTTGAAGAAAATGAATAAAATACTTTATTTAAATAAGGAAATTTATGATAAGCAAAGAATATATATGGCAATAAGTAACTTTCAAAATGTAGCAGAAGTTGGTGTTAATGAAGAAAAATTTTATTTTGTTTGTGAATTTTGTAAATGCATATACAGTACTAGTTTAACTATTAAGGAGTTTGAAAATTATTTGATATCTCTTACAAATAAAGGAAAAATTTAATTATGTATATTTGTGAGGCAATTTTAATTACTATAATCGTAATATTAGGATTTTATGTTGCAATTATAGATATAAAAAATAATGTTATACCAAACAAGGTTTTGATAGTATCAGGAATCATTGGAAGTCTTGTAAACGTTATATATTATATTATGTTTGCTCATACTTTTTTAAAATTATATATTAGTAATTTATTAGTAATGACTGTGTTTTCACTATTGATGTACGCATTACATTTTTGGGCGGCAGGGGATTCTAAATTATTAATATGTGTAATTTGGTTGTTTCCTTCAAGATTTTATGATAATAAAGAAATTTTATATTTTCCAGGTATGATGCTGGTATTGTTGATTTTCTTTATAGCATATATTTATGTATTGATTGATACATGTATTCAATGGAGAACGAAAAAGAAATTTTATAAAAGAAAAGCAGTATATAAGAAGCAATTGATACAAATTTTTTTAAGCATTTTAAGTGGGTTTATATATTTAAGAGGGTTAAGCAGCATATGTCAGTATTTACTTGGTAATATATATGTTTCAAATAGAATATTATTTGCTTTCATAAATATTTTTGCTGTACTGATAATACATAAATATTCATTCTTTACAAAGTGGTATATTTTATTATTTATGTTTATTATAGACACTATTTTATTAAAAAAGGTTGGAATGAACAGCTTTTCTGTAAAGCCTTATATAATTTTAATTTTAGCCATTGTTTTTCGCTATTTTGTCAGTGGATATAATTATGAAGAAATTAAAACAGAGAAGGTATGTGAAGGAATGGTAATGTCATATCAGACTATAATGGAGTTTTCTGTTTCCAAAATTAAAGGGTTACCTTGTGATACCAACGAAGATATGAGTGTGAGAATAAATTCAGAGGAAGCAGAAGCGATAAAACGATGGGGAAAAAGTAAAAAGGGAAAAGAATATATTACTATTGTAAGAAAGATACCATTTGCTATTTTTATAATAATGGGTGCAATAATTTATTTTTTGATAAGGGTGTTGAGATAATGTGAATAATGTAATAATTCCCAATTGGCATTTTGGAGAGAAAGTACTGATTTTTAGAAGTGATAGAAGCAAATGTGATGAAAGGCCAACTATAATATTAGATGGTAATAAATTGCAATATAAGTGTAAGGACAGTGATATAGGCAAGATATTATGCTCAGCTGAATTAATCGATGGTATGTTCGAAGATGGTATGATAATTTCAATATCTGAGCGAGGAGAAGTAGAATGCCTGCATCATGAAAGTAAGCAAGAAATTGATATTTTTATGACTAATAAATGCAATTCTAATTGTATTATGTGTCCGGTATCTGAATATGACAGAAAGAAAAGTGATGAACGATACGTTGAATGGTTAAAAGAGTATATAAAAATATTACCTTCTGATGTAAGTTATATAAATATAACAGGAGGAGAACCAACATTAGCATTAGACATTTTTTTTGAAATAATGGAGCTATTAAAAAATAAATTTCAAAATTCTGATTTTCAGATGCTTAGTAATGGAAGATCATTTGCTGATATATTTTTTTTGAACAGTGTAATTGCTTGTACACCGATTGGTACGCGGTTTGCAATCCCATTACATTCATCAGATAGAAGTATACATGATATGATTACACAGTCAGAAGGGAGTTTTGAACAGACTGTTAGGGGTATAAGAAATTTGTTGAATAAGAAACAAAAAGTAGAAATACGTATTGTGATTTCTAAAAAAAATTGTGACAGATTGACGGAAACGGTATTATACATTTTGAAACATTTTAGAGATGTATTCTGCGTTAATTTTATTGCAATGGAAATGATGGGAAATGCAGCTGTAAACAGAAAAGAAGTATGGATTGATTATGATGAGGCTTTTAAAAAGGCAAAGACGGCAATAGATATATTGGTTAATGAGGGAGTTGATGTACAGTTATATAATTTTCCTTTGTGTTTTGTTGAAAGAGGGTATTGGCAGATGGCGGCAAATAGTATAACAGATTATAAAATCTGTTATATGGACGAATGTAAAGATTGTAAAGTTAAAGCTTTGTGTGGTGGTATGTTCTTTTCTACTAAATATATAATGAGGCCAAAAGTAAAACCGGTGGAGTGACAAAATGAAGACTAATTATTTTAATTTTAAAAAATTCAAGGACAAATATTTGATAACGAATGAGGAAGGTTATTTTGCATTTGTTAATGAAATACAACTACAAGCATTAATTTATGGGAACTTTATGCAGTTAGCACCAAAAGCAGTAAATATATTAAAAGATAGATATTTTTTGTACGAAGACGAGGATGAAGTTTTTGCTCAAAGAGCTATTAAAGATTATAGAGGTAATAAGAGTTATTTGTTCTCCGCTACAAGTCTGCACATTATTGTTTTAACTAATTCATGCAATATGGCATGTGTGTATTGTCAAGCTCAGGATTCTGCACAAAAAAAACGTGGAAGAATGGAATTGGTAACAGCTAAAAAAGCGATAGACGTTATTATGCAGTCACCTGCTAAAGATATTTGTATAGAGTTTCAAGGCGGTGAGCCATTAATAAATTTTTCTGTCATTAAACAATCAGTAGAGTATGCAGAAGAAAAATATACAGATAGAAATATTAATTTTTCTGTAGTTACAAATACATTGCTTTTAACAGAGGAAATGATAGACTTTTTTTCTTCGCATAAAATATCTGTTTCTACATCTTTGGATGGTGATAGGATTGTTCACAATATGAATCGTAAAAAAATGGAAGGATCTGATACATATGATGATGTAGTGCACAATATAGAGAAACTTAAGAAAGCTGGAGTAGGAATAGGCGCAATACAAACTACAACAAAGTACAGTTTGTCAAGAGTAAATGAAATCGTGCGGGCTTATTTGCAGGTAGGTTTGGATTTTTTGTTTATAAGACCGCTTACTTCCTTAGGTTATGCAAAAGCACACTGGAATGATATAGGTTATACTGCTGAAGAGTTTGTGGAGTTTTATAAATCGGCGTTGCAAACTATTGTTGAATATAATTGTTCCGGTAAAAAAATTGTTGAGGGACATGCTGTGATTTTTTTGCGTAAAATATTAGGACATTTATCAGACAACTATATGGAATTAAGATCACCATGTGGTGCAGGCGTTGGACAGCTTGCATATTACTATGATGGTAACGTATATACTTGTGATGAAGGTCGTATGATAGCAGAAATGGGTAATAAATCATTTTTATTGGGAAACGTATATCGTAATACGTATGATGAACTTATGGATTCAGATGTATGTCAAATAATATGTCAGTCTTCTGTTTTGGAGTCGCTTCCAATGTGTTGTGATTGTGTATATCATGTATACTGTGGAGCTTGTCCGGTAATTAATTTAGCTATGGCTGATAATGTTTATCAGCATGAAGCTAATGGTTATAAATGTAAAATATACAAAGGTATGTTAGATTCAATTTTTGAGCTAATGTACGAAAATAAAGAAATAGTTGAGGTATTTAAATCATGGATATGAAAAAAAATAAAAAAATAGTATTAATTGTTGGTCTGGTGTTGGCTGTTATATGCTTAATAATTGTATATGGATTAATTAAATCAAATTCAAAAGATAAAACAGGACAACGAAAAGTTGATGCAGTAACAAATAGTGAGACAAACGAAGAAATAAACATTGCTGCACTTGAAGAAGAAATTCATAATAATTCAGAAGATTTGTATGATGTTAGTGAAACAGTAAATAACAGTCAGGATGAAGAAATTATTAAAAATGGAATAGAAAGATTTGAGTTTAATAATGGTGATATTTACGAAGGAGAGTGGACTGATAATAATATAAATGGAACTGGAAAATATACATTTGCAGATAATACTGTATTAAAGGGGATCTTCTTAAATAATGTGTTTATATCAGGGACATATACATATACGAATAAAAAAGGTACCTTTATAATAACAATAAACAATAAAAAAAAGACAGGGGAAATAAAAGCTAAATTATCGAGAGGGGATATTTATAAAGGTAGGGTAAAAAAGGGAAAATTTAGTGGTACATGTTCAATTACGTATCATGATGGTGATAAATATAAAGGGAAGGTATATAAAAATAAAAAATCAGGACAGGGTAAATATACATGGACTGAGGGTGATAGGTATATAGGAAAATGGGAAAAAGATAAAATGAGTGGTACAGGTAAATATTATTATAACAATACTAGATATCCATATTTAAAAGGACAGTTTAAGAAAAATAAGCCATGTGGAAATTGTGTTTATTATAAAAATCAGAATAAAAAATATAATACTGTATGGAAAATGGGTGTTTGTATAAGTATAACAAAATGATAGGAAAGGATGATATTATTTATGGAAGAAAAAATTTTCCCCAAAATAAAAAAATCTATTCAAGATTTTCTGTATGAAGAAGAAGGAAATATTACAAGAAATAAAGTTGTAGTATTGGGAACTATGGTAATGGTTTTAAGCTTGCTTATGTATGACGAGGTGCTTGCTGGGCATAGTTCACACTCTTCACATAGTTCACATTCTTCGCACAGCAGTCATAGCTCGGGTCATTATGGCCATGGCAGTCATAGCAGTCATGAATCACATAGTAGCCATAGTTCTCACTCATCATACAGCAGTCATGGTAGTCATAGCAATCATAGTAATCACTCTTCACATAGTAACACAAGTCATTATAATGCAACTGACGCATCAGGTTTTAAGTCTGATACAACGGTTACAACAAAGATACCAAATATTGATGTTGCTGATATTTCTGATATTTTAGTGCCAAATGCAAATAACGTAGGTAATATCAGTATGGCAATAGATACAGCTATCAGTACTTTATCAAAATAGTTTTATAAATCAAAAAATCTTTAAAGGGACTTTTTATACAGAATAAACAATGCAATATATGTGACTAACAATGTTGAAAATTGTAAGCAGCAAGGAGAATGTGTAGTAAGTTATTGCAAAAGCGAAGGGGGTAAAGGAGAATAACTATGGATAATAAAAAATGTTCGATTTTATATGGAACTGAATACAGGAAATTAGTTAATCAAAAGAAATATACATGTAGGCACTCAAAGTGTTAATGATGTGGTTGATGAAGGTGATGATGACAGTTTTAACATTAGAACTAAAATTAGCCTTGAAAGCTGTTATGTCAATTTTAATTATAGATTTGTTGAATTTAATGATATTGATGACTTTTTAAGGAAAGTGATAAAAAGGGAGGGAAAGAGAAAAATGTTATTGCCAAAATCTTTGATTTATGCATTTGAGTATTTGCCTGAGAGAGATGACATTAGTGGAATAAGGATATATTGTGATGCTTCAATATCAGAGCAGGTAGCAAAAATCTTTAAAGAGACCTTTTATACAGAATGGTATAATGCAATAGAAGAGTTTATAGATGCATATTATCGGCAGGTGGAATATGATGATTTTCCGGTTTATACACAATATAAAAAGTACGGAATATTTGTGCATGTTTGTAGATTATGTGTTTATGATGATAGTGGATATAGTATAGATGTTGATGGTACGGGAATGTATGCTTTAAAATCTGCGTTAAAATCAGTACGAAAGCAATTCCCGGATATTAAATATGATGGACTGATTGCATATGCGTGGTCTGATCCAAAGTGGGGAGATATTGTTCAGTATGAATTATATTCTGCTCGTAATAATAACAGAATTTACGATTTTGTAGGTGAGGCAATTGCAGAGCAGTTTAAAAATGATTTGTTTTGGCAAGAGTTCTTAGGCAGGATTTATGATGAGGATTTTCAAGAATTAGCAGAATTCTTATATGCATATTCGGATTGGATCGGACAGGATGATGTAGAGAAGGCATTTAATAGGAT